>NZ_VLJP01000001.1:0-13975 GCF_007829525.1 Mesorhizobium sp. J18
CCCGATGTTCGACAGCATGTCGAAAAGGCGATATCTGCCCACTATACGATGACCGGGTTCGGAGGGCTCATGACGCGGCTTGGCAGGATGCTGAAATGGGCGGTGGCGCTGGTTTTGGCCGCGGTGATCGCGGCGGGCGTCTGGCTATATGTCGCGCCGCCTGCGCTGATCCGGGTCGGCTCCGGCTATTCGGCCAAGATCGTCTGCTCCAACGTCTTCCTGGCAAATCGCGATCCCGGGGAGGTGCTGGCGCTCGACGTACAGGCGCCGGGACATCCTCTCCTGCGCCTGATGAGGGCCAATGTGGATCGCGGGGCGGGAACCGTGAAGGCGGGCCTTTTCGGCCTGTTCGGAAAGGGCCTTGCCCTCTATCGCGAAGGCACCGGCTGTGCCACGGTTGCGGACGGCGATCTGGAGGCCGCGCGGGGCCTCGAAGGCGCTGTTGCACAGGCTGAAGGGCCCGCAAGAAGCGATGCGCCATGGCCGCAGGGAAATGCCGTGGATGCCCCGGATGTCGCCATAGCCGGGATACTTGACAGTCCGGCCCTGAGCGGTCCCGGCATGCGGGCCATCGTGGTGGTGCATCGCGGGCGCATCATCGGCGAACGCTATGGCGACGGCTTTTCGGCCCAGACGCCGCTTCTCGGCTGGTCGATGACCAAAACCGTCACAGCCGCGATCATCGGCACGGTGATCAAGGATGGGCGGCTATCGCGCGACGGGAAGGGCCTGTTCCCGCAATGGGAAAATGACGAGCGGCGCGGGATCAGCCTTGCCGACATGCTGGCCATGTCGAGCGGCCTCGCTTTCAACGAGGATTATGGCGATGTCACCGACGTGACGCGGATGCTCTATCTCGAGCCGGACATGGCCGCATTCGCGGCCGACAAGCCGCTTGCCGGCGAAATCGGCCGGACCTTCAGCTACTCAAGCGGAACGACTGTCATGCTGTCGCGCATCTGGCAGAATGCCGTCGGCGACGAGGCGGAAGCGCTGGCCTGGCCGCGCAAGGCATTGTTCGAGCCGCTCGGCATGCACAGCGCGATACTGGAAACAGATGCACGCGGCACGTTCGGGGGCTCCTCCTATCTGTATGCAACGGCGCGCGACTGGGCGCGCTTCGGCCAGTTCCTGCTTCAGGACGGCGAATGGAACGGCCGGCGGATATTGCCGGAAGGCTATGTCGACTGGATGCGCACGCCCTATCCGGCTTCCGATGGGGAGTATGGACGCCATGTCTGGCTGCATGGGCCGCGCGTGACGACGCCGGCGAACCAGCCCGCCGATGCCGGTTTCGATCTGCCCGAAGACGCTTACTGGATGATCGGCCATGACGGCCAGACGATCACCGTCATTCCTTCGCAAGACCTGGTGGTGGTGCGGCTCGGCCTCAGTCCGACGAAGCTGGCATATAAGCCGCAGGCGCTTGTCGAGGCTGTTTCGAAGGCCGTCGCGGCTTCCGGGGCCTCGGCTCGGCAGATGCGGGCAGCCGAATGACGGCGTGAATGGCGTAACCGCGGAAAAGCGTTTCAAATTCGCAGCTTGCGTTCAATCTCTCGCATTCCGATTCCGCTGCGTCGCGCAATGAATCGCGCGGCGTGACGTGAAACCGGTCGAGCCAGCCGCGCAAACCTGCCCGGAACCAGCCGGGCAGATCCTCCTGGCGGCCGAAATCCACCATATGCAGGCTGCCGCCGGGAGCGACCACCGACAGCGCCATGGCGATGGCCTTTTCCCATTGCGGGATCATCGACAGGGCATAGGAGAGATAGACGCGCTCGAAGCTCGCGCGGCCGAACAGTGCCAGGGGATCGAAAGCGGTTGCGTCGCCCTGCGCCACTGCGATGACATCATCGCTGTGCTCGCGCCGGATCTTCAGCCGCGCGGTCGTCAGCATCTCGTCGGAAATATCGAGGCCGTAGAAGCGCGCGGATGGATAGGCCCGCGCGGCGACCATCAGGTTGCGGCCCGTGCCGCAGCCGAGTTCGAGAACGCTGCCACCCTCGGGCACGTCGAGACGCTTGATGAGCCGGTCGCGGCCGAGCAGATAGAATTTGCGCGTCGCGTCGTAGATGTGACGCTGGTGGCGATAGATGCCGTCCATCAGCCTTGCATGGCTGTCGGGGGCAGGGGCGGCGATCATCAGGCGGCAGCCTCGTCCTTCTTCACATAGAGATGGAAGCCGCCATAGATAGCGGAGCGGTCGCGGGCCGCAAAGTGCAGCGACTGTTCCTGCGCATAAATCCATCTGTCGGCCAAGGCCGGCGAAAGGCGGCCGGAAAGAATGCTTGGCGCCGCCGCGGTGCGGAAGATGACGCGCGCGCCGGGTGCCGCGGTACGGGTGATTTCGCCCCACAATTCGTTGAGCTGGCGGTCGTTCATCCAGTCCTGGGCGTCGAGCAGCACATAGCGGTCGACTTCCCCGCGCCGCTTGCGGCGCAGGAGCTCCACCATATTCGCATGATGGACGACGACCCTGTCCACATTGGCGCGGATCGTCTCGTAATTGTCTTTTTCGAGATAGGCCGGCAGCTTCGCCTCGCCGGGTTTCGGGTAACGGCGGGCGAAAGCCTGCCAGGCGAAGTAATTGTCCCTCAGCGGAAAATGGCRGGCGAGTTTCTCGAGCCGTGCGGCGAGCACGTCGGCCATGGTGCCATCGCCGGCCGTGACCAGAGAGTCATATTGCGCCGGCGGAATGCCCAGGCCGAAAAGGGAGCTCTTGCGCGCCGTAAGCCAGCGCAGCAGCGGCTTGTCGAAGATCGGCGCCAGCCGCTCCTCGAAGAAGCGCCTTTGCTCGCGCAACGTCCTCGTCTGCAACATGTCGGCCGGGTCGGTGCCGTGAAGGCGGGCGAGCAGATGTCCGGCGCCGATGAAGAGGCCGAGCAGCCCCGTATGGTAGAAATTGCGTTCGAAGGCGGTGATCCGCTGGCGTCCAAGCCAGTCGCGGTTTTCCCAATAACGCCGCGTGCGGGCGTCCAAGGCCGGCGCGATGAAACGGCGATAGGCTTGCCTGTTGTGGCTGTTTCCCGCCTCGCCGAAGAAACGCAGGAAATCGCCATGGCTGGGCAGGGACCGGAAGGCGGCAAGCTTCAAGCGGTTGAGAGCGACATGGGCGGCATTGAGATCGACGGCGTCGATACGGGCCGGTGAGCGCGTCAGATAGGCGAGAACATTGCAGCCGCCCGAAGCGATGGTCACTACGCGGTGGCCTTCGCCGAGTGCCATCGCCTCTATGTCCACCTCGGGGTCTTCCCAGATCTGCGGATAGACGAGACCGGAAAAGAGCAGGGCGAATAGGCGTTCCGCAATGCCAGCCCGCGAGACGGCGCGATTTTGATAGACGGCGCTGCCGATGCGCCGGCGTGACGAGATCTCGAAATCGGCGGAAAGGTCGGTCATGGCCGCGAATCCCGTTGATATTGCCAACGGAGCTAACGCGGCTGCATGACACCTGCTTGACGGCTATATGACGCTGTGTGACTGCCCTCAGGCCTTTCCAAAGCCGCCAGCGGTCGGGGTCGTGACGATGACCGCTTCGCCAGCTTCAACAACCGTCTGGTCGCATCCTTTCAGGGTTTCGATCGTGCCGTCCTTGCGGCGTACCTCGGTCCGGCCTTCCTTGCCGTCACCGCCGCCCTCGATGCCGCGTGGCGGCAGGGCGCGGTGGGAGGACAGGATCGCGCATTCCATGGTCTCGAGGAAACGTATGGTGCGGCGGGTGCCGTCGCCGGCCTTCCATTTGCCCTTACCGCCGGAGCCCTCGCGAATATGGAAATCTTCCAGCAGCACGGGAAAGCGCAGTTCCAGGATCTCCGGATCGGTCAGGCGCGAATTGGTCATGTGGGTGTGCACGCCCGAGGTGCCATTGAAGCCGCGCCCGTCATTCATGCGACCGGCGGGCGAGCCGGAGCAGATCGTCTCGTAATACTGGTAGGTATCGTTGCCGAAGGTCAGATTGTTCATCGTACCCTGGCTGTTGGCCAGCGCGCCCATAGCTCCGAACAGTGCGTTGGTGACATGCTGCGAGGTCTCGACATTGCCGGCGACCACCGCAGCGGGGTATGCTGGCCGCAACATGCAGCCTTCGGGGATGATGATGTTGATCGGCCTGAGGCAGCCGGCATTCATCGGGATCGCGCCTTCCACCATAACCCGGAAGGCATAAAGCACCGCCGCCCGCGCGACCGGCTCCGGGGCGTTGAAATTGTTGTTCATGACCGGCGACGTGCCGGTGAAATCGACCGTCGCCTCGCGCTTGTGGCGATCGACGGTGATCTTCACCTTGATGACCTGGCCGGTATCTGTCGGATATTCGTATTCGGAAGTATCGGGAAGACGTTCGAGGACCCGCCGCACTGCCTCGGCAGCGTTGTCCTGCACATGGCCCATATAGGCTTCGACCACGTCGAGGCCGAAATTGGCGACCATTTTCCTAAGTTCCGCGACGCCCTTCTCATTTGCGGCGATCTGCGCCTTCAGGTCGGCGATGTTCTGATGCGGATTGCGGGCAGGGTAGGGATGGTTCGTCAGGAGATCGTGCAGTTCCTTCTCGCGGAAGCGACCTTGGCTGACAAGACGGAAATTGTCGAACAGCACGCCTTCCTCGTCCACCGTCGTGGCAAGCGGCGTCATGGAGCCGGGTGCGGTCCCGCCGACATCGGCATGGTGGCCGCGCGAGGCAGAATAGAAGAGTATCTCCTTGCCGGCATCATCGAAGACCGGCGTCACCACGGTGATGTCCGGCAGATGCGTTCCACCGTTATAGGGAGCGTTCAGCGCGAAGACGTCGCCGGGATGAATGTCCCCCTCGTTGAGGCGGATGATCGTCTCGACCGAACGGTCCATCGAGCCGAGATGCACCGGCATATGCGGTGCATTGGCGACGAGCGCGCCGTTGCGGTCGAAGACGGCGCAGGAGAAATCCAGCCGTTCTTTGATGTTGACCGAATAGGCGGTGTTCTGCAACGTCACGCCCATCTGCTCGGCAATGGACATGAAGAGGTTGTTGAAGACTTCCAGCATGACCGGATCGGCCTCCGTGCCGATCGCGGCCTGGCGCGGCTTCTTCTCCACGCGGCGCATGAGAACGTGGTTCAGCGCCGTGACTTCCACCTGCCAGCCTGGCTCGACGACGATGGTCTGGTTGTCCTCGATGACAAGGGCGGGGCCTTTCACCTTCGCACCGGGATGCAGCGCGGCGCGCAGGAAGATGGGGGCGTCGTGCCATTTGCCTTCGCTGAAAAGCGGGCGCGTGTCGGCTGGCTCGACAGCCTCGTCGGACAGGGCAAGTTCGGGCTCCGCCGGACCGGTCTCCCGCATGTCCGTGCCTTCGACGCTGACCGCCTCGACCACCATGGGCTTGTCGTCATATACGAAACCGAACTGCGCCTTGTGGGCGGCCTCGAATTCCTTGCGCGCCTTGTCGATCGAGGTGCCGTTGAAGGAGACGGGCAGGGTAGTGTCGGTGCCGTCATAGCGGATCTGGAGCTTGGTGCTCCAACCGATCTGATCTTCGGCGATGCCCTGATCGGCCAGTTCCTTCGCGACATCGGCCTTGAGACCGGCGACCTGCTCCTGAATCGCCAACAGCGAATTCTCGTCGAGCGGCTTCAGCAGCGCCTGCTGACGCGAGGCGAAAACGGCGGCCAGACCGATGCCATAGGCCGAAAGCAGACCTGACATGGGGTGGATGAGGACCGATTCCATTCCCAGCGCGTCGGCCACGAGGCAGGCATGCTGTCCGCCGGCCCCGCCGAAGCAATTGAGCAGGTAGCGGGTGACGTCATAGCCGCGCTGCACGGATATCTTCTTGATGGCGTTCGCCATGTTCTCGACGGCGATGGTGATGAAGCCTTCGGCCACTTCCTCCGGGCTGCGGCCGCCGCCGGTCCTGTCGGCCAGAGCCCGGAACCGATCACGGACAGTCTCGGTATCGAGCGGCTGGTCCTGGTTCGGTCCGAAGATCGAGGGGAAGAAATCCGCCTGCAGCTTGCCGAGCATGAGATTGGCGTCGGTGACGGCCAGCGGCCCGCCGCGCCGGTAGCAGGCGGGGCCGGGATTGGCGCCGGCCGAATCCGGCCCGACCTTGAAGCGGCCGTCCTCGTAGTGGAGGATCGAGCCGCCGCCTGCGGCAACCGTGTGGATACGCATCATCGGCGCGCGAATGCGCACGCCGGCCACTTCCGTGTCGAACGCACGCTCATATTCGCCGTCGAAATGCGTAACGTCGGTCGACGTGCCGCCCATGTCGAAGCCGATGACCTTGTCGAACCCGGCGAGCCGGGCGGTCTCGACCATGCCGACAACGCCGCCGGCCGGCCCCGACAGGATCGCATCCTTGCCCTGGAACATGTCAGCGGCGGTCAGTCCGCCGGAGGACATCATGAACATCAATCTTGGGCTCACGGCCGGGCGCTCGCTTCGCTCACTGGCCTCCGCCGGGGCGGGCGAAACGTCGCCCGGCGCGCGGTCGCGCGCTCCGCCTTCGGCGGGAACGACTCCCAATTCTCCCGCAACCCGCTGCACGTAGCGGGCCAGGATCGGGGACAGATAGGCGTCGACCACCGTCGTATCGCCGCGGCCGACGATCTTGATCAGCGGCGAGACCTCGTGGCTGACGGAAACCTGCGAAAAGCCCATGTCGCGGCAGAGCCTTGCCGCCTGCTTCTCATGCTCGGGGAATTTCCACGAATGCATGAAGGTGATGGCGATGGCGTCGATGCCGTCGGCCTTGGCTTGCTCGATCAGCGGACGGATAGCGTCGAGGTCGAGCGCAGCCTCCACTTCGCCGTTGACGCGGACGCGCTCGTCAACCTCGATCACGCGCTCGTAAAGCTGTTCGGGGAGGATGATCTCTTTGGCGAAGATGTCCGGCCTTGCCTGATAGGCGATGCGCAAGGCATCGCGGAAACCTTTGGTGATCAGGAGCAGAACGCGGTCCCCCTTGCGCTCCAGCAGAGCATTGGTGGCGACAGTCGTGCCCATCTTGACCTCGCCGACCTTTGCCGGCGGGATCGGCTCGCCGGGCTTGAGGCCAAGGAGTTCGCGAATGCCGTGGATGCCGGCGTCGCTATAGGCTTCGGGGTTTTCCGAAAGCACCTTGCGCGCGTGCAGGGCGCCATCGGGATCGCGGCCGATGACATCGGTGAAGGTGCCGCCGCGATCGATCCAGAAATCCCATTTTCCCGCAGCCATCGGTTCAGCCCTCCTTATGGATGCGAACGAGGGAAAACACGGTCAAGATAAAACGTCAATAACTTATTGACAAATTATCATGGTACAGGGACCATTCCGCCGGCGGCAATGATCGCCGCCTGCGGAGGAGATGAGACCATGCCGGATTTTTCGGGAACAGCATTGCTGCCGCCGTTCCGGCTTTCGGGTGAAAAATGAGCGAGGGCAGGAAATTCGAACCCGTGGTTTCGGCGGCCCATCTGGCGGCCGGAGCCATGCCGGCACTTTCCGAGATCGAATATGCGATGACGGTGATGCATCATTCCTTCGAGCGCTGGATGGTGCGCTGCATGGCAGCCGCAGGCATACCCGGCCTGCAGCCGACGGCGGTCCATATCCTGCATGCGGTCAACCACCGCAACCGGGAGAAGACGCTTTCGGAACTGTGCATGATGTTCAACATCGAGGACGTCCATGTCGTCTCCTACGCTCTGAAGAAACTGGCGGCGCTTGGCCTCGTGACCACAGCCAGGCGGGGCAAGGAAAAAACGGCCAAGGCGACCGAAAAGGGCATGGAAGCCTGCCGCCGCTACCACGAGGTTCGCGAGGCTCTGCTGATCGAAAGCGTCAAACGCCTGAGGCTGGACGAGGCCGCGTTGAGCGAAATCGCGGCGACCATGCGCATCATTTCGGGTCAGTATGACCAGGCGGCACGCAGCGCCACAAGTCTCTGAGAGATCGTGCGAGTTGGCAAAATATGACATTTTGTCATCCAATGTTATGAAACTAGTCCTATAGGCGCTGCATTTCTCCTTCGAACTTCCGGCAACCCGGAGCCTCCGGGACGCGCAAGTTGACGTTAGAAAAGGAGAGAAAGTGATGAAAAAGCTCTTGGTAGCCTCTGTTACGGGTCTGGCTCTGATGGGCCTCGCAGCCTGCAGCGACACCGACGACACGACCACTCAGAGTGTCGCCCCTGAAGCCGACCAGACCACGCCGGCGCCGGCTCCTGCCCCGGAAGCCGCCCCTAGCGACGACACCGGTACCGGAATGGACAGCGGCGGCATGGGTACCGACACAGGTACGGGTGCTCAGTAATCCGCAGCACAGCAATTCCAGAGAGAAGGCCGGCATTGTCCGGCCTTTTCTTTGTTGAGGGCTGGGCCTGTCGCGGGTTTATGCCGCAATCCAGGCACTCGCCATACGGGTCGATTCACTTTAAGAAAAACGGGATGTCGATCTGGGTCCGCATCGGTGAATTCGTATCCCGCGCGCCGGGACAGGCTCTTTCGAGCATGGTCGATGCTTTGCGAACGGCGTTCCGCGGCAATCCCGAACTACGCCGCCGCGTGGCGTTCTCGATCGCCATGATCGCCTTGTCCGCGAAAATGGCAAAAGCGGACGGCATCGTGACGGCCGACGAGGTTAGGGCCTTCACCGAAATCTTCGCCATTCCGCAAAGCGAAAGCCGCAACGTGGCGCGGCTTTACAATCTGGCCAAGCAGGATGTGGCCGGCTTCGAATCCTATGCGGAGCGGATGGCCGATCTTTGTGGCTCCGGACGGCCAAATTGCGCCATGCTGGAGGATATCCTCGACGGACTTTTCCATATCGCCAAGGCCGATGGTCTGGTGCATGAGCGCGAAGTCACTTTCCTCAGGCGCGTCGCCGAGATTTTCGCGATCGACGGCCAGCATTTCGAGCAGATCCTTTCGCGCCACGCGATTCTGGGGGAAACCGACCCCTATATTGTGCTGGGCGTCGAAAGAACGGCCGGCTTCGACGAGATCCGGCGACGCTACCACCGTCTCGTGGCGGAAAATCATCCCGACAGGCTGATCGCGCGCGGCGTTCCCGAAGAATTCGTCACCATCGCAAACAGCCGCATCGCCGCGATCAATACCGCCTACGAGCAGATCGAGCGCATCCGGCGGCGCGCATGAGCGGCTTTGCGCCAGATCATGTCGGGGCGGATGTGCGGGTGTCGCCGAATTTCGGGCCCCGCCGTGACGGTATGGTGCCCGATGCGCTGGTCCTCCACTACACCGGCATGAAGACGGGTGCTGGCGCCGAATCCTGGCTGTGCGATCCGCAGAGCGAGGTTTCGGCGCATTATCTTGTCCATGAGGATGGCCGCATCGTGCAGATGGTGCGCGAATCCGACCGCGCATGGCATGCGGGGCAGGGCTCCTGGGGCGGGCTTTCCGATGTCAATTCCTTCTCCATAGGTATCGAGATCGTCAATCCCGGCCATTTCCTGGGCTATCCGGACTTTCCCGAGTCGCAGATTGCCGCCGTGATCGCGCTGTGCCGGGACATCTGCGTCAGGCATTCGATCGCACCGGAACGCGTCCTTGCCCATTCCGATGTCGCTCCCGGGCGCAAGATCGATCCGGGGGAGAAGTTTCCGTGGGCCGTGCTGGCGGTTTCCGGGGTGGGCCATTTTGTCGCTCCTGCGGAAAACATCGACGGGCCCGAACTTGCCGAAGGGATGGCCGGCCGGGAGGTCGAGGAGCTGCAATCCATGCTCGCTCTTTACGGATACGGCGTCGAGATAAGCGGAACCTATGACGGTTCCACGAGGATCGTGGTGGAAGCGTTTCAGCGCCATTTTCGCCCGGCTTGCATCAATGGCATCGCCGATGCCGCCACTATTGAAACGCTGCGCCGCCTGCTTGCCGCCCTTCCGGACGGTCTGGGTTCGAGACCCTAGTTCTTACCCTGGGTAAGGAGATGGCGGCAGATTCCAGTTTACCCAAGGTAACTTAGAATAAAATTTCATATTGATACGTAATTTTACTTCCCGCGCCTTCATTGCCGCAAGTTCGATTGCGATTGCCCGTCCATCGAACGCCGGTGATTCTTCCACAAAAGCCGGAAAAAATAACAACAAACCGCTTTGAGCGGTTCCAATAAAAACGGGTGAAAATGAATATTAGGGTTATTTTGGCGGTGGCATTCACCGTCGGGGCGATGACTGTTTCGGCGCAATCCAAAGAAACACCAAAAACCGCTGTTTCTCCAGCAGAAAAGGCGGCGCAGCAAAGATCGCAATCCGGGGGCGAAAAATGGGCTTTGGCGGCAGCCCGCAAGACGAAATCCGATAAAATGGACCGCACCGTCACTTCGTCGGTGAAGACCAGCGCCGGCGAAAAGGCAGCGCAGGTCGCCATAGGGGGCGAATATGGCTCCATCATCGCGCGTTATGCGGCCGAATACGGGGTTTCAGCCGCTCTCGCCCACGCCGTGATCCGCATCGAAAGCAATTATCGCGTCAATGCGCGAGGCAGGGCGGGCGAAATCGGCCTCATGCAGATAAAGCCATCGACGGCGCGCATGCTTGGCTATTCCGGCTCGATCAAGGGTCTCTATGCGCCCGAGATCAACATAAAATACGGCATGAAATATCTTGGAATGGCGCAGGAACTGGGGGACGGTTCGACCTGCGGCACGATCCTCAAATACAATGCCGGCCATGCCGCCAAACGGATGAATCCGATTTCCGCCGCTTATTGCGCCAAGGTGAAGAAACATCTCGCCGGCGTGTAAGTGCTGCGTGGCCGGTCGGGTTCAAAGAATGCCAGCCGGCCTGTAAGCCGGGTTCTGTATGGCCCTGACGCCGGAAGGCGTCATGACGCGGCGACCATTCCTCTGGGACCGATGTTGCCATCGGTCTCGAGCAACCTACCCGAACGGCCAGGCCGGAGACTGCCTTTGGCGCCGTTCCTATTCGGTCTTGCTCCCGGTGGGGTTTACCATGCCGCTCCTGTTGCCAGTCGCGCGGTGGGCTCTTACCCCACCCTTTCACCCTTGCCCACATGACAGCGGGCGGTTTGCTTTCTGTGGCACTTTCCCTGGGGTTGCCCCCGCCGGACGTTATCCGGCACCGTGTTCCGTGGAGCCCGGACTTTCCTCGCGAGCAGCCTTTCGGCTATCGCTCGCGCGGCCGCCCGGCCGGCTGGCACCGCGTGTATAAAGGGATTCAGGCGCCAAAACGCAAGAGCCAAGACTGCTCATATGTGACGCAATCAGCCGGCCAGCTTATCAAGTGAAGCCTTGATTTCACGCCACAGCTCTTCCGTGGGCTCGCAACCGATCGACAATCGCACGAAACCTGGCGCGACCGCATCGCCCCACCGGGCGCGGCGTTCCGCCGATGTGTGAAGGCCGCCGAATGAAGTGGCAGGCTGGATGAGAGCGCAGCCGTTTATGAAGGCTTCAGCCTTGGCCTCGGAGGCGAGCGTCAACCCGATCAGCGAGCCGAAGCGCTCCATCTGAGCGCGAGCGAGGTTGTGCGAGGGGTCGCTTTCCAGACCGGGGTAGCGTACCGCCTGCACGGCCGGATGCGCGGCAAGGCGAGGCGCCAGCATTTCCGCCGACGCACACATGCGGTCGAAGCGCACCTCCAGCGTTTCGAGGCCGCGATGGACCAGCCATGCCTCGAACGGGCCGGGGATGGCGCCGGCAATCTTCCTCCAATCCCTGATGGCCGCCGAAAGCTCCGGATCACGCGTGGCGACATGGCCAAACAGCGTATCGGAATGGCCGTTCGGCGCCTTGGTGTCGGCGGCCACAACGAGGTCCGCGCCGCGGTCCAGCGGGCGCTGACCGAAAGGCGTCATGGTTGTGTTGTCGGCGACGACAATGGCACCGGCGGCATGCGCCTGGCTGCAGACCGCCGTAAGGTCGCACAGGTCGAGGCCAGGATTGGCGGGCGTTTCCACGAAGACGAGGTGATAGCCGTCAAAACCGCCTTCGGGAAATGATCCCGTCGGGCGGATGTCGAATGTGACACCCATCGGTGCGAGAAAACGTTCGGCCAGCACGCGCGTCGTGTAATAGCCGTCGGACGGCAGCAGAATGCGGTCACCGGTCTTTAGGAGAGCATAGAAAACCGCCGAGATGGCTCCCATGCCGGAAGGGAAGGCGACCGCATCCGCATCCTCCAGATACGCCAGCAGCTTTTCCACGGCTTCCCAGGTCGGATTGGCGAAGCGGCCATACTGGTTGAAGCCGGCCGGCTCTCCTGGCAAGTGATACATCGACGCCAGAGTGAGGGGCAGGGCGACAGGATCGCCTTTTTCGAGTTCCGCGCGCCGCAGGTGAGCCAGATGTGCCGCGCGAGCAGCCATGTTGTCAGACATTTCTTCTCTTTCCGGATCGGAACTGATCGGACGCAGCTAATCCGGCACGCGCTCCGCCTGCAAGGGCAAGAGAGCGTTACTAACGCTTCGTTAGGCTTAATGGACGATAAACGCGGGTCGGGACGTTCGCCGGCGTTTTTCTGCCGGATTCCCGCTTTGTGTTGCCTGTTCCCGTTGACGCCCATATCAGCCCATGATATCCCATAAAACAAATCAAGTTCTCGTTTCAGTTCGGAGTCGGATGTCGATTCAGCCGCTGGGCAGCCGCCCGGACGGAGCGGGGATGTCTGCGCCTGGCGGGATCTGTGATCGGGTATTGAGGGGCCGCGCGGGGGTGCGGAGGGATCAATGTTGAGGGGCACGGCGGCGGAAGCGGCTGTAAGGCATAATGGACCGATTTCTGTCGAATGCAGTGAACAGGATCGACTCCAAGGGACGGGTCTCCGTGCCGGCTTATTTCCGCACGGTCTTGAGCAAAAAAGGGTTTTCGGAGCTTTACGGGCTGCGCGCGCTGGACGTACCGGCGATGGATGTCGGCGGGCCGGACCTTCTGGATCGGTACGAGCAGCGGATCGCGGCGGAGGACCCGTTTCTCCAGACGGCGGACGACATGTCGTTCTTCGTCCATGGGGACGGGACATTCCTCAAGCTCGATCAGGACGGACGCATCACGGTGACCGATTTCATCCGCGAGCATACGGGCATCACCTCGGAAGTCGCCTTTGTCGGTCGCGGGCATTTCTTCCAGATATGGGAGCCGGAGCGGCTGCGTGCCTATGGCGCCGAAGTCCGGGCGCGGCTCTCGAAGCTTCGGCAGACGGCTGCGGCGGGCCGATCTGCCGGAAACATGGAATGATGGCGGGCCCCGGCGGCGTAAGCCCTGCCGGTGGCGGACCGGCCCGCCACATTCCGGTTCTTCTCGATGAGGTCCTTGCTGCGCTTGGCGCAGTCGAGGGCAAGACCGTCATTGACGGCACATTCGGGGCCGGTGGCTATACGGCTGCGCTTCTGGAGCGCGGCGCTTCGGTCATCGCCATCGATCGCGATCCCGAGGCGGTCGCTGCCGGCCGGTCGCTGGAAGCCCGCTGGGCCGGAAAATTGCGGCTCGTGCATGGCCAGTTCTCCGAACTGGACATCGTCGCGGGAGAGCCGGTCGATGCCGTCGTGCTCGATATCGGCGTTTCCTCCATGCAGCTCGACGAGGCGGAGCGCGGCTTCTCCTTCCGTCAGGAAGGCCCTCTGGACATGCGCATGGCAAAGGAGGGGATGAGTGCGGCGGATGTGGTCAACCGTTTCCAGGCAGGCGACCTGGCGCGCATCTTCGGCATTCTCGGCGAGGAGAAGCATGCGGGACGCATCGCCCGCATGATCGAGAAGCGGCGGAAGGAAAAGCCCTTCGAGACGACGCTGGATCTCGCCAATGCCATCGAGAGGCTTGTCGGCCGCAATCCGCGCGACAAGATCCATCCTGCGACACGGGTCTTCCAAGGTCTGCGCATCTTCGTCAATGACGAACTGGGCGAACTGGCGCGCGCGCTGTTCGCCGCCGAACGGGTGCTCAAGCCCGGCGGCCGTCTTGCGGTCGTGACCTTCCATTCCCTGGAAGACCGCATCGTCAAGCGCTTCCTCTCGGCGCGCTCCGGTCTGTCCGGCGGCTC
>NZ_VLJP01000001.1:14487-89921 GCF_007829525.1 Mesorhizobium sp. J18
GTCTGCAAAGGCTGACGGAAATCTACAAGTCGCAGCTCGAACTCGAACCGGTGGAGGCGCGGCAGATCGTGGAGATCGGAGACCTGCCGATGCCGGCGGCATGGCCGACAGCGGCCAGGACCCGGTCGTCACGGGAGGTGTTGTCCGATGATCCGACTATGGAAGAAATCCCGTGGAACCGCCGCCGAAGGGGCGGCAAGGCCGCGTTCCATCGTGATGGAGGGCGCCCGCAAGTCGACCGGAGGACGCACGCGTCATCGGGTGCTGATGTCGGTCGCGGTGTTCTTCGGCCTCTATGCAGCCATCGGCGGCCGGCTGGTCTATCTCGGTTTGCAGGAGCCTCCGGCCAGCAGCGCGCCCGGAGTTCATATAACCGCATCGCGTCCCGACCTTGTGGACCGCAATGGCGAGGTGCTGGCGACCGACATCAAGACCGCGTCGCTCTTTGCCGAGCCGCGTCGTATCGTCGATATAGACGAGGCGATCGAGAAGCTGGCGACCGTGCTGCCCGATCTCGACTACAATCAGACCTACCGCAAGCTCGACAGCGATGCCGGCTTCGTATGGCTGCGGAGGCAGCTTTCTCCGCGCCAGCAGGCCGAAATCATGGCGCTCGGCGTGCCGGGACTGGGCTTCCGCACGGAAAAACGCCGCTTCTATCCCGGCGGTTCGACCGCCTCCCATATTCTCGGCCTTGTCAATATCGACAACAAGGGCATCGCCGGCATGGAGAAATATGTCGACGATCAGGGTCTGGCCGACCTGCAGGCGACGGGCCTTGCCGTTCCCGGCAACCTGGAGCCGGTGCGCCTCTCGGTCGATCTCAGGGTGCAGCACGTCGTCCATGACGAGCTCGTGCAGGGAATGGAGAAATATCACGCCATTGCCGCCGGCGCCGTCGTTCTGGATGCCAAGACCGGCGAAGTGGTGGCCATGGCCTCGGTGCCGGATTATGACCCGAACAAACCCTATAACGCCCTCGAGAAGGACCGGCTCAACCGCATGTCGGCCGGTGTCTACGAGATGGGATCGACCTTCAAGCTCTTCACCACGGCCATGGCGCTCGATTCCGGTCTCGTCAGTATCAATGACAGCTTCGACGCCACCAGGGCGCTGCGGATCGCCGGCTTCACCATCAACGATTTCCATGGCAAGCATCGCGTCCTGACGGTGCCGGAAATCTTCATCTATTCCTCAAATATCGGCACGGCCAAGATGGCCGATGTGGTCGGCATCGAGGGCCACCGCGAATTCCTCAAGCGCGTCGGCCTTCTCGACCGCATGCGGACCGAGCTTCCCGAGGTCGCGCACCCCACCGAGCCGCGCGTGTGGAAGAAGCTCAATTCCATCACCATTTCATTTGGCCACGGCGTTGCGACGACCCCACTTCAGACGGCGATGGCCGCCGCGGCCATGGTCAATGGAGGCAAGCTGATCCCCCCGACCTTCCTGCCGCGCACGGAGAGCGAGGCCGCCGCCATCGCTGAACAGGTGATCTCCCCGGAAACCAGCGCCCTGATGCGCTATCTGTTGCGGCTCAACGCGGAGCGTGGTTCAGGCCGGCGCGCCGACGTGGAAGGCTATTTCGTTGGCGGCAAGACGGGAACGGCTGAAAAGGTGGTCAATGGCCGCTACTCCAGCGACAAACGCTTCAACGCCTTCATCGCCAGCTTTCCGGCGAATGATCCCGATTATGTCGTGCTGGTCATTATTGACGAGCCGAAACCGGAGAAGCCCGGCATGGGCGCGACAGCAGGACTGAATGCCGGCACCATGGCCGGCAACATCATCCGCCGCTCCGCGCCGCTGCTTGGCGTCAAGCCTGATTTCGGCCATGAAAGTGCGGCTCTGCTCGTTTCCCGATAATGATTCTGCCGATCCCATCACGATGGAAACGATCGAGACCTCGAGACGACTGGAAATCGATGAAGCTCAGTGAATTTGCGGAGATATTGCCTTCCGGCGGAAAACTGGCCGCCGACATAACGATTTCCGGCCTTTCATCCGATTCGCGGAATGTGGCTGTGGGCGATCTGTTCTTTGCTCTCGCCGGCAGCAAAACCGATGGCGCCGCCTTCGCTGCCGATGCGGCTGCACGCGGTGCGGCTGCTGTCGTAACGAGGCAAGGCGCGTTGAAGAACGATCCGGGCCTGCCGGTTGTCGAGGTCGAAGATCCCCGCCGCGCTCTCGCACTTGCAGCCGCGCGGTTCTACGGCCGGCAGCCGGAAACCATGGTCGCCGTCACCGGCACGAGCGGCAAGACATCCGTCGCCTCCTTCGCCCGGCAGATATGGGAGCAGGCGGGCCATGCCGCCGCCAGCATCGGGACGACCGGCGTCGTCGCACCGGGACGCTCCGATTATGGCGAGCTGACAACGCCCGATCCGATCGCGCTGCACAAGCTGCTGGCGGAACTGGCGGCGGCCGGTGTTACCCATGCTTCGATGGAGGCTTCCAGCCACGGCCTCGATCAGCGGCGGCTGGATGGTGTCAGGCTGGCCGCGGGCGGCTTCACCAATCTCGGCCGCGACCATATGGATTATCATCCCACGGTCGAGGAGTATCACGCTGCCAAGATGCGGCTCTTCGATGCGCTGCTTCCGCGCGGCGCGCCCGCTGTGATCTTTGCCGATGACGCCTGGTCGTCCGCGACGGAGGAGAGAGCCCGCAAGGCGGGCCTCGATGTGTTGACGGTCGGGCGCAAGGGGGCCTTTCTCCGGCTCAAGCGTGTCGAGCATGAGCGGTTCCGGCAGCGCGCCGAAATCGAGCTGAACGGACATATATATGAGATAGACCTGCCGCTTGCGGGTGATTTCCAAGTCGCCAACGCTCTCGTTGCGGCGGGGCTGGCAATCTCGACGGGGGTCGCCGCCGACAAGGCGCTGGCCGCTCTCGAGAGGTTGCAGGGCGCTTCGGGGAGGCTTGAACTCGTCGGGACGACGGCCAACGGCGCCCCGGTCTATGTCGATTATGCCCACAAGCCCGACGCTCTGGAGAACGTGCTTCAGGCCGTTCGACCGTTCACCACCGGCCGTGTCATTGTGGTTTTCGGCTGCGGCGGCGATCGCGATCGCGGCAAGCGTCCGATCATGGGCGAGATCGCCGCACGGCTTGCGGATGTGACGATCGTGACCGACGATAATCCGCGCTCGGAGGACCCGGCGGCGATCCGTGCCGCGATCATGGCGACTGCAAAGGGCGCCCAGGAAATCGGCGACCGGCGCGAGGCGATCCGCACCGCGGTCAACATGCTGCAGGCGGGCGACACGCTGGTGGTGGCCGGGAAGGGCCATGAGCACGGTCAGGAGATCGCAGGCCGCAAATATCCGTTCTCGGATCACGAGGAAGTGCGCAAGGCCCTGACGGAGAAGGCGGCATGAGCCTCTTGTGGACCATGGAGGAACTGGTGGCCGCGACGGGCGGCCGCCCCGTCGGCCGCGCTCTAGAAGGCGTGAGCGGCGTTTCGATCGATACGCGCACGCTCAATCCGGGCGATGCCTTCTTCGCCATCAAGGGCGAGAAATTCGATGGCCATGATTTCGCGACCGCCGCCATGGTGGCCGGCGCGGGCCTGCTCGTCGTCTCGGAAGCCAAGCTGCCGGCGCTCGGCAGGCTTGCCGTCCCGATGCTCGTCGTGCCGGATGTGCTGAAAGCCCTGGAGCATGTCGGGCAGGCCGCCCGCGCCCGTTCAAAGGCGACGGTTATTGCAATCACCGGGTCGGCCGGCAAGACGACGACCAAGGAGATGCTGCGCCACTGCCTGGCAACCTCGGGCAAGGTGCATGCCGCCGACCAGTCCTTCAACAATCACTGGGGCGTGCCGCTGACGCTCGCCAGGATGCCGGTTGATTGCGACTATGCCGTATTCGAGATCGGCATGAACCATCCGGGGGAGATCCGGCCGCTGGTGAAGCTCGTCAGACCGCATATTGCCGTCGTCACCATGGTGGCTGCCGCGCATCTCGGCCATTTTTCCAGCCTCGAGGAGATCGCGCGCGCCAAGGGCGAGATATTCGAGGGCGTGGAGCCCGACGGACATGCGCTGATCAACCGCGACGACCATCGCTGGAAGACACTTTCCAAGCTGGCTTCCGAGGCGGGTGTCAAGAATATCTGGAGCTTCGGAGAGCATGCGCGGGCGCAGTTCAAGCTCGTCAAATGCTGCCTCAATGCGGACAATTCGACAATCACGGCCAAGGTCGACGGGCAGGAACTGATCGCCAAGATCGGGGCGCCGGGCCGTCACATGGTGCAGAACGCGCTTGCCGCCATCGGCGCGGCCTATCTGGCGGGAGCGGATCTCGCCAAGGTCCTGCTGGCTCTTGCCGACATCGTTCCGGAAAGGGGGCGCGGTCGGCGTCATTTCCTGAAGCATCCCGAAGGCTCCATCACGCTGATCGACGAAAGCTACAACGCCAATCCGGCTTCCATGAAGGCGGCGATCCAGCTTCTCGATGCCACGCCGGTGGACGGCAAGGGCAGGCGGATTGCCGTTCTCGGTGACATGCTGGAACTGGGCGCCCATTCACAGAAGCTGCATGCCGCCCTTGCCGACATCATCTCGGAAACCAGCACCGACCTTGTGTTTCTGGCCGGCCAGGAAATGAAGGCCCTGGCCGACAAGCTGCCGGTGGATTTCCGTGTCGAATATCGCTCGCGCGTCGAGGAGCTTCAGCCGCTCCTGATCGAAACGCTGAAACCGGGCGACGCCGTAATGATCAAATCCTCGAAAAGCGTCGGCTTCTCCAAGCTGGTCGACGCCCTTGTGAAACACTATCCGGCTGCGGTCGCCAGACCGGTGAACGCCTGAACGCGGCCGCTGGGGGAAATTCCGTCATGTTCCTTTTCCTCGTTGAATTCGCCGACGAAATCTCGGTCTTCAACGTCTTTCGCTACATCACCTTCCGCACTGGTGGAGCGCTCATCACCTCGGCTCTGATCGTCTTCCTTTTCGGCCCGGCGATCATCGATTCGCTGCGCGTGCGGCAAGGACGCGGCCAGCCGATCCGCGCCGACGGGCCGCAGACGCATTTCAAGAAGGCGGGCACGCCGACCATGGGCGGCCTGATGATCCTGTCGGGGATCATCGGCTCCTCGCTGCTGTGGGCGAACCTTTCCAGCGTCTATGTCTGGGTCGTGCTGATGGTGACGGTCGGCTTCGGCGCGATCGGCTTCTACGACGACTATCTCAAGGTCACCAAGCAGTCGCATCTCGGTGTCTCGGGCAAATTCAGGCTTGCGGTCGAATTCCTCATCGCAGGCTTTGCGGCGTGGCTGATCATGCGGGCCGGTCAGGCGCCGTTCTCTTCCTCGCTCGCCTTCCCCTTCTTCAAGGACCTGCTCGTCAATCTCGGCATCTTCTTCATTCCCTTCGCCGCCTTCGTCATGGTCGGCGCGGGCAATGCCGTGAACCTGACGGACGGGCTCGACGGCCTTGCGACAGTGCCGGTGATGGTGGCGGCGGCCTCCTTCGGTGTCATTGCCTATCTGTCGGGCAATGCAATCTTCGCGGAATACCTGCAGATTCATTTCGTGCCCGGCACGGGCGAGCTTGCCGTCATCCTCGGCGCTGTGATCGGAGCCGGGCTTGGCTTCCTGTGGTTCAACGCGCCGCCGGCGGCGATCTTCATGGGCGATACGGGATCGCTGGCGCTGGGCGGCCTGATCGGTGCTGTGGCGGTGGCGACGAAGCACGAGATCGTGCTCGCCATAATCGGCGGGCTGTTCGTGGTCGAAATCCTTTCCGTCATCATTCAGGTGGCCTTCTTCAAGATGACGGGCAAGCGGGTTTTCCTGATGGCGCCGATTCACCACCATTTCGAAAAGCTCGGCTGGACGGAAAGCCAGGTGGTGATCCGTTTCTGGATCATCGCGGTGATCCTGGCCCTGATCGGCCTGTCCACACTTAAGCTGCGGTGAAGGCATGATTCCGGCTCGCAGCCTCAACGGCAAGTCGGTGGCGCTGTTCGGCCTCGGTGGCTCGGGGACGGCGACGGCGCAGGCGCTGATCGCGGGCGGAGCTTCAGTGACTGCATGGGACGACAACCCCGACAGCGTCGAAAAGGCGCGCGGGGAAGGGATCGAGGTGCGAGATCTCCACCAAGTCGACTGGTCGCGTTTTGCCTCCTTCATACTTTCACCGGGCGTGCCGCTGACCCATCCGAAGCCGCATTGGACGGTCGATCTCGCCCATGCGGCAGGCGTGGAGATCATCGGCGATGTCGAACTGTTTTCGCGAGAGCGCAAGGCGACCGCACCCGAGGCGCCTTTCATCGCCATCACCGGCACCAACGGCAAATCAACCACGACGGCGCTGACGGCGCATGTGCTCGCCTCGGCAGGCCGCGACGCGCAGATGGGAGGCAATATCGGCCGCGCGGTCATGACGCTCGACCCCGTCACGGCCGCGTGTCATTACGTGGTCGAGTGCTCCTCCTACCAGATCGACCTTGCACCTTCGCTCAATCCTACGGTCGGCATCCTGCTCAACCTGACGCCGGATCATCTGGACCGCCACGGCACGATGGACAATTACGCCGCCATCAAGGAACGCCTCGTGGCCGGCAGCGACACGGCGATAATCGGTGTCGATGACGACTATTGCCGGCGCATTGCCGATCGCCTTGAAAAGGCAGGCCGGAAGGTCGCGCGTATTTCGACCGCGACCCCGCTGGAGAACGGCTTCTATGCCGAGGGGATGGCACTGATGCAGGCATCCGGTGGCACTGCCGGACAGATTGCCAGCCTTGAAGGCATCGGTTCCCTGCGCGGTCGCCATAATGCACAGAACGTGCTGGCCGCTCTCGCCGCCTGCCTGGAATGCGGACTCACGCCGGAGGAAATCCAGACGGGCCTTGCAAGTTTTCCGGGCCTTGCGCATCGGATGGAGCAAGTGGGCCGCCGGGGGCACGTTCTCTTCGTCAATGATTCCAAGGCGACCAATGCGGAAGCGGCCGCACCGGCCCTTTCGAGCTTCGAGCGTATCTATTGGATCGCCGGAGGCCTGCCGAAGCAGGGCGGCATCGAGACGCTGAAGAAATTTTTCCCACGCATCGCCAAGGCCTATCTGGTGGGTGAGGCAGCACCTGTCTTCGCGGCCACTATCGGCGAGGCAGCACCTTACGAGATATCAGGCACGATCCAGGTTGCCGTGGAGCATGCCGCGCGGGATGCCGCCGCCGATCCGGCAGACGAGGCGGTGGTGCTGCTTTCGCCCGCCTGCGCCAGTTTCGACCAGTTCAGGAATTTCGAGCTGCGAGGGGCAGCTTTTCGCGACGCCGTCCACGCTCTTGGGGACATGGAGATTATCGGAGGGAAGGGACAATGATCAGCCGTACCGACCGCAGCCGGGTGGCGAACTGGTGGTGGACCGTCGACCGATGGTTCCTGGCGGCATTCCTGTCGCTGATGGGGCTCGGCATCGTGCTTTCCTTCGCGGCAAGCCCGGCCGTGGCGGAGCGCATCGGCCTGGAAAGCTTCCACTTCGTCACGCGCCAGATCATCTATATGTTGCCGGCTCTCGTCGTGCTGATCGTCGTCTCGTTCTTCGATGTGCGCCAAGTGCGCCGGCTGGGGCTCCTGATGCTCGGCATCTCGCTCGTGCTGATGGTGGCCACCCTCTATATAGGGCTTGAGGTGAAAGGCTCGCGGCGCTGGATCTATATTGCCGGCATTTCCATCCAGCCTTCCGAATATCTGAAACCGGCATTCGTCATCATCTGCGCCTGGCTTTTCTCCGAACATTCGCGGCATCCGGAAGTGCCCGGAAACCTGTTCGCGATGATCCTGCTCGGCCTCGTCGTGGCGCTGCTCGTCGCCCAGCCGGACCTCGGCCAGACCATGCTAGTGCTTGCCACCTGGGGTGCGATGTTCTTCATCGCCGGCATGCCGTGGCTGTGGGTGGTCCTGCTCGGCGGAGCCGGTCTCGGCGGGCTCTTTGCGGCATACAAGGCCTTCCCGCATGTGGCCGAGCGCATTGACCGCTTCCTGACCGGCGAGGGCGATACCTATCAGGTGGATGTGGGTCTCGAGGCGCTGACGCGCGGTGGATGGTTCGGGCAGGGGCCGGGCGAGGGCACCGTCAAGCGTATCCTGCCCGACAGCCATACGGACTTCGTGTTCGCGGTGGCGGGCGAGGAATTCGGCCTCATCTTCTGCATGTTCGTCCTGTCCCTGTTCGGCTTCGTCGTCCTGCGCGGACTCATCATCGCGCATCGCGAAAGCGATGACTTCACCCGTTACGCGGTCAGCGGCCTGGTCATCCTGTTCGGCCTGCAATCGCTGATCAACATGGCGGTGAACGTGCAGATGATGCCGGCCAAGGGCATGACCCTGCCTTTCATCTCCTATGGCGGCTCGTCGCTGATCGCCATGGCCATTTCCATGGGCATGGTGCTGGCGCTTACGCGCAGGAAGCCGCAGAAGCGGCAGKCGCCCTTCGTGCCCGGAACGGGCGTCCACGCCGCGCCCGCGAGATAACATGGCCGGGAAAGTCGCCCTGCTGGCCGCCGGAGGGACCGGAGGTCATCTCTTTCCAGCCGAGGCTTTGGCGCATGAACTCGTCGGGCGCGGATGGCAGATCCATCTGGCAACGGATCATCGGGCGGCGCGCTTTGCGGAACATTTTCCGGCCGAGGCGGTGCATGCGATCGATTCCGCCACTTTCGGCTCGCGCAATCCCGTCGCTTTCCTCAAGAGCGCCCTGACGATCTGGCGCGGCTTCCGGCAGGCCTCGGCATTGATGGGCAGGATCAGGCCGGCGGTCGTGGTCGGGTTCGGAGGTTATCCGACGCTGCCGCCGGTCTATGCCGCGACACGGCGCGGCGTTCCCACGATCATCCATGAGCAGAATGCGGTGATGGGCCGCGCCAACAAGGCACTTGCGCCTCGGGTGCAGGCCATTGCCGGCGGTTTCCTGAGGCCCGCAGGCACCCAAGCCGGCAAGATCGTCACGGTCGGCAATCCGGTGCGCCAGACGGTACTCGACGTGGCGGAAACACCCTATGAGCCACCGGCAGGAGATGGAGCCGTCCGGCTCCTGATTTTCGGCGGAAGTCAGGGGGCGCGGTTCTTCTCCGACACAATGCCCGAGGTGATTGCTCAAATGCCAGAGGCCTTGCGGTCGCGGCTTGCCGTCACCCATCAGGCACGCCCCGAGGACGAGGCCCGCGTGAGGGGGCGCTATGACGAACTCGGCGTCAAGGCCGAGGTCGCTCCCTTCTTTGCCGATCTGCCGGCACGCATGGCGACCGCCCATCTGGTCATCTGCCGGGCCGGCGCCTCGAGTGTGCTCGAGCTTTCGGTGATCGGCCGCCCGTCCGTGCTGGTGCCGCTGCCGCATGCGCTGGACGACGATCAGGGGCACAATGCCGGCATCCTCACAGAAGCGGGCGGCGCCTTGCTGCGCCGGCAAAACGAGATCGATATCGCGACGTTGGGCGGGGAATTGGCTGGGCTCCTGGGCGATGGAGCGCGACTTGCCGCGATGGCAGAGGCAGCAAAAAGCGTCGGCCGTACGGACGCCACGCGGTTGCTTGCCGACCTGACAGAGGCTATTGCCTCGGGCGTTTCGGTCGGACAATTCAAGGAAGGATCAGGCTCATGAAGATGCCGCAGACCATCGGGGTCGTGCATTTCATCGGCATCGGGGGTATCGGCATGAGCGGTATTGCCGAGGCGCTGCACACGCTCGGCTATCGGGTGCAAGGTTCCGACCAGGCGGAAAACGCCAATGTCGCGCGGCTGCGCGAGAAGGGCATCGAGGTCTTTATCGGCCATGCGGCCGAGAATCTCGGCGAGGCCGAGGTCGTCGTCGTCTCGACGGCGATCAAGAAGACAAATCCCGAACTGGCCGCAGCCCGCGAGAAGCTGCTGCCGATCGTGCGCCGTGCCGAGATGCTCGCCGAACTGATGCGCTTCCGTCAGGCGGTGGCGATCGGCGGCACGCATGGCAAGACGACAACGACCTCGATGGTCGCCGCACTTCTGGAAGCGGGCGGTCTCGACCCGACCGTGATCAATGGCGGCATCATCAATGCCTATGGCACCAATGCGCGCATGGGCAAGGGCGATTGGATGGTGGTCGAGGCGGATGAGAGCGACGGCACTTTCCTCAAGCTGCCGGCCGAGATCGCCGTCGTGACCAATATCGACCCGGAGCATCTCGACCACTACGGCTCCTTCGACAAGGTGCGCGAGGCGTTCCGGCAATTCGTGGAGAACGTGCCCTTCTACGGTTTCGGCGTCATGTGCATCGACCACCCGGAGGTGCAGGCCCTGATCTCCCGGATAGAGGACCGCCGCGTCGTCACCTATGGCGAGAACCTGCAGGCCGACGTGCGCTTCGGCAATCATCGCATGGATGGCCCGGCCTCGCTCTTCGATATCACCATACGCGACCGCAAGACGGGCAAGGTGGAGAATATAGAGGGACTGCGCCTTCCTATGCCAGGCCGTCACAATGTTTCCAATGCCACCGCGGCCGTGGCCGTGGCGCATGAACTCGGCATTTCTGCGGATGCCATCCGAAAAGGTCTGTCTTCCTTCGGAGGCGTCAAGCGCCGCTTCACGCCGACCGGCGAGTGGAACGGTGTGCGCATCTTCGACGACTACGGGCATCACCCGGTCGAGATAAAGGCGGTGCTGCGGGCGGCGCGCGAAGCCTCGAAAGGGCGCATCGTCGCGATCGCCCAGCCGCATCGCTACACTCGTCTGCATGACCTGTTCGACGATTTCGCCTCCTGCTTCAACGAGGCCGATACCGTGCTCGTGGTCCCCGTCTATGCTGCGGGCGAGGACCCGATTGACGGCGTTTCCTCCGAGACGCTGGTTTCGCGCATCCGCGCGGCAGGCCATCGCGACGCGCGCGCCATCAGCGGGCCGGAGGCGATTGCGCCCCTCGTGCGGCAGATCGCCAAGCCGGAGGACTATGTGATCTTCCTTGGCGCCGGCAACATCACCCAATGGGCCTATGCCCTGCCGCGCGAGCTCGGCGGCACGCCCGCATGAGGGACGGGCAGGCGCTCATCGACAGACTGGGCGGCAGGCTTGCCGGCCTGCGCGGGAAGCTCACGCCGAACGCGGGCATGGACAAGATCACATGGTTCCGCGCCGGCGGGCCGGCCGAGGTTCTCTTCCAGCCAGCCGACGAGGAGGATCTTGCCGCCTTTCTGAAAGCCGTTCCCGAGGATATCCCGGTTACGATCGTCGGCATTGGCTCCAACCTTCTGGTCCGGGATGGCGGTCTTCAAGGATTCGTGGTTCGTCTTTCGGCTAGGGGTTTCGGCGAGGTCTCAGCGGTTTCGGAAGTGCGTCTTGTTGCCGGAGCGGCAGTTCCCGACAAACGCGTGGCCGCCGCCGCACTCGAAGCCGGCGTCGGCGGCTTTCATTTCTATCACGGCATTCCCGGCGGCATCGGCGGCGCGCTGCGCATGAATGCCGGCGCCAACGGGGTCGAGACGCGGGAACGCGTCGTGGAGGTGCGCGCGCTCGACCGCAAAGGCGAACTGCACATATTGTCCAATGCGGATATGGGCTATGCTTATCGCCATTCCTCGGCCGGCAAGGAACTGATCTTCACCTCGGCGGTGCTGGAAGGCTACCCGGACGACCGCGAAAAGATCCGGGCGGACATGGACGCGGTCCAGCATCACCGCGAGACGGTGCAGCCGATCCGCGAGAAGACCGGCGGTTCGACCTTCAAGAACCCCGAAGGTACTTCGGCCTGGAAGGAGATCGACAAGGCCGGCTGCCGCGGACTGATGATCGGCGGCGCGCAGATGTCGCCCATGCATTGCAACTTCATGATCAATACGGGCACCGCCACCGGATATGATCTCGAATATCTCGGCGAGACCGTTCGCGCCCGTGTTCTGGAACATTCAGGAATCAGGCTGCAATGGGAGATCAAGCGAATCGGTACGTTCATGCCGGGCCGCGAAGTGGACGAATTCCTCGGTCGGATGCTGTGAATTACCGGCCGACGTGCGGCCCGGAATCCGTCAGAGAGCCACTTTCTTCGAAAAAATTGAATCCGAGGAATCTCAAGCCCTTGCCACGGAATCAACTCTCTGATTCTTTGGGGCAGAGGGTTTCCTGATTTGAGTCGGCGCGTCCTGCGGCGGGGCTTGTCCCTGCAAGGCTCGGACTCAATCCAGTGAAACCGCCTAACCGACCGGATAGGGGATGACCGGTAGATGACGAGGAAGCATGTGGCTGTATTGATGGGAGGTTTTTCCTCCGAGCGGCCCGTGAGTCTGTCTTCCGGCAATGCCTGTGCCGACGCGCTTGAAGCCGAGGGCTACAGGGTTACCCGAATCGACGTGACGCGCGAGGTCGGCGGCGTCCTGTCCGAGCTGAAGCCCGATGTCGTCTTCAATGCGCTGCACGGCCCGTTCGGCGAGGACGGCACGATCCAGGGCGTCCTCGAATATCTGCAGATTCCTTATACGCATTCGGGAGTGCTGGCCTCGGCGCTTGCCATGAACAAGGATCTCGCCAAGAGGGTGGCGGCGGCCGCTGGCATTCCGGTTGCCCGGTCGCAAATCCTGAATCGCTTCGACATCGGCAATTCGCATCCGATGGTGCCGCCTTACGTGGTCAAGCCGGTGACGGAAGGATCGAGCTTCGGTGTCGTCATCGTCAAGGAGGATCAGTCGCATCCGCCGCAGGTGATAGCCTCGTCCGACTGGAAATATGGCGATACCGTCATGGTGGAGCGCTACATTCCGGGTCGGGAACTGACCTGCGCAGTCATGGGCGACGTGGCGCTCGATGTCTGCGAGATCATCCCCGTCGGACATTCCTTCTATGATTATGATTCGAAATACGTGCCGGGTGGATCAAAACACGAATGCCCGGCAAAAGTTTCACCGAATATTTACCAAAAAATACAGACACTGGCGCTTAAGGCGCACCAAGCGATCGGCTGCCGAGGCGTGACCCGGTCGGACTTCCGTTACGATGACCGTCATTCCGAGGATGGCGAGCTTGTCTGGCTGGAGGTCAACACCCAGCCCGGCATGACTCCGACGTCATTGGTGCCCGAGATCGCCGCGGTGGCGGGCTATTCGTTTGGTGACTTGTTGAGTTGGATGGTGGAGGACGCTTCGTGTTTGCGTTGAGGTCAAGGCACAGGCATTCGGCCGAGGCCTCCTATGGAGCCGGCTGGCGATGCGTCGTCTTTGGCGGTGGCTTCGTCTTTCCCCGCTGGTTTCGCCGACTTGCGCGCATGATGGAGCGCCTCCGTCTCGGCGACTATGATCCGCCGCCATTTGCCGCGACCATGGCGAGCGCCGCATTGTTCGCCGCCGCCGGCATCTATGGCGCAATTGCCGGCGGGCATACCGACACGGTGGTGCAGGCCGTTACCGCGCGCAGTGGATTTGCCGTTGCGGATGTGCGCATCAAGGGAAACCAGAACGTTTCCGATATCGATATCCTCCAGGAGGTCGGCCTTGACGGCTGGACCTCGCTTGTCGGCCTCGATGCGTCGGATGCCCGCGAGCGCATTGCTGCACTTCCCTGGGTGGAGAGCGTTTCAGTCCGCAAGATCTATCCTGCGACTCTCGACGTGGACATTGTCGAGCGTGAGCCTTTCGCGATCTGGCAGCATGGCAGCGAGCTGACGCTTGTGGAGCGGTCGGGCAATGTCATCGCCCCCTTTGTGGGCGGCCGCTATGCCTCGCTCCCGCTGCTGATCGGCATGGGCTCGACGGAAGCCGGTCCCGAATTCATCGACCGGCTGAAAAGGACGCCCGAGTTCGCCGCGCGCGTAAGGGCGTATGTGCGGGTGGCCGAGCGGCGCTGGAACCTTGTTCTGCGCAACGGCATCACGATCAAGCTGCCGGAGACCGGCGAGGATGCGGCTATCGCCGCACTCGTTGCCCTGGACAATGAAAGCGGATTGCTGTCGCGAGACATTGCGACCGTCGACATGCGCTTTGCCGACCGGCTGGTCGTCCGGCTGACGCCCGAGGCAGCAGAGCGTCGCGAGGCGGCGTTGAAGGAACAGCTTTCCCGCAACGGCCGGCGGGGGGCGAACATATGAGCTGGCTTGGCGGCAACAGGAATTCCTCGACGCGCTCCGGGATCGTCACGGTGCTGGATGTCGGTTCGAGCAAGATTTGCTGCATCATCGCGCGCCTCCTGCCGTTCGAGGAGAACCGCGCGCTGCGGCATCGTACGCATCGCATCAAGGTGATCGGGATCGGTCATCAGAAGTCGCAAGGGGTGAAGTCCGGCGTCATCGTCGATCTCGATCGCGCGGAGCAGGCGATGCGCCTTGCCGTGGACGCGGCCGAGCGCATGGCGGGGCTTACGGTCGACTCGCTGATCGTCAATCTGTCGGCCGGCCGGCTGAAGAGCGAAAGCGCTTCTGCCACCATAAATCTCGGCGGCCATGAGACGACTCAAGGCGACATCAACCGCGTTCTGGCTGCCGGCGCGCGGCAGGCGCTCGCCGCCGAGCGGGAGGTGGTGCATTCCCTGGCGACCGGCTTCTCTCTCGATACCGAGCGCGGCATTCGCGATCCGCGTGGAATGGTCGGCGATACGCTCGGCGTCGACATGCATGTCCTGACCGCGGATTCGGCTCCGATGCGCAATCTGGAGCTCTGCGTGAACCGCTCGCATCTCTCGGTCGAGCAGCTCGTCGCCACGCCTTACGCCAGCGGGCTTGCCGCGCTGGTCGATGATGAAATCGAAATGGGCGCGGCCTGTATCGACATGGGCGGCGGAACGACGACCATTTCCGTCTTCGTGAACGGCAAGTTCGTGCATGCCGATGCCATTCCGATCGGCGGCTCGCATGTGACGATGGATCTTGCCCGGGGTCTTTCGACGAGAATGGAAGATGCCGAGCGGCTGAAGGTCATGCACGGCTCGGCCCTGCCGGACAGTGCGGATGACCGCGATATCGTTTCGATCCTCCCCATGGGCAGCGAGGAGGGAGACCAGCCGCTGCAGGTGCCGCGCTCCGTGATGACGCGGATCGTGAGGGCGCGGATCGAAGAGACGCTCGAGATCGTGCGCGACCGGCTGAACCGCTCCGGCTACGGAAACATAGTCGGCAGGCGCGTGGTGCTTACCGGCGGCGCCAGCCAGTTGACAGGATTGCCCGAGGCCGCGCGTCGGATTCTCGGGCGCAATGTACGCCTTGGGAGGCCGCTTGGCATAGCCGGGCTGCCCGAGGCGGCGAAAGGGGCGGCATTTGCCGTACCGGTGGGGCTTATGATCTATCCGCAGGTCGCGGAGTTCGAGAGTCGCGCCATGAGAAGCGGTTTCCGCCTGCTGGCGACAGGCACGGGCGGACGGCTTCAGCGCATGAGTCAGTGGTTCAGAGAGAGTTTTTGAGAGGGGTTACCCTTTCGGGATTGGCGGCCGCAGCGGCGAGGCGGCAGACAGGCGAAAAGGACGAGGTAAATGACTATCAATCTGCAGAAGCCCGATATCACGGAGCTTAAGCCGAGAATCACCGTTTTCGGTGTCGGCGGCGGCGGCGGCAACGCCGTCAACAACATGATCACGGCAGGTCTCCGGGGCGTCGAATTCGTCGTCGCCAATACGGATGCGCAGGCGCTCACCCAGTCGAAATCCGATCGGCTGATCCAGCTCGGCGCCAATGTGACCGAAGGCCTCGGCGCAGGCTCGCAGCCGGAAGTGGGACGGGCCGCTGCGGAAGAATGCATCGACGAGATCGTGGACCACCTTTCCAATACGCATATGTGCTTCGTTACCGCCGGCATGGGCGGCGGCACGGGCACGGGTGCAGCTCCGGTCGTAGCCCGCGCGGCGCGTGAAAAGGGCATCCTGACCGTTGGCGTGGTCACCAAGCCGTTCCATTTTGAGGGCCAGCGCCGCATGAAGACGGCCGATCTCGGCATCGAGGAACTGCAGAAATGCGTCGATACGCTGATTGTCATCCCGAACCAGAATCTTTTCCGCATCGCGAATGACAAGACGACTTTCGCAGACGCCTTCGCGATGGCCGACCAGGTGCTTTATTCGGGCGTGGCCTGCATCACCGATCTGATGGTCAAGGAAGGCCTGATCAATCTGGACTTCGCCGACGTCCGCTCGGTGATGCGCGAGATGGGCAAGGCCATGATGGGCACCGGCGAAGCCTCCGGCGAGGGCAGGGCCATGGCGGCCGCGGAAGCCGCCATCTCCAATCCGCTGCTCGACGAGACGTCGATGAAGGGCGCCAAGGGTCTGCTGATTTCAATCACCGGCGGCCGCGACCTGACGCTGTTCGAGGTGGACGAGGCTGCGACCCGCATCCGCGAGGAAGTCGATCAGGATGCCAACATCATCCTCGGAGCTACCTTCGACGAGGAACTGGAAGGCGTTATCCGCGTCTCCGTGGTCGCAACCGGCATCGACAAGTCGGCGGCGGAAATTGCCGCCGCGCCTATCACCATCAGGCAGCAGCCGAAGCCCGCGCCGCAGCAGCGCCCGGCCATGGCCGGCGAGGTTCGCCAGCCGCCGGCTGCCCAGGCCCCGGTTCAGCCCCAGCAGGAAGCTTTCGAGCGCGAGAACGATCCCGTCGCCGAAGCGATTCGCAGCGCCGAGCGCAACGCGGAACTGCAGGCCGCTCCCGTCGTCCGCGAGCCGCAGTCGGATTTCCAGCCGCAGAGCAGGCTTTTCAAGGCTCCGCCTCCGCCGGAGCCGGTCGTCCAGGCACCTGCCGCGCCAAGGATCGTCGAGCCGGCCCCTGTCCAGCAGCCTGCCGCCGTCCAGCCGCGCATGCCGCGCGTCGAGGACTTCCCGCCGGTGGTGAAGGCGGAGATGGAAGCCAGCACGCGTCATGTCGAGCCTGAGGATCGCGGTCCGATGGGGCTCCTCAAGCGGCTTACCCATGGTCTTTCGCGTCGGGAGGAGGAACTCGCTCCCCAGCCTGCCGCCCAGCCTCGCGAGCCGAAGCTCCGTCAGGCCCCGGAGGTCCGCCGGTTGCCGACCCAGGATCCTCAGCTCTACGCGCCGCGGCGCGGACAAATCGACGAGCATGGCCGGCTGGCGCCGCAGACTCGTGGCATCCAGGAAGAAGACCAGCTTGAAATCCCTGCCTTCCTTCGCAGGCAGGCGAACTGACTGGTAACGGAAGTTAACAAAATATAACAAGCGGGCGCAAAAGCGCCCGCTTTTCGCCCTAAGTAATCCTTGAAAATCAAGTAGTTAACCCTTTGCCGGCTGTGCTGTAAGGCGTAACATAGGGAAAAAAACCGTGATTTGGACTCTTGTAGCCGCGCTACTATCTTCACCCGCAAATGATGGCGGGGAGCGGGAAGCTTTGGGGATGTGTTTCCCCGCTCCGTTAAAGAGAGCCGCGCTCGGCCTGGCAGAGTAGCGGACAGACAGGACGGGCTTATGGGGATCGAGTTGCACGATTACCAGACCACATTAAAGTCGCGCGTATCCTTATCCGGTATCGGCGTTCACAGTGGCAAACCAGTCACCATCCATTTCAGCCCGGCTGATCCGGATAGCGGCGTGGTGCTACAACGTATCGATTCCGCCGGAACCGGACGCGAGATCCGCGCCCTCGTTTCCGAGATTGGCGGCACCGATTTCTGTACGGCGCTCGGAGATCCCGCAGGCGACCACGTCGCTACCGTCGAACATCTGATGGCCGCGCTCTCGTCGCTCGGCATCGACAATGTGCTGATCGAGATCGATGGCGGCGAGGTGCCGATCATGGACGGCAGCGCCATGGCCTTCGTCGAAGCCTTTGACAGCGTCGGAATCGAGGTTCAGCCGCTGAAGCGCCGCTTCATCCGTATTCTGAAGCCCGTGCGTCTCGAAGCGGGTGGCTCCTGGGCGGAATTTCGCCCCTATGACGGCACACGTTTCGAGATCGAGATCGATTTCGAGAGCAAGGCCATCGGACGCCAGTTCTTTGCTGCCGATATCGATCCCGACATGTTCCGCCGCGAAATTGCGCGCGCGCGCACCTTCGGCTTCATGAAGGACGTGGAGCGCCTCTGGGCGGCTGGTTACGCGCTCGGCTCGTCGCTCGAAAATTCGGTGGTGATCGGCGAGGACAATAACGTCATCAACATGGAAGGGCTGCGCTATCCCAACGAGTTCGTCCGTCACAAGATGCTGGATGCTATGGGCGATCTGGCGCTGGCCGGAGCGCGCTTCATCGGCTGCTTCCGTTCCTACAGAGGGGGGCATCGGCTGAATGCCGCGGCGCTCCGCAGTCTGCTGTCGGACCGTTCCGCCTTTCAGATTGTTGAGACCTCCCATCGCGAGCGGGGTCGTTCGGTGGAGATGATTGCGGTCAACGCGCCCGTCTACGCTCCCTGGGCGATCTGATCCGGCGGCGGAACCGGGTTGTCATACGACTCGGAGAATGCCCGGATAGCTTGCGGAATAGGCGTTTATCTTTCTGTGGAGCACAATTGCTGCCGCCACAAAAATGCGCCATTGCAAGGCAATAGCGTTGCTCGCCGTGGGGCTTTTGCTCTATGAGTGCGGCCGAATTTGCCTGTTGACGACGCCGGAGGGGCGAAAAGCGATCATGTCATTCAACAAAGCTGCCATGTCCTTCCGGGGCTGCCGGACCTTGCTAGTCACGGCTGCCGCTGTGGCCATGCCGCTTTTCATTTCCGCCTGTGCTTCTTCCGACGATGACGTCAATCTCGCCGCTCTTGTCGACCAGACGGAACCGGCGGACGTCTTGTATAATCAGGGCCTTGCCAATCTGAACGCAGGCCGTCTGAAAGAGGCGGTTGCCAAGTTCGAGGCCATCGACCGCCAGCATCCCTATTCCGAATTCGCCCGCAAGGCACTGATCATGAACACCTTCGCCAATTACCGGCAGGGCAATTATGAGGAAGCGGTGACTGCGGGCAAGCGCTATGTCTCGCTCTACCCGACCACGGAAGACGCTGCATATGCGCAATATCTGATCGGCCTCAGCTATCATCGTCAGATTCGCGACGTGACCCAGGACCAGCGCGAAACGCGGCGCATGATCGAAGCGATGGAGGAGGTCGTCCAGCGCTGGCCCGAATCGGAATATGTCGAGGATGCAAAGGCCAAGATCCGCATAGGCCGCGACCAGCTTGCCGGCAAGGAAATGCAGATCGGGCGCTACTATCTCGAAAGACGCGAATATGTCGCTGCCGTTCGCCGTTTCCGCGGCGTGGTCGAGAATTACGGCAATACCCGACATGTCGAGGAAGCGCTTGCCCGGCTGACGGAAACCTATATGGCAATGGGACTGACCGGTGAGGCGCAGACGGCGACCGCCGTGCTCGGGCACAACTTCCCGGACAGCCAGTGGTACAAGGATTCCTATGCTCTGCTGCAATCCGGCGGCCTGGAACCGCATGAGAACAAGGGTTCCTGGATCTCGAAAGCCGGAGCGCTGATCTTCGGTACCTGACGGCGCGGCCGTTCATGCTGTCCCATCTGTCGATCCGTGATATCGTACTGATCGAGCGGCTCGATATCGATTTCGCGTCCGGCCTCTCCGTTCTGACGGGCGAGACCGGGGCCGGAAAATCCATCCTTCTCGATGCCTTGTCTCTTGCCCTCGGCGCGCGGGGCGATGCCGCGCTCGTGCGCCATGGCGCAGCCCAGGGACAGGTCACGGCCGTCTTTGATGTGCCGCGAAATCATCCGGCACGCCTGCTGCTCACCGAAAATGCCATCGACGACGATGGCGACGTCATCCTGCGCCGCGTGCAGACGGCGGATGGGCGCACGCGCGTGTTCATCAACGATCAGCCGGCAAGCGTCGGCCTGATGCGCGATATCGGCCGCGCCCTGGTGGAGATACACGGCCAGCATGACGAACGGGCGCTGGTCGATGCCGCCATGCATCGCGACCTGCTCGATGCGTTCGGCGGCCATATGGGGGCTGTGGAAGAGGTTCGCCGGATCTGGCACGAATGGCGGAAAAGTGAACAGGATTTCGCGCGCCACAAGGCCAAGGTCGAGGCTGCCGCCCGCGAGGCTGATTTCCTGCGGGCCGCAGTCGAAGAACTGTCGCGGCTCGATCCGCGGCCGGGCGAGGAGACGGTGCTTGCCGAGGAACGTGCGGCGATGATGCGGGCGGAGAAGACCGTCGGCGACATTGCCGACGCGCAGGAAATCCTTTCCGGCGCAAATTCGCCGGTGCCACAGCTTTCCAGCCTGCTCAGGAGATTACAGCGGAAGGCGCAGGAGGCTCCGGGGCTGCTGGAGCCGATCATCGAACCGCTCGATGCGGCGCTTCTTTCGCTTGACGCTGCGCAGTCGGAGGTTGAGGCGGCGATGCGCGCTAGCGAGTTCGATCCGCAAAGGCTGGAGCAGGCGGAGGAACGGCTTTTCGCCCTGCGGGCCGCGGGACGGAAGCACAATGTCGAGGTCGACAAGCTGGCTGAACTGCGTGACCGCATGGATGCCGATCTGGCCGACCTCGATGCCGGCGAGGAAAAGCTGGAGATCCTGCGCAAAAAGGCGAGCGAGACAAGGGAGGCCTATGACGAGGCTGCCGGCCGGTTGTCGCAACTGCGCGCCGCCGCCGCCGAGGCGCTGATGCAGGCCGTCATGCAGGAATTGCCGGCGCTGAAGCTGGAGCGGGCCCGTTTCATCGTGGAGATATCCAGCGAGCCGGATGACCGTGGCGAGGGCGGCATAGATCGCGTGGAATTCTGGGTGCAGACCAATCCGGGCACGCGGCCCGGCCCCATCATGAAGGTTGCTTCCGGCGGCGAGCTTTCCCGCTTTCTGCTGGCATTGAAAGTGGCGCTTGCCGACCGTGGCTCGGCGCCGACGCTGGTCTTCGACGAAATCGACATGGGTGTCGGCGGGGCGGTCGCGGACGCCATCGGACAGCGGCTTGCACGGCTCGCAAGGCGCATCCAGGTGCTCACGGTCACCCATGCACCACAGGTCGCCGCTCGCGCGAATACGCATTACCTGATTTCCAAGTCCGGCGGTGCAGACCGTGTTTCGACCGGGGTGATGGAAATCGATCGCGCCGCACGGCAGGAGGAGATAGCCCGCATGCTTGCCGGCGCCACGGTGACCGACGAGGCGAGGGCGGCTGCCGAACGCTTGTTGCGGGAGAATGCGGCAGCAGGCTAAATCCAAGCTATAGCCACTCGATCAATCGACCAGCAGAAGCAAGCCGCCAATGCCGAAAACAGAAAAACCCGTCGAGGACCTTACCGAGCAGGAGGCGGTTGCCGAACTGGAGCGGCTCGCGGCTGAAATAGCCAAACATGATCGGCTCTATCACGACGAGGATCAGCCCGTCATTTCCGACGCGGAGTATGACGCGCTGCGGCGCCGCAACCTTGCCATCGAGCAACGGTTTCCCGAACTGGTGCGCGAGGATTCACCGACTTTTCGCGTCGGTGCTCCGGTATCGGGCAAGTTCGAGAAGGTTCGGCACAAGATCCCGATGCTTTCTCTCGACAACGCCTTTTCCGATCAGGACGTTGTCGATTTCGTCGGCCGGATCAGGCGCTACCTCAAGCTGTCTCCCGACGCTCCGATCGCCATGACGGCAGAGCCGAAGATCGATGGCCTGTCGCTCTCGCTTCGCTATGAGGAAGGACGGCTCGTTTCCGCGGCTACCCGCGGTGACGGGCAAGTGGGAGAGAACGTGACGGCCAATGCCCGCGCCGTGGCCGATATTCCTAATGTGCTTGCCGGCGATTTTCCTCGGGTGCTGGAAGTGCGCGGCGAGGTCTACATGACCCATGCGGACTTCCTGGCCCTCAACAAGCGACAGGAGGCGGAAGGCAAGCAAACCTACGTCAATCCGCGCAACACGGCCGCCGGTTCGCTGCGCCAGCTCGACCCTTCGATAACACGGGCGCGGCCGCTGAAGTTCTTCGCCTATGCCTGGGGCGAGGTGAGCGAGATGCCGGCGGATACGCAAATGGGAATGGTGGCCGCGCTGGCAAGCTATGGTTTCCGCACCAATCCGCTGATGAAGCGTTTCGAGGATGCGGAAGGACTGCTCGCCCACTACCATGACATCGAGGAGGAGCGGGCGACTCTCGGCTATGACATAGACGGTGTCGTCTACAAGGTGGACGACCTCGCCCTCCAGGAGCGTCTCGGCTTCGTCTCGCGAAGCCCGCGCTGGGCGATCGCGCACAAGTTCCCGGCCGAAAAAGCGATGACGATCCTGAAGGGCATCGATATCCAGATCGGCCGTACGGGTGCGTTGACCCCGGTTGCGCGGCTGGAGCCCGTGACGGTGGGTGGCGTGGTGGTCACGAATGCCACCTTGCACAATGCCGAGGAGATAGAGCGCCTCGGCGTGATGATCGGTGATACCGTCATCGTGCAGCGGGCAGGGGATGTCATTCCGCAGATTCTTGGGATGATCGAGGATCGCCGCCCGACGGATGCCAAACCGTTCGAATTTCCCATGGTGTGTCCTTGCGAGTTGAAGACCCCTATTGTCCGCGAGGGAACCGCCGCCGGTGCGGAAGGCGTGGTGCGCCGCTGTTCGGGTGAATTTGCCTGCCCTTTCCAGCGCATCGAGCATCTGCGCCATTTCGTTTCCCGCCGTGCCTTCGATATCGAGGGGCTGGGCGAGAAGCAGATAGAATTCTTCTTCCACGATCCCGACCTGCCGGTGAAAAGCCCGGCTGATATCTTCACGCTGGCCCAGCGGGACGGCGCCAACCTCAAGAAGCTGCGCGACAAGGAAGGCTGGGGCGCGATCTCGGCCGCGAATCTCTTCGCTGCCATCGAGGCGCGGCGGACCATCCCGCTCGACCGCATGATTTATGGCCTCGGCATCCGGCATGTGGGCGAGCGGACGGCCGTTACCCTGGCGCGCGCCTATGGTTCATGGCAGGCCTTCCATGACGCCGCGCTTGCGATCGCCAATGGCGATCTGAATGCGCGCGAGGAGATGGATGCGCTGGAGGATATCGGCGACGCGGTAATCGACGCCATCGCGCGCTATTTCGGCGAGGACCACAACCGGGCGCTGGTGGAGGCGCTCGCCGCCCAGGTCAATGTGCAGGACGCCGAGCGGCCGGCCGGCGATTCGCCGGTCTCGGGCAAGACAATAGTATTCACCGGGGCGTTGGAACGCATGTCGCGCGACGAGGCGAAAGCCATGGCCGAGCGGCTGGGCGCCAAGGTCGCGGGATCGGTATCCAGCAAGACGGACCTCATCGTGGCCGGTCCCGGGGCAGGATCAAAGCTCAAGAAAGCCCAGGAACTCGGCATAGAGATCATCGACGAGGATGCCTGGTTCGCCAGGATCGGCGGTTGAGATTTCCATTTTTCACCGCGCCCGGTGATCCATCAAACGCGCTTCAGCCTTACCTCAACGGAATTGATGTGACAGGTCAGATTTCCTGACCTAAACCAGAAATCTTCCGGGAGTTTTCATGAGCGTCGAAGCGGTCTCCGAGATGTCGCGAAGGAATGAATTCGTCGACGGCATGCGCAGGTCTGTGCCTGTCATCGTCGCCTCGGCACCGTTCGGCATTCTTTTCGGAGCCCTGGCGATCGACAACGGATTTACGGTTTTTGAAGCCCTGCTCATGAGCGCGACCATCTTTGCCGGTGCCAGCCAGATGGTCGGGCTCAACCTGTTCGACGAGAAGATCGCGCCCTGGGTGATCGTGCTGTCGATCTTCGCCGTCAATTTCCGCCACGTCCTCTATTCGGCGGCTGTGGGCAGGCATATCCGCCATTGGCCGTTTTTGCAGAAGGCCGTGGCCTTCTTCTTTCTTGTCGATCCGCAATATGCCGAGAGCGAAAGGCGGGCCGTAAAAGGCGAGCCGATCAGCTTTGCCTGGTATTTCGGCATGGGCATACCGATCTATGTTTTCTGGAACACCGCTACGGTTCTGGGCGCGCTTTTCGGCCGGCTTGTTCCCGATTTCGAAGCGCTTGGCATCGATTTCCTTCTGACGATCTACTTTCTCGGGCTTGTGATGGAATTCCGTGACAGGTCGCTTTTCCTGCCCGTGGTCGCGGCGAGCACGATCGTTTCGGTGCTCGCCTATGATACGATCGGATCGCCCTGGCATGTTTCGGTCGGCGCGCTTGCCGGCATCGTGGTGGCGGTTCTGGCCCCGATAGGGAATGGTGAGAAAGGCGATAAAGCACCATGAGCACGACGGTTGCGATCATCCTTGCAGGTGCCGTGCTGACCTATCTGACGCGCGCCGGCGGGCATATGGTGCTCTCACGTTTCGAGCGCATCCACCCGAGAGTAGAAGCGGCGCTCAACGCCGTGCCTGCCGCTGTCCTGACCACGCTCGTCGCGCCGGCCGTCTATCACGGAGGTCCGGCGGAGATCGGAGCCCTGCTTATTGCCGGGATCGTCGCGCTACGCGCCAGTATGATGACGATGTTTCTGAGCGGAGCGGCGGTGCTGATCCTGCTCAGATACTTGCTGCATTAGCCATCCCGCATTTATGCCAAAGGCTCTGTCGCCTTCTCCAGCCAGGCCAGGGCCTCGCCGTCCAGCATCGGGCCGATCTCCTCCCGCACGCGGCGGTGATAAGCGTCGAGCCAGTCGCGCTCCTCGGCGGTCAGGAGTTCAGTTTTGACGAGCCTGCGGTCGAAGGGCACGAGCGTCAGCGTCTCGAAACCGTGCATTTCGATATCGCCGCCGGGCACCGGCTCTGCCGGCGTGACGACGATCAGGTTTTCCATGCGGATGCCGTAGGCTCCTTCCTTGTAGTAGCCGGGCTCGTTCGAGACGATCATGCCCGGCAGCAGTTTTTCGTTCCCGGTCTTGGCAATGCGCTGCGGCCCCTCATGGACCGAAAGATAGGAGCCGACGCCATGGCCGGTGCCGTGGCCGTAGTCGAGTCCCGCCTTCCACAGGGCCATGCGCGCGACCACGTCGATGTCCATGCCGCGCGTACCGGCGGGAAAGCGCAGCATGGAAATGCCGATCATGCCTTTCAGCACCAGCGTTGCGCGCTCGCGCATCTCTCCGCTCGGCGCGCCAATGGCGACCGTGCGGGTGATGTCAGTTGTTCCGTCCTCGTATTGGGCACCGGAATCGATCAGATAAAGCTCGCCGTCTCCGAGCATGCGATTGGTGTCCGTGGTGACGCGGTAGTGGATGATCGCGCCATTGGGACCGGCTCCGGATATCGTGTCGAAGGAGATGTCGCGCAGGGGCATCTGCATTTCCTGACCCGTATGGATGCGGATTTCCTCCAGCTTCCTGGCAACCGTGATCTCGTCGACCGTTCCGCCCGGCTGAGCATCAAGCCAGCATAGGAAGCGGCAGACCGCTGCGCCATCGCGCCGATGGGCGGCACGCGCGCCCGCCAGCTCGGCCTCGTTCTTCGTTGCGCGCGGCAGGCGGGCGGGATCGGGCATGTTGACGACGGAGCCGCACGTCTTCTCCACGATCCGCCGGAGCTGGTCGGCGGCAAGCGAAGGGTCGAGGCCGATTTTGCCGCCACCGGATGCCAGCTTCTCCAGTTCCCGTTCCAATGAGGATGGAGGAAGAAGGTCGGCGAGCTGTGTCAGATAGGCTTCGGTCTCGCGGGGAAGCTTGCGCTTGTCCATGAACAGGCGCGGCAAGCCTTCCGGCGATATGACGGCGAAACCGAGCGCAAGCGGCGTGTGCGGAACGTCGGCGCCGCGTATGTTGAAGGCCCAGGCCAGCGACGACGGATCGGTGAGAACCGTGTGATCCGCGCCTGCATCCCGGACGGCCGATGCAAGGCGCGCCAGCTTCTCCCTGGCGCCTTCCCCCGCATGCTGTTGCGCGTGAATGCTGACAGGTTCCAGCGGCGGGGAGGGCTGGTCGTCCCACATCTCATCGACGGGATTGCCGTCGACGGCCACGAGTTCGCATCCCTTGCTTTCAAGAGCCTCCTCGAGTTTGCCGATCTCGGAGATCGTGTGCAGCCATGGGTCGAAACCGATCCGCGTCCCCGCGCTGAGATTGTCGCTCATCCATTTGCGGGGCGGATTGTCGACAAGGCTCTCAATGGTGAAGATTTTCGGATCGGTCTGCGCGCGAGCCTGCAAGGTGTAGCGGCCATCGACGAACAGGATTGCCCTGTCGCGCAGGATGAGAGCTACGCCGGCCGAACCGGTGAAGCCCGTCAGCCAACGCAACCGCTCGGAACGTGGCGCGACATATTCGCCCTGATGCTCGTCGGCCCGGGGCACGAGAAAACCGTCGAGCCCCATGCTGGAGAGGCGTCCACGCAGATGGGCGACTCGCGGCGCGCCTTGCGCCGGGTCCGAGATGACGTCGAAACACTGGAACATGGATTCGGTCCGGATGCGGTTGGAAATGCCGAAACCTAGCCGCCGCCGCCTTCCAGTGCAACGAAAAGGCAGATTGTCCGTCACTTGTGCAGGCTGTGCGTTTTTGCAGTGCAATATCATGTTCGCATATGCAAAATCAGATTGCTGCCATGCACAATGAGCAGTGGTGATTTAGGTCAGCAATGCTTACCTTCCATCATGTGGATGGTTGTGATGGCAAGGAGATCTTCCAATGGCCCGGAATGCGAAACATGGATTTTTCCGTAACGCCATGGCCGCGCTCATCGCCGCGCGCGAGAAGCAGGCGAGCCGCTATGTGAGCGGCGCTCTGCTGATGCTCGATGACGAGACGCTGAAGGCACATGGATATTCGCGTGCAGAACTGAAGCAGCGCGGCGGCGCTTATCACATGTTCTGACCACCGCTTGATATGCGGCATCGGAAAGGCGGCTTCATGGGCCGCCTTTCCTGTTTTGGGGTCAGCGTTTCATATGAATGGTCACCCAGCCTTCGCGATGGGTGGTTCGCATATGGCGGAAGTCCTGGCCTACATAGGCAGCGACAACAGCATCCCGTTGGCGATCGAGAATGCCTGAAAGGATGATCGATCCGCCGGGCGCGAGATGGCGGGCCATTTCCGGCGCCAGGCGCATCAGCGGCCGCGCCAGAATATTGGCGACGATCAGATCGAAGGGTGCGCGTTCCGCGAATATGCGATGATGGAATCCGGCCGCCGTCTCGGCCGTCACCCAGCGTGCGACCCTATTGAGCCGGACATTCTCGCGCGCCACACGTGTAGCGATTGGATCAATGTCCGTAGCGAGCACGGATATGTGCGCCAGCTTGGCCAGCGCGATCGCAAGCACCGCGCTTCCGGTCCCGAGGTCCAGGGCGTTGCGCGGCCGCTCGCGCTTCATGACGTCGGAAATCATTTCGAGACAGCCCGCGGTGGTGCCGTGATGGCCAGTGCCGAAGGCAAGCCCGGCCTCGATCTCGATGGCGAATTCGCCAGGCCGGGCTTGGTCACGCTCATGCGAGCCATGCAGGAAAAAGCGGCCGGCGCGCACGGCACTGAGGCCCTGCAGGGAATGCGCCACCCAGTCGATCTCGGGCAGGATTTCGCGCTCGATGGAAAGCGGCGCGCCCGGGCCGGCAATCGCTTTGCGCATGCGCTGCATGATCTCGTCGACATCGTCACCAGCATAAAGCGAGACCTCGAAAAGCTGCCGTTCCTCGTCGGTCTCCGTGATGGCCAGCGGCAGACCGTCATCCTCGAAATCGCGTTCGAGCGTCTGGTAGATGCGTTCCGCTTCCGGGCGCGGCGCGGTGAGAAAAAGACGGTTCTGGGTCACGGAGCAGACTCCGCCGGGTTCATGCGCCGTCTGCCAGCCGTTTCAGCTTGGCAAGGGCAGTTTCCGGGTTTTCCTCATAGGCGATCGTGCCGGCGAAAGCCCCATCCTTATCCAGCAGGAGAACGGACGCCGTATGGTCCATCGTGTAATCGCCGTCCTCCAGCTCCACCTTACGGGCATAGATGCCGAAAGACTTCGCCATGGCCGCTACCTTGTCCGGCTCGCCGGTGATACCCTTGATGCGGTCGGAGACGTTGCTGACGTAATTGCCGAGCACTTCCGGCGTGTCCCGTTCGGGATCGATGGAAATGAAATAGGCCTGGATGTTCTCGCCGTCATTGCCCAGTTGCTTCAGCCAGCCGTCCAGCTCGAACAGCGTCGTGGGACAAACTTCGGGGCAATGGGTGAAGCCGAAGAAAAGTGCCGTCGGGTGGCCCCGGAACGCGGCTTCTGTAATCGGCTCTCCGTTCTGATCGACCAGCTCGAAAGGCGCGCCATAGGCATCGCCGGAATTGCGCGCATCATACCATTGGTAGGTAAGGGCGCCGACGCTGGCTGCCATAACCACAAGGATGCCGATGAGGATATAGCGCATCATGAGGGTAGGATCTTTCTAGAAGCACCAGGCGAGGCCGGACTCAACCAGCGTCATGAAGATGCGGGCGCCGTTGTCCATCCACATGGCAAAGGCGATGCCCGTTAGCGCAGAAAGCGCCAGTGCCGTGCCGCTGATCACGAGTGTCTTGCGCAACGCAATGGACCTGACTTGTCTCATGACGGAATGATAGCGTCTTGCCGTCGTGCCGGAAATACGCCTGTTTGCCGCAACGCAGGCGCGCCATTTGCACTTGTATTCGGATATGGTGCAACCAATCTGTCGCCGCAATGGCTTTCTTCAAGGATGGATACGCATGGCACGTCTTGTCATCGCGATCATGGCCGTGGTCATGATTGTCACGCTTCTGCTTCCCGCTCGCTCGGAAGAGGTGGGAAAGGTCGGCGTCGACTGGTTCGGCAACGACATCGTCATAGAGGCGATCACCGATCCGAAGGTGCAGGGGGTGACCTGCCATGTCTCCTATTTCGACCGCAGCGTCATCGACCGGCTGAAGAAAGGGAATTGGTTCGAAGACCCGTCCAATTCCTCCATTTCCTGCCGGCAGACCGGCCCGATCGTCATCGGCGATATCGAACTCGACAGGGAAGGCGAGGAGGTCTTCAGCCAGAATATCAGCCTGATATGGAAGCATCAGGTGGTCAACCGCATTTACGACAAGGAAAACGACACGCTGGTCTATCTGTCGCATTCGCGTCAGGTGCAGGACGGCTCGGCCAAGATGGCGATCTCGACCGTGCCGCTCTACGGCCAGAAGGTCGAGTGGGTGCAGGGCAAGCCGGAATAGGTCTTGCCGGGCCGGTCCGCCAGGCGTAGGGCGGAGACATGGACGATCTCCGCCTCACCGATCCAGAGCCGCGCATCCATCCGACGGCAGTCATGAAATCCTGCCGGTTGGGACGCTACGTCGCCGTCGGGGAACGGGTCGTGTTGCGTGAGGTCGCGGTCGGTGATTTCTCCTATTTCGAGCGCCATGCCGAGGCGATCTATACGAGCATCGGCAAGTTCTGCTCCATCGCCGCCAATACGCGCATCAATGCGCTGGAGCATCCGCTCGAGCGCGTCACTACGCACAAGGTGAGCTATAGGCCGAACGAATATTTCCGGTACCTCGGTGTCGACAGCGCCTTCCGTGAGCGCCGCAGGGCGAAAAAGGTGACGATCGGCAATGATGTGTGGATCGGACATGGCGCAGTTATCATGCCGGGCGTCGCTGTCGGAAACGGCGCTGTCATTGGCGCCAATGCCGTCGTGACGCGCGACGTCGCCGCCTATGAGATCGTCGCCGGGAGCCCGGCGCGTAGATTGCGCAACCGCTTTGCACCGGCCATCGCAGCGCGGCTCGAGGCACTTGCCTGGTGGGATTGGCCGGTCGAAACCCTGTTCGAGGTCATTCCCGACATGCAAACCCTCGAGATCGAAGCTTTTCTGGAGCGGTGGGGCCGTTAAAGCCATTCCCCGCAGGTTCGTCACGAAATCTTCAAATATTGGGCCGGAACGATCGGACGGGCCGGTGGTTGGAAAGGCGTAGGGACAGAATGAAGCAACAGGAGGTACGCGACGATGAAACGCAATCTTGCTATCGCCGCCGCATCCATGCTGGCCTCGACCGCCTTTGCCGGATCGGCTCTTGCCGGGGACAAACTGGACAGTGACAACAGCGCCCAGGTGGGATCGGGAGCCGACACCGGGATGGAAGCCGGTTCCGGCACAACGACACCGGGCATGAGTTCCGATACGCAGTCCGGTATGGAAGCTGATCCAGGCGTCGATACCGGCACGACCGCCAGCACCAATGCGGAAGCCGATATCGATACAGCCATCTCAGCCATATCGTCCGGTGCAAGCGCGTCCGACATCGAGGGCATGACCGATGCATCAAGCGTCAATATCGTTCGTGTCGGCGAAGAGGCGGAGGCCGAGCAAACGGCCAAGCTTGACAGCGCGCTGGAGGAAAACCAATCGCAGATCGAGGAACTGCGCAGCGCCATTGACGAAAATTCGGCATTGAAGGCCGAACTGGAAGCGCAGGACTTCGATACCTCTGATGTCGTGGCTGCCGAGGCTGACGCCGACGGTACGATGACGATCTATGTCCGCTGATCAAGCGGCATTTTATCGTGGTGAATGAAGCGCCGGCCCTCGGGTCGGCGCTTTTTCCATTGCAACTGCAGGCAAGACGGTGCGTTCTTCCAAGGATTTTCCCGGGAGGACGAGATGAACGAGATCAGGCTCAAACGCATCTATGATGCGCCGGAAGAGGCGGACGGTTTTCGGGTGCTTGTCGATCGCCTTTGGCCGCGCGGCGTCTCGAAGAAGCAGGCCGCCATCGATCTGTGGATGAAGGAGGTCGCTCCTTCCACGAAACTGCGCAAATGGTTTCACCATGAATCGGGCCGTTGGGAGGAGTTCGTGAAGCGCTACCGCGAGGAATTGGGACACAAGGGCGATCTGATCGACGAATTGCGCGTGCGGTCCAAGGACGGTCCGTTGACCCTCGTTTACTCCGCAAGAAATGAAAAACAGAATCAGGCGGTTGTGCTTAAATCTGCTATCGAAGGTTGAGGCCGTTTTGGAATGCGTAGGCGCGAGTTTAAACCCTCTCGACGAAGCCGTCCAGCACACGCTTCTGGCCGGCCTTGTCGAAATCGATGGTGAGTTTGTTGCCATCGATGGCGGCGACATTGCCGTTGCCGAACTTTAGATGAAAGACGCGATCGCCGATCTTGAAGGGCGAAGGGGTGTCGGAGACCGATTTCGCCACCAGTTCGCCTTCGATCACGCGCCCTTTGACCGAACCGCGTCCGGCGCCATAGCCTGAATCCGGCTCGCCATAGCCGATCCGCTCGACCTGATGGCCGGACCGCGAGCCCCAGTTGCGATCGGTCGCTTCGGTGCGGTTTCTCTGAGCGCGCTGCCAGCCGGGCGTCGCATAGGTATTGGAGAAGGAACTGCCGACATCATCGAAGCGCGACGCGCCGTAGGGATTCGGCCGGCCGGCGCCGGTCCTGCCATAGCCGCCATAGGAACTGCCCTCCTCGGCCACCTCGACATGCGCTTCCGGCAATTCGTCGAGAAAGCGGGAGGGGATGGTGGACTGCCACAGGCCATGGATGCGCCGGTTCGAAGTGAACCAGATATGCAAGTTCCTTTTGGCCCGCGTAAGGCCGACATAGGCGAGGCGACGCTCCTCCTCCAGGCCGGAACGCCCGCCCTCGTCGAGCGAGCGCTGGTGCGGGAAAAGCCCTTCCTCCCAGCCTGGCAGGAACACCGTCCCGAATTCCAGGCCTTTCGCCGAATGCAGGGTCATCAGATTGACGGCATCGAGCTCTTCGTTCTGCTCGGCATCCATGACGAGAGCGACATGCTCCAGGAAGCCGCGCAGGCTCTCATATTCCTCCATGGACCGGATCAGCTCCTTGAGGTTGTCGAGCCGGCCCGGCGCTTCGGCCGAACGATCGTTCTTCCACATATCGGTGTAGCCGGATTCTTCGAGGATGATCTCGGCAAGTTCGGTATGCGGGGTATTGTCCAGCAGCCCCTGCCAGCGCTCGAAGCTCTCGACCACGTTGCGCAATGCCGCGCGCGGCTTCGGCTTCAGTTCCTCCGTGCCGACAAGGTCGCGGGCTGCCTGCAGCATGGGGACGCGGCGCAAGCGCGCGACATCGTAGATCTGGCGGATGGCGGCTTCGCCGAGGCCGCGCTTGGGAACATTGACGATGCGCTCGAAAGCGAGATCGTCCGCGCCTTGCGCCACGACGCGGAAATAGGCCAGCGCATCGCGAATTTCCTGCCTTTCATAGAAGCGCGGACCTCCGATAACGCGGTAATTCAAACCCAGCGTGACGAAACGGTCCTCGAATTCGCGCATCTGGAAGGAGGCGCGCACCAGGATCGCCATATCGTTCAGGCTCTCGCCCCTGGTCTGCAGCGCCTCGATCTCCTCGCCGACGGCGCGGGCTTCCTCTTCCGAATCCCAGGCGGCGTGGACCTTCACCTTCGGCTCATCGGGATCGGCTGCGTCGGTGAAGAGGGTCTTGCCAAGCCGGCCTTCGTTATGGGCGATGAGATGGGAAGCCGCGCCGAGAATATGGGCGGTGGAGCGGTAGTTGCGCTCCAGACGGATCACCGTCGCGCCGGGGAAATCCTTCTCGAAGCGCAGGATGTTGTCCACTTCCGCCCCGCGCCAGCCGTAGATGGACTGATCATCATCGCCGACACAGCAGATATTGATTTGCTGTGTGGGTTTGTTCTCGTTCACGGCCGCTTTACCTTCCTCCCTGAGGGGAGGGTCGTCGCGAAGCGGCGGTGTGAGGGTATTGGTGGCCGCATTGTTCATGAGCGCACCCACACCCGGACCTTCCTTCAAAGTGGAGGAAGCTTGAGGCCGCTGGGCCAGAAGCCGCAGCCACATATATTGCGCGGTGTTGGTGTCCTGATACTCGTCCACCAGAATGTATCTGAACTTGCGGTGATATTCTCTCAGTACATCCGGGTGATCGCGGAAGATGCGGATCGGATGGCACAAGAGGTCGCCGAAATCACAGGCGTTGAGCGTCTTCAGCCGTTCCTGATAAGCGGTGAAGAGCTCGCGGCCCTTGCCATTGGCGAAAGCTCTTGCATCGCCCTCGGGAATGTCCCCGGGTCCGTAGCCCTTGTTCTTCCAGCCGTCGATCATCATGGCGAACTGGCGGGCCGGCCAGCGCTTGTCGTCCAGCCCTTCGGCCTGGATGAGCTGCTTCAGGAGGCGGATGACATCGTCCGTGTCGAGGATGGTGAAATCCGAGCGCAGACCGGCAAGCTCGGCATGCCGGCGCAGCAGCTTCACGCCGATCGAATGGAAGGTGCCGAGCCACGGCATGCCCTCGATCGCCTCGCCGACAAGCACGCCGATCCTCTGCTTCATCTCGCGCGCCGCCTTGTTGGTGAAGGTGACGGCAAGGATCTGCGAAGGATAGGCGCGGCCGGTGGCGAGGATATGCGCGATGCGCGTCGTGAGCACCCGCGTCTTGCCGGTGCCGGCGCCGGCAAGCACCAGAACCGGTCCCTCCGTGGTTTCCACCGCCAGTCGCTGTTCGGGGTTCAAGCCGGCGAGATAATCGGGAGCAGATCCCCGGCGGGCTGCCATGGCGCGCGCGGCGATGCCGCTGCCGGCAGGCGCAGACTGGTTGTCGGGACGTCGCGGCGCGTCGTCCTCGTCAAAAAAGGGCAGGTCGTCGGGAAATCCAGACATCACATTGCGAATGTAGTGATTCGGGCGAGAAAGGCCAGCCGACAGCTTACCGGCGCAGATTGACGCTGGCCGTCGCCACGGCTAATTTGCTGCCCGGCCGGATGCAGCCGGCAGCCCGCGCCTGTTTCAGGCATGGCGAATGCATCCAGAAACGTCCATTCCTCGTCTCCTTTCGGACGGCGGAAATGTCGGCAATGCGGGCACTGACGCGATTTCCGCCGCATATGAAAGGTGACGCGAAATGCGCACATATCATGACGCCAAGGCCATGGCGAAGGTGCTGCGGGAAGCCCTTGCCGAAAGAGCGGTCGAAATCTCCCATGGCCAGGCCCTGGAAATCGTGGCCAGGCAATTCGGTTTCCGTACCTGGAACATTCTTTCGGCAAAGATCGAGAAGGATATTGCGGGTCTGGTTTTCGAACCGGCCGTGCCTATTGTACGTATCTTCGATATCGACAAGGCGCGCGAATTCTATCTCGATTTCCTCGGCTTCACCCTGGATTGGGAGCATCGGTTCGCGCCCAACACGCCGCTTTACTGCCAGGTGTCGCGCGGAGGACTGCGGCTGCATCTCAGCGAGCATTCGGGCGACGCAAGTCCTGGCGGCAATATGGTTGTCTATATGCGCGGCGTCGAAGCCTGGCAGAAGGAACTGGTTGCCAAGAACTATCGCTACAACAGGCCCGGTCTTTCACATGAGGAATGGGGTCCGGAGATGCAGGTGATCGACCCGTTCGGCAATCGGATCCGGTTCAGGGAACGGCGCGACGACTGATACGACCGTCAGTGCAACTTTAGGTCTCCTGGCCCGTTGCCTTGGATGCGGCCCTGTGCGTAGTTGATCGGGGCCGCAATTGGGGCGGGAAATATGGGCGCGAGGCACGGCAGGAAATTGGACGCTGACCGCGAAGAGGGTGGGCATGGCGGCTTTCGCCAAAGCAGCGAAGCCTTCGTCCGGTTCGCGCGTGCCTTGGCCGCAGACAGCGCCGATGCTTTCGCCAATCTGTGCAGAAAGACGCGGGTACGGTCTCGTAATGCGCGCATGCATATGCAGGAGCTGGCGGTAACGGATTCCGATGACAGCGCCATCAGCACGTCGGCCCCTTCCGCCCGCCGGCGTCTCTTCGTCTGGTTCCTTGGGATCGGTGCCGCAGGTCTTGCATGCCTGTTGATCGTGCTCGTCTGGGCCTTGCACGATGTGCCCTGGCAGGAAATCGCGGAAGGCACGCGCGATCCCGTGATCGTGCTGGAGGCCGCCGATGGAGAACCGATCGTGCAGGAAGGGCCCTATCGCGGCGCCTATGCGGACTATGACGATTTTCCCGGCACTCTCATTGCCGCTGTAACCACGATCGAGGACCGCCGGTTCTTCGAGCATAACGGCCTCGATCTGTGGGGCATCGGGCGGGCGCTCGTGCGCAACGTGCTGGCCGGCGAAGTCGTGCAGGGCGGCTCCACCATCACCCAGCAGCTCGTCAAGATCTCCTATCTCGAACGCGAACGTACTTTCAGGCGCAAGATCCAGGAAGCGGTGATTGCTCTTTGGCTCGACTGGAAGCTCGACAAGGAAGAGATCCTCACTCGCTATCTCAATTCCATCTATCTCGGAGAGGGGGCGACGGGCGTTCCGGCCGCAGCACGGGTCTATTTCGGCAAGGAGGTGAAGGATCTTACGCTTGCCGAATCCGCGATGATCGCCGGCTTGATCCGGGCTCCGTCGATCCTGAACCCGGTCAATGATGCGGAAGCTGCCCGTCGCCGCACGGAAGTCGTGCTGGATGCGATGGCTGCGAATGGCGTGATCAGTCCGCAGGCTGCGGAGGAGGCGGAGCTGGACTTTGCGGAAGTGGAGCCCACGAAGCTGACCGGTACTGCGGGAAGCTGGTTTGCCGACTGGGTGCTGGAGGAAGCGCGCAAGATCGCTGGCCCCTATAATGGCACGATCCGGGTCCGCACGACGCTCGTCCCGTCGCTTCAGCGGATGACCCAGGATGCGGTGAACCGGACACTGGAGGACTATGGAGGTGGAGAGGTTCCGCAGGCGGCGCTCGTCGCGATGACGCCACAGGGCGCCGTGGTGGCCATGGTCGGCGGGAAGAGCTACAAGGAAAGCCAGTTCAACCGGGCGGTTTCAGCGTTGCGCCAGCCGGGCTCCACCTTCAAGCTCTTCGTCTACTATGCTGCACTCAAGGCAGGTACACCTCTGCGCGCCCGGGTCGACGACTCGCCGGTCGATATTGATGGCTGGAAACCGGAAAATTTCGATGGGCGCTATCATGGCTGGGTGAGCTTTCCCGACGCCTTCGCCCGCTCGCTGAATGTAGCGGCGGTCAAGATCGCCATGGAAGTCGGCATCGACAAGGTGATCGCCGCCGCCCGCGAGCTCGGCATCGACGCCCCACTCGACGATACGCCGAGCCTCGCGCTTGGCACATCGGAAGTGACCCTGCTCGACCTGACCGGCGCCTATGCCTCCGTCCGCAACGGCATGGCGCCCGTCGAGCCCTACGGCATCGCCTCCTTTTCCGCCGGCGCGGAGGGCGGAAGCATAAGGGCGGAAAAAGGCGGAAAGCCTGCGATTCCGCTCGGCGCGGCACAGCGGGACCTGACGCGCCTTCTGGAACTTGCCGTGGAGCGAGGGACCGGCAGGGAAGCTGATTTCGGAGGCTTCGCCGCCGGCAAGACCGGTACAAGCCAGGACCACAGGGACGCCTGGTTCATCGGCTTCTCCGACAATCTGGTCGCGGGCGTCTGGGTCGGCAGGGACGACAATTCGCCAATGGAGGATATTTCCGGCAGTTCGCTGCCGGCGACCATCTGGCGACGCTTCATGGAAGCGGCTTCCTCGGAGCCGCTGCCGGATGTCCTGGCTGCGGAAGGCGGAGGGGGTGCCCAGGTTTCCTGCAACATACAGGCATGCGAACGGGCCTACAGGTCCTTCCGCGCGTCCGACTGCACTTTCCAGCCCTATGACGGGCCACGCAGGCTTTGCGAAAAATGAAGGCGGCTCAGTGCTCGGTCTCGCAGAGCGAATGGTCGGCTAGCGACCGGATGACTTGACAGTCATCGACCCTGCCGTGCCGGCAGCTTGCAACGATCCGCGCCAGCTCCTTTTCAAGGCGTTTCAGCCGCGCGATCTTGCCGCGTATCTCCTTCAGGTGCTCGACCGCGATGCGGTCGATTTCCGCGCATGGCCGATCCGGATCCTGGCCGAGAATCACCAGTTCGCGAATGGCCTCGATGCTCAGGCCAAGCTCGCGCGCATGGCGGACAAAGGCCAGCCTTTCCAGTGCGTCACGGCCGTAGCGGCGCTGATTGCCTGCCGAACGTTCCGGCGGGTCAATCAAGCCGGTCTCCTCGTAATAGCGGATCGTGGGCACCTTGACGCCGGTACGGCGGGAGAGATCACCGATTGAAAACATTTCCGAAGAAACCTCTTGAACCTCTAGTTACTAGAGAGATTAGCCTCGTCACATAGGGCAACAATAGGCAGAAAGGAAGCATCATGGGTGCATGCTGCGGAGATCATAACGAACGGTTCGATGGCATGTCGAAAGATTATCGCCGCCGTCTCTGGGTGGTCATCGCCATCAATGCGGCGATGTTTCTGGTCGAGATGACAGCGGGCCAGATCGCCCAGTCACAGGCGCTCAAGGCCGATGCTCTGGATTTCTTCGGCGATTCTCTCACCTACGGCATCTCGCTCGCGGTCATCGGTGCGTCGCTTCGGGTGCGCTCGGCGGCAGCGCTCGCCAAGGGCCTCAGCCTGCTGCTGATGGGCGCGTGGGTTTTCAGCTCGACCGTCTATCGCGTTTTCGTCCTCGGCTTGCCGCAGGCGGAAGTCATGGGCGCTATCGGCTTCCTGGCGCTCGCGGCCAATGTAGCGAGCGTGGCTCTTCTGGTCCGCTACAAGGATGGTGATGCCAATGTCCGCTCGGTGTGGCTGTGCTCGCGCAATGATGCGATCGGCAATGTGGCGGTGATGGCGGCGGCGCTCGGCGTGTGGGGCACGGCCACGGCCTGGCCGGATCTGATCGTGGCTGCAATCATGGCCGCGCTCTTCCTCACCTCCGCTACGCAGATCCTCGGCCAGGGGTTCCGCGAATGGCGGACCGGAGCAGTCTCGGCCTGACCGGCCCGGCGTCGGTTTTTCACTGGACGATCGCCGGCAGTTTCCTAAAGTAGTCGGGGAGAGATCAGGCGCGTCAGTCGAAATGCCCAGGACCGAACTGCATTATCTGAAGCCCCAGGACGGTATCCCCAACAGCAGTTTGCCTCTGGTTATCGTCAAGGCGGGGCTCGCAGCCGGCACTCGCAATGGTGACGCCGCCTGTGCCATGCTCAAGAAGAACGGATGGGGCGGAACCTGGGTCTATACGGTCTATCCTTTCTGGCATTTTCATACGCGCGGCCATGAAGTGCTTGCCTGTGTCTCCGGCGAGGCGAGGATCGGCTTCGGCGGCAAGGAAGGGATCGTTGCCGAAGTTCGCCTCGGTGATGTCTGTGTGATCCCGGTTGGGGTAGGCCACAAACGGGTCGAGGCCAGCGAGGATTTCCTGGTCGCTGGCGGCTATCCGCCGGGGCAGGAAGGCAATATTGTCCGGCCCGGCGAAATGGACGATGCGGACATTGCCAGAGAGGTTGGATCGGTGCCGCTTCCGCAAACCGATCCCCTGTCGGGCGCGGCCGACGGCGTTGTTGCCCTCTGGTCCGAAGCCACTGGCGCCGCCGGCTATTAAGCCAACGGCCAGACCCCGACCTGTTCAGGCTGCCGCGGTTTTGCGCTTGATGCCGATGCTGCGGCCGGCACGCTCCGGCAGGGGCAGTACCGCATGCGCAGCGGCCATTGCCTGTATCTTTTCCATGATATCAACGGGGAAGGGGGCGACCCTGGGACCGTTCATGTCCACATGCAGGCTCAAAACCTCGGACGTCGCCGACAGCCAGCCGTCGACATGGCGCAGTTCCTGGTAGACGTGAATGCGCTTCTCGTCATGATCGAGCAGGTGGAACGTGCTAGTGACCGGGTGGCCGAGATGGAGCTCGCGCACGTAGCACACATGGGCTTCGGCGGTGTAGATCGTCAGTTTCCGTTCGCTGGCATAGCCCGGGCCCATCCCGAGTAGTTCGAAAGCCTCGTCGCAGCAGCGATCGAAAAGGACATTATAGTAAGCCATGTTCAGGTGGCCGTTATAGTCGATCCAGTCCTTTTCGATTTCCATCACGCTTGAAACGAAGGGAGCCGCAAATGTCATGGATTCTTCCCGCGGATTGATTGACGAAAGCTCAGACTGCGCTATGCGATAGCGGATAGCGCGGTGACTTTCCTGACCCTAGCTTCGTGACGCGGGGTTGGCCACCTGGCAATATAAAAGAACGCCGCAACAGGGAGAGGATGCGATGGCACTGGCCCAGATTGAAACGGTCGAGCGTAACGACGCGGGCATTGCCACAGCGATCGGCATATTGCGGCAGCGCTACGGCGAGCGGTTCCAGACCGGCCATTCGATCCGGGAGCAGCATGCCCACACCACCAGCTATATTCCGGCCCAGATACCGGATGGCGTCCTGTTCGCGACATCCGTCGAGGACGTGCAGGATTGCGTCCGCGTCTGTGCCGAGCAGCGCGTGCCGGTCATCCCCTTCGGCACCGGCACATCGCTGGAAGGCCATGTGAATGCGCCGGGCGGCGGCATATCGATCGACCTTTCGCAGATGAATCGCGTTCTCGCCGTCAATGCGGAGGATCTGGACTGCACCGTGGAAGCAGGGATTACGCGTCAGGAGCTCAATCACTACCTGCGCGATACCGGCCTTTTCTTTCCCATTGATCCGGGGGCCAATGCCAGCCTTGGCGGCATGGCCTCGACGCGCGCATCCGGCACCAATGCGGTGCGTTACGGCACCATGCGCGAGAATGTGCTTTCGCTCAGCGCCGTTATGGCCGATGGCCGGCTCGTCAGGACGGCGCAAAGAGCGAAGAAGACGTCCGCCGGCTACGATCTCACCCGGCTGCTCATCGGCTCGGAAGGCACGCTGGGGATCATAACGTCCCTGACGGTCAAGCTCTACGGCATCCCGCAGGCGATCTCCGGGGGCGTCTGCCCGTTTCCCTCCGTCGACGCCGCCTGCCAGGCCGTGATCCTGACGATCCAGTCGGGGATACCGGTGGCGCGCATCGAGTTCGTCAACACGCTTGGAATGAAGTCGCTCAACAGCTACTCGAAGCTGGATTACCCCGAAGGCCCCTGTCTCTTCCTCGAATTTCATGGCAGCGATGCCGGCGTGAAGGAGCAGGCGGAACTGTTTGGAGAGATTGCCGACGAATTCGGCGGCGGACCCTTCCAATGGACGACGGTGGCCGAGGAGAGGACGAAGCTCTGGCAGGCCCGGCACGATGCCTATTGGGCCGGCATGGCGCTGCGCCCCGGCGCGAAGGGGCTGTCCACGGATGTTTGCGTGCCAATCTCGCGCCTTGCCGAGTGCATCACGGAGACGGAGGCCGACATCGCAGAGATGGGTCTGATCGCACCGATCGTCGGCCATGTCGGTGACGGCAATTTTCACGTTCTCGTGCTGATGGACATGGACGATCCGCAGGAGGTCGAGAAAGCCGAGACCTTTGTCGGTCGGCTCAATATGCGCGCCATCTCCATGGACGGCACCTGCACGGGCGAGCACGGGATAGGGCAGGGCAAGATGCCTTTCCTCGAATACGAGCTTGGTCCGGGTGTCGATTACATGCGCGCGATCAAGCAGGCGCTTGATCCGCTGGGCATCATGAATCCCGGAAAGATCATCGGCCGCGCGCGAAATTAATCTCCCTTGATTCCCCTGCAATAGGTAGAGTGGACAGTTTCGTCACTTTATAAACGTGCTGATATGCGTATCTTGGGCATGGGGGCCAGGATCGTGCCTGGAAAGCTGCTTGCGGGAGAATCGAGCTGGCACGTCTGTTCGTCATCGTCGGCGGATTGGTCGTAGCGCTGCTGACCGCAGCGCTGATCGGCCCCTATTTCATCGACTGGACCTCTTATCGCGGAGATTTCGAACGCGAGGCAGGGCGCATCCTCGGCCGCGACGTCAAGGTGGAAGGGATGGCGCGGGCGCGGTTCCTGCCGTTCCCTTCAGTGACCTTCACGGACGTGACGGTGGCCGGGGACGCCCCCGGCGAGCCGGCAATGACGGTCGAGGAATTCTCGATGGACGCCGAACTGGCGCCTTTCATGCGCGGCGAGGTGCTGATCTTCGACATGCGCCTTGTGCGCCCCATCGCCACGATCGACATTGCAGAGGATGGCCGGATCGACTGGGCGGTGCGTCCGTCGACGCCCTTCGATCCGCGTCAGGTGTCGCTTGAAAAGGTGACGATCACCGACGGCAGCATCACGCTGCATCATCGCGCTTCGGGCCGCACGCATAAGCTTACCGACATAAACGCCGAACTGTCGGCGCGTACGATCGCGGGACCGTGGCGGATCGGCGGCTCGCTCGCGATCGACGGACTGCATACCGCCCTTTCGGCTTCCACCGGGCAACTGGAGGAAGAAACCGGCATGATGCGCATCAGGATCGCGGCGCGGCCGGAGAACTATCCCCTCGCGCTGGAGACTGATGGGCAGGCGAGCATCGACACGGGCGGTGCTGCTCTCTATGCCGGCACGTTCCGGCTGCGCACGGTTGCCGAGGAGGATGGCCGGTCGCGCGATGAAGGAAGCGCACAGGGACCGGGCAATCGCGTCAATGGCCGGTTCGCCCTTGATCACCAGCGGCTGTCATTCGACGAGTTCCGTTTCGAGACCGGCCCGCTTGAAGATCCTTACACAGCCGATGGTAGCGCTTTCATCGAGCTTGATGCCGATCCGCGGTTTTCCGTCACGGCCGACGGCGCGCAGATCCGCTTCGAAGAGCCGGCTCCCGGTGAAGTGCAAAATTCCGGCTTCGCTCTGGACAAGAGGCTTGCCGTCTTTCGCAACTTCATGCTCTCCCTGCCTGAGCCGACCATTCCCGGCACGGTCGAGCTCAAGCTGCCTGCCATCGTGGCGGGCGACACGACGATCCGCGACATCAGGCTGGAGGCGGAACCGGCCGAGGAGGGATGGTCGATCGGCTCGATGGCGGCAACCCTGCCGGGACGGACGACCTTCGAGGGGCAGGGGATTTTGCGCACGCGCGACAGGCTCGGCTTCGCGGGCTCGCTTGTGCTGGCGGTGAAGCAACCGTCCGGCTTCGCGGCCTGGCTCGCCAAGGATGTGGACGATGCGATCCGTCGGCTGCCGGCGGCAGGATTCAGTGCCGATGTCGATATCACGGAGGAGCGGCAGGTCTTTTCCAATCTGGAGCTGATCCTCGGCTCGGCGCACTTCCGCGGCAGCATAGAGCGGCAGCAGCCGGTGGACGCCCGCGCCTCGGTGTCCGTGATCCTCGACGGCGACCAACTGGACGTGGAGGGGATGGCCGCCTTCGCTTCGCTCTTTGTCAGCGACGAAGGAGAAAACCGCCTTGTGGACCATGATGTGGATCTGCAGGTGACCGCCGGGCCGGTGAATGCTGCAGGTTTGACGGCGGAATCGGTCGATACCGCCCTTCGCATGCGCGAGGGGATGCTGGAGGTCGACCGACTGCGCATTAACGGGCTCGCGGGAGCCAATGTCAGCGCTACCGGTACGCTGGAGGACTTCCCAAACGCCTCGACGGGCAAGATCGACGCCACGGTGGTGGCGGTCGATCTGGCACCGCTGGTGGAGACACTTGCGGAGCGCTTCCCGAACAATCCGGTCCTGCGCAAGATCGACCAGCGCGCGAAGAACTATCCCGGCCTGCTTGAAGATGCCGAGGTCGATCTGGTGGCCAGCGCGGCCGAAAACGGCAACGGCACATCGGGGATGGCCGTCAGTGCTGAGGGCAGGGCAGGCGGCACCTCCTTCAGCTTCGCCGGTTCGGGCAATGGCACGCTGGAGGATATGGCGCAGGCGCCCCTTTCGCTGAATTTCTCCGCCAGGAACGAGGAAGCCGCTGCGCTTTACGCGCTCTATGGCATCCCCTCCGTTCCGCTGGGATTTGCCGGTGCCGCTGATACGGAATTGTCCGCCAAGGGCACCCTGCAAGATGGGCTCCAGACGTCTTTCGGCTTTTCGGGAGAAGACCTGAAGGCGCGGTTCGAGGGCGTCGTTTCACCGCTTGCGGAAACGGCCAAGGGCAAGGCCAGCGTCGTTACCGGCGATTTGGAGCCCTGGCTTGCGGTTGCCGCCGTGACGCTGCCGGGATTCGGGCTGGGTCTGCCAGTCGAGCTGGGTGCAGATATCGACCTGCGCGATGGCCGGCTTGCCATGACGGACTTGCAAGGCGGCGTTGCAGACAAGGCCGTCTCCGGTGCGCTTCAGGCGACCCTGAAGGACGGTAAACCGCATTTCACCGGCTCGCTCGATCTGGAAGTCTTCGATCTCTGGCTGCCTGTGGCCATGGTGCTGGGCGATGCTGCCCTTGAAGGCACGCTCGATTCGACCTGGCCGCGCGCGCCGTTCCGGGACCGCTCTGGTGCTCCCTTCGGCGCCGATGTGCAACTGACCGCTGGAACCTTTTATGTGGGGGAAGCGGTAAAGGCAGACGTCGCGGCCATGAATTTCAGGCTGGACGAGGAAGGCTTTGCCGTCTCCGATCTCATCGCGACCATGAATGGCGGAAAGCTGGGCGGCCTGATCGAATTGAAGAACAATGACGGCACGGGCCTTCTTGCGGCACAGCTGAAGCTCGATGGGGCGGAGATCGGGGCATTGCTGCCCAATGCCGGTCTTTCCGGACAGGCCGACCTGACGACGAGTGTTACGGCGAGCGGCAAGACGATCGAGGGGCTTGTCGCCGGGCTGGCCGGTTCCGGTTCGGTTACGGTCGAAGATCTGATGATTGACGGCATCAATCCGGATGCCTTCGGCCCTATGATCCAGCGTGCCGACGCCATCGGCCGCGAAGTCGATGCGAAGGATGCCGCAGCCTTCGCGCCGGAACTGGTACGTCGGGGGAGTTTCGAGGCCGGTGCCGTGCAGGCGGCCTTCACGGTTGCAAGCGGGGTTGCCCGCATACCGCCGCTGCAGTTGAAGGATGGCGGCACGGTTCTGTCGGTAGAGACAAGGGCCGATCTGACGAAGCTTGAAGCCGCCGCCGAGGGCACAATCGCCTATGATCCGGGGCTTCAGGCTGTTGCCGGTTCCGAGCCCGCAATACGTTTTGCCGCCGACGGTCCGCTGGGAGCCATGCAGGTCCGTCTGGAGACGGAGCCATTGGCGCAATATTTCACCCAGCGCGCATTGGAGCGCGAGCAGGCCCGCGTCGAGCACATGCAGGCCGTGCTCCTGGAGAAGCAGCGTCTTCGCCGCGAGGAACGCTACTACGCCGCCCTCGAAGAGACCAGGATACAGGTGGCCGAGGAGCAGCGAAGGCTTGCCCGCGAGGCCGAGAGGCTGCGCCAGGAGGCTGAACGTGCGCGCCGGGAAGCAGAGGCAAGGGCAAGAGCCGCCGAGGAAGAACGGCTAAGGGCGGAAGCGGAAAGAAAGGCCAGAGCCGAGGAGGAGGCGGAACGGAAGGCGCGCGAAGCGGAACGGCTGCAGCTTGCTCCCGTCCCCGCCCCTTCGTCTTCGGGGAACAGGCAGGAAGGCGCCACGATCGAGCGCGCGCCATTGCCGGCGCCCGAGGCCGGCAGAAGAAACGACAGCCAGCTGGATCTCTCAGGTGACGAAGTCGAGAATTTCTTCCGGCAGGAAAATCTCAGCGTTGATGGGCTGATGGACCTGCTCGACCCGCAATCCGGATCACGGTCGCCCTAAATTTTGTCAGCCCCCTCGCGCTTGACCCATGCGAGAACATGGAGCCTGAGAGCCGAAGAAAGATTGGTTTCGCTGCCGCGCCTGGAATCGACTTCGGCCACGAGGGCGGCCAGCGACATCCGACGTGCGACCGCGATGCGTTCCAGTTCGGCGAAAAAGGGTTCTTCCAGGGAAAAGCTCGTCCTATGCCCTCGGATGACCACCGAGCGCTTGCGGACGGCGCTCATGATCCGCCGCTTGCGTCGTTTCCGTCCGCAGCGGGCTTTTCGCGACGATGCAGGTCGAGGATGTGGTTCGCCTGCTCCTCGACCATCCGCTGCCGGTCCCGCTCGGCGCGCAAGAGTCCATGCTTCCGGCGATTCTCGGCTGCAAGCTGCTCTTTTTCCATACGCTGCTTGCGCTTGCGGATCATGCGAAGATTGACGACCTCGCCCATGAGGCAGGGATCACTTCTTGCGGAAGGCGTCGAGGGAAACGACGTCCGCGCTCTTGCCCTCCTTTTCCGCCTCTGCGCCTTCGGATGCGGTCTCTCTAGGGACCGTATCCTTTTTCCTGGTCGTCTTTGCGTCGGGCTTCCTGTCCGCAGTGCGTTCCTGTCCCGGCAGGGCGTCGACTTCGGCCGGAGCGGGAATATCGGTCTTCACGTCGAACTCGAGTTCGAAATTGACCGACGGATCATAGAAGCCGCGCACGGCGGAGAAGGGGATTTCGAGTCTCTCGGGAATGTCGGAGAAGGAAAGCCCGACCTCGAAGCCCGTCTCGCTCACCTTCAAATCCCAGAACTGGTACTGCAGCACGATCGTCATCTGGTCCGGATAACGTTCGCGCAGCCGGCTCGATATGCGCACTCCCGGCGCATTGGTCAGGAAGGTGATGAAGAAATGATGGTTTCCCGGAAGGCCGGTGCGCGAAACTTCGGCCAGGACCTTGCGCATGACGCCACGCAATGCCTCCTGGGCAAGAATGTCGTATCGGATCTGGTCTTCAGCCATCGCAGGAACAGGTTCAGGACTCGTTCCACCTACCTCTAATCAAGGTCCGTGCGGTCGTAAACCTGTAAAAGCAGGTCTCAGACCGGAAGCTTTTCCTCGATCTTGTCCGCCGGCGCGTACTGACGGCCATAGGCGTGCAGGAAGGTGCGCGCGGCGGTGGTCGCCGTGGTGGCAAGCTGCTCGTCTGTCAGCGTTTCGTTGAACAGTATCGGTAGTTGCAGATCCGCATTGATCAGGGCCATGACAGGGACGGACATGCGAAGGTCCTGCATGTGCGCGGGCTGTAGATAGGGAGATGGAAGAGGGTAAGTGGAGGCTTCTGTTGCCAGGTGCCTCCGAACCCCGCCTAGAAGTGCTAACTGCTAGGGCTTGATTCGAGACTATCGCGCCGCATTAAGCAGCGAGACGTGCCTCAGCATAGTTGTCGTTGGCAACTATAAGGTTTAGCCCGATAACGGTGGTACCATGCCGAGCGAAAGTCCGATCTTTACACCCTCGTCGATCCTGTTTCGCCCCCATCACAAACCGCCAGCGTAGCAGCGGCGGCTTGTGGTGGAGGCGCCGGGTACCGCCCCCGGGTCCGAATGGCTTATTGCATCGGCCGTTTATCGCCATAGTCAGTCGAGCTGACGGGCCCAATATAGGAACTAGGCGGCGGATTTGGAAGGCCTTTTGAGGATTGACTCGCCAGCCCAGTTTGTCGAAGCTCGCTTCCGGTGAGGACGGGCCGACAATAAGGCGACGGTTGCACCGACAGTCGGTTTCCATTGGCCGGTGCCCTTTCGGATCGGTAAGGAGGGAATATTTTCATGGTCGACTATGTTGCAGACGTGAAGAAATATGACGCGACTGCCAGCGAGGAGGCGGTCAACAAGATCGTCAGGCATCTCGGCATCGCGTTGCGCAACCGCGATTCGTCGCTTGTCTCGTGCACCGATCCCAAGGAGCTGGAGCGCGTGCGGCAGCGCTGGTGCGAAAAGAAGCTCGGCGTGACGGATGCGGCGAAATGCGATGCCGTGATCGAGAAGGTCTGCCAGACCATGTCGAGCGACAACACCAAAAGCCGCGTTACCTTCTATTATCTGGTCGCCAAGCACCTCGACAAGCTGAGCTCCCTCTAGAACCAATCGAAGTTCAGGTTTCGGGCGTGGCGCATGTCGCCTCTCCCGGAAATGGCGCGGTCAGATAAGCCGGATATTTCCGCGGGCATCGCCGCGCGGTCCAGGATCGACTGATGCCCATTTCGTTCCGTTGGGCTATGGTGCCGCGAAACACGAATCGGCAAACGGAATGCGTCAATATCTCGATCTTCTCTCCCATGTCCTGGAAAAGGGCATCGACCGGGACGACCGGACCGGAACCGGCACGCGAGCCGTCTTCGGCTATCAGATGCGTTTCGATCTTTCCGAGGGGTTCCCGGCCCTGACGACCAAGAAGCTGCATCTGAAGTCGATCATCCATGAACTGCTCTGGTTCCTGAAAGGCGACACCAACATCCGCTATCTGAACGATAACGGCGTCACCATCTGGGACGAGTGGGCGGACGAGAATGGGGATCTTGGCCCGGTCTACGGGGCCCAGTGGCGCTCATGGCCTGCGCCGGACGGACGGCACATCGACCAGATTGCGAATCTTCTGAAGCAGTTGCGGACGAATCCTCACTCACGGCGTCATATCGTGACGGCCTGGAATCCGGCCGAGGTGGACGATATGGCGTTGCCACCATGTCATTGTCTCTTCCAGTTCCATGTGGCCGACGGCCGGCTGTCCTGCCAGCTCTACCAGCGCTCGGCCGACATCTTCCTAGGCGTGCCCTTCAACATCGCCTCCTATGCCTTGCTGACGATGATGATTGCGCAGGTCACCGACCTGAAACCGGGTGATTTCGTCCACACGCTCGGTGACGCGCATCTTTATGCGAACCATTTCGAGCAGGCGAAGGAGCAGTTGCGCCGCACGCCCAAGCCGTTGCCCGGAATGTGGATCAATCCCGAGATCACCGATCTCTTTGCCTTCCGCTACGAGGATTTCCGCCTAGAGCACTACGAGGCCGATCCGACCATCCGCGCGCCCATCGCCGTGTGACTGGGTTGGAAGAAGCGGGATGAAGATCGCACTTGTCGTGGCAATCGCAGAGAACGGGGTGATTGGCAGCAAAGGCGGGCTGCCCTGGCGGCTTTCCACCGATCTGAAGCGTTTCAAGGCGACGACGATGGGCAAGCCCATCCTCATGGGACGCAAAACCTGGGAGAGTTTTCCGACGCACCCCTTGCCGGGACGGCGCAATATCGTGATCACCCGCGACCGGAACTACAAGGCGGAAGGGGCTGAGGTCGTCGGCTCGCTGGGCGAGGCACTGGAACTGGTCTGCAGGGCCGCCGGAGATTCGGCGCCGGCCGACGAGGTCAGCATCATTGGCGGTGGAGAGGTCTATCGCGAGGCGATGCCGTTGGCCGACCGGCTCTATGTCACGCATGTGCTGGCGAATGTCGATGGCGATACCTATTTTCCCAAGATCGAGCCCGGTGTCTGGAAACCGGTGCGATCCGAGGAAGTGCCTGCCGGTGAAAAGGACATTTACCCCACACGACATGTCGTTTACGAACGGCGCCAAGGGAAATAGGGCGGATCTCTCCGTGCCGGCATCGGCGCGCCGAATTTCTTGCGACACGTGGTCGTGTTGAAAGGGAACCGTCCCGCAAATATAAGGCGTCGGGAAGGCCGTCGCCCTCGGGTGGCGACTAGCGAGAAGGAATCATAATGCCCTGGAACAATCAGAGCGGTGGCGGCCCTTGGGGGGGCGGCGGCAATACAGGAGGCCCATGGGGGCAAGGACCACGGGGCCCGAGCGGCCCGCAAGGCTCGCCGCCTGATCTGGAGGAAATCATTCGTCGCGGCCAGGATCGGCTGCGCCGTGCTTTGCCGGGCGGTGGCGGGTCCAATCCGGCGATGATCGGGCTGATTGGCCTTGTGCTCGTCGCCCTGTGGCTGTTCCAGTCCATCTACACCGTCCAGCCCGACGAGCTGGCGGTGGAATTGCGTTTCGGAAAGCCGAAGGCGGAACTTTCCGAACCTGGTCTCCACTTCCACTGGTGGCCGATCGAAACCATTGAAAAAGCCACCATCGCCGAAAAGCTTGTCAATATCGGCGAAACGCGCGGAGGCACATCGACCGGTCTCATGCTTTCGGGTGATCAAAACATCGTGGACGTCCAGTTCTCAGTGGCCTATCAGGTCACCGACCCCATCGCTTACCTGTTCAGTGTCGCGGACCCCGACGCCATGCTGATACAGGTCGCCGAAAGCGCGATGCGCGAGGTCGTCGGCCGGCGTCCGGCACAGGATGTGTTCCGCGACGATCGCGAGGGCATCGCCAACAGCGTCCGGGACATCATACAGACCACCATGGAGGATTACGGCGCGGGCCTGACGGTCAATGCGCTCTCCATCGAGGACGCGGCGCCGCCGCGCGAGGTGGCCGATGCGTTCGACGAAGTGCAGCGCGCCGAGCAGGATGAGGACCGCTTCGTCGAGGAGGCCAACCAGTATTCGAACCAGAAACTCGGTCAGGCGCGCGGCGAGGCAGCACAGATCCGCGAGGAAGCCGCAGCCTACAAGAACCGTGTCGTCCAGGAAGCCGAGGGTGAGGCACAACGCTTCATCTCGGTGCACGAGGAATATGCGAAAGCCCCCGAGGTCACGCGCGAGCGCCTGTACCTCGAGACGCTCGAGAATGTGTTGAAAGGCGCCAACAAGGTGATCGTCGGCCAGGAAGGCGGATCGGGCGTCGTTCCATACCTGCCGCTGCCTGAACTGCGTCAGCGGCAGCAGAGTACCGGGCAGGGACAGCTTCAGACGCAGGGAGGAAGCAACTGATGGCAAACCGTCTTCCTTTCATCGCCATACTGGCCGTCATCGTTCTTTTCCTGGTCTACTCGTCCATTTTCGTGGTCAATGAGCGTCAGCAGGCGATCGTGCTGCGTTTTGGCGAAATCGTGGAGGTGGAGACCGAGCCTGGCATCTATTTCAAGCTGCCTTTCGGTTTCCTCGAAGCTGACAATGTGCAGATCATCGAGGATCGCATCCTGCGGTTCGATCTCGACGACATCCGCCTTCAGGTTTCGGGCGGCAAGTTCTACGAGGTCGATGCCTTCGTCGCCTATTCGATCAGCGACCCGCGCCGTTTCCGGCAAGCCGTTTCCGGCAATGTTGCCTTCGCGGAGCAGCGTCTGAGGACACGTCTCGATGCAGCCTTGCGCCGTGTCTACGGCTTGCGCGGCTTCGAGGCGGCGCTGTCGGAGGAGCGCGGCTCCATGATGCGTGAGGTCGCCGACCAGTTGCGGCCCGATGCTGCGTCGCTTGGTCTCGAAATCCGGGACGTGCGCGTCCGCCGGACCGACTTGACGGCCGAGGTTTCCCAGCAGACCTATGACCGCATGAAGGCGGAGCGACTGGCCGAGGCCGAAAGGCTGCGTGCGCGAGGCCGCGAAGCTGCCGCCCGTATCAGGGCGCGTGCCGATCGCGAAGTGGTGGAAATCCTCGCCGCCGCACAGCGGGAATCCGAAATCCTTCGCGGTGAGGGCGAGGCGGAGCGCAACGCGATCTTCGCAAATGCCTTCCAGCGCGATCCGGAATTCTTTGAATTCTATCGCTCGATGTCGGCCTACCGTGAATCACTCGATCCCGCGGGGACCACTATGCTGCTCTCGCCGGATTCGCAGTTCTTCCGCTATTTTGGCGATCCCCAGGGCCGCGGGCAAGGCCAGCGCGGGGGAAATGGCACTGGTGGGCCTGCGGCTTCGGCGGCCGAACAGCCCGCCGGAGGCGGGGAGGCTGATGGCAGCGCCGAACAGTGAGTCCTGTGGCTGATTTCGTCGCCGCCCTGGGTCTGGTCCTCGTGCTGGAGGGATTGGTCTACGGCGGCGCTCCCAATCTCGCCAAGCGGCTCGCCGCCGAGGTGACCCAAATGCCGGAATCGACCCTGCGCATCGGTGGCCTGCTGGCCATGGCGGCAGGGGTCGTTCTCGTATGGTGCGTGCGCGGGTAACGCAGGATTTATCGTGAAGCTGGGCGAAGCCCCAACCACGCCTTATTTCTTGCAGAATGATCGTTGAATGCGGCACATGCGATGCCAAAGCCGCGACAGGGAGAACATCTGGCATGATTTGGTCCAGTTTATCGCAGGCGGCACGCGGGGTGTCTTTCGTGACGGCAGTTGCGGCCGGCCTCGCAATGTCGCCGGCTGCCGCACAGAAAGCTCAGGCGCCACAAGCACCCCAGGCGCAGATGCAGGCGCCGGCAATGCGCGGGCCCGCCTCGGTGGCCGATCTGGCCGAAGGCCTGCTCGGCGCGGTGGTCAATATCTCGACCTCGCAGAACATGGATCGAAGCGGCGGCGGGTCCGGTCAGGTGCCTATGCCGCAACTGCCGGAAGGCTCGCCCTTCCAGGATTTCTTCGACGAGTTCTTCAACAATCGCCGGGGCAATGACGGCTCCCCGCGCCAGGTACAGTCACTCGGCTCCGGCTTCATCATCGATGCCGATGAAGGCATCGTGGTTACCAACAACCACGTCATCGAAGGCGCGGACCAGATTGCCGTGAACTTTTCCGACGGCTCGAAGCTGAATGCGGAACTGGTAGGCAAGGATCCCAAGACGGATCTTGCAGTCCTGAAGATTGATGCCACCAAAAAGAAGCTGACGGCAGTCAAGTTCGGCGACTCCAATGCCATGCGCATTGGTGATTGGGTCATGGCGATCGGCAATCCCTTCGGGCTTGGCGGTAGCGTCACCGTGGGAATCGTATCCGCGCGCAATCGCGAGATCGGCTCTGGCCCCTATGACGACTACATCCAGACCGACGCTGCCATCAATCGAGGCAATTCGGGCGGTCCGCTCTTCAACATGAACGGCGAGGTGATCGGCATCAACACCGCCATCATTTCGCCGACGGGTGGTTCCATCGGCATCGGCTTCTCGATCCCCTCGGAACTGGCCGTTTCCGTCATCAACCAGTTGCGCGAATTCGGCGAGACCCGGCGCGGATGGCTCGGCGTCCGTATTCAGGAGGTGACCGACGAGATCGCCGAAAGCCTCGGCATGGATAGCGCCAACGGAGCGCTTGTGAGCGGCATCATGGAAGGTGGTCCGGTCGACAACGGCCTGATCGAACCCGGCGACGTCATCATCCGCTTCGACGGCAAGGAGATCGATGACATGCACGACCTGCCGCGCATCGTCGCCGAAAGCCCGGTCGGCAAGGAAGTCGATGTAGTGATTGTGCGCAAGGGCGAGGAACAGACGGTCAAGGTCAAGCTCGGCCGGCTCGAAGACGGTGAGAAGCTGGCGGAAACCGAGACGGCGGGCGGGCAGCCCAGCGAAGAAGGCGCGCCCGCCGAGGTCGCCAAGGTCCTCGGCATGAGCCTTGCCGCGCTGGATGAGGAAACGCGGTCGCAGTTCGGGATATCCAAAGATGTATCGGGCGTGGTGATAACCGAGGTCGCTCCCGGTTCCCCTGCCGCCGAGAAGGGGGTGGCAGCCGGCGAAGTCGTGGCCGAAATCGCTCAGGAAGCCGTGTCTTCTCCGCAGCAGATGGTCGAGCGGCTGGAAGCCTTGAAGAAGCAAGGCCGCAAGAACGCATTATTGATGCTGGCCTCAAAGACAGGTGAATTGCGCTTCGTCACAATCCGAATGGATTGACGGGTAGACCTTTAGTCGTGGCCCGGCATCGACCGGATTGTTCGTGCCGCTCTGTTCGGGCCGCGCCGTCTATACGCTGCCTTCTTCCGCGCCAGCCATTCATCGCGCGTGATGCGATAGAATAGATGCCGCTTCAGATGCGGATACGTGTCGGGCACTTTCGGGTGATCGAAATCGTGTTCCGGCTCGGGCGTCATGCCGATGCGGCGCATCACACTGATGGAACGCTGGTTGTTCCAGACGGCGAATGAGACGATCCGGTCCAGCCCCATCTCTTCGAAACCGTGCCGAAGAAGGGCCTCGGCTGCCTCGGTCACATAGCCCTTGCCCCAATATTCCGGCGCGAGCCSCCAGCCAATCTCGATCATCTCGGCGGGCAGGGAGGGAACGACGCTGTCGGCATGCAGTCCGGCGAAACCGATGCATTCGGCTGTACCCCGCAATTCCATCGCGGTGAAGCCGAAGCCCTTTTCGGCAATCCGTGCCCGCAATTCGTCGAAAAACCGGTCGGATTCGACCCGGTTCCGGCGGAACGGGAAGAATTCCATCACTTTCTCGTCGGAATTGATCCGATGGAAGAGGCCGCGGTCGCGCTCCTCCCAGTTGCGGATGATCAGCCGTTCGGTGGTGATCGGCTTCATGCCAAGAATTCCGATTGGCGATAGCCCTGAAGATAGAGAAGGGCCGTCAGGTCGCCATGGTCGATGCGGAAACGCGCCTCCGCCGCGACTGCGGGCTTGGCATGGAGTGCGACCCCCATGCCGGCGATACGGATCATGTCGAGATCATTGGCTCCGTCGCCGACCGCCAGCACCTCGGCATTTTCGAGGCTGAGTCTCGCGGCCAGGCTACGCAGGGCCTCGGCCTTTGCTGCCTTGCCGAGAATCGGCTCGGCTACCTCGCCGGTCAGTTTGCCGTCCTCCTCAAGAAGCCTGTTCGCCTGTTGCTCGTGAAAACCGAGCCTTTCGGCGATTTTGGACGTGAAGACATCGAAGCCGCCCGAAACCAGCGCCGTCCTGGCGCCGTTCGCATTCATGGTGGCGACCAGTTCGCGACCGCCGGCCGCAAGCGTGATGCGGTTCGCGACCACGCTTTCGATGACCGAGGACTCCAGACCCTTCAGAAGTGCGACGCGCTCGCGCAGGGCAGGCTCGAAGGCGATCTCACCGTTCATGGCGCGCGCGGTGATGGCGGCCACATGCTCCTTGATGCCGATCTCGTCGGCCAGTTCGTCGATGCATTCCTGATCGATCATGGTGGAATCCATGTCGGCGATCAGCAGTTTCTTGCGTCGGCCCTCGGCCTTATGCACCGCGAAATCGACAGGCACAGTGGAAAGCAGATCGGCCAGGATTTTCTTCGCTTCGTCCGCCTGCATTCCCTGCCTAAGAACGATATCGCAGGCGATTTGCGGGGCGAGCCAATCCACATGGCTTGCGCCGAGTGCCGCTGTGGCCTTATTCGCAAGGTCGGGCGTCACTGCGCGCTGTTTCGGATTGGATATGAGAGTGGCGACGAGAGGCATGAACCGGTCCGCTGATCCCGGTCAGGCCGGGCCGTTGAAGAACGCGATCCTGATAGCGGGGCCGACCGCCAGCGGCAAGTCCGACCTTGCCATGGAACTTGCCCGGCGCACCGGCGGCATCGTCGTCAATGCCGATTCCATGCAGGTCTATTCGGTGCTCTCGGTGCTAACGGCGCGGCCGACCGCAACCGACGTGGCAAAGGTACCACACAAGCTCTACGGCTACGTCCATCCATCCGAGCCCTATTCGACGGGCCGCTGGATGCGCGACGTGGCCGGTCTTATCGGTGCGGGGACGTTCAAAAACCGTACGGCCGTCTTCGTCGGCGGCACGGGGCTTTACTTCCGGGCGCTTACGGAGGGGCTGTCGCCCATGCCTGACATTCCCGACGAGATCAGGCAAAAGCTGCGCCGTCGGCTTGTTGAGGAGGGACCACAAGCCCTGCATGCCCTGCTGTCGCGGAAGGACCCTGCCGCCGCCGAAGCCATCCGGCCTTCGGACGGGCAGCGCATCCTGCGTGCCCTGGAGGTGCTGGAAGCTTCGGGACGTCCCATCAGCGCATGGCAGGCAGAGCGCTCGCAACCATTGGTCGATGCGGGTTCCAGCAGGCTTCTGGCGCTCGTTCCTGATCGGGAATCGCTGCACAGAAGAATTGACGAGCGGTTCGACCGCATGGTTGCGGCGGGCGCAGTGGAGGAGGTGAGGGAACTGCTGGCGCTCCGTCTGGATGCCTCGATGCCTGCCATGAAGGCGATCGGCGTGCCGGAGTTTCGGGCTTATCTGGATGGCAAGATGACACTGGAAGAGGCGGTCTCAAGGGCCAAGGCGGTAACCCGCCAATACGCAAAGCGTCAGGTCACATGGCTGCGCCATCAGCTCGGGCCCGAATGGCATAAAGTGCCGCCCGAGGATGCAAAGGGCCTTTCCGATCATGGTTAAAGAGGCATTAAGCGTCCGTGACGCACCGAAAGAAAAGTACCGAACAAAAGCCGTTGACGGCACGATGATTGCCGACTACTGTCCGCGCCCATGAAACAGACACTCATTCTCGTAGTAGGAACGCGCATGGGCAAGGCGGTGTAACCGCCGGGCGACAGCCACTCATGCGCGAAGCAGGCTCCCTCCGGGGGCCTTTTTTATTGGCCGCGAGGCCGTCAAACGACCAGGAATGCCGCAAGGCGCGAAAAGCGGGACCAGACCGATGCAGAAGGCAGACACAGATCCGAGAGGAAACGAAACCGGCAATGAGATGTCGGGAGCCGAGATGGTGGTGCGGGCGCTCAAGGACAATGGCGTCAAGCACATCTTTGGCTATCCGGGCGGTGCCGTGCTGCCGATTTATGACGAGCTTTTCCAGCAGGATGACGTTCAGCACATTCTGGTGCGCCATGAGCAGGGTGCCGGCCATGCTGCGGAGGGTTACGCCCGCTCGACGGGTAAGGCCGGGGTCATGCTGGTGACCTCCGGCCCCGGCGCCACCAATGCGGTGACGGCTCTGCAGGATGCCTTGATGGATTCGATTCCGCTGGTCTGCATCACCGGTCAGGTGCCGACGACGCTGATCGGCTCCGACGCTTTTCAGGAATGCGACACGGTCGGCATCACGCGTCCCTGCACAAAGCACAATTGGCTGGTAAAGGACGTCAACGAGCTTGCTCGCATCATTCATGAGGCCTTCCATGTGGCGACGACAGGCCGTCCCGGCCCGGTCGTGGTGGATATCCCGAAGGACATCCAGTTCGCCAAGGGAATCTACACCTCGCCGCAGACGGCGCCGCGCACCAGCTATCACCCGACGGTCCAGGGGGATCTCGAAAGGATCAAAGAGGCCGTGGCGCTGCTGGCCGGTGCCCGTAGGCCGATCATCTATTCAGGCGGCGGCGTGATCAATTCCGGCCCGGAGGCGAGCCATCTCCTGCGCGAACTGGTGGACCTCACAGGCTTTCCGATCACCTCGACGCTGATGGGACTCGGGGCCTATCCGGCCTCAGGCAAGAACTGGCTCGGCATGCTCGGCATGCACGGCACCTATGAAGCCAATATGGCGATGCATGACTGCGACGTCATGCTCTGCCTTGGCGCACGTTTCGATGACCGCATCACAGGCCGTGTCGATGCCTTCTCGCCCCATTCCAAGAAGATCCACATCGACATCGACCCGTCCTCGATCAACAAGAATGTCCGCGTCGATGTGCCGATCATCGGCGATGTCGGAAGGGTGCTGGAGGATATGGTCCGTCTGTGGCGGGCGACGGCCAAGACCGACAAGGCCGCGCTCAAGCCCTGGTGGGAACAGATCGAAAAGTGGCGGGCGCGGGATTCGCTCGCCTATCGTCCGAATGACGACGTCATCATGCCGCAATATGCCATCCAGAGGCTCTACGAGGCGACCAAAGGGCGCGAGACATTCATTACCACCGAGGTCGGCCAGCACCAGATGTGGGCCGCGCAGCACTTCGGCTTCGAGAAGCCGAACCGCTGGATGACCTCGGGCGGACTCGGTACGATGGGCTACGGCCTGCCGGCAGCCCTTGGCGTGCAGATCGCCCATCCCGACGCGCTGGTGATCGACATTGCCGGCGACGCATCCGTTCAGATGACCATGCAGGAGATGAGCTCGGCCGTTCAGTACGAGGCGCCGATCAAGATCTTCATCCTCAACAACCAGTATATGGGAATGGTGCGGCAGTGGCAGCAGCTTCTGCATGGGAACCGGCTGTCGCATTCCTATACGGAGGCCATGCCGGATTTCGTGAAGCTGGCCGAAGCCTATGGCGGCCATGGCATACGCTGCGAGAAACCGGGTGACCTCGACGATGCCATCAAGGAAATGATCGAGATCCGCAAGCCGGTTCTGTTCGACTGCCGGGTGGCCGCTCTTGCCAACTGCTTCCCGATGATCCCCTCCGGCAAGGCGCATAACGAGATGCTGCTGCCGGACGAGGCAACGGATGAAGTGGTGGCCAACGCAATCGACGCCAAGGGCAGGGAACTGGTGTGAGTTGAAGTAAGACATGGTAAGCCGTATATTGTCTTACCGCATCTTACTTTAGGAGAGCGAGATGAATGTTCGAGCGAAGATATCGAGCAAAGGACAACTCGTGCTGCCGAAGGCGGTGAGAGACGAGTTCGGGCTGGTCGCTGGCTCGGAAGTGAATATCGAGACCATGGTTGACCGCATTATTCTGACGCCGCTCCTCAGAAAAGAGCGTAAGAAATACACGTTCGACGAGGTTGCAGGCTTCCTGAAATATGACGGTCCTCCGGTGACGCTTGAGGATATGGAGCGAGGCGTGGAGGAGGAAGCACGGCGGATGTGGAATGCCGAGCGCCATTGATACCAATGTGCTTATCCGCTTTCTTGTCGACGACGGAAGCGAGCATGTAGCACCTGCGCGGAGGCTCCTTTCCTCCGGCCAATTTTTCGTGTCGTTAAGCGTCATGCTCGAGACGGAGTGGGTGTTGCGAAGCTATTTCGGTTTCCAGCGAGCGCAAATCTGCGACGCATTCGATCGGGTTCTCGGATTCGATGCCATGTTGTTTCAGGAGAGGCGTGTCTTGGAAAACGCGGTCGAGGCATGTCGCGCAGGTATGGATTTCGCCGATGCACTTCACCTGAACACCGCTGTAGACTGCGACGTATTTTATACCTTCGACAAGAAGCTCATTCGCAATGCAGAGCGAAACATTCCGAATCGTCCGGTTCGAGAGCCATAGGCATAATGCAAATACAGGAATGCAAATGACCACCCATCTTCAGCCCACCGGTTCGGCCTATTTCATCGCCAAGGAGACAGAGAAGCCGGAAAGCCACACGCTTTCGGTTCTGGTCGACAACGAGCCGGGGGTGCTGGCGCGGGTAATCGGGCTCTTCTCCGGGCGGGGCTACAATATCGACAGCCTCACAGTCTCCGAGACCGAGCATGAGCGGCATCTTTCCCGCATAACGATCGTGACGCGCGGCACACCGCATGTGCTGGAGCAGATCAAGCATCAGCTCGAACGCATCGTGCCGGTGCACAGGGTGGTGGATTTGAGCGTTGTTGCCCGTGAGCGAGGGCAGGAGCGGCCGCTGGAGCGCGAACTGGCTCTCGTCAAGGTTACGGGGGTAGGCGACAACCGCGTTGAGGCATTGCGCCTTGCTGATGCCTTCCGTGCCAGCGTCATCGACGCCAATACGGAACATTTCATCTTCGAGATTACCGGCCGTGTATCCAAGATCGAGCAGTTCATCGCCATCATGAAGCCACTCGGTCTGGTGGAAGTCTGCCGCACCGGCGTTGCTGCCATGAATCGCGGGCCGGAGGGGATGTAGGAGCGGCTTTTTGCTCCTGCCCATCGAGCTCAACAATTTGAGTCTGCCAAGGCAATTCATGACCTCCGGCCATGGATATGTTCGCTTTATGTTCCAATTTCCGTATGCTATTCTTTTTGCCGACTGAAGTCGAAATTCTGAGATCGCGGGGAAATGATCGCCATGCCAGACAGCTTGAATCTCAACACTCTACAAGGGCAATGATTTCACCCAGACCGGCTTGCGCTGAGGCTGACGCCTTGCCCTTCGCGCGCGAATCCTGTCTTTCAGCATTATGAAATTCTCCCCGCAACAGGACGAGGCGCTGAAGGCCGTCGACCGATGGCTCAAGGCCGGAAAGCCGCAGATTTTCCGCCTTTTCGGTTATGCGGGCACAGGAAAGACCACGCTGGCTCGCTATTTTGCCGAACATGTGGACGGAAGCGTGCAATTCGCCGCCTTCACAGGCAAGGCCGCACAGGTCCTGCGTTCGAAAGGTGCAGTCAATGCGCGTACCATCCATTCCCTGATCTACCGCCCGCGCGGCGAGGAGCAGGTGGAGGACGAGACGACAGGGCGAACGACTATGTCGCCGACCTTTTCGCTCAACCGTCAAAGCCCGATCGCCAAGGCCAAGCTCGTCATCATCGATGAATGCTCCATGGTGGACGAGGAACTTGGCCGGGATCTCCTCTCCTTTGGCACGCCCATCCTCGTGCTCGGTGATCCGGCGCAGCTGCCGCCGATTTCAGGCGGCGGCTTCTTCACAGAGCACGAACCGGATTTCCTGCTCACCGAAATCCACCGCCAGGCGCGCGACAATCCGATTATCCAGCTTGCACTCGATGTCCGCGAAGGACGGGAATTCATGCATGGCGATTATGGCACGGCGAAAGTCATCTCGAAGCAGGAGGTCACGCAGGAACTGGTCCTCGAGGCCGATCAGGTCTTGGTCGGCGTCAACCGCACACGCCGCCGCTACAATCAGCGGCTTCGCGAACTGAAGGGCTTCGACGCCAGCTATCCGCAGGCCGGTGACAAGCTGGTTTGCCTGCGCAACGATCCCGCCAAGGGCCTGCTCAACGGCTCCCTGTGGAAGGTGATGACCTCGTCACGGGAAACCTCCAAGCCGGGCATCAACCTGCTCGTGTCGCCGGAGGAAGATGATCCTGATCGCGGGATAGCCAAGATCAAGCTCCTCAAGGCGGCCTTTGAGGAAATGCAGGAGGAAATTCCCTGGTCGACCAGGAAACGCTACGATGATTTCGATTACGGCTATGCGCTCACCGTCCATAAGGCGCAAGGCTCGCAATGGAACAATGTGGTCCTGTTCGACGAGAGCTTTGCTTTTCGCGATACGCGCCAGCGCTGGCTCTATACCGCCATCACACGCGCGGCGGATCGCCTGACAGTCGTGCGCTGATCAGACCTCTTCCTGGCCTCGTTGCTCCCATCCATTTCCCGGACTCGGTCTCCTCGTCGCCGCTGAAAATGACGAATCTACGTCCGGAATGCCTATTTCGGCATTTCGACCGTGACTTCGATGCTGGAATACCAGGCAGCGAGGTCTGCAATATCCTCATCGGTGAGGTTTTTGGCCATTATGGTCATCTGGGGGTCACTGCGCGCTCCGCTCCTGTAAGCGTCTAGCTGTTTACGTATATAGTTGGCGCTGTCGCCGGCGAGATTCGGCGCGTCGGGGTTCTTTGCGAGACCGTCCAGGCCGTGACAGACGGCGCATTGCGCGGCCTTGGTTTTGCCTGCCACGGCATCGGCTGCTACGGCGGGATTCAGCACTGCCAGCAAGCTCGCCGCAAACCCGGCGCCGATGAGATAACGAAACATAAGGACATCTCCAAGGAGAGGTCACGGCGGGCCGCCTTGACCTTCGGATTACTCAGTCTCCATAGGAGATGCGGTAGATCGCACCGGCAAAGTCGTCGGAAACGAGCAGTGAACCGTCACGCAGTTGTGCCAGCGCGACGGGCCTGCCGATATATTCGCCATCCGGGGTGAGCCACCCGGCAGCGAACTCCTCCTGCTCGCCGGCGGTCCCGTCTTCGTTCAGCGGCGTGAACAGCACGCGCGCTCCGGCCGGAACAGTGCGGTTCCACGAACCGTGCTGGGCGGTGAAAACGCCATTCTTGTAACGCGCCGGGAATTTGTTCCCGGTGTAGAATATCAAGCCGAGGTCGGCCGCATGCGCGGTCGTTTCAACTACTGGCATGACCGCGTCGGCAGGAGGTTCGCTGTTCTTGTATTCTTCGGTGCGAACGTCACCGCCGCCATACCATGGGAAGCCGAAATTCTGTCCCATCTCGGTGATGCGGTTCAGTTCCCCGGGCGGCGTGTCGTCGCCCATGCCGTCGACCTGATTGTCATTGGTCCACAACTCGCCGGTTTCGGGATGGAAGTCGAGGCCGAGCGGATTGCGCAACCCGTCGGCATAGATCTCGCGGTTGGCGCCATTCTGGTCCATGCGGATGATGCCGCCAATTCCGGTCTTTTTATATTCCTCCTGCTTCTCGGGAGGCGGGACGTTGAAGGGCTGTCCGATCTGAATATAGAGCTTGTTGTCCGGACCGATGGCACAGACGCGTGCGGTGTGATTGAAGGATTCGTCTCCTCCCGGAATGAGTTCGCCCTCCTTCACAACATCGCCTGCCGCCACGTCGGGGCTTTCGTAGAAGAACTCGGCCGCCGGGAAGGAACGCACACGATTGCGTTCGGCAATGTAGAGAAATCCATCCTTGGAGAAGCACACACCGTTTGGAATGGTAAACTCCAATGAGGGGGCGAACCGCTTCACCTCGTCGGCCGTGCCATCCTTGTTACGGTCGGTGACCGCCCAGACAGCGTCCTTGCGCGTGCCCACGAAGGTGACGATGCCCTGCGGTCCCACAGCCATGTGGCGGGCATCGGGAACAACCGCATAGAGATTGATCTTGAAGCCTTCGGGAAGCTCGATTTTTTCGAGGTTCTTGCGAAGTTGCGCTGCATATTCATCGTCTTGCGGCACAAACTGGAAGGCATCCGACCCGGTCCCGGTCGACTGCATGTTTTCAAGCTTCTGCATATTGTCCTGGGCATGCGCAGTCCCTGCAAACGCAAAGATGAGCGCGGCCGTCGGTGCAAGTAGACGGTCCTCCATTTCCTCCTCCACTTCAAATAGGAGCCGTCCCGCCCAATTTCCAAAGCATAACACGAAAGTGCTTGGCCACAACGCAGGTTCGATCTCATGTTGCTTTGCAATGCAACATGAGATCGAGAAAATCTGAATGTTTACTCATTCATTGGAAAGTGCAGCGGTCAATAAAACTTGACTGCCGGGTACCGGTCAGGTCTCCTATTCGACCCAGGTCGCTCCCAGCCATTCCCAGGCTTCGGCCTCCTCGTCGCCGTTGAAGTGGCGGAGATCCACTTGAGGGGAGGGGCTGAAGATGCTGGCGATCCGGGAGGCTATCCTGGAATTCCCGACGGTCGCACAGCGGCGCACATGCTGTCGGGCATGGGCGCGGCCTTCCTCTATCGTGTCGGAAGCGATTTCCCTGTCGAAACCATCCTCGTCCACTATGCGGATCAGGAGGTCGATCTTGTCGTGGACCGCATAGGCGCCTTCGAGAAGCCCGTAGAGGTTCTCCACATCCGAGCCTGCGACATGGCCGGATATCTCGACGGCGAAAAGGTCCGGACGGTCGGTTTCGAGGCGGCGTATCGCCGGCATCGGTTCAAGTGGATGTAACGGCATCCATGGTTCCCTGCTACCGCGGCTGTGAAACAATCCCATTTCTGAAACACATGAAGATGCGCATCTGTTCCCATGGAAGATGCCAAAGACATGCTATAGCGATGCCGACAACATTCAGCCGAAGGTCCGAAATGCCAGCAAAGCTCTCCGTCAATCTCAATGCCGTCGCGCTGCTCAGGAACCGCCGCGATCTGCCATGGCCGAGTGTGACCGGTCTTGGCCGCATAGCCCTTGAGGCCGGCGCGCATGGGCTGACCGTACATCCGCGACCAGATCAACGGCATACCCGCTTCTCGGACCTGCCCGAGATCAGGGCGCTGATCGACGACGAGTTTCCCGACCGCGAATTCAATGTGGAAGGTTATCCGACTCAGGATTTCCTCGACCTGGTGGAGGCAACGGAACCGGAGCAGGTCACGCTGGTGCCTGACGACCCCGAGCAGCCGACCTCCGACCATGGCTGGGATTTCGTCACGAACGTCGATATCCTGCACGCCATTGTCGCGCGCCTGCGGAAAAACGGCGCACGTGTTTCACTCTTTTGCGACCCCGACGCGTCGGAGGAGCAGATCGTGGCGGCCAAATCGACAGGAGCCGATCGGATCGAGCTCTATACGGGGCCCTACGGGGGGGCATACGACGATCCAGCCAAGGCCGCCAACGAACTGGAAAAGCTGGGAAAAACAGCTCTTTTGGCAAATCAGGCGGGGCTTGATGTCAATGCGGGGCACGATCTCACTGTGGCAAACCTGCCCGCGCTGGCCAAAAGCATACCCAATCTCGCCGAAGTCTCCATCGGCCACGGTTTGACCGCCGATGCGCTGGAATATGGGATGGCCGAGACGGTACGGCGCTTCGTGAAAGCCTGCGGCTGGTAGTTTTGCTTCAGGCTTAGGCCGACGAGCAAGCAATAAGGAAGGCGAGGGTGGCGGTCAGCCCGAAGGCGGAACGGACCGCATGCAGGCCGCCCCATTTTTCGACCAGCGCCCGGCTATCCGGATTTGCGTCCTCGAGGTCTGTTGCCTGCAAGGCGTTGTTGGTCGGCATCATCCCGATCAGCGTCCAGGGCCAGTTGGCAATCATCAGGAGCGCGCTTACGGCGAAGGCAAAGACGCCGGTTTGCCACCAGGCGATCATACCGAGAAGAAAGCTGATCACCGCAAGAGGCGCCTGCATCGCAAAGCCGCGTTTGTATGCGCGCTTCCATTCCGCAAGCTGCGACCTGTCATCCAGCAGAAGCCGGGCCGGCTGCTCGGCGACATTGATATAGACAGCAGCACCCGAGAAGAAGGCTGCTGTTATCAGTGCGAGAAGACCGAAAATCATGGCGGCACCTCGAATATGAGACGACCTGCTCACTATAGGGCATCGCGGTCGCTTTTTGTGCCGCTTCCTGAATGCTGATGACGTTAACCTTGAGCCGAACCGACTCGGCCGGTGGCTTCTCCGCGTCACCTGCAACAAAACCATACAGCACTCCCGAATCCATATTGAAATCGGCTGGACTCTCCTGCATAGAAACCGAACCGTAACGTACGGTACGATTGGTGAAGAGCTCGGAACGATGCAGGAAGTCAACGACATCGATGCAGGTGAGACGCTCACCCAACGGCAGCGCGACGTGCTCGATGCCGTGCTCCGTCAGATGGTGGAGGAGGGCGATCGGCTCACCATGACATCTGTCGCGCGCAGGGCGCGTTGCTCCAAGGAAACTCTCTACAGGTGGTTCGGGGATCGTGACGGAGTATTGACGGCGACCGTCCAGTGGCAGGCGTCAAAGGTGCGCGCCGGCACTTATGACAGCCAGCATCTCGACGTCGCGGCATTGCGCGAGAGCCTTGAAAGCTTCGCTATTGCCTGGCTGGAGGTAATCTCATCGGAGACTTCGATCGCGCTGAACCGCGTGGCGGTCGCTCATGCGGGTTCCGGCAAGAGCAATCTCGGCCGGATCGTTCTCGCCAATGGACGTTTCGCCATCGGGGAGCGCCTTAAACCGGTGCTCGAGGCAGGCCGCAAGGCCGGTCTTCTGGCCTTTGAAGACGCGGAGGAGACGTTCCGCACCTTCTTCGGCCTTGTCGGCCGCGACGTGCAAATCCGCCTGCTGCTCGGCGACGACATGAAGATGACCGCTGCCACGATCAGGCAGGAAGCAAGCTGGGCAACGAGCCAGTTCCTCTCTCTCCATGGCGCGAAGCCACCGGCCACCGAGCCGAGAATCCGGGCCTTGTGACGAGCGACGGCCAAGGCGGCGGAGCCGGAGGGACAATCAGGGAAATCGAGGTTCAATCGAAAGGAAGGAAACGGGAAATGCGTGTTTATTACGATCGCGACGCCGATCTCAATCTCATCAAGGGCAAGAAGGTCGCTGTCATCGGCTATGGCAGCCAGGGGCGCGCTCATGCGCTGAACCTGAAGGATTCCGGCGTCAAGGAGATTGCGATCGCCTTGCGTCAGGGCTCTGCCACGGCCAAGAAGGCCGAAGCCGATGGGCTCAAGGTGATGAGCGTCGCCGAGGTCGCAAAGTGGGCGGACCTCATGATGATGGCAACCCCTGACGAACTACAGGCCGACATCTACAATAACGAGATTGCGCCCAATATCCGTGACGGTGCGGCGATCGCCTTCGCCCACGGACTGAATGTCCATTTCGGCCTCATCGAGCCGAAGAAGACGGTGGACGTGATCATGGTCGCGCCGAAAGGTCCGGGCCATACCGTGCGTGGCGAATACCAGAAGGGCGGCGGCGTGCCGTGCCTTGTCGCCGTCCACCATGACGCTTCCGGCAATGCGCTCGACCTCGGCCTTTCCTATGCCTGCGCCATCGGCGGCGGCCGCTCGGGCATTATCGAGACCAATTTCAAGGAAGAATGCGAGACCGATCTTTTCGGCGAGCAGGTGGTGCTGTGTGGCGGTCTGGTCGAGCTCATCCGTGCTGGTTTCGAGACGCTGGTCGAAGCAGGCTACGCCCCTGAGATGGCCTATTTCGAGTGCCTGCACGAGGTGAAGCTTATCGTCGACCTCATCTATGAGGGCGGCATCGCCAATATGAACTACTCGATCTCGAACACGGCCGAATGGGGCGAATATGTCTCCGGCCCGCGTATCATCACGGCCGAGACCAAGGCCGAGATGAAGCGGGTGCTCAACGATATCCAGACCGGCAGGTTCACCTCCGAATGGATGCAGGAATACCGTTCCGGGCTCGCCCGCTTCAAGGCGACGCGGCGCCTCAACGATTCGCATCAGATCGAGGAAGTCGGCGAGAAGCTGCGCGGCATGATGCCGTGGATCTCCAAGAACAAGCTGGTGGACAAGGAAAAGAACTAGCCTAAAGCCACGGCTTGTTCTTGCTTGCGCGCTTACGCGATGCGGGCAGTCCTAAAGGAAACGGCGCGGAATTTCCGCGCCGTTTCCTTTCTGCTGCTGTTGCCTGGCGGTTCAGTAATACGGCGAGATGCACTGCCGGCGAGGGCCGTGATAAGGCTGGTAGGTATTGTCCCGGGCCCGGTAGGACCGGTAGCGGGCATAGCACCATTCCACATGCGCCCCCGAAGCCCGATAGGCGCGGCGCGGCACATAGCGTGGCCGCGCATAATAGGGCGGCGGCCCATAATAACCCGGTGAGCCGAAGTGAAGATAGATGCCCGTGCGGGGGCGATAATGACGATGCCTGTGGTATCGATGATGATGACGACGCCAATGGCGCCGGTCACGCACCTGCACCACATCAGCGCGGGTATCGCCGGCATAGGCGCTGCTGCCGCCGGCCCGTGCCGTTCCTTCGGCAGCACTTGCAATGGCGCTGCTCGTATTGATGACGGCCGCGGATGCGGGCACCAAGCTTCCCGCCAGCAATCCCAACGCGACCAGGCCCGAAAGGGTAAGGTTCGATAGTCGCTTTTGCATCCTGTCCTCCAGGGGTCCCTTCCTCGAGTCCAAGCCCGCAATTCGCCTTTCATGCAGCATGGGCTTTTGATCCTGAACACAGGATGAACATTGCCCAAGACAACAGAAATCGCGTTCGCGGCGGCTTGTATTGAAAGCTTTTGTAAGCAAAGTACGGGCCATGTCCGTCCGGATCGCCACCTTCAACGTCGAAAACCTGATGAACCGGTTCGATTTCTCCGGTTTTCGCAACGAGCTCTATCAGGACCGGACGCTCAGTCTGTTCGAGATTGCCAACGAGGCTGAATATCGCGAACTGGAAAGGGCTCGTGCTATTGCCCATGCAGACGATATGCGTCAGCTCACGGCCCTGGCGATCGCCGCGACCCGTGCCGACATACTGTGCCTGCAGGAAGTCGACAATCTCGCCGCGCTGAAAGCCTTTGAATACGGCTATCTCTTCAAGATGATTGGCAGCGGCTATCGGGAAAAATTCTCGACCTCGGGCAATGATTCGCGCGGCATCGACGTGGCGGTGATGATGCGCGAGCATACGGCGCACGGCCAGCCGATCGAATTCGTCCGCATGACGAGCCATGCGCATGTGACATTCGAGGATTTTGGACTTTTCACGCCCGAACTTGCCGCCCTCCGGATGAACCCCAATGACCGCATCTTCCGGCGCGATTGCATGGAGATCGATATCAGGATCGCCGGTAGGCCGCTGACGCTTTACGGCGTGCATTTCAAATCCATGGGCCCACCGCGCAACGGTCTCAACGGTCGTGATGCCTCGATGCCTGTGCGTATGGCGGAGGCCGCGGCGGTGCGGCGAATCATCGAGGACCGGTTCGGCAAAGACCACACGGCCGGAAAGCGCTGGGCGATCTGCGGCGATCTGAACGACTATCGCGAGCGCGTGATCATCGAAGGCGATGCGCATAACGGCTACCACTTCAAGCCGGBGCGCGAGACGCAGTCCTGCGTCAATGTCCTGACCGATGGCGGGTTCTCGGAAAACGTTGTCGAGCGGCGGCCGGAAATGGACCGCTGGACACTGTATCACACGCGCGGACCGCAAGAGCGGCATCTCTGCCAACTCGACTACATCCTCCTTTCACCTTCGCTGGCAGAACGCAATTCACAGGCGGTGCCGGATATCGTCCGCAACGGGCAGCCGTGGCGGACGGTGTTTCCGCCGGGGCAGGAGGTCGAGCGCTTCCCGCGCGTCGGTTGGGATCGCCCGAAGGCATCCGACCATTGCCCGGTCGCCATTTCCCTCGATATTGCCTGAAGAATGGCTTCCGAATGAGCTTTGACGTCCAGAATGATACGATCCTGCCGGTCGACCATTTCGATCTCCGGCTCGATCCGTTGCCGCATCCCTTCGAAAACGAGAATTTGGCGGCGATCGAGGAGCACTGGCGCTATGAAAGTGCCGCCAATCCCGCCCTGTTCGATGGTCGGGTGGTGCTGCTTTCGCAACTCTCCTACAGGCAGCGCCGGTTCGAAGGACGTTGTCATGAGGTGCGTTTCGCCACCTTCCTTCTGTGGAGGAGGCTGAGGCCCGTAGCGACGGCCCGACACATCTATGCCCATGCCATGCTCGTGACGGGGGATGGCGCGCTGCTGGCGATCCGCATGGGCGGCCACACCGCCAATGCCGGCAAGGTCTATTTCGCGGCTGGTTCCTTCGAGCCGGCGGTCGATTTCAAGGACGGCCGTGCCGATTTCGACCACAACATGACCCGCGAAGTCTTGGAGGAAACGGGTTTCGATCTATCGGCCATGGCCGCTGAAAGGCGATTGCAGGCCCTGTCGCGGGAAGACGGCACGGTCGTGTTCCGTCGCTTCTTTCTTGATGAAAGCGCCGAAGCGGCTGCCGAAAAGGTGCGGGCCCACATCGCCCGGGATCCCGATCCGGAGATCGAGGAACCCGTCATCATCCGCAGCGCCGAGACCATGCCGAAACGGATCGCGCCGCACATGCCACCGCTGATCGAGTGGCATTTCGCCAATCCGCCTCGGCTGTGATCCGCTATTCGTGGCGCAGGGCCTCTATCGGGTCGAGGCGTGCGCCGCGCAGGGCTGGGAAGAAGCCGAAGACCATGCCGATCAGAGCCGAGAAGCCGACCGCCAGCATGATGATGGAGATGCTCGGACTGAACGGGATCGCGAGGGAATAGGTCGCTGCCACGGCAATCGACAGGCCGAGGAGGATGCCGATGATGCCGCCGAGGAGCGAAAGCACAGTGGCTTCCACCAGGAACTGGATCAATATGTGCTTCTCATGCGCGCCGATGGCGAGCCGGATGCCAATCTCGCGCGTGCGCTCCGTCACCGAGACCAGCATGATGTTCATGATGCCGATGCCGCCCACCAGGAGGCTGACGCCCGCCAGCGCCCCCAACATGCCGGTCATAACGGTCGTCGTGCTCGCCATGGTATCGGCGATCTGAGTCATGTCGCGGACGTTGAAATCATCCTCCCGCCCCGGCGCGATATTGCGGGATTCGCGCATAATCTGCTCGATATCCGCCTGCACGGCCGAAGTGGAGGCGCCTTCGGCGGCCGAAACATAGATGGTCTCGATATCGCGATTGCCGGAAATGCGGCGCTGGAATGTGGTCAGCGGCATGAAGACCACATTGTCCTGGTCCTGACCGAAGCCGGAGAAGCCCTTGGATTCGAGCAGACCGATGACCTGGCAGCTCAGCCGGCCGACACGAATGCGGTCTCCGAGAAACTCGCCGCCGCCGAAGAATTCGTTGCGTACCGTGGTGCCTATCAGGCAGACCCCGGCACCGCCATTGACCTCCTGCTCATTGTAAGATCGTCCCTCGGCGACCGCCCAGTTGCGTGCATCCAGGAACTGTGTGTCAGCACCCGTAACGGAGACCGGCATGCTGGCCGTGCCGTAGACGACGCGAACCGTCTGCTGGGACGCAGCGGAAACGGCCGTCACATTCGTCAATCCGCGTTCCAGCGCGCGTACTTCCTTCTCCTCCAGCGGGCGGTCCACCGAGCGCGGTCCGCCAGGCCTGCCGCCATCACCGGCGCGCACTACGAGCAGGTTGCTGCCGAGCTTGGCGATATCGGCCTTCACCTTGGCGGTGGTGCCGTTGCCGATGGTGATCATGGCAATGACGGCGGCCACGCCGATGACGATGCCGAGCAGGGTGAGGAAGGAGCGCAGCGCGTTGCGCCGCACCGAACGTATTGCGAGCTTGATGGTTTCCAGCAGCATCAGGCAGCCTCCGCCTTGGCTTGGTCATAGGCGATATGGCCGTCGAGGAAGCCGATGGTGCGATCCGCATAGGCCGCGATATCAGGCTCGTGGGTGACCATGACGATACTGAGCCCGATGTCGCGGTTGAGGCCGGTCAGCAGATCCATGATCTCGTGGCTGCGCTGTGTGTCAAGATTGCCGGTGGGTTCGTCGGCGACAAGCAGGGTAGGCGTGGAAACGATGGCGCGCGCGATCGCGACGCGCTGCTGTTGGCCACCGGAGAGCTCGGCCGGCGTATGGTGTTCGCGGCCGGCAAGGCCGACCTGGGCGAGGGCACGCATGGCAAGCTCGCGGCGCTCGCGCGCCTGCACACCGCGATAGATCAGCGGCAGTTCGACATTCTCCACCGCCGTCGTGCGTGGCAGGAGATTGTAGCCTTGAAAGACGAAACCGATATAAAGATTGCGCAGGATCGCCCTGCGGCCCCGGTCGAGCCGGCCCGCATCCACGCCGAGAAAGCCATAGCGCCCGCTGGTTGGCGTATCTAGGCAGCCAATGATGTTCATTGCGGTGGACTTGCCCGAACCGGACGGACCCATGATGGCGACGAATTCGCCGCGATCGATGGTGAAATCCACTCCGGCCAGCGCATCGACGCGCGCTTCGCCGCGCCCGTAGGTCTTCCAGACCTTCTCGAAGCTGATCAGCATGCCGGATCTCATGGCCTGCGAACCGAGGCTGTTGCGTTGCGCGAAGCTGATGCGGTGATGATGCGGTCGCCTTCCTCGAGGCCGGAGAGGATTTCCGTCTCCATGCCGTCGCTGGCGCCTGTCTTGACGCGAACCGCCTCCGGCTGACCCTCGCGCAGCACGTAAAGCGTCCGCATGCCGTCGGAAGCATTTTCCCGCTGGCCAGAATTGCCGCGCCAGCCGCGCCTGCCGCCGAAACGGCCGGTAAACAGATTGCTGATGCCGAAGCTGCGGCTTTCCTCAGCCGCTGGTGGGCTGTAGCGGAAAGCTTCATTGGGCACGAGAAGAACATTCTCGGCATGACGTGTAACGATTGAGACGGTCGCGGTCATACCAGGCCTAAGCAGGAGATCCTCGTTGTCCACAGCCAGCCGTGCCTCGTAGGTAACGACGCCCTCGGTAGCAGTCGAAGCATAGGAAATATCGCTGATGGCGGCCTCGAAGCGGCGTCCAGGAAAGGCATCCACGGTGAATTCCGCATCCTGACCCTTGGCCACCGTGCCGATATCGGCCTCGTCGATCGCCGCGACGAGTTCCATGCGCGTCAGGTCTTCCGCGATCACGAACAGGATTGGCGCCTGGAAGGAGGATGCGACCGTCTGGCCGGGATCGGCATCGCGCGAAAGCACGATGCCGTCCACGGGGGCGTAGATCTTGCTCTTGACGAGGTCGGCCTGCTGCAACTTGAGATCGGCTTCCGCCACCGCGAGATTGGCCTCGGCGGTCTCGACGGCGCTGGCAGCGCGGTCGCGGGCCGCTCTTGCGGTCTCCAGGGCCTGGTCGGCGATCATGCCGCGAGAAGCGAGCTGCTCGGACCGAGCGAGCGCGCGGCTGGTTTCGGCAAGCGTGACCTTTGCCTCGTTGACATTAGCCGCCGCGGCCTTGACCGAGGCTTCGGCCCGCTCGACCTGTGCGGCAAGGCGCGTCGTGTCAAGCTCGGCCAGCACATCGCCCTTTGCGACGCGCTGGTTTTCCTCGACCGGAACGCTGCGGATGACGCCGGAAAGCTCGCTGGAGATATCCACCTGGGTCCGTGGCTGCAGGGTGCCCGTCGCCGAGACCTGCACCGTCATCGAACCGCGTTCGACGGTCGTCGTGGTGTAGACTGTCTCTGCCGCACCGCCGGAAAGGCGCAGATAAACGGCAATCGCAGCCGCCGCGACGACTAGAATTGCAAGAAGATAAATTCCACGCCGGCCACGCTTGCGGCCGCTTTGCGTATCGAGGCCGAGCGCCGACTTGATGCCGTCCGGCGTCTCCGCTTCAGGCCGATTGACGATCTGGTCCATAGCGGGGACCCCCTTTTTCCGCGCTTTCCGAGTCCCTATAAGGAACAGATCGTGCCAATCAGCGGAAAAGACAAATTAAATTTCCGCCATGTTTTGCCGGGATCGGGATCTGAGGCGCTATGAAAAGTCGGCATTATCGCGTTTATGACGTGTTCACCGACAAGGTTCTGGCCGGCAATCCGCTAGCGGTTGTGTTCGATGCGGATGGGCTTGATAAAGCCGGCATGCAGCGCATTGCGCGCGAATTCAATCTGTCTGAAACCGTCTTCGTGAAGCCGGCGGAAAACTCGATCCATACCGCCCGGCTCGGCATCTTCACACCAGCCCACGAACTGCCTTTTGCCGGCCATCCGACCGTTGGAGCGGCCATTGCGCTGGCCGAGCGCGCCAGGGAAGAGGGCAGGGACGAGCGCACCTCGATCCTGGTTCTGGAGGAGAATGTCGGGCCGGTCCGCTGCGTGGTTAGCGCCGGCAATGGGGTTGCCTTCGCCGAATTCGACCTGCCGCGTTTGCCGCAGGAGATACCCGTCAATGCCGCGCCCGAGGCGGTGGCAGCGGCCTTGGGGCTTGCGCATCACGAAATCGGTTTCGAAAATCATACGATCTCGGCCTGGTCGGCCGGCGTTCCATATGTGTGCGTGCCCGTCGCCGATCTGGGAGTTGCGGCGAAGGCACGCGCCAATGCCGATATGTGGCGCGGCTTGGCGCCTATCGAAGACGGGGTCTGGGGCGATCCGTATGTCTATTGCCGGGAAACCGTCAACCACGACTGTTCCTTCCACGCCCGCATGTTCGCGCCTCTTTCCGGGATCATAGAGGATCCGGCGACGGGCTCGGCCGCCGCCGCCTTCGCCGGAGCGATCATGCGTTTCGACGAACCAGTCGACGGTCCGAACCGCTTCTGGATAGAGCAGGGGATGGAGATGGGGCGCCCATCGCGCATCCGTCTCGAACTCGACGTCGAGGGAGGAGGGATCGAGACCGGACGGATCGGCGGCCATGCGGTAATGGTGGCCGAGGGGCAGTTCTTCGCGTGAGGCCTTACCAAGCGAGTTGGAAAGCGGCCTTTCTGTCTTTCTGCTTCCGCCAAATCTCCTTTAAGGGGGAAAGGACGGTTGCGCGCCCGGCGCCGAAGCTTTGTCATCCGTTTGTCGTTTTCCGATGCAAGGCGGGCTGGACAGCACGAAATTGAGAGGTTATAGACGCGCCCACCTGCGCTGCCTTCCGGCAGTTGCCGGCCCGGCGGGTGATTAGCTCAGTTGGTAGAGCAGCTGACTCTTAATCAGCGGGTCGTAGGTTCGATCCCTACATCACCCACCACCGCCAACCCCTTTCAATGCAAGGGGTTTTTTGTTTAGTGATGAGTGGAACGGAATGGGAACATGAGACGCATATGAGCCGACTTACGGCTCACGTGAGCTTTTATGCTCTATGGATGTTCCTGTCCGTCTAGGCAGCACTGCCGGTAAAAGCGCTTTGGGCAATCTCCAACGGTGTTCCGTGGGTCGACGCAAAGCAGGTTTCCATTCTGCTTAAAACCGCCGACTCCATATGCCGCCACGCGGTTCCATCCGCATATTCCTCGGGGGACCATTGCGCATATGCCAGATCGTAGAGGAATTGTTCGCGTTTGGGTGTGGGAGGGTTTTCGATAACCTTCAGATCATGCGGCGTGATGCCGTAGGCCAGACTGTCCGGCGAGAGGGTTATTGCGGGAACGCCCGCAATAAGGGATTCAATTGCCGCGCCCGAAGATAGAGAAACAGATACCCAGGCGTCCTTGAGGTTTTCCGCCAATGTCTGATCGCGCGGCGTTACATGAACGTCTGCGATTTTCCGGAGCCTGTTTTTCGCCTTGATGGCATTGTCATCACCCATGCCGGGATGGAATCGAACGAGAATCGGCCTGGCCGATAACTTCCGGATCCGTCTTGCCGTATCGATCAGCCAATCCACGATGTCGATGCCGCGGAGCGACGCGTCGTTCGGCGTCTGGCCAATGAGAAGAACATGATCACCGGCCTTTCTATATGGCTCAATGGTGATGCCAAGACGCTCCCATCGGTCGGAAGGACTATTCTTGTTTGCGAAGTCTGCCGTTGGTCCGAAGGCCGCATTCAACGCCAGGCGATAGAATGGGTTTTTCTGCTCCGGTTTGCGGTATGCGCCGACCAAGCGCTGCAGGAACTGACCTTTCGGCGGCAGGAAGACGCGGCCAAGGATGCTGCTTTCGACCACGAGAAGCGGCCCTTTGTGATTTTCGTGGACGCTTTGCCGTATGGAACCGCGTTTTCTTCCAAGAAGCGGATTGGGCATGCCGTAGACAATCGCCAGATCGCAGGGCTGATACGCCATGCCGGGTGTAGGCCTCACTTCGAAACCATCTATCCGAAAAGCCGACAGATCGTGGGCTGCACTGTCGGTGAATATTCGCGCTAGCAATGTGCGTCTCGATCCTGATGCAAGATAAATCATGGGTTTGCTGTGATCCGGTAATCTGGAGTCATGGGAAATGCCTGAGTAGACGGGCATCCCATGCGATCCGCTTCATATTGAAACATGGCAAAATCGGCTGCTCCGAGATGCCTGGCCAAGGCGATCGTCTCGGCATCGTAGAGTGACTGCCAGGGTATTTTCGATTTTCCTCTGTTGCGCTGTTCCAGTGTTCCGATCTCAATCCCCGAACGTGACCTGATCTCATCGGCGATGCTTGTCCAATGGCCAGGCAGATCCTCCAGCTTGAAAACATTCAAACCATCGCGAAGCGCGTCTTCGAGCATGGTCGACTGCGCTATGACGTGAGGATTTAGGGCCTTTTGTGGCCATTCCGTCTGCAATGACATGAATCGCTGGAAACTGTCGCCTTTCCTGATGCCCATTCGCCTGAAACCCCGCAGCACGATCTCGCGCGTCACCACCTTGTCGAGATAGGCCGAGGCGTAACGCGAAAATGGATCGCGTACGACAGAGAACACATACCAGTCCCCGGTCCTCATGGAAGCGAACCGGCTATAGGGGATTTTCCTGAATCCGCGAAAAGCCTGAATGTCGTCGATGCCCGATGGATCTAGACCAATAAGCGGCAGCAGGGCAGCTTTGACAGAGGAATTCGCGGCCTTCGGTATGGGGATGTAGGCGACGCGATAGTGAGGAAATACGAGCACCAGCGGGTCGACACCTGTCTTCAGGAAAGGGATGCTCTGACGAAGTTTCGCCAACGAAATGCGTGCGCGGTCCATTGCGGATAACTGCGTCATACAAGAATCTGCCGTAAATGAGGCCATGGGAGCGGGGTGTGGTGGTTGGCAATGACACAGACGGTAATACAATCGGCCTCGGTTCTATCCGGCCAATTTTGCAGGCTCGTCACCTAGCCCAGCAAGGCATCCCGCGCAATCGGGCTCGTCGGACGTTAGTCCTCCCGATCCTCCCAATCACTGCGCAGCAACGTCGTTACATGTTCGATCGTTTGCCTTCCGTCAGCCATGCAGCGGCCAGTAATTTCGCCTACGCGTCGATACCCCAATTTGCGCTGCATTGCCCAAGACTTTTCGTTGCCGTCGAAGTAACCGTTGATCAATTTTGTCAGGCCTAATTCATAAAAAGCGAATCGGATCTTCGCCTCAAACGCTTCGCGTCCGTAGCCGCGTCCCTGATACTGGTTCGCTATCCAGATTCCTCCACCGCCCGTTGTGGCCTTCCAGTCTATCTTATTGAGACTGACCCCTCCGATGACCCGTCGCTCATCTGTGAGCTCAACCGCAAATTCGTGCGCCGTGGGCCGACCGCTTGCTCTCGAGATCTCCTGACATCTCTTGATCCAATTTTGGGCGTCTGACGCTGAATAGGGGTGAGGGACGAAAGCCAGCCACTTTGCGATCTCGAGATCGTTCAAACCCAGCATGAGCTGTTCGATGTCTTCTTCCCCCCAAGGACGGAGCGTAAGGCGCGAAGTTTCGATTTTGATGCCCACGAGGTTGCAGCCTCCTTCGCCCCGAAATCATCAGTATTCCTGCGGTTTGATGATTTCTTGAGGTTCCGTCAAACCCTCAAGCACGGCGCGCTTGCCCTCGGCTGGAAACCTTCCGCTGGTATCCTCCTCGACACGATACAATTTCTCGTCTCTGACGGCACTAGCGAAGGAAGTGGTTACGCCGTCCCCCGGCAGGGCATCCACATCGGGGAAGTCCACTTCGGCCTCGGCGGCGACGATCCGGGCATCTGCCGGAGATTCGGCCCGCACGGTGATTTCGCCGAGAGAGGGCGCGATGTCCCAGCCGGGATCGGATGGCGGCGCGTCGGGCATGAGCCGGAAAATCTTCACGGACGTGTCTCCAAACTGCTGAGTTTGAAAAGGAGAAACTTTTGCAAAAGCTCCAGGTTCCCGGCGATTGAATGCTGGGAGAGGGGGCGGGATCGGATGTAAAAAATTTTTTGCGGGAGAGGGAACCATTGTCATGTTGAGGAATTATTGTGCTGACGACACGCACTCCCCCACGCCCCCCAACCCCACAACTTGCGTGTCGTTGGCCGGTCCTAGAGACCGGCTTTTTTTTGCCGCGGCGCGGTCAGTAATCTCTTTCATAGAAGATGCCGAGGCTGGAATCGCCATCGGAACCGACCGCCCCGCGCGCTTTCAGGCTCTCGGTGATGTCGAGATTGATCGTGCCCCGGGTCGTGCCCTGAGAACCTGCCTCGACACCGAGATAGATATTGTCCTGGATATAACGGCCGGCACGGACGGCGGTATTGCCTTCCTCGTCGGATACGATGTCTAGG
>NZ_VLJP01000001.1:90133-313970 GCF_007829525.1 Mesorhizobium sp. J18
GAGCCGGGCGATCTGCATGGGGGACAAATCCTGTATGCCACGATTGAAGATGAGCCGCGCCAGAACCTCGTCCTGGGGCAGTTCGGGCTGCGAGGAGAAAGCGATATCGAGATCGGATACCCGGCCGCGCACCGTTATGAAGACGGTTATGTCGCCTTCCGAACGAGCCACGAAATCAAGGAACGGATCGAGATCGCCCACCAGTGTGACCGTACCCTCGTCGAAGGTGATGCGCTTGCCGAGGATGGAGAGCCGCCCGCGTATCATCTCAAAACCGCCGACTGGCTGGATGTTGTTGACCGACCCGGCGAGTTCGACCGAGCCGCCGAGTTCGGCGTCAAGCCCGCGGCCGCGCACGAAGATGCGGGCAGGGGCGTTGACCCGCACATTGAGCCGGAGCACGCTCGGCCGGCTGGAAGGCATGGGTGTGCCGTCATCGGCCTTCGCGCGTTCCAGCGTCCGCTGCACGGCAGGCGGCGGATTGATATGTTTGACATTGATGCCGGCGGCACCGCTGCSRCCGAGATTCTCCGGCACGGTGATTTCCGCACGCGACAAAGTCAGGTCGCCCGAAAGCAGCGGATCTCGGGTAAGGGGACCAGTGAGCGACATGGCGCCGCTGACCGTTGCGGCGACCATTTCGCCATCCGTATAGCTCGCCTCGTTGAGGCGGATGTTGAGATCGGCCGGGAAATTCGCGACCGCATTGGTCGAGATTGTGCCGCCGATAGAGATCGAGCCACCGGACGCCAGCGTGGCGGTGGCAGAATTGATCGATATGGTCTCGCCTTGAATGGTGCCCGAAACCTGAATCGGATTCAGCCGGACATTCGATTCCGGGTCGATCGCCTGCGCGTTGGAAGTGGAGAAGTTTCCGTTGATCGCCGGCTGCGAAAGGCTGCCTGAAATATTTGCGTCCACGTTCAACGTGCCGGTGACGGTCGCGCCGCGCTCGGCAAGCATGTTGTTTGCGAGGGCAAGCGGTATGGTACCGTCCACATCGAGCGCCAGGCCGGTGCCGGAGACCGGCAGACGGCCGCTGGCCGATACGGTCAGCCCCTGCGGTCCAGTGGTGCGCAGCGCGGAAAGGGTGACGGTCTCGTCGGCAAAGCGGCCATTGGCCGAAAGCTGGAGGGGGGCTGCGCCGAACTCGGCCAGAGGCGCTGCCGTGAGCCCGTCGCCGCGCAGATCGAAACTGGCTTCCGGGGATGTCAGGGTGCCTGTGACGCGCGCCGTACCCGAAATCTGGCCGCCAAGATCCTGTCCCGGCGCAACGGCATTAGCGACCGCGAGAGGGAAGGCGTTCAGATCTATGTTGAGCGACATGGAACCTTCGCCGCCGATCGGCACTGCGCCACGCGCCGCGGCATTGAGACCCTCGGGGCTGGTCACTCTTGCATCCACCGTCAGGCGCTCGGCGGTGGTCGTGCCGGTTGCGTCGATCGTGAGCGAACTGAGGCCTGCCTGGGCGAGGGCGGCGGCGCGCAATTGCCGGCCGGCTATGTCGAAGTCGATGCTCGGCGTATCACGAGGCCCGGTGACAGTGGCGGTGCCGTTGACCGTACCGCCGAGTTCGAGATCCGGGCGGATGGAATTCGCAATGGCCAAGGGCAGGTCCCGGATCTGCAACGCCACGTCGATTTCCCGGGCAACTTCGCCGCGTGCCGCGATCTGCCCACCGCCAGCGTCGATCGTGATCGTATCGAAGGAGACATTCTCGCCGCGCAGCCGGATCGCTGCCGGCTCCAAGAGCCGAGCATTCAGTTCCGCTTGGGACAATTCGGCCTCGTTGAGCGTCAGGTCGAAACCGCCATCCTGCGGGCTGAGAGAACCGCTGGTCGAAAGGGCCGCTCCATTGTCCAGCGTGGCATTGGCGGAAAACTCCGTCGTTTCGCCGCTGCGTGTAGCGTCCGCCCGCAAGGTCGCCACGTCGATCCCGCCTGCCGAAAGGTCGCGGGCGTCGATGGTGCCATTGACGAGCGGTACGCCGAACAGATCCTCGATCGCGGCCTGGAAATCCGCTGAACCGATGGAATTCGTCTCCACACGGAGATTGCGGACGTCACCGGATGCCTCGGCATTCTGCCTGCCATCGGCATGGGCAAGCTGGATATCGGCGTTGATCGAGCCGCTTGCCTCGGCAAGGAAAAGGGCCGCGGCCGTGGAAATATCGGCTGCCTCCACCGTCAGGTTGCCTTCGAGCAGCCCGTCACGGTTCTGAACAACCCCGCCCGTGGCGCGCGCTCCCCCGGCGGAGAAGTCGAGGTTCGAAAGCCGGCGCTCGCCATCCCTGACCGCGATGTCGGTGGCGAGATCGGCGCGAACACCGTCGAGGAACGCGCTCCCCGTCACCGCGCCGGTCAAGGCGCTATCCTGCAGCACGCCTTCGAAATCGATTCCGGCTTCGGTCAAGCGCTTGCCGATGAGGGAACCGGATGGGACATCCGCGCCGAAGGTGAGATTGATGCGGCCGTCGCTGCCCGCTGCCCGCCCCGTGGCGGTAAGACGGCCCGAAGCACTATCGGAAACGAGTGCGAGGTCCTCGAGAGCGAAATCAAGATCGAAATCCGCCGCACCGGAGGCGAAGACGCCATCGGCGGTCAGTTGGAGTTGGTCATTGGCGACGCGGAAATTTTCGGTCCTCAGTCCCTGTTCGCCGCGCGCCACGCGGCCGGTGAGCCTCGTCGTGCCGTTGAGCAGATTGTCGGCTGCGTCATTGCCGATGCGCAACTCCGTGGCGCTGCCGTCGAGCGTGAGATCGAAGGCGCCGGTCACCGGTTCGACCGTGCCGTTTGCCTTGAGGTCCAGTCCGCCGGAAAGATCGCGGCCGGCAAGACCGGAAAACGGCACGATGCTGGAAGCTCTCACGCCTATATCGCCATTAAAGGCGAGTTCGGCGATCTCGCCGGCGAGCGAGACGCTGAGGCCGTTGCCGGAAAGCTCGGCCCGTTCCAGCGCCACGGGCTGTTCGGCTCGCCAGTCGCCCSCCACGTCAAGGCGGATTTCGTTGCCAAGGGCCTCGGCGATGTCGGCCTGCTCGGCGATGATGCCTGAAATGCCGCCTTCGGCATTGAAGCTGATGCGGCGCTGGTCGGGCAGGTTCAGGTTCTCGGCAACGCCGCCGAGATCGATTGCGACGCTTTCGGCTGCGAAGTCGCCGGTGGTAAGCTGCGAAATGTCCAGCCTGCCGTCCCATTCCTCACTGCCAGCTCCGCCGAAATCGAGCGTAAGGGCGGCGCGTTGAACCGTGGTCTCGCCGCCAGGTACAGGCAGAAGGACGGTATCTCCGGTTGAATCCTCCACTGCCGCATTGAGCGCCAGGCGTTGCAGGAAACCATCGGCACCGGTATCGGCAGCAGCTTCGAGATGAAGCGCGGCGCTGTCGAGATTGAGGGATTCGAGCGTGAAGCCGCCGGCATCCTTGGCCACGCCGTTGGCCGTGAGCATCGTCTCCGCGCCAAAGAAATCGCGGAAGCGCTCGGGGATGAGCCGCGCGATCGGGCCGGAAAGCTCCGTCTGGAAGCCGATCCCTTCGGACTGGCGGCGCAGGTTGGCCGTGCCGTCGAGAACACGCTGTCCCTCCGCATCGAGCGCCAGCGTTATGTCAAGCTGGTCGAGCGGACCGGAGCCGGCAAGCGTCAGCGAAAGGGGAGGCCGGCCTTCGATGCTCAGCAGATTGGCGACGATGCCGTTTGCAGGTTCCTGCAGAGACAGGTCGAGGTCGAGGATGCGGGTATCGTTGGCATATTGCGCGGCCAGCGCAAACTGTCCTCCCGGCCCGTCGAGACGCCGGATGGCAAGCTCGGTATCAAGCGTCCCGCCTTCCAGGCGGAGCCGTCCCTCGACTGAAAGCTCCGATTCAAGCCCGAAAACGTCGGCCCCGAAGCTTACAGAAGGCACTTCCAGGCGCGCAAGGTCGATCGCGATTGGCAATTCGGGGATCTGGAACGAGCTGGATTCGGGCGGTGGAAGGCCCTCCTCGGGGAGTGGCTTGCGCAGGACCTCAATGCTGTCGGCCGCGAGGCGCTCGACTTCCAGCCGCTGGCGAAGCAACAGGGCCGTCCGGCTCCATATGATCGAGGCGTTGGTGATGCGCAACCATATGCCCTCGCGGTCCGCAATCGTGATCTGGCCGATGGTGGCATTGGAGGAGAGCACACCCTGTATGCCGGAAATCCTGATCTGCCGGTTCGGCGTGGAAAGCTGGTCCTCGATGAAGGAGAGGAAGAAGGAGCGTTCTTCTTCCGGCGTGTCCTGAGCCAGCGCGGGCAGGGTCAGAAAAAGCAGGACGATGGCGAGCAGGATCCGCATCAGAAGGCCTGTCCTATTCCCACATAGAAAGCGAAATCGGGGTCGTCCGGACCGGGATCGAGCGGCACGGCCACATCCAGCCGGATCGGTCCGAGACCGGTAAGATAGCGCAGCCCCACGCCCGCGCCGAGCTTCAGGTCCTCCGAAAAGTCGGGAAAGGATTCCGAACTCACATAGCCGGCATCGACAAAGCCCACGACGCCGATGGATTGCGTCACGCGGGCGCGGATTTCCGCCGATCCCTCGATCAGCGAGCGCCCGCCGACGATGCCGTCCGGTGTTTCGACGCCGATATTGCGATAGGCATATCCGCGTACCGAGCCGCCGCCACCAGCGAAGAACAGCTTGTCCGGCGGCAGTTCCGCAATCGAGGCGCCAACGAGACTGCCAAGCTTCAGGCGTCCGGCGAGCACGATCCTGTTGTCTTCGCCAAATCCGTAGTAGGTGCGGCCCTCGGCTGTGAAACGGGTGGCGAAATTGCCGTAATTGAACTCGTAGAAAGGCTCTGCCACCGCCTCGACATAGATGCCTTCGGTGGCGTCGGCGGCGTTGTCGCGGCTATCGTATGTCAGGCCGCCCAGCAGGCCGACGGTGACGAATTCGCGCTTGCCAAAAACATCGTCCTCGAATTGCGAATAACTGCCATTGACGAGGAGGCGCCCGGACAGCTCCTTGCTGAACATATGGGTGAAGCCGGTTTCGGCCGTGACGCTATTGCGCGTATAGGCGTCAAGCACTTCCCTGTCGCCATAGAGCGAGGCGACGAAATCGGTGTCCGGCGTATAGACGCCGGGCTTGGTGAAGATACCACCGACGCGATAGGTGAATTCCGTCGGGTCGAATGTCTCCCCGATGCCGGCGACCTTGCCCTCTATGCGCAGGCGCTCGGCGCGGCCGAAGAGATTGCGGTGTAACCAGAAGGCCTCCAGGCCGAGGCCGTCCACCGTGGAATAGGATCCGCCCACGCCGAAGCGGCGCGGCAGGCGTTCCTGCACGATGACCTGGATCGGCAACTGCCCGCCCGGGCCGATCTCCTCCGCCTCCTGTATGCGGGCGGAACGGAAGACATCAAGCCGGGCGAGGCGGTCGGAGGCGTCCTTGATGTCGTCGGGGTCATATTCCTGGCCGGGCACCAGCCCCGTCTGCCGGGCTACGAATTCCGGATCCATCCGGTCGGTGCCCTGGACGCCGACGGCGCCGTAATAGGCCTTGCGGCCGGGATCGACGGTCAGCCGGGCGTCGATGGTAGCGCTGTCATGGGCCGCGACCACCCGCTCGTCCGCCAGTTCCGCCTTGGCGTAGCCCTGTTGGCGCCAGGCATCGATCGACAGCCTGCCGGCTTTCAGGATCGTGCCTGAGCGGGCAGCTTCACCGCGAGTGAAGCCCTCCTGCTCGGGAAGATCGACTTCGTCGCGGCGGCTCGTCGGCGGCGGGGCGCGGTTGACGATTCGCGCCTCGTTGAAATGGAAGACAGGACCTGGATTGACCAGAACCTGGACATTGGCGGGACTGGCGAATTCGGCATTTGCAAGCAGGCCGTCCGCCTCGCGCCCGTCGATAAGGATGCTGATCGTGCCGCCATAGCGCGCTTCGCCGTAGAGCGCGTCAAGCAGCCGGCGATAGTCGCCCTTTGCCTTGGCGAGCAGGCCCGCGGCGCCGGAAGCGGGTTCCTCGCGGTCGGCCCAAAGGTTGGAGGATCCTTTCAGTACCTTCTCGAGGTCACCCTCGTCGCCGGAGACCTGAAAGTCGACCGTATATTCCTGCGGCGTGCCGATGACCTCGTCTTCCGACGTGTCGCGCTCGAAGAACTTCATGCCGAAGAGTTCGAATGCCAAGCCGGGACCGACATTGCCTGCCAATGCTACACCGAGCAAAAGCGCAAGTCGCAGCCGCTTGTGCCGATTTCGCGTTGCGTCAGGACTACTCAACCACTTCCCTCCTGCCGGCTCCGCGAAGAACCGAGACGCTCCAACCCGTAATCCCTACCTTTGCCGCCTTGAAGAAAAGCTTGAACCTTATTGGTTCCCAAGCTCTTTCTTCGGAAGAACCAGAGGCTGGCGGCATTGGCACATCCGAAGGTTTGATGCCAAAAGGGTTAGACGACTCCGGCGCGCATGTCCAATAACGGCTTTGATCCTTCCGTTAAAATGCAGACAGTGTGAGGCATGAAAACAACAGAAGAGAGAGCTCGCGAATCCGGACGCGGCAGGAATGCCGAATATCCGAGGCAGATTCCGCTGACCGGCTGGAAGGATATCTTGTGGCGCGTTTTCCGGGAGGTGAGCGAGGACCGGATCATGCTGGTAGCCGCCGGAGTGACATTCTATCTCCTTCTGGCGCTCTTTCCCGCGCTGACGGCCTTCGTGTCCTTGTACGGCTTCGTGGCCGATCCCGTGACCATCGCCGATCATGTCTCCTATCTCGGCGGGCTGCTTCCTTCAGGGGGCATCGACATTATCCGCGAGCAGTTGAGCGCCCTGGCTTCGCAGGACCGGAGCGCCCTTTCAATCGGCTTCATCATCGCCTTGCTGGTGGCGCTCTGGAGCGCCAATGCCGGCATCAAGGCGCTCTTCGATGCGCTGAACATCGCCTATGAAGAGAAGGAGAAGCGGGGATTCATCGCCCTGAACCTCCTGTCGCTGACCTTCACCCTGATGGCGATGGTCCTGGGAATCCTGATGATCATATCCGTCGGGGTGGTGCCGGCTGTCCTTGCTTTCCTCAACCTGGAAGCCGTGACGGAACTGCTTATCCGGCTTTTGCGCTGGCCGTTGATGCTTCTGGTCATCGCCTTAGCCATAGCGATCATTTACCGCTACGGACCGAGCCGCGAGCGGCCAAAATGGCGCTGGATCACCTGGGGTTGCGTGATCGCAACCGTCATATGGCTGGCGGCCTCGGCCGGCTTCTCGTTCTATCTGCAGAATTTCGCCGATTACAACGCCACCTATGGCTCCCTGGGCGCAGTCATAGGCTTCATGATGTGGACCTGGATTTCGGTGATGATCCTGCTGGTATGCGCGAAGCTCAACGCCGAAATGGAGCACCAGACGGCGCATGACTCCACGATCGGGCGGCCGAAGCCTCTCGGCAGCCGGGGTGCGGTGGTTGCCGATACGCTTGGAAGATCGGCGGAAGAAGGCAGGGCACCCAAATAGGCATTGTGAGAAGAACAGCCGGAACCATCGGAATGGCTGTCGCGTTCGCAATTTAGCTGATTGCAAGGGGAGCCATGACCATTCCGCAGGTCTTCATGACAGACGACATGCCGGTAGCGGGGAAGCAATAGATGGCGGGCCAACCAGGAACTTCGGCCAAAAGGCCAAGATCGTCGGTGACCGCCGGAGGCAAGCCGCTGCCGCGCCGCGCTGCCGGACAGGTCCGGCGCGCCGTCACCGACACGACCGGCAGGCCCGTCTACCTCATCGATGGTGCACGGACGCCCTTCCTGCGGGCGCGCGGCAAGCCTGGGCCGTTCACGCCGGTCGATCTGGCAGTGCAATGCGGGCGGCCGCTCCTGATGCGCCAGCCTTTCGCTGCGGATGCCTTCGACACGGTTATCCTGGGCTGCGTCAACGTCATTGCGGACGAGATGAACCCGGCGCGGGTAGCCGCTCTCCGGCTCGGCATGGGCGCGGGAATGACCGCTTTCACCGTGCAGATCAATTGCGGTTCTGGCATGCAGTCGATAGACACTGCCTTCCGCACTATAGAGAGCGGCAAGGCGGATCTCATTTTGGCCGGCGGCGCGGAGGCGCTGTCGCATGCACCGCTGGTGCTGCGGCAGGAGGCGGTGGAATGGTTCGGCCGCTTTGCCGCGGCCAAGTCTCCCTTCGAGAAGGCTGCAGCCATGGGCGGTCTGAGGCCGGAAATGGCAAAACCCGTGATCGGACTCGAACGCGGGCTGACCGATCCGATCACCGAGCTCAATATGGGCCAAACGGCCGAAGTTATAGGCCATCTCTTCGGGATAACGCGGGAAGCCGCTGACGCCTATGCGCTGGAAAGCCATCAAAGACTGGCGCGGGCACAGAACAGCGGTTTCCTAGAGGGCGAGGTTGTTCCGGCGATCGCCCGAGATGGCACGATCTTCGACCGCGACGACGGCGTGAGGCCGGATACATCCATGGAAAAGCTCGCCAAGCTCAATCCGGTCTTCGAGAAGCCGTTCGGCAAGGTTACGGCCGGCAATTCCTCGCAGATCACCGACGGTGCTTGCTGGGTTATCCTCGCCTCGGAGGCGGCGGTGGAAAAATACGGATTGCAGCCGGTCGCCCGCATCATCGACAGCGAATGGTCGGCGCTCGATCCATCGATCATGGGGCTCGGTCCGACGCTTTGTTCGACCGAATTGCTCACGCGGCAGGGCCTTTCGCGCCAGGACATCGATCTGTGGGAGCTTAATGAAGCCTTCGCCGTCCAAGTGCTCGCTTGTCTCGCGGCATGGGAAGATGAGGAATATTGCCGTGATGTACTCAGTCTCGACGGCATATTCGGCCGCATTGCCCGCGACCGGCTGAATGTCGATGGCGGTGCGATCAGCCTGGGGCATCCGGTCGGCACGAGCGGCAACCGTATCGTGCTTCATCTCGTCAATGCCATGCGCCGTCTGGGGCTGAAACGGGGCCTCGCCACAGAATGCATCGGCGGCGGGCAAGGCGGAGCCATGCTTCTGGAGGTGGTCTGATGCCCGTCACCAAAGCATCCGTCTGGAATGTGCTGGAGCCACGCAACATCGAGCTTGGGCCGAGCGGGGTCGCATCCGGCAGCTTCAGCCATTGGAGACTTGCCAAAGACGCCGAAGGCATTGCCTGGCTGCTCCTCGATCGCGCCAATGACAGTGCCAACACGCTTTCCGAAGCCGTCATGGCGGAACTTGATGCCGCGCTCAATGACATAGAGGGCATGGGCGCAAAGGGGGTTGTCATCCGTTCCGCCAAGAAGAGTGGTTTCATCGCGGGAGCGGATATCCGCGACTTCAAGGACGTCAAGGAAGCCCATGAGGTCGAGACCCGCATGACACGCGCCCATGCCATTGTGGACCGTCTTGCGCGTCTAGCCATTCCGAGCGTTGCGGTGATCCACGGCCATTGTCTCGGCGGCGGCCTGGAACTCGCTCTGGCCTGCCGATACAGGATCGCCGTCGGTGATGCCAAACTCGGCTTCCCCGAAGTCATGCTTGGCATCCATCCGGGTCTCGGCGGCACCTTCCGCCTGCCGGCGCTCATCGACCCGATGGAAGCGATGACGATGATGCTGACCGGCAAGACGGTTGACGCCAAGAAAGCCAAGGCGCTCGGTCTGGTCGATGCAGTGGTGGAGGAACGGCATGTGGAGAATGCCGTGCGCGCGGCAATCGGGGACACGCTCAGGACCGACCGCGGAAACTGGAAGGCGGGCTTGCTCGGCTTCGCGCCTGCTCGGCAGCTTGCGGCGCGCCAGATGAGGACGCAGGCGGAAAAGCGGGTTCCCAAGAAACACTACCCGGCTCCTTACCGCCTCATCGACCTGTGGGAGGAGCATGGCGGCGATGCCAAAGCCATGCAGCGAGCGGAGATCAGGTCCTTCTCGGAGCTGCTGGTCAGCGAGACGGCACAGAACCTCATCCGGGTTTTCTTCCTGCGCGAGAAGCTCAAGAGCCATGGCAAGGGCGACAGCGGCGTCCGCCGTGTGCATGTGATCGGCGCCGGCACGATGGGCGGAGAAATCGCGGCGTGGTGCGCATCGAGGGGCATGGTGGTAACGCTTTCGGACCTCGATCCGCAGGCGATTGCCAAGGCGATCGGCCGAGCGTCGGAGTTTTATGACGAACGGCTCCATTCACGCATAGAGCGGCGCGATGCGCTCGACCGGTTGATCCCCGATTTCGCCGGCGCGGGCGTGGCAAGCGCCGATCTCGTGATCGAGGCGGTGGCCGAGAAGGCGGAAGTGAAGCACAGGGTCTTCGAAGCGACCGTTCCGAAGACGAAGGAAGGCGCGATCCTGGCCACGAACACTTCGAGCATTCCTCTTGAAGAGTTGCGCAAGGGATTGAAAACACCTGAGAAACTGATCGGGTTGCATTTCTTCAATCCGGTTAGCCGCATGGAACTGGTTGAGGTAGTAGGCCATGACAAGACCAGTGCCGAGACGCTGGCTCGAGGACGCGCATTTTGCGGTGCAATCGACCGGTTGCCGGCGCCGGTCGGGAGCGCGCCGGGGTTTCTCGTCAACAGATGCCTGACCCCTTATCTGGTTGAGGCCTTCGTCATGCTCGACGAGGGGATGGCGAAGGAGACGATCGACCGCGCGGCGGAAGATTTCGGGATGCCGATGGGGCCGATCGAGCTTGCCGACCGGGTCGGGCTCGATATAGGGCTCGAAGTGGCGAAAATGCTCAAGGAGAGCCTGGAGGACCCGATGCCGGACATTCCAGCATGGTTGGTCAAAAAGGTCGAAAGCGGCGAAACCGGGCGCAAGGCGGGCAAGGGCCTCTATGCATATGATTCAAAGGGCAAGCCGCAAAAAGCGGAAGATGCGCCAGCACCCGATAGCGAAATGGCTGACCGGCTCATCCTGCCCATGCTCAACACTTGCGTGCGCTGCCTCCGCGAAGGCGTGGTCGAAGACGAGGAGACGCTTGACGGCGCGATGATCTTCGCAACCGGCTTCGCCCCCTTCAGGGGTGGTCCCATCCACTATGCGCGCAGTCGAGGCACTGGCGCCATCGTGCAAAAACTGACACAGCTTGCCCAGAAGCACGGCGCACGCTTCGCTCCGGACAAGGGTTGGGAAGCTTTGGGGGCGGAAGGCTCTGGCGAGAAGGTTGGCGAAACCACCTGAATATCACCACAAAGCCGAGAGCGTTGCCGAGCGGATCCTGGAGACGATCGGCCGCCGCATCCTGCTGGCGCTCCCTCTCGGTCTAGGCAAGGCCAACAGCATCGCCAATGCGCTTTTTGACAGGGCGGTCGCCGATCCGTCGATAGACCTGACCATCTTCACGGCTCTGTCGTTGGAAAAGCCGGGCTGGTCTAGCGATATGGAGCGCCGCTTCGCCGAACCGCTCGTCGAGCGGCTTTTCCCGGATTATCAGGGGCTTGCCTATGTGGAAGCCCTGCGCACCGGCACGGTTCCAGGCAATATCCGTGTCAACGAATTTTTCTTCCTGGCCGGGCGCTGGCTTTTGGTCGCGCCGGCGCAGCAGCATTATGTTTCGGCAAATTACACCCACGCAGCGCGCTACATACTCGACCGCGGCATCAATGTCATCGCGCAACTCGTGGCGAAACGCGGCGAAGGAGCCGATGCGCGATACAGTCTTTCCTGCAATCCCGACATCACGCTCGACATCCTGCCCGAGTTGAAGGCGCGCAAGGAGCCCTTTCTGCTCGTCGGCGAGGTGAGTTCGCAATTGCCCTTCATGCCGGGCGAGGCCGTGCTGCCGGCTGCCGATTTCGATCACGTGCTGGAGGGCGAGCATAGCGACGGCAAGCTTTTTGTGGCGCCGCGAAGCCCGGTGACCGATGCCGACCACGCTGTCGGACTCCATGCGGCCGGACTCGTCAAGGATGGCGGAACGCTGCAGATCGGCATTGGATCGCTTGGAGATGCACTGACCGCAGGACTGGTGTTGCGGCACCGGGAACCGGAGCTTTTCCGTGCCGCCATCGAAAGGCTGACACCACCCGGCGTCCAAAGCCGAATTTTGGGTGAAACAGGCTTGTTTGCGAAAGGTCTCTACGCGGCAAGCGAGATGTTCGTCGATGGCTTCATGGACCTTTACCGCGAAGGCATCCTCAAGCGCCGCGCCTCGGACGGAGCGGTGCTTCATGCGGGTTTCTTCGTCGGCAGCGAAGCCTTCTATCGTTTCCTGAGGGAGCTTCCGGACGAGGAGAGGGCGCTCTTCCGCATGTGCGGCATCTCCTTCGTCAACGATCTCTATGGCAAGGAGGAGCGCAAGCGCGCCGATCGCGTCGATGCACGCTTCGTCAACAACGCCATGATGGTGACCATGCTCGGCGCGACGGTCTCCGACGCGCTTGAGGACGGCAGGATCGTTTCCGGGGTTGGCGGCCAGTACAATTTCGTCGCCCAAGCCTTTGCGCTTCGGGATGCGCGCTCCATTATCACGCTCAACGCTTCGCGCAGCAAGGACAGGCGGCGCCAGTCACGGCTGGTATGGTCCTATGGTCACACCACGATCCCTCGCCATCTGCGCGATATAGTGGTGACAGAATACGGCGTCGCGGATCTGCGCGGGAAAACCGATCGCGATTGCGTTGCGGCGATGCTGAACATTGCCGATGCCGCTTTTCAGGATGAACTTCTCGATAAGGCGAAATCGGCCGGAAAGATCGAAAGGGATTATGAAATCCCGCTGGCTTTCCGCAACAATGTGCCGGAAAGGATCGCCGACGCCCTGAAGCCGCTGAAGGCGGAGGGCTGGTGCATGACATTCCCTTTCGGCACCGAATTCACCGAGGAGGAACAGCGGTTGCTCCCGGCCCTGGAGCGCCTGAAACAGGCGGGCGCATCGCGCCTGTCGCTTGTCCGCATGCTTGTGGGAAGCCTGGGTCAGGCTTTGCCCGATGCAAAGGAGACCGCTGCGCTTCGGCGCATGAAGCTTGCCGATCCATCCGGTCTCAAGGAGCATGTCTATTCCCGGCTTCTACTGCGGGCGATGAGGCAGAAGGCACAGCCGCCAATCAACTGAAACATTTCGGCTTCCAGGGTGTTCGTCTCTTGAACGCCCGGAAGAGAATGATGGAACGCGCCAATCACCTACCGACTCTTGCTATGGTGGCATTTGCCGCCCTCCTGGGCTGCGGCTTGGCCGTTCAGGCGCAGGACCAGGAGGACCCGTCCGCCGATGAAGAATGCGTCGTGCCGCCGGACAACAGCCAGGCCAACGGTGAGAGCGGCCTTGATCGCAGTTCTGAAAATCGGGCCGAACGACTTGCCGATTGCGGCGGGGTCCTCAAACCGCCACCAACAGGCGACCCGGAATTTGTCGAGCCAGCGCCGGACGAGGGCAAGACGCCGGTTATTCCCCCACGCGCGCTCCCCGAAACCCCCGAGAACGAGGGCGGGGAAGACGAATGATATGAGAGGATCGGATCATGTTCATTGATTACCTTTGGCTTTTCGCGGTTGCTGCCGGCCCTTTGATCCTCGGAATCGCTCTCGGTTTCGCATTGGCTCGGAGGCGCTATCTCAGCCCCGGCGAGCAGGCCATGCGAGATCGGGCGACGCGGGAGCTTTACGAGGAGAAGCGTTGAGACCAGCCCTTCACCGGCCTTGCCCGGGAACAATCCGCCCGAACAGATCTTCTTGTCAAAACATCATCTGAATGGAGATGGCGATGCCTGCCAAATCGAAAGCTCAGCAGAAGGCGGCCGGAGCTGCACTTTCGGCAAAACGAGGCGAGACGCCGAAATCCAAGCTCAGGGGAGCTTCGAAGGGAATGGTCGAATCCATGACCGAGAAGGAGCTGGAAGAATTGGCCGAAACCAAGCGCAAGAACCTGCCCGGCAAGAAGAAATAGGGCATAGTGGTTGCAGCCTGCCTCAGGCGGCAATGGACGGGCAGTTTTCCAATGCTTCTATGAAGCTGTCCGCCCAGCTTTGGGCGTCGTGCTGGCGTATCCGTTTCATCAAGGCGTTCTGACGTTCCTTCCGCTCCTCGAGCGGCATGGTCAAGGCACGGCAGAGAGACTTCGCCATGTCGTCCACGTCATAGGGATTGACAATCAGAGCCTCGTGCAAGTCTTCCGCCGCGCCTGCGAATTTGGAAAGGACCAGCACGCCCGGATCGTTGGGATCCTGGGCGGCCACATATTCCTTCGCCACCAGATTCATGCCGTCGCGCAGCGGCGTGACGAAGCCGACCTGGCTGGCCCTGAAGAGGGCTGCAAGCGCCTCGCGCGGCACTGCGCCGTGGATATAGTGCACCGGCGTCCAGTTGAAATCGGCGAAGCGGCCATTGATCTGGCCCGACAATGCCTCCAGTTCGCTGCGTATCTCGGTATAGGCCTCGACCTCTTCGCGCGTCGGCGTTGCGATCTGCATCAGGGTGACGGATTTGCGCATTTCCGGATAGAGCTCCAGAAGCCGACTGAATGCCTTCAGCCTGTCCGGCAAACCCTTGGTGTAATCGAGGCGATCGACGCCGATAATCTGCTTGCGGCCAAGGATCGCCCTCCGCATGGTCTCGATCTGGACCGCGTCATTTGGCTCCTCGGCCATTTCGGCAAAGGCATCGACATCTATGCCGATGGGGAAGCTGTCGATGAAGACCTTGCGCTGTCCGTGATGGACCGTTCCGTCCTTGTCCACCTGCTCTTTCAGATATTCCTCGATATAGCGGTGTAGGTTCGCAAGGTCCGTATTGGTCTGCAGACCAATGAGATCGAATTGCAGGAGATCTTCTATCAGCCGACGATGCCGTGGCACGGCGGTAAGAATCTCCGGCGGCGGGAAGGGGATATGCAGGAAAAATCCCATCCGCTGACTGCAGCCGCGCTGCCTAAGTTCAGCCGCCAGCGGAATAAGATGATAGTCATGCACCCAGATGATGTCGTCTGGCCGCAGGAGCGGAAGGAGGGCGTCGGCGAATTTGGCATTCACGCGCCGATAGCCTTCCATAAAGGTGCCTCGATACTCGACCAGATCGAGCCGGTAATGGAAGAGCGGCCACAGCACGCTGTTGGAGAAGCCGAGATAATATTCGGCATAGTCGTCCTCGGTGAGCGGCAGAGTCGCCTGGGTTATCTCGCCGGTTGTCTTGACGACCGGCTCGGGCGGCTCGTCGGAATTGAGCCTCCTGCCGTCCCATCCCATCCACAGGCCGCCGCGGATTTTGAGAGAGTCGGCAAGGCCAACGGCGAGGCCGCCTGACTGGCTGGTTTTGGTCAGGTCGGCGACGCGGTTGGACACGACCACAAGCCGTTTCACACCACGGTCTCCCATGATCGCGACAGGCGGCGTGCCGCGTTTATGATGCCGACCATGGAGTAGGTCTGGGGATAGTTGCCCCACATCTCGCCCGTTGTCGGATCGGTATCTTCCGACAGCATGCCGAGCGGGTTACGGGCTGCAAGCAGGGCCTCGAAGATTTCGCGGGCCTGCTCCTGCCTGCCGATGCGGGCGAGTGCGTCGAGGCGCCAGAAGGCGCATATATTGAAGGCCACGTCCGGCACGCCGAAGTCATCCGGCGCCTCATAGCGCATCATGTGCGGTCCTCTGGCCAGCGTCCGCTCAAGCTGATCGACGGTGCTGACGAAGCGGGGATCCTTCGGGTCGATGAGACCGACTTCAGCCATGAGGAGCACGCTCGCATCAAGGGTTTCACCTCCGAAGCTCTCGACGAATGCCTGACGTTTTTCAGACCAGGCCTCAGCAAGAATGCGGGCCTTGATCTCATCGGCTCTTTTTCTCCAGCGCTTGGCGCGATCATGTTGATCGAGCTGGACCGCAATGTGAGCGAGCCGGTCGCAGGCCGCCCAGCACATCAGGCTGGATGAGGTATGAATGCGTGAGCGCGAGCGAAGTTCCCACATGCCGGCGTCCGGCTCGTTGTGCAGCCGGTAGGCCTGTTCGCCGGCGGCCTCCAACTGCTCGAAATCTGTCAATCCAGCCTTCATCTGGATGCGTTTGTCGAAGAAGATCTGTGCCGACCCCAGGATGACATTGCCGTAGACGTCGTGCTGGTAGTGCTCATAGGCCTGATTGCCCTTGCGAACTGGCCCCATGCCGCGATAGCCGTCGAAATTGTCGAGCACGCTCTCGGTCAGTATGCGCTCGCGACCGATGCCGTAGACGGGCTGCAGATGACCGCCTTCCGCTTCCGGCACAAGATCCATCAGGAAGCGGAAGTAGTTTTCCATGGTATGGATCACGCCGAGGCTGTTCAGGGCCCGCACGACGAAGAAGGCATCCCTCAGCCAGCAGAAGCGATAGTCCCAGTTGCGGCCGCTATCGGGAGATTCGGGGATGCTCGTTGTCATCGCCGCGATGATCGCGCCGGTCGGCTCATAGGTGCACATCTTGAGCGTGATGGCGGCCCGGATGACCGCGTCCTGCCATTCGAGGGGCAGCGCCAGCCGAGCCACCCAGTCCCGCCAGTACTGGGAGGTACGCTCCTCGAAGTCGCGGGCGGTATCGGCAATCGATCCTCCCAGCGTCTCGTCAGGGCCCAGAATGAGGTCGATCGGCGCTGAAAGATTGAAGCGCGTCTCGTCGATCACGTAGTCGATCGGGGCATTGGTGGAGAGCCTGAGCGTGAAATCGGGTCCGCTGTAGCGGATATGGTTCGAACCGCGCGTCTTGGCCGGCTGGATGGTTCCATAGCCGAAATTCGGGCGTATCCGGATGGTGATGCGCGGCGTGCCCGAAAGCGGACGCAGGCGACGCACAAGAGTCTGCGGGCGGAAAATGCGGTCGCGCCAGTTGAAACGAGGGGCGACATCCACGATCTCCAGCGAACCGCCCGAGCCGTGCAGCCTGGTGATCAGAACGGCCGTGTTCGGTTCGTAGTACTGCTCCGTCTCCCGTAAATCCTCCAGTTCGATCGAAAAGGCGCCCTCGAAGGCGTCGCCATGATTGCGCAGGAGACCATTGAAGACCGGGTCGCTGTCGAAGCGTGGCAGGCAGCACCAGACCACGCTGCCCTTGCTGTTGACGAGGGCGGAAAAGCTGCAGTTGCCTACCACTCCGAGATCGAGGCTCGTCACGATCTGGCCTCCTTGTCCAATTGCATCTGTCCTTCAAAACTCGTTGCCAACGACAACAGCCAGTTACGAAAATCCTCTGTCCCCGCGACACGAAAGCCGGCGGTAGTGTCGCCGCCGCCGATCTTTATGGAAATACCGCCGCGCCGCGCGATCTCTCCGAAGGCGTCCTCGTCGGTCACGTCATCGCCGGCGAAGACGGGAATCCTTCCCTCGAAGGGTTCCTCATGCATGAATTCCGCAATCGCGTCGGCCTTGGTCGCCCTGCCGGCCTTTACCTCCACGACCATCTTGCCGTGGAGGATCTGCAATCCTTCCATTCCTTCAATAGCGTGATGGACCGCGGCGATGCATTCTTCGGCAAGCTCGGGCCTTTTCCGGTAGTGGAACGCGACCGATCCGGGCTTGCGCTCCAGTTGCGTGCCGGCTATCTCCGATTGGAGACGTTCGAGCCGCCTGCTCACTTCCAAAAGCGCTTCGGAATTGGTGGTGGCGGAGGTGATCGCGCCGTTCGCAGCGCGCCGTTCCAGACCGTGAACGCCAGCGACAGGCAGCTTCAGCGGCACCAGGAAGTGGTCGATATCCTGGATGGCTCGTCCGGTCACGATCGCCACGGCGCCGCCCGTCGTGCCGCAAAGCCGCTCCAAAGCGGATATGATGTCGGAATGAACGGAAACCTCTTCCGGATGGTCCACGATTTCGGCCAGCGTGCCGTCGAAATCCAGAAAAAGCGCAGTCTTTCCGGCCATGAGGTTCAAGTCGGCTGAAGAAGGGAGATCTGCGGTATATCCTGACATGATGGATGATTATGGCTGGATCGCGGGCACAAATGTTTAACGGACCCTGCTGCAGTGCACAACCTTCCTGACTTGGCTGAAATTGAGGCGAGCACGCCGATGTGAAGCGAGCTGCCATTGACCGGGCTTTCGCGCAGGATAACTATCGCACCGAAGGGTCCAGGAAACCCCGCCGAGTGGGTTTCGAAAGGATGTGCATCCATGCAAGCGATACACAAGTTTCTAGTAGGCGTGGTGATCGCCACCGTGACGACAGTCGGTACGGCGCAGGCACGTCCGGATACCAGAACGATGACCTGCGCCCAGGCGCAGGCGCTGGTGGACCGGTATGGCGCCATCGTGTTGACGACAGGCCAGCATACATATGACCGCTTTGTAAGCGGCCAGCGCTATTGCGACATCCCCTACATTGCCAGGATGACCTGGGTACAGACACGCGACACGGACAAATGTCCGATTGCATATACCTGTAAGCAGTCGAGCGACGATCAGCCTTTCCGGCACTGGTAGGGAATTCCGTCAGCCGGTGGTCGCCCGGCGATCCTCGGCCGATCGGGTGATGAAGCGGCGGATGCGCGATGCCGCCTCTTTCAGGAGATCTTCCTCCTGGCACATGCTGATCCGGATATGCCCCTTGGCGGCATCGCCGAAGCTGGAGCCGGGCATTACCGCCACCTTCTCCGTGTTAAGCAGGTCCCAGGCGAATTTCTCGCAATCGGCTTCGATGGCGCTGATGTCGAGCATCACATACATGCCGCCTTCCGAGCCGCGCACCGTGACGCCGTTGAGACCGTGGATCGCGTCGAGAAATACGGTCCGGCGGCGGGCATAGCGGCTAGCGATCTCTTCAACCCCGAAACCGTTCTCGATGGCCGCTATGGCCGCCCGCGAGACGAAATCCGGCAGGCCATAGGTGGCCACGAGATTGAGATTGGTGAGGAGCCGGACGATGTCGGCGGGGGCGGTGAGCCAGCCGATGCGCCAGCCGGTCATGCCGTGGCTTTTCGACAGCGAGTTGATGACGAGCGTCCGCTCTTTCATGCCAGGAAGAGAGCACGGCGAAATGTGCTCTCGTTCGGCGCGGAAGGTCCAGTAAACCTCGTCCGACAGCAGCCAAAGGTCATGTTTGCGGCAGAGATCAGCAATCACCTCCAGCGTGGCGCGGGTATAGACGGCGCCGGTCGGGTTGTTAGGCGAATTGATGAGGATCGCCCGCGTCTCCGGACGGATCGCCGCCGCGATCGCTTGTGTATCCGGCTGAAAACCATCCTCGGCGCGTGCCTCGACCTCCGTGAAGCTGGCGCCGGCGGCGCGCATCGTGCCGGGATAGGTCGCGTAATAGGGCGACACGACGATAGCATGCGTCTCGGGATCGAGGATCGCCTGGCAGGCGGCGAAGAGGGCGCCTTGACCGCCAACCGTTGCGATCACTTCGTCAGCGGAGGTCGGAACGCCGGTGCATTCTTCGGAAAGCTTCGCCATGCCGGCGCGCAGGCGCGGCAGACCGGGAAGCTGGACATAGTGATGATAGCCGCTGCGTACTGCCTCCACGCAGGCCTCGACGGTCTCATTCGGCGTATCGAAATCATGGTCGCCGACGGACAGCATCAGGATGTCTTCTCCCGCCTGCTTGCGGGTGAGGGCGGCGAAATGAACTTCCCACCCGTCCTTGCCGGAAGGCACAATGCCGGAAATGCGGGACGATGGCTTGGGCATGTTTTTACTCTCAAGAACCGAGGAATCTTTCTCGCCCGCCCTGCGGTGGTATGGCGGCGAGGGAAGGATACTGGCTGGCTGAAAATGGTCTGCCGGTCAAGTGACAGGGGGTGACATCACCTGCAGGACGACTGCAGTTTCTGTGCCCGGATTGCGCCATCGGAAGGGTTTCCGGCGGACGCAGTAGCTGTCGCCGGGCGACAGCCGGTGCCAGATTCCCGCGATCTCGATCTCGAACTGGCCTGAGATCACGAAACCGGCTTCCTCCGTCTGGCGTTGCGCCGGCTCGGCGAGTTCCCGACCGGGGGCGAATTCGGTGCGGATGATCGCGAAGCTGCCGCAAAGATCGGGCGAAAGCAGTTCTTCCACCACGCCAGCATCGCCGCCGGCGATCAGGCGCCGATTTTCGGCGCGCACGATCACCTCGTGCTCGCTGTCGTCGTCGCCGGCCTGGGCAAAGAAAAGGCTAACTGGCACGCTGAACTGGTTGGCAAGGGCGCGCAAATCAGAAAGAGATGGAAGCGAGATGCCCCGCTCCACCTGGCTCAGCCACCCGACCGAACGCCCGAGCTTTTCGGCAAGCCTGGATAGCGTGAGCCCGCGGGCTTTACGCAAGGCACGGATATCGCTTGCCAGAAGACGTAGCGCCTTGGCTTTTGCGCCGGTATCGGCTGTTTCTGTGAGCGATGACGGTTGCATGAAAATTCCCTCTGGAATTTCATGAAACGGAGCGATATGAAAAAATCAAGAAAAATTTCACATGCTCATTGCCGGAGAGGCAGATGCCGGCGCTCCTGCCGCATTCCACGCATGACCAACCAGATCCAAGGACGGTGAGATGCTGGCGCCCGACAATAGATATACGGATGCCGACGAAGCGGAGATCGTCGACGCTGCCATGAAGACCCGGCGCGCTGTGCGGGCCTTCCTCCCCGATCCGATAGACGAGCAGGTAATCCGCGACATCCTGGAGGTGGCCGCGAGGGCTCCCTCGGGAACGAATATGCAGCCCTGGAAGGTCTATGTGACCACCGGCGCTGTCAAACAGAGGCTTTCGGACGCAATCCTGAATTCGGGCATCCGCGCCGAGAAGGTCGAATGGGAAGAATACAAATACTATCCCGACAAGTTCTTTGAACCTTATCTGACGCGCCGCCGCGCGGTCGGCTACGCGCTCTATGAGCTGCTCGGCATCGGCCGGCGCGATGTCGACCGGATGCGGGCGCAGCACGACCGCAACTTTGTCTTCTTCGATGCTCCGGTAGGCATGATCTTCACCATAGACCGGCGGCTCAACATGGGTTCCTGGATCGACCATGGGATGTTCCTTCAGTCGATCATGATCGCTGCGCGGGGCAGGGGGTTGCATACCTGTCCGCAGGCCGCCTTCGCTCCCTATCACCGGCAGATCCGGCCGGTGCTTGGTCTCTCGGACGAGGAAATCGTCACCTGCGGCATGGCTCTCGGCTACGAGGACACCTCGAAGCCCGAGAACGAGTTGCGCACCGAACGCGCGCCGCTGGAGGAATTCGTCGCATTCATGAAGTGAAGAAGGGCTGGGCCGCAGGCCCAGTACCCCCACGCTGCAAGTTCGGATCAGGCCACCTGATAGCCGACTTCCTCTGCCCCATGGCAGAGAGCCGTCCAGAAGGAGCGGGCGAAGGAGCGGAATAGATAGATATCGAACTGTTCCTCGCCGGTGCGCTGGATCATGGCAAAAATGTCGTGATGCACGGTCGAGCGTCCCGAACCCATGGGGAAGGCGGGCAGGGCGAAATCGATGGCGAAAAACTTCGCCAGGACCCATTCGGCCTTCGGACCGGCAGCGCGGATTGCGGTGCGGCCATGGGAGAGGTCGGTAACGGTTCCGGTCTCGGCTGCCACCGCCGCCGAAAGCTTTGCGGCCAGTCCTTCCTCCTCATCGACGACAAGGAAGCGTCCCGGAGCGAAGCCGAAGGCTCCCTTGCCGGCTTTTACGAGACCGCCTCCGGCGCCATCGGGCAGGACAAGCCCCGTCGCGGATTTCACCGCTGCGAGCAGGGCGCGTTCCTCGCCAGGCCAGGCAGCCACCTGTACGATCGAGCCCGGCCTTTGCTCCGACAGGGTGACGCCGATTCCATCGGCGAAATTGCCGTGGGAGCCGGGTCGAAGGGCCGTGCCGAGGGGGGATTCACGCTCAGGCATGCATGCGGCTCCCTTCCGGATCGAACATATGGTGGCTGATGATCTCGACTGGCCCGAAGCGCTTCCTCAGCGGATCGGAGATGAAGGCACGCGTTCCGTGGCGGGACTTTCCGCCCTTCACCAGCGCCAGCCCGATATATTTCTGCAGAGCGGGCGAATAGCAGGAAGCGGTGATGTGGCCGATGCTTAGGCCGAGACCGTCGGAACCTTGCTTCTCGACGATATGCGCCCCGCCGGCAAGCGGAAGGCCGTCAAGCGAGACGATACCGACAAGACGGATACGGTCGGGCGCGATGAGGCCGCTGCGATCCATCATGGCGGAACCGATGAAGGGCTTCTTCTTCGACAGGAGCCAGTCGAGATAGAGATCGCGTGCGGTCGTACGGCCGTCGATCTCGGCGCCCGTGACATGGCCCTTCTCGATGCGCAACGTGCCGAGCGCCTCCAGGCCGTAGGGCACAATGCCGAAGGGCTCGCCCGCTTCCATCAGCGCTTCCCACATTTGCGTGCCATAACCGGCACCGCAATAGACCTCGTAGGCGAGTTCGCCGGAGAAGGAGAGGCGGCATGTCATCACCGGGATGCCGTCAATTTCGCCCTTGACGATGCCCATGAAGGGCAGCGCCTCATTATCCACCGCGGTTCCCTTGACGCAGGCAGCCAATACCTTGCGTGAATCCGGCCCGGCGACGGCAGCACCGGCCCATTCATCGGTGACGGAGGTGAGATGCACCTTGAGGTCGGGCCAGATCACGTCGAGAAAATATTCCAGATGCTGCATGACCTTGCCGGCATTGGCCGTGGTGGTCGTCATCAGAAACTCGTTCTCGCCGAGCCGCCAGGTCGTGCCGTCGTCCATGGCCAGCCCGTCCTCGCGAAGCATCAGGCCATAGCGCGCCTTGCCGACCGGCAGGGTGGAAAACATGTTGGTATAGACCCGGTCGAGGAACTCGGCGGCGTCCGGGCCCTGCACGGCGATCTTGCCCAGCGTCGAGACGTCGACAATGCCGACCGAGGAACGCACGGCCTTGGCCTCGCGGACATAGGCCTGTTCGACCGTCTCGCCGGGCTTGCCGTAGATCATCGGGCGATACCACAGTCCGGCCGAGTACATGCGCGCGCCATGCTCGACATGCCAGTCGTGCATGGGCGTCAGACGCTCGGGTCTGAGGTCACCATAGCGCTCGCCCGCCAGCGAGCCGAGCGAGACCGGGGCGAAGGGCGGGCGGAATCGAGTGGTGCCGACTTCCGGGATCGGGAGGCCGCGCGCATCGGCCATGATGGCGAGGCCGGGGATGTTGGAGGTCTTGCCCTGGTCTGTCGCCATGCCGAGCGTGGTGTATCGTTTCAGATGTTCGACGGAGATGAAGCCCTCGCGATGGGCGAGGCGGACATCCTCGGCCGTCACGTCGTGCTGCAGATCGACGAAAGCCTTGCCCTCTGTCTTGATCTCGAAGACCGGCGCGCAACCCGACTCAAGTGCGGGAGCTTCGACCTCCGGCAGTTTAGCGCGGGAGGGTCTGGCGCCCGTCGCCCAAAGTCCGACATTGCGGCCCTCTGCCAAGGCCTCGGCCGTGGTAGCGCTACCATTGAAGGCGCCGGCTCCGCGCCAGTTCTGCGTCGGCTTGGGCGGCAGGAAGGCATTGAGCGTGGCATCCCATTCCGGGCTCGCTCCGGCTTGGCTGGCAAGATGGAGCGCGGGCGACCAGCCTCCGGAAACAGCAAGCATATCGACTGCCAAGGTGCGCACGTCGCAGGTAGGCAGCCCGGTCTGGGTGTTCAGCCGCTGCACCTTGACGCCGGTGAGCTGCTTGCCGCCCGTCGTGCCGGTGACGGCATGGCCGATAATCGGCTGCACGCCTGCCTCGGCGGCCAGCGCAAGGGCGGCGGGCATGACTTCCTGTCGCACATCGATGATCGCCACAATGGCGGCGCCCGCTTTCTTCAGGGATGCGGCCGCGCGATAGGCGCTGTCGTTATTGGTGAAGACGGCGATCTTCTCGCCCGGCAGGACACCGTATTCGTTGGCGTAGCGCTCGGCGGCGCCGGCCAGCATGACTCCCGGCAGGTCGTTGCCGGGGAAGATCAGCGGCCGTTCGAGGGCACCCGTCGCTAGCACTACCGACCCCGCACGGATTGTCCAATGGCGGTGGCGCGGCGCGCCTGCGGCAGGTTCTTTCAGATGATCGCTGACACGCTCGATCGCAGCCAGCGTGTTGGAATCATAGTAGCCCCAAACCGTCGTGCGGCGCAGGAAGCGGACATTGGCCATGGCCTCCAGTGCCTCAGCCGTCTCCAGCGCCCATTGCGCGGCAGGCTTGCCGGCAATGGTTTCGCCCGACCATTTGGCCGAACCGCCCGGCAGGGCGTCGAGGTCGGCTATGACGACGCGCTTGCCGGATTTTGCCGCCGCCTCGGCAGCCATGAGKCCCGCCGGGCCGGCGCCGACGATCAGCACGTCGCAAAAGGCGTTCATCCGCGCATAGCGGGCGTCGTCCTTCTCGAAGCCGGCGCGGCCGAGGCCGGCAGCCCGGCGAATGAAATGTTCGCAGAACATCCAGAAGCGGGTGCCCTTCAACGGGCCGATGACCGGGCCCATGAAGGTCTTGTAGTAAAACCCGGCACCGAACAGTTTCCCGCCGAGCTGGTTCACTGCCCCCAGATCGAAATCGAGCGATGGGTAGCGGTTCTGGCTTTCGGCGACGAGGCCGTCATATATCTCGACCAGCGTGGCGGGCAGGTTGGGCTCGCGCACCTTGCCCTTCAGCACCGTCACCAGCGCGCTTGGCTCATCGATGCCGGCGGTGAAGACGCCGCGGGGCCGGTGATACTTGAACGAACGGCCGAACAGCGTCACTCCGTTGGCCAGAAGCGCGGATGCGAGGGTGTCGCCCGCATGGCCGGTATAAGATTTGCCGTCGAAGGTGAAACGGATCGTGCGGGCGCGATCGACGAGCCCGCCTTTGACTGCACGGCGGGCGCTCATGCTTTTGCTCCAGTAATTCGCCGCGGCGCCGCATGGTGATTGAGCTCGGCACGTGCGAAGGAGACCTCCGATATCTCGTGCGTCAATGTATTGCGGATCACGACGAGATGGGCGCGGCAGCCGCCGGAATGCTGCCAGTATTCGCGATGGTCGCCGGCCGGATTCGTCCGCTCATAGACATAGGCGTTCCACGCGGCCTGATCGGTCGACGCAGGATCGGGACGCGTGCGGTTGGCGTCACCCTGATAAGTATATTCGGAAAGGTCACGTGGACCGCAATAGGGACAGGTGATCAGCATGTGTGGACCTAATGCAGCCGGGGCGTCGCGCCCTGGCCCTTTTCGTCGATCAGGATGCCGCGGTTGAAGCGGTCGAGCGTGAACGGCGCGTTGATCGGGTGAGGCTCATCCCTGGCGATGGTCCAGGCAAAGGTCCAGCCGGAGGCCGGCGTCGCCTTGAATCCGCCGTAGCACCAGCCGGAATTCAGGTACATGCCAGGTAGCGGGCCTTTGGTGATGATAGGGGAGCCGTCCATCGACATGTCCATTACGCCGCCCCAGGAGCGAAGCAGGCGAATGCGGGCAAGGCTGGGGAACATGGCGACCATTTCGCTCATCACATCCTCGACCACTGGCAGGTTTCCCCGCTGGGCATAGGTATTGTAGCCGTCTATGTCGCCGCCGAAGACCAGGCCGCCCTTGTCAGACTGGGACATATAGAGGTGCCCCGCGCCAAAGGTGACGACGCAGTTCACGAAGGGCTTCAGCGATTCGGAGACAAAGGCCTGCAGCACATGGCTTTCGATCGGCAGCCGCTCGATGCCGGCAAGCTTCATGACGCGGCCTGTGCTGCCGGCGACCGCCACGGCCACTTTCTTCGCACGAATTTCACCGCGGGACGTGACCACGCCTGTCACCCGGTCGCCATCGCGCAGAAAGCCCGTGACCTCGCAATTCTCGATGATGTCGACGCCGCGCCGGTCTGCGCCGCGGGCGAAACCCCAGGCGACAGCATCGTGGCGGGCGGTGCCGGCGCGGCGCTGCATCAGCCCCCCGACGATGGGGAAGCGCGCCGAGCCTGAAAGGTCGAGGCCGGGAACTTCCTTCGCGATCTGGTCGGGCGTCAGCCATTCGGCATCGCCGCCGCCATGCAGCATCGCATTGCCGCGGCGGATGTAATCGTCGGCCTGGGAGGGCGAATGGGCGAGATTGAGCACACCGCGCTGCGAGAACATCACATTATAGTTCAGGTCATGGGAGAGGTTCTCCCACAGCTTCACGGAGAAATCGTAGAAGCGGATCGATTCCGGCAGGAGGTAATTGGAGCGGACGATGGTGGTGTTGCGGCCGATATTGCCGGAACCCAGCCAACCCTTTTCCACCACCGCCACATTGGTAATGCCGTGTTCCTTGGCGAGATAATAGGCGGTGGCGAGACCATGGCCCCCGCCACCGACGATCACCACGTCATAGGATGGTTTGGGATCGGGCTTGCGCCACGCGGGCTTCCAACCCTTGTTGCCGTTGAATGCGTGCTTGAGAAGCGAAAAAGCCGAGTATTCCGCCATGCGATCCCGCTGTCGATTTCCGGAATGTATGCCGAACCTATAGGCCAACAGAGCGAGCGAACGCAAATAAAGCGCCATGGCTTTTCAATCCTCCGACCTGGAATCCCCATCTTTGCCACGGCACGATCCTTCCTATGCTCGCCCCGGGCGGGCGGTGCCGGCCAGTCATGGACCATTCTGCGGCGAGGAGTGCATCCGAGTCGCGAGACTTTCCCGCGATGTCGCAAACAGGCCGAATGCGGACTTGCGGAGCGGAATATTGTCCCTGACTATTCGAAGCTTGTGAAGCAGCGGGGCCAGACCCCGCAGCTCGGTTTTGCAGGGGATGCCGGGATGAAAACGGAAGCGCGTGCGGTCGTCATCGGGGGTGGAGTGGTCGGCGTCTCGACACTCTACCATCTGGCCAAAAAGGGCTGGTCGGATGTCGTACTCATTGAGCGCAAGGAATTGACTTCCGGCTCGACGTGGCATGCCGCCGGTCTGCTGCCGCTCTTCAACATGAGCTACTCGGTCGGCCAGATCCACAAATATTCGGTGCGCTTCTACCAGGAGCTCCAGAAGGAAACAGGCATGAATGTCGGTTTCACCCAATGCTCGAATATCAGGTTGGCGCGCACCAAGGACCGGTGGGACGAATATATGTATTACGCCGGTGTCGCAGAGACGATTGGCGTGCCGGTCAACATTCTGACGCCGGAGCAGGTGAAGGAGGTCTGGCCGCTTTGCGAGACGGACGGACTGCTCGGCGCGATCCAGCACCCCGAAGACGGATATATCCAGCCGGCCGATCTCACCCAGGCGCTCGCCAAGGGCGCCCGCGACCGCGGCGCCACGATCTACCGCAACACGACGGTGACCGGCCTCGAACAGAGGCCGGACGGCAAATGGCTGGTGAAGACCGACAAGGGCGACATCACCGCCGAGCATGTCGTCTCCTGCACCGGCAATTTCGCGCGCAAGACGGGTGAGATGGTCGGCATCAATATTCCGGTCATCCCCGTCGAGCATCAGTACATCGTCACCGAACCCCATCCGGCGATTCTGGAGCGTAAGAAGCAGGGCCTGCCGGAAATGGGCGTGCTGCGCGAAAGCGACTCCTCCTGGTATATGCGCGAGGAGAATGGCGGATTGCTGCTCGGCCCTTACGAAAAGGGCGCTCCCGTCTGCTATGTCGACGGGCCGTCGGATGACAGCGAATACGAGCTTTTCCAGGAAGATCTCGAACGCCTGATGCCACATGTCGACACGGCAATCGCGCGTGTCCCAGCATTCGGCGAGGTAGGCATAAAGAAGATCTATAACGGCGCCATCGCCTATACGCCGGATGGCTCCCCGATCATCGGGCCTGCGCCGGGCCTGAACAATTTCTGGCTTAACGAAGGCCACTCATTCGGCGTGACGGCGGCCGGCGGGGCGGGATGGCAGCTTGCCGAGTGGATCGTCGACGGCGAGCCCACGATCGATATGATGGGCGTCGATCCTCGCCGCTTCGGCCCCTATGCCACGGAAGGCTACCTCAAGGAAAAGAACGAGGAAGCCTATGCCAATGTCTTCACCATGCATTATCCGGACGAGGAGCGCGCCGCCGCGCGGCCTCTGAAGACAACGCCGGTCTATGACCGGCTGAAGAAGCTCGGTGCAGTCTTCGGCTCGGTCTATGGCTGGGAGCGCGCAAACTGGTTTGCGCCAGAAGGCTATGAAGTTCCCAAGGAAGAACTCGGCGTCGGCGCCGACGTTCTGACCAATCACAACCATGCCGAGCCGCTGGAAGACGGCCGCATCGTGGAGAAATGGTCCTTCCGGCGCTCGAACTATTTCGAGCATATCGGCAACGAGGTGAAGAATGTCCATGAGAATGTCGGCGTTCTCGACATGTCGGCCTTCGCCAAGATGGAGGTGTCGGGGCCGGGCGCCCGCGGGTGGCTGGATTCGATCCTCGCCAACCGTATCCCGAAGAAGCGCGGCCGCATTGCGCTCTGCCATCTATTGACCAGGCATGGCGGCGTGAAATCGGAATTCACGGTTTATGAATGGAAGCCGGGCCGCTTCTATCTCGTATCGGCCGGCGCTTATGAGGCGCATGATCACGACGTGCTGCGCAAGCTTTGTCCGACCGATGGGTCGGTTGTACTGCAGCCGATCACGCAGATGTATGGCGTTCTGGTACTTGCCGGACCGAGAAGCCGCGACCTATTGCAGAAGCTCACGCGCACCAGCCTGGCCAACGAGGATTTCCCCTGGCTTTCTGGCAAGCCGATCTCGGTCGGTGCGGCGAGCGCGCATGCGCTACGCGTCAACTTTGTCGGCGAACTGGGCTGGGAGTTGCATCACCCGATCGAGATGCAGAACTACATCTTCGATCGCCTCATGGAGGCCGGTGCGGAATTCGGCATCAAGCCTTTCGGCATCCGCGCCATGACTGCCATGGCGATTGAAAAGAGTTACAGGCTCATCCCGCGCGAGCTTTCGATCGAATATTCTGCCTGGGAAAGCGGGCTGGACCGCTTCGTTCATCCCGACAAGGGCGATTTCATCGGCCGCGACGCTCTGGTGCAACTGCGGGAGAAAGGGCCGAGATGGACCTATGTCACGCTTGAAGTGCATGGCGTGGCCGACGCGGATGCCCGGGGCTCGGAGTCGATCCACAAGGATGGAGTGCTTGTCGGCCGTGCCACCCATGGCGGCTACGGCTGGCGGGTGGGCAAGAGTCTGGCGCTCGCCATGGTCAAGCCCGAATGCGCCGCAGAGGGCACCGAACTGGAGATCAAGATCCTCGGCAATCCGCACAAGGCGACGGTCATCGCGGAGAGCCCGTTCGATCCGGAGAACACGGCGCTGAGGGCCTGACAGGCTAGGCCCCCAGCCGTTTCGCTCACAGAAAAGGGCGCGGGATGTGGAGCGTGGGCGGCGGGCAAAAATGTCTCGCCGGTGCCCATCATTTCATTCATCGCGAAAACGTGAAGAGCCTGAAACGCGTTTCTGCTTCCCGGCTGGCCGTCGCCGAATATCATTTCCTCCATGACAGGCTGGGCCACTTCACGGAGGGGGATTTCTGGTTGCGTCGTCGCAGGCGGGGTCTGTGCCGCCCTCTTTGCGGCTGTCACGACCCCGATCTTGGCCCAGGAGCCTGTCGATGTCGAGCTTGTGCTGGCGGTCGATGTCTCCCTTTCAATGTCGCCGGACGAATTGAGAATCCAGCGCGACGGCTATGTGGCCGCCCTCACGCATGAGGACGTGATCCGAGCCATCGAGGACGGGCTGTACGGGAAGATCGCCATCACTTATTTCGAATGGGCAGGGGACAGTTCCCAGCACGTGATCGTGCCCTGGACGACGATTGCCTCTGCCGAGGACGCCGAGCGCGTTGCCTCCCGCCTTACCGCCCAGCCGCCAGGCAGCGCGCGCCGCACCTCGATTTCCGGGGCTATCAATTTCGCCAGGGATATCTTCGCCGAAAGCGCCTACAAGGGCGCGCGGCGCGTCCTCGACATTTCGGGCGATGGCCCGAACAATCAAGGATCGCGGGTGGATGTCGCGCGCGATGAACTTGTATCGAAAGGCATTACGATCAACGGCCTTCCGCTCATGACGAATGGCGGCGCGGCGAGTTCGTTCAGCATCGATGATCTCGACAACTATTATGCCCAATGCGTGATCGGCGGGCCGGGAGCCTTCATGATCCCGGTCAACGACTGGACCCAGTTCCCGGAGGCGATCCGCCGCAAGCTGGTGATCGAGCTGGCCGGCAGGAATCCATCGGATTTCCTCGTGATGACAGCGGCTTCGGAAGGCAAGTATGACTGCCTGATTGGCGAAAAGATGTGGGACGACCGCTTCTGGATGTGGAACGACCCGTAAGTCTCGCCGAAAGATAGTCGCGCTTAAGCTGCCAACAATTGCTTGCGGTCGGCACGCTCCTGCTGGGGAGAGCGGGCATAGAGTTCGCGATAGCACTTGGAAAAGTGCGAAGCCGAGACGAAACCGCAAGCGACAGCCACCTCCACCACGGGCATGGATGACTGGATGAGCAGGTGCCTGGCTCGGTCCAGGCGAACCTCCAGATAGTAGCGGGCCGGCGAGCGTCCCATCTCCTGACGGAAAAGGCGCTCGATCTGCCGGCGTGAAAGTCCGACACTTTCGGCGATTTCCACGAGCGACAGCGGCTCGGAGAGATTGGCCTCCATCAGCTCGATAATGGTCAGCACCTTGGAATTCTGCACGCCAAGCCGCGCCCGCAGAGGCAGGCGCTGACGGTCCGAAGGGCTGCGCACCCGGTCGGTCAGCATTTGTTCGCAGACGCTGTTGACCAGATTGTCGTCGAAGTCCTCACCAATGAGCTTCAGCATCATGTCGAGCGCTGCCGTGCCACCGGCGCAGGTATAGATGTTGGAATCGATCTCGAAGAGATCGGCAAAGACATTGGCTTTGGGAAAGGCTTCGGCAAAGCCGGGCAGGTTCTCCCAATGGATAGCACAGCGCTTGTTGGCAAGCAGGCCGGCGGCTGCGAGAACATGTGCGCCGGTGCACAGGCCGCCCAGCGCCACGCCGCGATTGTATTCCTCGCGCAGCCAGGCGAAGACCGTCTTGTTCGAGTAGCGGTCGGCATTGAGGCCGGTGCAGACGATGACCATGGAAGGCCGGTCCTGTCCGGTCATCTTCTTTCGCTCTTCCTCCAGAGATGAGTTGACCGCCACCTCGACGCCGTTCGAGGCGCGCACGGGCTTGCCGTCCACGCTGGCCAGCCGCCAGGAATAAGCCTCATAACCGAGCATGCGATTGGCCGAGCGCAAAGGGTCGAGCGCCGTGGCAAAGGCGATCATCGTGAAATCAGGAATGAGAAAAAAGACGATCGATCTTTTGACGGCGTTCTTTGGCGTCATCCAAACCTCCCCGCTAACCAGCAGGCCATGTCGCGATCAGCAAAGCGTCATCAGGAAAACGCTTTTCTGTCAATGGCATGTGGCTGCGGAAAGAGACAAATTTCATCGCTCTTCGGGATTCTGCTCAATACGCAAACCGCCGCGCGGGCAGGCAGCCGGCACGGCGGTCACAGAAATGGCTACGGGCCTGCGTCAGTTGACGATAAAGCCAAGGCGGGAGGCTGCGAGCGCCCCGGTCTGGCCGGGCATCGTCTTGGCGAGCCGCTGGCGTTCCAGTTCGGTGGTCAGGTTTGTTTCATGGCGTCGGCGCAGGACGCGGCCAAACAGTTTCATCATCTATCTCCATCGGCTGCCGGATCGGCTGTTGCCGCCGGTGATCGTTCGTTCGCTGCTCATATAGGAGTGCCTAAGCGGCGCATACGCGTCAAAAGCGAAGCACAGGATAGGAAATGCGACATGGCGTGATGCCGGTCTCTAGAAGCGCTTCCGGTGGCTCTTTATCTGCCCTTCGTTCGTCGGGCTAGTCCGTCGGCGGCCGGTTCGCGCCTGCTCCATGATGGCGCTGTATTCGATGAAGAAGTGGCGCAGGGTTGTGAAAATAGACATTCGCCGTCTCCGATCCTGTCTCTTCCGACCGGCCGCCTGTCATCAGGCCGTCTTGCCGGCAGCCCTCAGGCGGCCGGTCGTAGTTCTTGCATCGTCGCAGTTGAGGGTCATGAACGGTCGAGTCCACTCATTCTGGGACCCTTCGGGGCATAGGAGCCAGGCCAACCGATATCCTTGCGGATTTCCGCTGGCAGGCTGCCAATCAGCCGCGCGGTGCGTGTACGCTGACGGTCGACCCGGTAAGCTTCGACATAGTGGCTGATGATCGACAATATCGACATCTCTCTTCTCCTTCTCGCTACCGGCTTCTGTCCGGTCGCTATTGACTATGGGGGGTAATTGATATTCAATCAAACGAAATGAAGTGAAGCTTTCGTTCAATGTTTTTGATAAGAGGAATCGATGAACGCCCCGCTCAATCACCCCCTCCCGCTGCTTGAACTGGATGTGCTGCGCACCTTTGTCGCTATAGCCGAGACGGGCAGCTTCACGGCTGCCGCAAATGCGGTATTCCGCACGCCTTCGGCGGTCTCCATGCAGATCAAGAAGCTGGAGGAGGTATTGGGCCGCGCGCTGTTCCTGCGGGATGCGCGTTCGGTCTCGCTGACCACGGATGGCGAGATGCTGTTGACCTTCGCGCGGCGATTGCTCGCAATCAATCGCGAGGCGGTGTCGAAATTCGTCATGCCGGATATCAGCGGCATTGTGCGGCTTGGCTCACCGGATGATTTTGGCGAAAGGGTGCTGCCCAATGTCTTGAAGCGCTTCGCGCAGTCGCATCCGGCGATCGCGGTGGACGTGGTGATCGATCAGAGTTCCAATTTGAGAAAGCGGTTGGCAGCGCGCCAATTGGACATCACGCTGCTTACCTGCTCGGATAATGCTGGCAGTACGGATGTGGAAATCCTGCTTACGGAGCCGATCGTGTGGGCTGGCGCCAAGGGCGGCTGCGCCCATATGCGCGAACCGCTGCCGGTATCGCTTTGGGAGGAAGGCTGCATCTGGCGGGCAGGGGCGCTTGATGCGTTGAGCGGGGTGGGGCGCAAGTTCCGCGTCGCCTATATGAGCGCGCATACGGCGGGGCAGCGGGCGGCGATCCTTTCCGATCTGGCGGTCGCACCCTTGCCGAAATCCTTCATAGGCGATGATCTGGTCGAACTCGGTCCGAAAGACGGTTTGCCCCCGATGGGCAATTATCATCTGGGCATGATCGTTGCGCCGGATGCCAGCGCTCCGGTGAAGGCGGCAGCCGATCATATCCGGGCGACATTCGACATTTTCCGGCAGACCGGCCGGTTCTAGCAGCCAGCACCGGGAATTCCCCAGCCGTTCCAGAGGCTGTCATCGGATTGTTGATCAAGGAGAAGCCCGATGGGAACGCACGAGCAGCGCGACACATTCGCGGGCGTTCGTCTTTCGAGCCCCGACAAGGTTTTGTTTCCCGAGCAGGGCGTTACCAAGGCCGATCTCGCAGCTCACTATGAGAGAGTGGCCGCGCGCATCTTGCCCTTTGTCGAAAAGCGGCTGATCAGCCTTGTGCGCTGTCCGGAAGGCAGCGAGGGCCAATGCTTTTTCCAGAAGCACGAGTCCAAGGGCTTTCCTGATGCGATCAGGCGCATGGATATTGTCGAGAAGGACGGACAGAAAGACAGTTATCTCTATGTCGACGATCTGGCCGGCATCATAGCCGCAGTCCAGATGGGCACTCTCGAATTCCACATCTGGGGTTCGCGCATCGATCGGCTGGAATATCCTGACCGCTTGGTCTTCGATCTCGATCCTGACGAAGGGCTGACCTTTTCCGATGTGCGGGAGGCGGCATTCGACGTCCGGGAGCGGCTGGAGCAGATCGGGCTGAAGTCGGTGCCGCTGGTGACCGGAGGCAAGGGCATTCACGTCGTCGCGCCGCTGGAGAGGCGGGCCGAATGGCCGGAGGTGAAGCAGTTCGCCCATGATTTCGCCAAGCAGATGTCGGGAGAGGAGCCCGATCGGTATATCGCGCAAGCCTCGAAGGCGAAGCGCAAGGGCAAGGTCTTCATCGACTATCTGCGGAACGAGCGCGGAGCGACGGCGATCGCGCCATATTCGACACGGGCAAGAACGGGCGCGCCTGTCGCAATGCCCGTTTCCTGGGAGGAATTGACATCGCTGAAGGCCGCTAACAGTTTTCATATCGGCGACATGGCCGCTCGGCTGGAACAAGCCGACCCCTGGGCCGAAGCCATGGGGTGGAAGCAGTCGATCACGAATGCCCTGCTGAAGGCTGTCGCCGGATAACCTCACGAGGGCGAGACGGTTTGCCTCATGTTTGTCACAGAAATCTTGTGACCACGTGTGGCGCTCTGCTGCCGCGCCCGATCAGGCCCGAGCGCGGCGCCTTTCGCGGCGCCCGGCAGGAGCCGTTGCCGCACCGCTTTCGCCGGCCGTCTTGTTGCGCATGGGGCCGACGCGCGAGACAATGTCGTCGATGGTCGGCCGGCTCGCCTTGGTATGGCTGTCAAGCGCCGCACGCATCGCTTTCAGATGCTCGAAGGATGTTCCGCAGCAGCCGCCGATAATCTTCGCGCCACCGTCCACGGCGAGGCGGACATAATCCGCCATCAGTTCGGGCGTGCCGGAATAATGAATTTCGGAACCCCGGAATTCGGGGATGCCGCAATTGCCCTTGACCACGATGGTTGCATCCGGCTTCGCTTCCGACATATCGAGCAGTGCAGCCAGTATATCGGAAGCGCCAACGCCGCAATTGGCACCGACCGCGACCGCTTTTGTATCGAGCTCATCGACCACGCCATGGATATCCTTCGGCGCGAGCCCCATCATGGTGCGGCCGGCCGTGTCGAAGGACCCCGTGTAGGTGTAAGGCAGGCCGACACGGATAGCGGCCTCGGCAGCAGCCTTGATCTCGCCGGGGGCCGACATGGTCTCGATCCAGGCGACCTCGGCGCCGCCGGCCCTCAGGCCCTCGATCTGCTCGGCAAAGGCATCGACAGCCTCTTCATAGGTGAGGGCGCCGAGCGGCTGGAGCAACTCGCCCGTTGGGCCGACGGAACCGGCCACGATAACCCTGCGGCCGGCGGAGGACGCAACCTTGCGGGCAAGTTCCGCCGCCTTGCGGTTCAGCTCATACACGCGGTCCTGCGCACCGTGCAGCTTCAGCCTGTGCCGCGTGCCGCCAAAGGAATTGGTCAGGATGATGTCCGCACCGGCATCGACAAAGCCCTGATGCAGCGCTTCCACCTTTTCCGGAGCGCTCTCATTCCACAGTTCAGGCGCCTCGCCCGACTGCAGGCCCATGGCGAAAAGATTGGTTCCTGTTGCACCATCGGCCAGCAGGACGCCTTTTTCGGCCAGCAGCGCGTCGATCGGGTTGTCCATGGGAGGCTTATCTTCCAAAATTTTCATATCGAGATAATCATATAAAGAAATCTTTATATGGCGTCAACGCGCCGCGAGATGCGATGGCTAAATGCGATCCGTCAGGCGAGCTTGAGTGACGAGACGAATGCCGCGGCCTCGTCCGCGTTCACTTCCGCGCTGCGGATGAGAAAATCGAAATGCCGCGTCAGGGTCGTCACCGGCTGCGTCGCATTCAGCACAAGATACATGCCGCCGACATAGATCGCGGCGCGGATCGGGCCGAAAATCGTATAAGGGATCGAGAAGCGTTTCGCCCCGTCATAAAGAAACAGGCGAAATGTAGGATAGAGGTCGTCCAGCAGCCGCACCATGTGATCGATTTGCTTCACACGGATGCTTTCGGGCAGATCGGACCAGATGCCCTGTCCTTTGGCAAATATCTCCAGAGTCTGCCTTGGCATGCAGACCTCCATGTCGGTCTCCGGCCGGCGATTGTAATCGATCCTGTACTGCGCCTCATCGATCTGGGTGGCGCGGTTCTGTTCGGCCGCCTCCGCTTCATAGGCGATGACGGCTTCCGTCCGAAGCAGGTCGGGAATGCCTGCCGGCACATAGCGAATCTTGGTACCGACGGCCTCGGCATGCCATTTGGCAAGCAAGGTACGATCGAAGCCGCCGGGTGCCTCGGCAATTTCCAGGCTGGCGCGCAATTCGCCCGTGACTCCCTCGTCATGGCTCAGGCCCAAAAGCCAGTCGAGTGACACCTTGTGCTCTGCGGCGATATTGAGCAGGGTTTCCGCCCGGGGGAGGCGTGTCGCCGTACCGGAAAGAAGCTGGGAAAGAGCGGAGCGGTCAATACCGATTGCCGCTGCAAAGGCCGATTGGTTCTGGCCTGAGCGCGCCATGAGCGCTTTCAGGCGGTCGCGAAACAGATCGGCAAGATCACGCTTGTCCATGGAAACCTGCAATGTGATTTATCGACTCTAATGTTTACTATAATAAACAATCGCAATATTTGATGAGCAATATAAACATTTTGTGCGCAAAATCGCATTGCGGGCCGGTGGCATGCTGACAGTATTGTGTCAGCAGATCAAAAGGATTCGGACCACAGAAGCGCGAAAAGCGCGGGTTCAGGGGCAGCGATGACTCGCAAAAAGGGGAACCGGCATGTCGGCCCGCCGGCTATCGAGTGGCCGACAATCTTTCTCATCATAGCCTGCTATGCGGCATGGGCCGGAGCCGGCTTTCTGCTTTGGCCGGAATGGCCCTTGGCATCCCTGGCCGTCCTCATCCTCACCGTAGCCATGCAATCCTCGCTGATGCATGAATGTCTGCATGGCCATCCTACGCGCAATGCTGTGGTCAACGAAGCTCTGGTCGGACTGCCGATCGGGCTCGTCTATCCCTATCGCCGGTTCAAGGCGTTGCATCTGCGCCACCATGCGGACGAGCGGCTGACCGATCCCTTCGAGGACCCGGAAAGCTATTACCGGGCGCTCTGGCAATATGAGGAACTGCCGCGCATGGTGCGCTTCATGCTCGCCGTCAACAATACCATGATCGGCCGCTTTTTCTTCGGGCCGCTGATTACGAATGCCGGCTTCATCTCTTCGGAGGTGAAGCTGATGCTCGACGGTGACCGGGTGGTGCGGAAGGCATGGCTTCTCCATTGCCTGGGCCTGGCGGTGGTTCTGCCGATCGTGGTTTATGGCTTCGGCATGCCGATCTGGCTCTATGTGCTCGTGCCGGCATGGTTCGGACAGTCGATCATCTCGATCCGCACTTTCGCCGAACATCAATGGTCGGAGCGGCCCGATGGCCGCACCATCATCGTTGAGCGTTCGCCGCTCTCGATCCTGTTTCTGAACAACAACCTGCATCTTGTGCATCACAAGATGCCGACGGTTCCCTGGTATCGTCTGCCGGCCCTGTTCCGCTCGCGCCGTGAGGAATGGCTGAAGATGAATGGCGGCTATGCCTATCCGAACTATTTTGCGCTTCTGACGGACTTCGCCTTCAAGGCGAAGGAGCCGGTGCCACATCCGGTGCTCCGCCGCACGCCGGAGCAGGGCCGTGCGTTCCGGCCTCGGGTTCTCGGCCGCTCCTTCACGGGTGGCGGCACAGTGCCTGTGCCGGCAAAGCCGCCCAAGGAATGACGTCGAGCTTGCATTCGGTATATCTGAGGCTCGATAAGGCGGCATGAGCGATTTCATCGCCGCTTTGCCAATGTATGACTGGCCTGAGGTGCAATCGGAGACGGATGCGCACTGGGCGGTGTTGCGCGAGGAACTGCTTAGGCAAGGGATCGACGCCCCCGAGCGCCTGGTGCGACGAAACGCGGATATGCCCGCAGTGCCTGGAGGCATCCGCGATGCGGCCGGGGCGGTCATCGCGTCCGATCCGGCGACACTCCCGCCTGACGAACTCGACCTGCATACGCTATGGAGACATCCGCGGTTGCTATTTGCTCAGACCTGCTGGGGGCCGATGGAAATGGGCCTTTCCGCCCATGTGCGCGTCGTCGGCCAGCCGGATTATTCGGAATTCCAGGGTGGGGAGGGGGAGTTTTATTCCAGCGCCGTGTTGATGCGGTGGGCAGACTTTGCTGAAACCCAGCTATCAGAGGGGGGGACTTCAAGACACGACGCTCCCGACGGTGCCAAACCAGACAAGGCCGGCGCATCGTCTCTTCCCCTCGATCTCCTCCGAGGCGCCCGTCTTGCCTTCAACAGCGGTGATTCCATGTCCGGCGTCATTGCGCTGAAGCGCGATCTCGAGGCGATGGGCGGGGGGCTTCACATCTTCCGTGAGCGCATCGAAACAGGGGGACACCGCGCCTCGATCATCGCCGTTGCCGATGGCAGGGCGGATGTATGCGCCATAGACTGCCGGACCTGGGATCTCGCCCGCCGCTTCGAGCCGAAGGTGGCGGAACTTCGTGTCGTCGGCTGGACCGCTAGACGCAAGGGATTGCCTTACATTGCCGGCCTGAAGGCGCCAGTGTTCTCGTTGCGCTTCTGAACTGGGACCGCGCTTTAGGCTCCTTTCCGGAATTGCTCACGAAAGGCGTGGATCAAGAGGATAGCTTGAAAGCTTTTCCGTGCCGGTTTCGGTGACAAGAACCTGTTCCTCGAGCTTCACGCCCTCGCGGCCGCCGAGCCGGCCCGTATAGCTTTCCACGCAGAGTACCATGCCGGGCTGCAGCGGCTCTTCCGGGGCGTGTTCGTCTATATCCTCCGGGTGGTAGACGCTTGGATATTCATCGCACAGGCCGACGCCGTGGATCAGAACGCCGTAGCGGTTGGGCCGGCAGTCCGGAGGCGGTAATCGGCAGGTCTGGGACAGTTCAAGCAGCGTCACGCCCGGTTTGATCAACCCGGTATTGTAAGCGATCTGGTCGGCCGCAATGCGGTAGAGATCGCGCTGTTCATTGGTCGGCTGGCCGTCACCGGCAAGCCAGGTGCGTGAGATGTCGCAGCAATAACCATAAGGGCCGATAAGGTCGGTATCGAAAGCGACGAGGTCGCCGTTCTCGATGATGCGCGCCGAGCATTCCTGAAACCACGGATTGGTGCGCGGGCCGGAGGCGAGCAGTCGCGTCTCGGCCCACTCGCCGCCGCGGACGAGATTGCCGCGATGAAGCACGGCCCATAGCTCGTTTTCGCTGATACCAGGCGTCAGCGCCGCTTCCATTTCGGCCACGGCGCGCTCGCAGGAATGGATAGCCCTGCGCATGCAGCGCAACTCATGCTCGGTCTTGATCATGCGCACGCGCTCCATGACGGCCTCGCCGTTATGGATGGAGATGCCGCAAGCGGAGAGGGCGGCTGCTGGCTCCGGATCGAGATGATCGACGGCAAGACGGCGATTGCCGCCGCCATGGGCCGTGGCGAGATCAGCGATCTCGGCCGCCCAATCCCGCGCCGCGCCCACAGAATCGTCACCGGCAAACATGTAGATCATGCTTTTGGCGGGGCGCACCTCGTCCACCATGCCGGTGTGATCGGAGAGGTGAAAACAATTCTGGAATTCGAAGAGGACCGAAGGCCCCTCCGTTGCCACGAACAGGTAACGGCTCGCATTGTGCGCCGTCCAGACCTGCATATTGGTGTGGTCTGCGGCATAGCGGATGTTGAGGGGGTCGTAGAGCAGGATGCCGGCATAATCGCGACGCGTCAGCTCGTGGCGGATGCGCTCCAGGCGCAGCTTGCGCATGGCCGGCAGATCCGGATCGGCCAAGCCGGCCTGACGCCACTCGCCTTCCGCAAGATCGCCATAGCCGATTGCATGCCAGTTCTGCGCCGAGGCTTTTGCACGTGCCTCCATCCAGAGCTGCTCATATTCCTCCGGCGTCCACGGCGTTTCCTGTGTCTCGAAGGGCGCGATCTTGCGCTTGTGGCGTCCGAAATTAGCGGTCGAGTCCATGGCGGGGATTCCGATCAGGCGCGCATTCGTTCGCCCTTGGGGTCGAAGAGAGGCTCTATATTGATGCGGGCCGGCCGCCGTTTTCCGAGAATTTCGATCTCGAACAGGCCAGTGCTCTCGTTTTCCGCAAGCGCGGCCGGCACATATCCCTGGGCCATGGATTTTCCGACATAGTGAGCATAGCCGCCCGAAGTCACCCAGCCGACGACGCTCCAGTCGCCGTCATGGATGCCCGTTACTGCAGAAGCATCCGATGCCGCATCGGAAGTCTTTGCCTTCGCTCCGCTGGCATCAAACCTTGGCGCGCCGTAGCCGTGCGGCGGTTCGACGGTTCCGTGGTCGGTGCCGTTAACACGTGCCCAGACGGGCTCGTCGCCCATGACATCGGCATCCTCGGCATCGACCACGAACGAAACGCGGCGCAGCTTCGGACCTTCGGCCTTTTCCTTCGCCGCGGCTTCCCGCCCGATGAAATCGTTCTTCTCCAGCCTGATGAAGCGCTCCATCGAGCCTTCGAATGGTCCGTAGATCGGGCGAAGCTCACGGAACCAGGTCGGGAAATTCTTCTCCAGCCGCATGGAGAGCAGGGCGCGCATGCCGAAATCGACGATACCGAATTCCTTGCCGGCTTCCTTGATCGCGCTATAGACCAGCCGCTGATAGGCCGGCTGCATCCAGATCTCGTAGCCGAGATCGCCGGTGTAGGAGAGGCGATTGACCATGCAGGGCGCGCCGCCGACCGCCATTTCCCGGTAATCCATGAAGCGGAACGCTTGGGTCGAGACGCCCTCGTCAACCAGCTTCTGCAGGAGAGCCTGCGCGTTCGGACCGGCGATCGCAAGGCCGACCAGTGTCTGGTCGAAGCGATGGAGCCTGACCGACCCATCCCTAGGCAGATGCTTCTCGAACCAGCGCATGTGGTATTTCTGCGCCGCCGAGGAGCTCCAGATCATGAAACGATCTTCCGCGGCCTTGGCGATGGTGAAATCGCCGATCAGCTTGCCGAATTCGTTCAGCATCGGGGTCAGCACGATGCGGCCCACCTTCGGCATTCGGTTCGTCATCAGCCGATTGAGGAAGTTCTCCGCACCCGGACCGCTTACCTGGTATTTGGCGAAATTGGCGATCTCGGTGACGCCGACGCGCTCGCGTGTGGCTCTCACTTCATTTCCCACATGCTCGAAATCGTTCGAACGATGGAAGGAGACGATATCCTTCGGCTCGCTCCCTTTGGGCGCGAACCAGAGGGGAGTCTCGAGGCCCCAGCTATCGCCCATGACGGCATTCTGGTTCAGCATGATGTCGTAGAGCGGCGTGGTCTGCGCCGGCCTCGCGGCGGGCAATTCCTCATTTGGGAAGCGGATCGAGAAGCGGCGCGAATAGTTCTCGCGCACCTTGGCGTTGGTGTAGCGAAGCGTAGCCCATTCGCCGAAGCGGGTCACGTCCATGCCCCAGACGTCGAAGCCGGGGTCGCCGTTCACCATCCAGTTCGACAGCGCCAGTCCGACCCCGCCACCCTGGCTGAAACCAGCCATGACGGCGCAGGCGCACCAGAAGTTCGTCAGGCCCTGTACCGGCCCGACCAGCGGGTTGCCGTCGGGCGCGAAGGTGAAGGGGCCGTTGATGACCTGCTTGATGCCGGCATTGGCGATGCCGGGGAAGTGCTTGAAGCCGAGCTCCAGGGAAGGTGCGATGCGGTCGAGGTCGGGCTGCAGGAGCTCATGGCCGAAATCCCATGGCGTGTTGACCGGCGACCACGGCTTGCAGGCCTTCTCATAGGTGCCGAGCAGAATGCCGTTGCGCTCCTGGCGGGTGTAGATCTCGCCCTTGAAATCGAGCACGCCGACCATCTCGCGGCCGGTACGGGCGTTGAATTCCTCCACTTCCGGCATCGGTTCGGTCAAGAGATACATGTGCTCCATGGCGAGCACTGGCAGTTCCAAACCCACCATGCGGCCGATCTCGCGCGCCCACAGACCGCCGCAATTGACCACATGCTCGGCCTTCACGGTGCCCTGTTCCGTCACCACGTTCCAAGTGCCGTCGGGCTCCTGCGTCAGTTCCACGACCCGATTGCGCAGGACGATTTCCGCGCCGAGCTTCTTCGCCGCCTTGGAATAGGCAATGGTGGTGCCCGATGGATCGAGATGCCCCTCGACCGGGTCCCACATGGCGCCGACGAAATTCGTCTCGTCCATGAGCGGGAACATGGCCTTGGCCTCGGAAGGCGTGATCAGCTCCGTCTGCATGCCGAGATAGCGGCCCTTGGCATGGGTCAGCCGCAGGAAATCCATGCGCTCGGGCGTGTCGGCCATCATCACGCCTCCGGTCAGATGCAGCCCGCAGGATTGGCCTGAAAGCTCCTCGATCTCCTTGTATAGCTGGACCGTGTAGGCCTGCAGCTTGGCGACGTTCGGATCGCCGTTCAGCGTATGGAAGCCACCGGCCGCATGCCAGGACGAGCCGGAAGTAAGCTCCGAGCGCTCGATCAGCATGATATCCGTCCAGCCGGCCTTTGCGAGATGATAGAGCACCGAGCAGCCAACGACACCGCCGCCGATCACAATCGCTTTTGCGTGAGATTTCATGGGGATAGTTCCGTGTATGAAGATTTGAATATTGCTGGCGGCGCGTAGACAAAGCGAAGGTCAGATGCTGCTACGTCTTCGGCAAGCCGACTGTTGAGCGCGGCGAGAATGGTTTCGCAGACCGAACTGCGATGTTTCAGGATATCGGTGTTCCAGAAGCGCAGGACGGAATAGCCTTGGCCGCGCAGGAATTCGTCGCGGCGGCGGTCATAAGGGCTGCCAGCATGCTGGCTGCCATCTACCTCGACAATGAGCTTTGCCTTGCGACAGGCGAAGTCTGCGAAGTAGGGGCCGATAGGCAGTTGTCGGGTGAATTTGTAGCCGCCCAGCTTGCGGCGCTTCAATTCCAGCCAGAGCAGGGCTTCCGCTTCGTTATCTCCATGGCGCAGTTGGCGCGCGCGTTTGGTAACCCCGGACCTGCAGCGGCTTCGTTTGTCACGAGCGCCTTCCCCCACTTCCTCGCCGCTGCGCGGCGCCACCTCTCCCCCCTCCGGAGGGAGAGGAAAGGAGCCTGTCATTGCGGCAGATGCTTCCTCTCCCCCGTCGAACGGGGGAGAGGTGGTTTGCGGAGCAAACCGGAGTGGGGGKCGAACCGATCGCATCGCCAATCAAAAATCCGTAGGAGCGCCGCCTTCCGCAATGCGGCGTTCGACGAAGTCGTTCAGCTCCTCCTCGATCGCCGGGTCCATCGCCGGTTTCTCATAGGCCGCAAGCCGTTCTTTCCAGACGCGGTTTGCCTTCTCGATCGCTGTCGGCGAACCGGCTTGCGCCCATGTTTCGTAATTGCGCCAGTCGGACAGGATCGGCGAATAGAAGGCGGACTTGTAGCGCTCCTGCGTGTGCGGCGTTCCGAAGAAGTGACCGCCCGGACCCACATCGCGGATGGCATCGACCGCCAATGCAGGTTCGGAAACATCGAGCGGCGTCAGGAACTCGGCGACCATCTGCAGGAGATCTATGTCGAGGATGGTCTTTTCGTAGGAGCAGCGCAGCCCGCCTTCCAGCCAGCCGGCTGAATGCAGGATGAAATTGCCGCCGCCCTGGATGGCGCCCCACAGCGAGAACACGCTTTCATAGGCAGCCTGGGCATCCACCGTGTTGGCGGCGCAGGTGTTGGAGGTCCGGTAAGGGATGCCGTAGCGGCGGGCGAGCTGCCCGCCTACCATCTGCGCCTTCATATATTCCGGCGTGCCGAAGGCCGGCGCACCGGACTTCATATCGACATTGGAGGTGAAGCCGCCATAGCCGACCGGCGCGCCCTTGCGCACCATCTGCGTGAAGGCGATGCCGGCCAGCGCCTCGGCATTCTGCTGCACGAGCGCGCCGGCGACGGTGACGGGCGCCATGGCGCCGGCCAGGGTGAAGGGGGTCACGATGACGGCCTGGCCGTGCGACGACATCTGGATGATGCCTTCAAGCATCGGAATATCGAGCTTGAGCGGCGAATTGGTGTTGATGATCGTGTAGCAGGAGGGCTCGTCGAGAAGCTGCTCGCGGCTGACACCGCGCGCAATGCGGGCGATCTCGATGCCGTCGAGATTGCGCTCCCTGCCGAGCGAGTAGATGTGGAACACCTTGTCGGTCAGCGTGGCGAGGTCGCGGATGCATTCGAGATGGCGGATCGAAGGATGGATGTCGATCGGCTCCACCGGGTATCCGCCGGTGCAATTGATGATGTTGTGCATCTGCGCCAGGCGGACGAAGTTACGGAAATCCTCCTGATTGCCGGGGCGGCGACCACGATCGATATCGGACGAATTCGGTGCCGAGCCCATCTGCGCTAAGATCAGGTTATCGCCGCCCATCCTGAGATCATGGGCGGGATTGCGGGCGTGGAGCGTAAATACGGACGGTGCGGAAGCGAGGCAGCCAAGGATCATGTCGGGATCAAAACGCACCCGCTCGCTGTCAGGCCGGACATCGGCGCCGGCCTCCTTCATCATCCGCCGCGCCTCGTCGTGGAGCACCTCCACGCCGATCTCCTTGAGAACCCGAAGCGAAGCGAGATGGATCGATTCAAGCTCGTCCTCGGAAAGGATATTCGTCGGCGGGAAGGGGATACGGAGTTGTCGGAAAGGCGGTTGTTCGAAGGCGGTGGAGGCGCCCGCGCGTTTTCCGGCCCTGCCGCCGCGGCGGCCCCGATCCGTGTGAGGCATTGCTTCCGCAGGCATGGACTGATCCGTCATGCTCTTCCCCAATTTCATATGCGTGCCGGTCATCATGGACCGAGCGGATAGCCGCCAACACGGATGCGACGACCACTAGCGTCAGAGATGCGACATGAGACGGATGCTTGAACCGGCAGAGAGCGTTCGGCTACACTCGATTTATGGAGTTGTTTCGTTCCGGTTATTCCCATGCCGTGACGCCGTCGCCCCGGACGCGTCATGCCGAATTGCTGCGCCTTTGCGCACGCATCGGCTATTCGCCGCCGAATCTTGCCTGAACAGCCCGCAAACCTGACGGACCGTTTCAAGCAGAGATCGCAAGTCTATGACCTACAAGAATTTTTCCCTGAAGCAGCTTCAGGATATCGACGCCGCCCATCACCTCCATCCCTTCACCGACCACAAGGATCTTAGGGCTGCGGGCTCGCGCATGATCGTGCGGGCCCAAGGGTCTTTCGTCTACGATTCGGAAGGCCAGGAAATCCTCGACGGCATGGCCGGACTTTGGTGCGTGAATGTCGGCTATGGCCGACAGGAACTCGCCGAGGCGGCCTATGAGCAGATGAAGGAACTACCTTATTACAATTCCTTCTTCCGCTGTTCGACACCCACACCCGTGCTCTTGGCAGAAAAGCTCGCCCGGATCGCACCGGCGGGGCTCGATCAGGTCTTTTACGGTTCCTCCGGATCGGAGGCGAACGACACCGCGCTGCGGCTCGTGCGCCACTACTGGGCATTGGAGGGCAAGCCGAAGAAGAACCGGATCATCTCGCGCAACTGGGCCTATCACGGCTCGACCATCGCCGGCGCGTCTCTTGGCGGAATGTCGGCGATGCACGATCAGCTGCATGGCGCGGTGCCGAATATCATCCATGTCATGCCGCCTTACTCCTTCGAGCTGAAGCTGCCGGGCGAAAGCGAGCATGATTTCGGCTTGCGGGCCGCCAAGGCAGTCGAGGACGCCATCCTCGAGGCCGGGCCGGAGAACGTCGCCGCCTTCATAGGTGAGCCTGTCATGGGGGCGGGCGGCGTGAAGATTCCGCCAGAGAGCTACTGGCCGGAGATCCAGCGCATCTGCCGGAAGTATGACGTGCTCCTGATGCTGGACGAGGTGATCACCGGCTACGGGCGCACGGGCGAATGGTTCGCGGCCCAGACGCTCGGCATCGAGCCGGATACGATCACCACCGCAAAGGCGCTCACTTCCGGCTATCAGCCGCTGTCGGCGCTGCTTGTCGGCCAGCGCATCTCCTCGACATTGGTGGACAAGGGCGGCGAATTCTTCCACGGCTATACTTATTCCGGCCATCCGGTCGCCTGCGCGGTGGCATTGAAGAATCTGGAAATCATCGAAAAGGAAGGACTGGTCGACCGCGTGCGCGAGGAGACAGGCCCCTATTTCCGCAAAGCCCTGACGGAAGCTCTCGCCAGTCACGGCATTGTGGGGGAGGTACGCACGTTCGGGCTTATGGGCGCCATCGAGATAGTCAAGGACAAGGAAAGCCGTGAACGGTTCGAAGGCGAGGGCGTGGCTGGCGTGACGGTGCGCGACCATGCGATCGCCAATGGCCTGATGTTGCGTGCCGTCGGCGACACCATGATCCTTTCGCCGCCGCTGATCTGGGCGAAGGAGACGATCGACATGGCCTGCGAGAGGATCGCCAGGGCATTGACGCTGGCGGAAAGCGATCTGCGGAAATAGCCGGGCCGGAGCAATGCAAAAACCGCGCTCTCCGGGCGGGGAGAAACGCGGTCTTGCCAATCAGACGCTGGCCCTTCGCGACGCCGATACGCTGCGGAGGCAACCCGCTCCGGCACGCGAGACCTGATCCGGAGCGTGGGCGGTGTGCGTTTTCCGCCTCGCGTTCCGTTTTACCGGGACATCGTTACCGCGGAGTTATCGAGAGCTTAAGCAATTGTAAATTTGGGCTTTTTTGTGCAGATTCCTGCACGTCGAGATGACGCCGCGTAAGCTGTCATAGCTTAGCTGGGTACCTTGCGGACTGCCCCTTGCGCTGCGCTTGTGGCGAAGGCGGCATAGGCCCTTAGCGCCGTCGAGACGTTGCGCTTGCGCGGCCCGGAAGGTTTCCAGCCCACAGCCTCCTGCTCGGCGCGCCGCCGGGCGAGCTCGTCCTCCGGCACGGCAAGGTGGATGGTGCGGTTCGGTATGTCGATCTCGATGATGTCGCCGTCGCGCACCAGCCCGATCGTGCCGCCTTCCGCCGCTTCCGGAGAGACATGGCCGATCGAAAGTCCCGAAGTACCGCCTGAGAAACGCCCGTCGGTGAGCAGGGCACAGGCTTTCCCGAGGCCCTTCGATTTCAGATAGCTGGTCGGGTAGAGCATTTCCTGCATGCCCGGCCCGCCGCGCGGTCCTTCGTAGCGGATGACGACCACGTCGCCGGCCTTCACCTCATTGCCGAGGATGCCCTTCACCGCTGCATCCTGGCTCTCGAACACCTTTGCGGGGCCGGAGAATTTCAGGATCGATTCATCGACGCCAGCGGTTTTCACCACGCAGCCGTCCAGTGCGATATTGCCTTTGAGCACTGCCAGTCCGCCATCCCTGGAGAACGGATGCTCGGCGGAGCGTATCACGCCCTTTTCGCGGTCGAGGTCGAGATCATCCCAGCGCCGGTCCTGGCTGAAGGCTGTCTGGGTCGGCACGCCGCCGGGGGCCGCCATGTAGAATTCACGCACCTTGCCGTTCTTGGTTCGAGCGATGTCCCAGCGCTCGATCGCCTCGCCGATGGTGGCGGTATGCACGGTCGGCTGGTCACGATGGATGAGACCGGCGCGGTCAAGCTCGCCGAGGATGGCCATGATGCCGCCAGCGCGATGCACGTCCTCCATATGCACGTCGTTCTTGGCCGGCGCGACCTTGCAGAGCACCGGCACGCGCCGCGAAAGGGCGTCGATATCGTCCATGGTGAAATCGATGCCGCCTTCATGGGCGGCAGCAAGGATATGCAACACCGTATTGGTCGAGCCGCCCATGGCGATATCGAGCGCCATGGCGTTCTCGAAGGATTTCCTGGAGGCGACATTGCGAGGCAGGACGCTCTCATCCTCCTGCTCGTAATAGCGCTGGCAAAGATCGACGGCGAGATGCCCGGCCTCCACGAAAAGCCGCTTGCGGTCGGCATGGGTGGCGAGCGTGGAGCCGTTGCCCGGCAGCGAGAGTCCCAGCGCTTCCGTCAGGCAGTTCATCGAATTGGCGGTGAACATGCCGGAGCAAGAGCCGCAAGTCGGGCAGGCGGAGCGCTCGATGACCTTGACGTCATCGTCGGAAACGCGGTCGTCGGCAGCCGCGACCATCGCATCCACCAGATCTAGCGCCTGAGCCTTGCCCTGGAGCACTACCTTGCCGGCCTCCATCGGTCCGCCGGAGACGAAGACCGTGGGAATGTTGAGGCGCATCGCTGCCATCAGCATGCCGGGCGTGATCTTGTCGCAATTGGAGATGCAGACCATCGCATCGGCGCAATGGGCATTGACCATATATTCGACGCTGTCCGCGATGAGCTCGCGCGAGGGCAGGGAATAGAGCATGCCGTCGTGGCCCATTGCGATGCCGTCATCGACGGCGATCGTGTTGAACTCCTTGGCCACGCCGCCCGCCGCCTCGATCTCGTGCGCCACGAGCTGGCCGAGATCCTTCAGATGCACATGCCCGGGAACAAACTGCGTGAAGGAGTTGACGACGGCAATGATAGGCTTGCCGAAATCATCGTCCTTCATGCCGGTGGCGCGCCAGAGGCCGCGCGCGCCAGCCATGTTGCGGCCATGGGTCGAGGTGCGGGAACGATATGCGGGCATTCTTCTTCGGATCCGGTTTTATGACAAAGCCGTATCCGAATGCCCCTTCAGCGTCCTGATGGCAAGGGCAAATGCCGTTATTTGGCTTCGCCGCCCTGTCCGCGCAGGAAATTGATGATGCCGGAAAAATCCGAGCCGCCATGGCCCATGGCATTGAAGAGGGCGTAAAGCTGAGTGGCTTCCGCGCCCAGCGGGGTCACGGCTCCGGCATTCTGTGCTGCTTCCTGCGCAAGCTTCAGGTCCTTCAGCATCAGAGCCGCCGCGAAGCCGGGCTTGTAGTCGCGATTGGCGGGTGAGGTCGGGACTGGGCCGGGGACCGGGCAATAGGTGGTCAGCGACCAACACTGGCCGGAAGAGGTCGAGGCGACGTCGAACAGCGCCTGATGCGACAAACCCAGCTTTTCGGCCAGAACAAAGGCTTCGCCGACGCCGATCATGGAAATGCCCAGGATCATGTTGTTGCAGATCTTGGCGGCCTGGCCGGCACCCGCGTCGCCACAATGGACGACACGGCCCGCCATGGGCTCCAGAACAGGCTCAGCCTTGGCGAAAGCTTCCTTAGAACCGCCGGCCATGAAGGTCAGCGTTCCGGCTTCCGCGCCGCCAACGCCGCCCGAAACCGGCGCGTCGATGGAAAGCATGTTGTGCTCGGCAGCCTTTGCATGGGCCTTGCGGGCGGAGTCCACGTCGATGGTCGAGCATTCGATGAAGAGCGTGCCTGGTGCTGCGGCAGGCACGATCACGTCATAGACCGTGAGCACATGCTTGCCCGCCGGCAGCATTGTAATGACCACCTCCGCGCCCTTCACTGCCGCCGGCCCGTCGGCCATGACGGTCACGCCATTGGCTTCGGCGGTCTTGAGGTTTTCCGGCATCAGGTCGAAGCCCTGCACGGTATGGCCGGCCTTGACGAGATTGGCGGCCATGGGATTGCCCATATTGCCGAGGCCGATAAATGCGATGGTGGTCATGGGGTGATGTGTCCTCCGGAATTCGGCAGTCGCCAGATCGGCATTCGGTCGCAACCTGTTCCGATTGCCACTGGCTTATCTGCCTATCAAATGCCTTGCGATGATGACGCGCATGATCTCGTTCGTGCCTTCCAGGATCTGGTGCACGCGCAGGTCGCGCACAAGCTTCTCCACGCCATATTCATGCAGATAGCCGTAGCCGCCGTGAAGCTGCAGTGCATCATTGGCGATGTCGAAGCAGGTGTCGGTGACAAAGCGCTTGGCCATGGCCGACCATTTGGAGGCGTCCGGCGTCTTGCGGTCCAGCTTGGAGGCAGCCGTATAGAGCAGCATGCGCGAGGCCTGCAGATTGGTCTCCATGTCAGCGAGCTTGAACTGCAAAGCCTGGAACTGGTTGATGGCTTGCCCGAATGCCTGCCGCTCGGCGGTGTAGGCCAGCGCCTTGTCCAGCGCTGATTGCGCCCCGCCCAGCGAGCAGGCAGCGATGTTCAACCGGCCGCCGTCGAGCCCGGCCATGGCGATCTTGAAGCCTGCGCCTTCTCCCGAAAGCAGGTTTTCGGCAGGCACCTTGCAGTCTTCGAAGATGACCTGCCGGGTGGGCTGCATGTGCCAACCCATCTTGTTTTCGGTCGCGCCGAAGGAGAGGCCAGGAGCATCCTTGGGAATGACGATGGTCGAAACGCCCTTCGGGCCTTCTTCGCCCGTGCGCACCATAGCGACATAGACATCTGACTCGCCGGCGCCGGAAATGAACTGCTTGGCGCCGTTCAAGACGTAGTCGCTGCCATTGCCACCGGATTTCACGGCCCGTGTTTTCAGCGCAGCGGCGTCGGAGCCGGAGCCGGGTTCCGTCAGGCAGTAGCTTGCCAGCCATTCCATCGAGGTCAGCTTCGGCAAAAAGCGCTGACGCTGCTGCTCGTCGCCGAAAATGTCGATCATCCACGCCGCCATATTGTGGATCGAGATGAAGGAGGAGAAGCCGGGGCAGGCGCTCGCCAGCGCTTCGAAGATCAGGACAGCATCGAGGCGCCCGAGGCCAGAGCCGCCGACATCCTCGCGAATATAGATGCCGCCGAAGCCGAGCTGCCCGGTCTCGCGTATGATATTGGAGGGAAAATATCGTTCACGATCCCAGTCGAGCGCATAAGGGGCGACGCGTTCGGCGGCGAACGCCTCCGTCATCTCCCGGATGGCGCGCTGATCATCGTTCAGCTCGAACTGGCCCGTGGCCTTGTCCACCGTGGCATCCATGGCGGCCTCCCTGGCTTATTTCTTCTTGGAGTACCAGTTTAGACCATTGCCATATGTGCGCAATGTGAGCCAAGGCAAAGGCGCTTTGCACGGCAGGCGCTTCCTCTCCCGGTCCGGGGGGCTGATGAGCGAAGCGAACCGGAATGGGGGAATTCAATCCCTCACATCGGCTTCTCGCCCGCCTTCGGCCAATAGGTGCCGAAACTCCAAATATTGCCTTCGGGATCGCGGCACATGAAATCGCGGCTACCGTAGTCGGTATCATACGGCTCCGTCAGGATTTCCGCGCCGGCGGCCTTTGCCGAGGCGTAAACTGCATCAATGTCCTCCACAGCGAGGTACACGGATTTGCCGCCATTTTCGCCCGGACCGCCGACAATAGCGCCATACCCGTCGTCCCTGACCTGGCCGAGCATGATCATCGAGGAGCCGAGAGCAAGTTCCGCATGGTCGATGCGGTCGTCTTCGCCGTATTTTACACGCAATTTGAAGCCGAAGGCCTTGCTGAGCCAGTCGATCATGCGTGCGGGATCGCGGTAGCGGAATGTCGGATAGATGCGTGGTGCTTCGGCCATAGCCTCCTCCTTCAAACACCCACCATCGAAGAGACTAGGGCGGATCAGCTCCTGGAAAAGGGTCTCAGCCGGCGAGCCAGATACGGAGCGGGTCGGTTTCGTCCATGAGGAGCCTGGCGGCAAGCCCGATACAGACGATGATGAGCAGGGGCTTGATGATCCGTGCGCCCCTTTTCATTGCCAGATTTGCGCCGACGCGCGCGCCGATGAACTGCATGACCCCCATCATCAGTCCGATCTTCCAGGCAACTGCTCCCACGAAAGCGAAGGCTGTGAAGCCGCCCAGATTCGAGGCAAGATTGAGCATTTTGGTATGCGCCGTTGCCTTCAGGACGCCGTAGCCGGCCAGTGAGACGAAAGCCAGCAAGAAAAAGGAGCCGGTGCCCGGCCCGAAAGCGCCGTCATAAAAGCCGATCACAGGAGCGAGCAGTAGGCCGAACAGGAAAGGCGACAGCCTTTGTGCCCGATCCAGGTCGTCCATGTTCGGCTTCAGTGCGAAATAGAGCGCCAGCGCGATCAGCATGAAAGGCAGGACGGCGCGGAGGAAGTCTCCCGGGATGATCGTTGCAGTCAGCGCGCCGAGCACCGCGCCGAGGAAGGACATGCAGGCCGCTGGAAGCTGCCTTTTCAGATCGACATGGCCCTTCGCGGCGTAGGTGATCGTTGCCGAGCCGGAGCCGAAAATGCCCTGCAGCTTGTTCGTGCCGAGCGCTTCGATGGGGCTGAAGCCCCCGAGCAGCAGGGCAGGGACGGTGATCAGCCCGCCTCCACCGGCGATGGAATCCATGAAACCGCCGAAAAATGCCGCAAAACCGAGCAAGAGAACGGTTTCGATTGAAATATCGAACATATTGAGCCAATGCCTGACGAGCCGCCGCGTGCTTGCATCACAAAGGGCCGATTTTCGCAAGACGGATTCGGCTAGGCGTTGGATCGATGCCCGAGGGCTGGTCGATCCTGAAGCAGGCTAAGCGGTTTCGCCAAGGCGTCTCGCTATGGCGCGCTCAAGGTCCGGAGCTGCGGCAACAAGGGCCCTGGCCGCTTCCGTCTGTGGATTGTCCAGCACTTCCGAGGTGCGGCCTTCCTCCACGATCTTTCCTTCATGCATCACCATGACCTGATCGGTGATGGCGCGGGCCACCGTCAGGTCGTGAGTGATGAACAGGTAGGCGACGCCGAGCCGCTGGTTCAGGTCCGCGAAGAGATCGAGCACCTGCGCGCGGATGGAGACATCGAGGGCGGAGACCGGCTCGTCCGCCACGATCAGCTTTGGCCGCGTGATGATGGCGCGGGCGATCGAAATCCGCTGACGCTGGCCGCCGGAAAATTCGTGAGGGTATTTGTCCATGTCGGACGGCGCCAGCCCGACTTCGTGCAGCGCCTCGGCCACCATTTCGCGCCGCTCGGTACGGGCGGGTTTCTTCTCCAAAAGATGCAAGGGCTCGGCTATCAGCCGCTCGACCTTGTGGCGCGGATCGAAGGAGCCGTAAGGATCCTGAAAGACCACCTGCATCTCGCGTCGGGAGGGCCGTAATTCGGCCTCCGATTTGTCTGCAACTGTCTGCCCCAGAAGCCGGATTTCGCCGCTGGTCGGCCGGTCGAGGGCGAGGATCATGCGCGCGAGCGTCGATTTCCCGCAGCCGGAGCGGCCCACAAGCGCCATGGATTGACCCGCATCCAGCGAGAAAGAGACATTATCGACGGCCCGGAACGGTTCGGCTTTCGAGAAAAGCGACTTTCTCCTCCCGGCATAGTCGCGGGTAACGCCCTCGACGACGAGGAGGGGGGCCGATTTACCCTCCCCCTTGTGGGGAGGGTGGCCCGCGGGGCCGGGTGGGGGCGGGAAGGAGGGATCTTCGTGCGCCCCACCCCGTCCGGCTACGCCGGCCGACCCGCTCCGTGAGGGGGCATTCCGCACCGGCACATGCACTGAAGCCTCGGCAAGCTGCCGCGTATAGGGATGTTTCTGCTGGGTCAGGATCTTTGCCGTCTCGCTGGCTTCCATCACCTCGCCATGACGCATGATGGTTACGCGATCGGCCATGTCGGCCACTACCGCGAGATCGTGCGAGATCAGAAGCAGCCCCATCCGATTCTCGTCGACCAGATCGCGCAGAAGTTCGAGGATTTGCTTCTGCAGCACCACGTCGAGCGCCGTGGTCGGCTCGTCGGCTATCAGCAGTTTCGGTTTCAAGGCGCAGGCGATGGCGATGATGACCCGCTGGCGCTGGCCGCCGGAGAGCTCGTGCGGATAGCGTGAGAGCGGAAACCTGGCTTCCGGCAGGCCGACACGGTCGAGGATCGCGCGCGCCCGCGCCTCGGCATCGGGACGGTTGGCGCCGGTGTGCCAGCGGATGCCTTCGGCAACCTGCTCGCCGATCGTCTTGACCGGGTTCAGCGCCGTCATCGGCTCCTGGAAGACCATGCCGATGTCGTCGCCGCGCAGGCGGCACATGGCGGCCTCCGGGGCGGACAGAATGTCGATGCCGTCAAAGGTCACGCGGCCGCGCGTCCGGGAGGCATTCGGCAAAAGCTGCATGACTGTTAGCGCCGTCATGGACTTGCCGGAGCCTGATTCGCCCACCAGCCCCATGACCTCGCCGGCGTCGATCGCCAGGTCCATCCCCTTGAGGATGGGCATGCCGGCAATGTCCAGCGACAGCTTTTCGATCTCTAGGAGGCTCATCGCTCGCGCCTCAATCTCGGATCGAGGATGTCGCGCAGTCCGTCGCCGAGAAGGTTGAGCCCAAGCACGGTGATGACGATCGCAAGGCCGGGGAAGATGGCCTGGTTGGGCGCGATCATCATGCGTGTCTGCGCGTCGAAGAGCATGCGGCCCCAGGACGGCATCGGCGGCTGCGCGCCGAGCCCGAGATAGGAAAGACCAGCCTCGGCCAATATGCCGAGCGCGAACTGGATCGTGCCCTGCACGAGCAGGATGCTGGCGATGTTGGGCAGGATATGCTCGATGGTGATCAGCGCCTTGCCCTTGCCGGCGGCGCGGGCAGCGAGAATGAATTCGCGTGGCCACAGCGCCAGGGCGCCAGCCCGGGCGACGCGGGCGAAGACCGGCACGTTGAAGATGCCGATGGCAATGATAGCGTTAACAGCGCCGGGGCCGAAGATCGCCGTGATCATGATCGCCGAAAGAAGTGCGGGGAAGGCGAAGACAACGTCGTTGAAGCGCATCAGCACTTCGTCCAGCCAACCGCCGCGGGCGGCTGCCCAGCAGCCGAGCGGTACCCCGATGCCCATTCCGATGCCGACGGCAACGATGGCGACCGCTATCGAATTGCGCGATCCGACCATGATCATCGAGAGGATATCCCTGCCGAGATGATCGGTGCCGAAGGGATGGGCTGCCGAAAGCCCTTGCATGCGGTTTGCCACGACGAGATTGGTCACGTCATAGGGCGTCCAGATGAATGATAGCGCTGCCATAGCGGCTATCAGCAGCGTTATGATCAGGCCCGTCATGAAGGAACCGCTTCTCAGTGCCTGGTGCAGGAAGTGGCGGAAATCGTCGGGTTGGGAGGACGCCGGCATGGTCATCAGCGTGCCCTCAGCCTCGGATCGACAACCGCATAAAGCAGGTCGACGATCAGGTTCACCGCCACAACGCTGGCGACCAGCAGCATGACCACGCCTTCCACGACAATCAGGTCGCGCTGGGTGATGGCCTGAAAAACCAGACGACCAAGGCCCGGCAGGTAGAAGACATTCTCGATGATGATAGTGCCGGCGAGCAGGAAGGCGAACTGCAGGCCGAGAACGGTGAGCACGGGAATCATAGCGTTACGCAGGGCATGGCGCCACAAAACGATGTGTCGAGGCATGCCCTTGGCGTGCGCGGTGCGGATATAGTCCTCGCCCAGCACGTCCAGCATGGCCGACCGGGTCACACGCGCCAGGATCGCGGCCTGGGGCAGGGCGAGCGCGACCGCCGGAAGGATCAATGCCTTCAATGCCTGCCACCAGTCACCCCAGCCGGGGAACCCGCCGGCGGGTACGAGCCGCAGGGCGACGGCGAAGATATAGATCAACAACAATGCGAACCAGAAATTGGGTACCGCCACGCCTACCTGGGCAGCACCCATGGAGATTGTATCGGCCAGTTTGCCGCGCCGGGAGGCCGCGAATATCCCTACCGGGATGGCGATGATGGTGGAAAGGAGCAGGGACATGATCGCCAGCGGCAGGGAGACCGTTATTCGCTCGGCAATGAGTTCGATGACCGGCGAGGAATAGGTGTAGGAGCGGCCGAAATCCCCAATAGCCATGCCGCTGATCCAGTTCAGATACCGCGTGATCAGCGGCTGATTCATGCCCATCTGTTCGCGCAGGGATTCAAGGGCTTCCGGGCTGGCATTCATGCCGAGCATGATGCGTGCCGGGTCGCCCGGAAGGACCTCCAGAACGGCAAACACGACCACCGACGCCACGATGAGCGTCGCCAGCGCGATTGCCAACCGTTTGAAGAGATAGGCGGTCATTCAGCCTTTTATTACATATCCTGCGTCGCATCGGGAGCGGAACCGGCGAGACTCTGGATCCCTGTGACAAGCACAGAAATGAAATCCTCCAAAAATGCCGATGCCAGCCATAGACCTTTGGGATTGGACGTAAGAAAAATTTGCAATCGTCATTCCTGTACTTGTCACAGGAATCCAGGTGTAGTCGTCAATCAAGCTGAAGATGGACCAGATCATTCCGGAATCCGGAAAACGGGAGCGCCGGATCCACTACCCGGCGCTTTGCGAAAGAGGAGAAGAGGCGTCCGCGATCACTCCGTCCACTTCACCGCAGTGAGATCATTTGCCTGAACCGGCGAGTTTTCCCACATTCCTTCAAGCTTGGCGTCCCAGACGCCGATCTTCGGCAGTTCGAACAGGAAGCCATTGACCGCATCCTTGGCCAGGATCGTCTGTGCCTGCTTGTAGAGCTCGTTGCGTTTGGCTTGATCAGTAGTGGTGTCGAGCTCCTCGATGACCTTGTTGAACTCGGGATTCTGATAATTGAAGTAGTAGTCGGGCCGCGAATAGATCTCGATGTCGTTCGGCTCGGTATGAGAGACGATCGAAAGGTCGTAATCCTTGTTGGTGAAGACCTGCTCCAGCCACTGCGCCCATTCGACAGGGATGATCTCGAGTTCGATGCCGATCTCGCGAAGCTGCGAGGCGATGATCTCGCCGCCCTGGCGTGCATAAGAAGGTGGCGGCAGCTTGATCGTGGCCTTGAAGCCGTTCTCTAGGCCGGCTTCCTTCATCAACTCCTTCGCCTTCTCGACATCGTGGGGATAGGTGTCGGTGAGATCGACATAGGCCTCGTTGGCGGGCGAGAAATGCGAGCCGATCGGCACACCGTAGCCACCTTCCGAAGCACCCGCGATGATCGCGTCGCGGTCGAGCGCATGGGCGATGGCCTGGCGTACCTTCAGATTGTCGAAGGGCTCTTTCTTGTTGTTCGTCGAAAGGATGGTCTCGCCTTCGGTAGCGCCGATCACCACCTCGAAACGCGGATCGGCCTGGATCTGCGGAAGCGCGTCGCCGGCAGGCATGTTGGGAAAAGCCTGCACGTCGCCCGAAAGCATGGCCGGAATGGCCGCGGCGGCATCGGGGATGATGCGGAATTCGGCCTTTTCGAGTGCGACCGGCTCGCCCCAGTAGTCGGGATTCTTGACGATCGTGATGGATGAACCCTTGGCCCAGTTCTGGAACTTGAAGGGACCGGTACCGATCGGCTTCTCCTTGTTGCCGTCCGCCGATTCCGGCGCTACGATTACGGCATCGCCCCAGCCCATATTGTAGAGGAAGGCGCCCTGCGGCCTGCTGAGCGTCACCTTCACCGTCTGCGGGTCCACGACTTCGACATTCTCGATTGCCTCGAAAAGGACCTTCTGGGCGTTGGTGGAATCGGCTGCCCTTGCGCGATCGAGGGAGAATTTGACGTCCTCGGCGTCGAAGCTGCTGCCGTCGTGGAATTTGACGCCGTCATGCAGCTTGAAAGTATAGGTCTTGCCGTCATCGGAGACTTCCCAGCTTTCCGCCAGTGCCGGCTCGACCTCGCCATTGGGGCCGATGCGGGTCAATCCTTCGAAGACATTGGCATAGACCACCTCATCGATTGCCGCGGCAGCGCCGGCGGTCGGGTCGAGATGTGGCGGTTCCAGAACCAGGCCGAGCACGAGATCGGTACGTGCCGCGAATACGGCCGTGCTCGTGGCCAGCAAAATCGCTGTGGCTCCCAAAATGGATTTGAAGCTTCCCATCCTTATTCTCCCGGCACGCGTTGAACCCGATCCATAGAAGCGCGAATTGTCGTGCGAGTAAATCGGGTGTGTGGAAAATCGCTTTCAATTCAAGGGGCTTTGCGAGAATGCAAAGGTTCTGGTTTCCTGCCGTTATGCCGCCTTTGCTGCCCCTTTCAAAAGCACGTCGAGCCCGATCGCCATGACTTTCGCCGATTCCACCATGTCATCGATGCCGACCCATTCGTCGGGCCTGTGGGCGAGATCGAGGATGCCGGGACCGTAGGCTACGCAATCATGCAGATGGCCGATGCGGCTGATATGCTTCTGGTCGTAGGTGCCGGGCGAGATCACATATTCCGGCTCCTTGCCGAATACTTCCCGGATCCCCCGCGCGATCGCGGTCGGCACCGGCGCGTCGCTCTCCGTCATGAGCGGCAGCACTTCCATCAGATCGCGGATGGCATAATCGAATTTCGGCCGCTCACGCTTCAGCCGTTCGAGAATGCGCACCACCTCGTTGCGGACCTCCGAGATATCCTCCTCGATCAGGAAGCGGCGATCGATGACAAGCCGGCAGGAATCGGGAACATTGGGCGAGGGCAGGCCGGGGAAATAGTCCTCCGTCTGGCCACCATGGACCGAATTGAGGTTCAGGGTCGAGCGGCGAGCGCCTTCGGGCACGACCGGCATGCGCGTCTGCTTGGCGTCGAGGGCGGGAAAAAGCTCTTCCTCGAAGGCATGCAGCACGGCGCCCATATGGCGGATTGCCGAATCGCCGAGGAAAGGCATGGAGCCATGGGCGATAGAGCCCTTCGTCTCGATCTCCGCCCACCAGACGCCGCGATGGCCGAGACAGATGCGGTCCTTGTTGAGCGGTTCCGGGATTATGACGTGGTCAACACGCGGCTTGGAGAAGAAGCCTTTCTGCGCCAGATAGGCGACGCCGCCGAACCCGCCGGATTCCTCGTCCACCGTGCCGGAAATCTCGATCGCGCCGGAGAAGTCCGGATTGACCGCGATAAAGGCTTCCGCTGCGATGATTGAGGCGGCCAGCCCGCCTTTCATGTCACAGGCACCGCGACCATAAACCTTGCCGTCGCGCACGACGCCCGCAAAGGGATCGACGGTCCAGCCTGCTCCGGCCTCAACGACGTCAATATGCGAGTTGAAATGCACCGTCGGGCCCGGCCTGCGTCCCTCATACCGGGCAATCACATTGGTGCGCGGATAGCGGTCATTGTCGCCCGGCGTGTCTTCGCCGCGAATCAGGGTCGTTTGGAAGCCCTGCTTCTTCAGGCGGTTGGCGATGTATTCTGTGCAAGGCGTATAGCCCTCGCCGGGCGGATTAACGGTGGGAAAGCGGATCAGATCGACCGTCAGCGCGACGAGATCGTCGATGCGTTCGGCAATGGCGCGGGAAATATGCTCGTTCATGTGCCGACTTGAACAGGCAGATGATCCTTTTGGCAAGATGGTTCATCGCGGCGGTTTTTTGCTACCGGCCTGCCTCAACCGCTCCGGCCAACGCCGTGGCTGGTTCGGTAAGTGTTGGAAAGGATCACAGCAGGCATTTTCTTTGGCCGCTGCCCTCCCTATGACTATCGTCAAGGAGTTATGTCATGCTGTCAGGCTCGCGTGTTGAGCTTTCCAGGCCGGTTTCGGACGAGATTCGCAAGACGACCTGCTATATGTGCGCCTGCCGGTGCGGGATCGATGTCCACCTCAAGGACGGCAAGATCCGCTATATCGAAGGTAATCGCGACCACCCGGTCAATCGCGGCGTTCTGTGCGCCAAGGGTTCTGCCGGCATCATGCAGCACTACGCGCCGGCGCGGCTGAAAGCGCCGATGTTGCGCACCGGGCCCCGCGGTTCGGGCGAGTTCAGGGAGATTTCGTGGGATGAGGCGCTGTCCCTGGCGACCGACTGGCTGGGTGATGTACGGAGGACTGACCCGAGGAAGCTCGCTTTTTTCACCGGTCGTGACCAGTCGCAGTCCCTGACCGGCTATTGGGCCCAGCAGTTCGGAACGCCCAATTATGCCGCCCATGGCGGTTTCTGCTCGGTCAATATGGCCGCCGCCGGCATCATGACGCTCGGCGGCGCATTCTGGGAATTCGGCTCGCCGGATTGGGACCGCACGAAGCTCTTCATCCTGTTCGGTGTGGCCGAAGACCATGATTCGAACCCGATCAAGATCGGCATCTCGAAGGTGAAGCAGAGGGGCGCACGCTTCGTCTCGGTCAATCCGGTACGCACCGGTTATTCGGCCATAGCCGACAACTGGATCGGCATCCGGCCCGGAACGGACGGACTGCTGATCCTGGCGCTGGTGCATGAGCTTCTGAAGGCCCGCAAGATCGACGTAGACTATATCGTCCGCTATTCCAACGCCTCCTGGCTGGTCATCGACGCGCCCGGCAGTGCCGACCATGGCCTCTTCGCGCGTGATGGGGAGGGCAGGCCGCAGATCCATGAAACGGTCACCGGCCTTATTGTGCCGCATGGGACGAGAGGGGCCCGCCCCGCTTTGTCGGGCCGCTTCACTCTCCCGGACGGGCGCTTCGCCATTCCCTCCTTCCAACTGCTCGCGGAAGAGTATCTCGATCCGAAATATGCGCCGGAAACGGTCGCGGCCGAAACGGGCGTTCCAGCCGAAACGATCCGCGGACTTGCCGCCGAGATCGCGCGAGTCGCCTTCGAGCAAGTGATCGAGGTGCCGCAGCCATGGACGGACATGAACGGCGAGCGGCATGACAGCTTCATCGGCCGCCCGGTCTCCTTCCATGCCATGCGTGGCATCTCGGCCCATTCGAACGGTTTCCAGACGGCCCGTGCGCTGCATATGCTGCAGGTGCTGATCGGTGCCGTGGATTGCCCCGGCGCTTTCCGCTTCGAACCGCCCTATCCAAAACCTGTCGACGAGCATCCGAAGCCGCATGGCAGGGCGGAGCATTTCGGCTCCAGCCAGCCGCTTTCCGGTCCGCATCTGGGTTTTCCGCGCGGGCCGGAGGATCTTCTGGTCGATGAGGAAGGCCGGCCGACGAGGATCGACAAGGCCTTCTCCTGGGAGGCGCCGATCGCAGCGCACGGCCTGATGCATATGGTGATCGCCAATGCGCATGCCGGCGATCCGTATCCGGTCGATGTCCTGTTCCTCTACATGGCCAATATGGCCTGGAACTCGTCCATGAACACGGCCGGCGTCATCCGGATGCTGGAGGACAAGGAGCTGGAAACCGGCGAATACCGGATCCCGAAGATCATCTATTCGGACGCCTATTATTCAGAGATGGTCGCCTATGCCGATCTGGTTCTTCCCGACACGACCTATCTGGAACGCTACGACTGCATCTCGCTGCTCGACAGGCCGATCACGGAGCCTGATGCCGTGCAGGACGCCATCCGCTGGCCCGTGGTGGAGCCGGATCGCGACGTGCGCGCCTTCCAGTCGGTGCTGCTCGACCTCGGCGCACGGCTCAGGCTACCGGGCTTTGCCGACCATCTCGGAAAACCGCTTTATCGCGATTATGCCGACTATATCGTCCGCCACGAAAGACGGCCGGGTATCGGCCCGCTGGCGGGCTTCCGTGGCTCCGAGGGAGAAAAGACGGGACGCGGCGCGGCGAATCCGGACCAGTTACGCCGTTATATCGAAAACGGTTCCTTCTTTTCGGCCCATATTCCGCCCGAAGCGCAGTTCATGAAGCATGCGAACCGCGCCTATCAGGATTTCGCGGTGAGGATGGGCTTCTTCGACACACCGCAGCCGGTGATCTTTCAGCTCTATTCGGAAATTCTGCAGAAATTCTGGCTTTCGGCGGAAGGTGTGCGGGAGCCCGTGGCGCCCGAGGCCCATCGCGAGCGGATATTGAAGGCGTTCACGCCCTTACCGTCCTGGTACCGGCCACTGGAAGAAGATGGCATCGATCGCGCCGCATTTCCTTATCACGCGATCACCCAGCGGCCGATGGCCATGTATCATTCATGGGGCTCAATGAATGCCTGGCTGCGGCAGATTCATACGTCGAATCCTCTCTATGTGCCCGGCGTGATCTGCGACGAGGTCGGCCTTCAGGATGGAGACTGGGCCTGGGTGATTTCCCATCACGGACGCATCAAGGTGCAGATCGCCCGTTCCGATGCCGTCAACCGCGATACGATGTGGACCTGGAATGCGATCGGCAAGCGCGGCGGAACATGGGGGCTCGATCCGGGGGCCCCCGAGGCGCGCAAGGGGTTTCTGGTGAACCATCTGATCCACGAACTTCTGCCGCCGAAGGGCGACGGGATGCGCTGGTCGAACTCCGACCCGGTTACGGGCCAGGCGGCTTGGTATGACTTGCGGGTGCGCATAGAGAAGGCAGAGCCGGGAGAGGCAAGCGAACCGCGCTTTCCCAGCATTGCCAATGACGCGGAAGCACCGAACGAACTGCGTTACGGTCAGGAGTGGAGCCAGTGACGAGCCTGCCCGCATTGCCTACGCCGAAGAAGCTCGGCCTCGTCATCGATCTCGACGTCTGCGTCGGCTGCCATGCCTGCGTGGTCAGCTGCAAGGAATGGAATACCGGCGGCTATGGCAGCGCGCTTTCGGACCAGCAGCCTTACGGGGCCGATGTCTCCGGCGCTTGGCTGAACCGTATTCATACCTTTGAGATTATGCCTGAAAGCGGCGAAGTGGTGGGAGAGGCGGGCGAGGCGCGCATCGTGCATTTCCCGAAATCATGCCTGCATTGCGAGGAGGCCCCCTGTGTCACCGTCTGCCCTACCGGCGCGTCCTACAAGCGGTTGGATGACGGTATTGTGCTGGTCGACGAGGAAAAGTGCATCGGCTGCGGTCTTTGCGCTTGGGCATGCCCCTACGGCGCCCGCGAAATGGACCTTGCCGCAGGCGTTATGAAGAAATGCACGCTGTGTATCGACCGCATCTATAACGAGACGCTGGAGGAGGTGGACCGGGTGCCGGCCTGTGTGCGGACATGCCCCTCCAATGCCCGTCATTTCGGTGATCTCGCCGATCCGGACTCGGACGTGTCACGCATGGTGGCGGTGCGCGGCGGCATCGACCTCATGCCGGAGCAGGGGACGCGGCCGGTCAACAAATATCTGCCCCCGCGGCCGCGAAAGCCCCTTGCTGCCGGTACCTCGTCCCTGCCAAAGGCTGAAAATACCGACGACGCCAAGGGCTTTCTGGCTTGGCTCGACGGCATGCTGGATCGGATTTGAGCATGGCTCACCCGTTTGCAATTGGGCGAGAAGACAGGCACCGGTGTCTTACCCTCCCTCTGGTGGGGAAGGTCGGTGAGCGGATGCAGCGAGGTGGTGGAATTCGCGAGGTGGGGTGCGGCTACAGGCAAGCGGCTTTCTTGTCACTGACCCCCACCCGGCCCTTCGGGCGACCCTCCCCACGAGGGGGAAGGTAAGACGCTGCATGCATCCGGCATTCTCGATCATTGTCTTCACGACAGCCTCCGGCATGGGTTACGGTCTGGCGACCGTCCTTGGGCTTGGCCTTCTCGATCCGGCGGCCCTTTCGACCAAGCTGGCGCATGTGCTGGCGCTGGGCCTGATCGGGGCAGGCCTGGTGTCGTCAACCCTGCATCTCGGCAATCCGCAGCGCGCCTGGCGGGCCTTCTCGCAATGGAAATCGAGCTGGCTGTCGCGCGAAGGTGTGATGGCAGTAGTCGCCTTCGTGCCGCTTTGCATTTCCGCCTGGTCGGTGATTTTCGAAGATGCTTGTCTTGACTGGGCTGGCTTAATCGGTTCCGGGCTCAGCCTGCTTACCGTCTATTGCACGGCGATGATCTATGCCTCGCTGCGTTCTGTGGACGCTTGGCATACACGGCTGACACCCGCCTGCTACCTGCTTTTCGCCCTTGCCGGTGGCACGTTGTTCGCCTCCTTTTTCGCAAGCGCGGGCGAAAGCAGCGCCGCCCATGGCCTTTCAGCCACAGCCATCGCTCTTCTGATTGCCGCCTGGGTGGTCAAGATCCGTTGGCGGCGGCGTCTGAAGAACCTGACCCCGCTTTCCAACCCCGAAAGCGCCACCGGGCTCGGCGCTATAGGGCGTGTGCGGCTCCTTGAGCGTCCGCATATGACCGAAAACTACCTGACGCGTGAAATGGGCTTCCGGATCGCGCGGAAGCATGCGGAAAAGCTGTTCCGTCTCGCGCTCATCTTCGGCGGAGCCGTGCCCATTGTTCTGATGGTCCTGTGCCTTCTTCCAGGCCTTTCCGGTGGGCTGACTGCATTGCTGCTTTTTGTGGCCGTCTTGAGCCATGCCCTTGGCATTCTGCTGGAGCGTTGGCTGTTCTTTGCAGAGGCCCGCCACGCGGTCATGAATTATTACGGCGGGCGTGAGCAGGACCTGCGGGCCGTATGATCGCAAAGAAAAGGCCGGGCGCTGGGCCCGGCCGACAGAAGGGTCATAGTCCTATATCGGGCGCATTGAAAACCCGACGTGAGCAGTGAGATCTGCCGCGACGTCGTTTTTGTTACGTCGTCCAATTCTGCCCGGTAACTAGTCGGTGAACTCAGCCGGGACCTTGCCGCCATTCTCGGCGAGTCTTTTCATCAAGGTCTTGTGCAGCCAGATATTCATCGCTGCAGAATCTTTCATGTCGCCGGTATAGTTAAGTTCCTGGGCGAGTTCCTTACGGGCGCTGAGGCTGCTGTCCAGGTCGAGTGCCTTCATCAGATCAACGATGGAGGTGCGCCAGTTGAGCTTTTGGCCCTTGGCGGCAACTGCCTTCTCCAGGATGGCTTCGACGTCCACGGGCTGGCCTGCGTCAGCCGTTGGAGCGGCCACCGGTTCGGGTGCCGCGGCACTCTCGGCTCCCGGGGCAGCCGTGGGGGCTGAATCGGGTGAAGCCGGGGAAGCCGAAGGTGCGGCCGCGGCGTTTCCGAAAATCGCCCCTTTGATTTTGTCAAAAATTCCCATCTTTCTCTCCTCGTATCCCGGCGGTTCACTACAGAACGCCTTGGCGGCGACATTGAGCAACAGCAAATCCGTCGGGTCAACCAGGATCAATGACAAACTTGCCTAAAGGATCGATATCGGTATCTGCATCGGGGTGGAATTCGGACCGACGGGCAGCTGCAATACATGCTGACAACTGGGAGGCGGGAGGCAAGAAGCAATATTGCGGAGGGAAATCTTGGAGCTTGGAAAGCAATGGCGCGAGTGACGGGGCTCGAACCCGCGACCTCCGGCGTGACAGGCCGGCACTCTAACCGACTGAGCTACACCCGCGCTTCGGACGTCGGCGCCAGTGGCGTCTGCGTCTCGTGGCGGGTCAATTAGGCGGTTCGCGAATGCGTGTCAAGCCGCATCGGAGGCTATTCCCTATGAGTTTGACCAATCATGCGATGCTTATGCCCGTCGCATGATTTCCCCTTGCGGCAAAGCCGCGAAACGCCTAAACGAACGGCCGAAAAGGGCGATTAGCTCAGTTGGTAGAGCGCTTCGTTTACACCGAAGATGTCGGGAGTTCGAGTCTCTCATCGCCCACCATTCCAATCCTCGGACAGTGCTGTGGGCGCCGTCATCTTGGACCTCTTCCGTCCGTCAGGGCTGGGTCACAGAATCTCCTCGTCCCTTATCTTGCCTCTTTTCCTCACGGAGCCCTGCCACAGATATTGCAGGTAAGCCGGAGGAATCATGATGGAAGAGAAACATATCTATAAGGTCATAGAGCTTGTGGGATCGTCGACCGACAGCGTCGAAGACGCCATACGCATGGCAATAAGGTGCGCTGGAAAATCGCTTCGGAATCTGCGCTGGTTTGAAGTCGTACAGACGCGCGGTCACATAGAGAATGGCGAGATCCATCATTTCCAGGTCGTTCTGAAGGCCGGTTTTACGCTCGAGGACGGCGACGACGAAGATGATTGACCTGTAGCGGGTCAGCTCGTCTTTGAGTTCGATCCAGACTGGCTCGTGGTCGCTGGAGCTCATCGCGCAGCCTGCGCGCAACCTTCTTGCTCAGGAGCAGATGATCCAACCGCAGACCGGCATTCCGCGGCCAGCGTCGGCGGCGGGATCGCGTTCTTTGAAAAGCAGCCAGTTCGTTTTGCTGTCGCCTGGCTTTTGTTTCAGTCGCGCCAGCATCCAGCCGCCATTCAGCTTCTCGCCTGCAAGACGGAACTTGAAAGAACCTGAGGCGAGGCTCTTGTCGATATCATCCATGGGAGCCCAGACGCCCCGGTCCCAGACGATCATCGGGCCGCCGCCATATTCCCCTTCGGGGATGACTCCTTCAAAGTCGATATATTCGAGTGGGTAGTCTTCGGTCTCGACGGCCAGCCGCTTGTCATCGGGATTGAGCGACGGACCCTTCGGCACAGCGCAGCTTTTCAGCACATTGCCGACCTGCAGCCTCAGGTCTTAATGATCGGCAGTGGCCGAATGGTTGTGGATGACGAAGCGGTTGCCTGCGCTGACGCTTTCCTCGCCCGGCGGTTCACTGGTTCGGGAGAAGTCGCGCTTCTTCCGATAGTCGGTTAATTTCGACTTGTTCATGGCCCGACATCGGAGTTGCGGGCGGAATGGCAAGAGTTGATGAAGTTCAGCCGGCGTCCTGCGCCGCAAGCGCGGCCTTGAAGGCGGGCCGCTGCTGGAGGCGGTTCCAGTAAGCCGCCACCGGCTCGGTGAACTTGCCCGACAGCCCCAGTTCTTCGGCAAGCATCAGGGCAAAGCCGACCGAAATATCCGCCATGGTGAAGCGGCCGGCGCAAAGGGTTTCGGATTTCTGCATAGCGGCATCGACCGCTCTGAGCCGGCCAAAGAACCAGCGCTCGTAGTCTTCCGCTACCTGAGGGTTACGGCGTTCTTCCGGCTCGAGGCGCGTGTAGCGCAGCACCAGCGTCTGCGGAAATGTGAGCGTCGCTTCGCCGAAGAACAGCCAGTTCAGATAAGCGCCGTAGTCCTGCTCGTCGGGCTGGACCAAAAGTTCGCGCGCTTCATAGTGGACGGCCAGATAATGGCAGATCGCGGAGGATTCCGTCATCCGCGTTTCGCCATCGATCATATAGGGAATGGTCCCCAGCGGGTTGATGTCGAGATACTCCCGTTGGTGCACTCTGGGCGGAAAAGGCAGGAGCTTCAGTTCGTAATCCAGCCCTATCTCGCAAAGCGCCCATAGGACCCGGAACGAGCGCGCATTGCGGCAATGATAGAGCGTGATCATCCTGCCTTCCTGCCCTCTGCGCCGAGGGCGCGATCGGTGAGAGCCGGAGCCCATTGTTCCGGCCGTTTGTTGCTCTGGCGGCGGAATTCCAGCCGTGCAAGCTGGTCGCGATGCACCTCGTCCGGACCGTCGGCCAGCCTCAGCAGACGCGCCGTCGCGTAAGCTGCCGCCAGTCCGAAATCGTTGCCCGTACCGCCGCCGCCGAAGGCCTGGATGGCCCAGTCGATGACTTCGCAGGCCATGTTCGGTACGGCAATCTTGATCATGGCGATCTCGGCGCGCGCTTCCTTGTTGCCGACGGTATCCATCATATAGGCCGCCTTCAAGGTCAGCAGGCGGGCCTGCTCGATCTTGACGCGAGCCTCGGCGATCCGCTCGCGCGTCACGGAGTGTTCTGAAATCGGCTTGCCGAAGGCTACCCGCTGCTGCACGCGCTGGCACATCTTTTCCAGCGAGCGCTCGGCAAGGCCGATCAAGCGCATGCAGTGGTGAATGCGGCCCGGTCCGAGACGCCCCTGGGCGATTTCGAAGCCGCGGCCTTCGCCGAGCAGAATGTTGGAAACGGGAACGCGGACATTCTCGAAGATCACTTCCGAGGCGCGATCCGGCACGCCGTAATAGCCGAAGACCGGTATGGATCGGATGACCTTTACGCCGGGCGTGTCTTTTGGCACGAGGACCATCGACTGCTGGCGATAACGGTCGGCATTTTCAGGGTCCGTTTTGCCCATGAAGATGATGATCTTGCAGCGCGGGTCGGTGGCGCCGGTGGTATACCACTTATGCCCGTTGATGACGTATTCTTCGCCTTCGCGCCGGATCAGGCTTTCGATATTGGTCGCATCGCTCGAGGCTACGGCCGGTTCGGTCATGGCGAAGGATGAGCGGATTTCGCCGGCGAGCAGAGGCTCCAGCCAAGCCTTCTTCTGCTCCGGAGTGCCATAGCGGACCAGCACTTCCATGTTGCCGGTATCGGGCGCGGAGCAGTTGAAGACTTCCGGGGCCAGCTGCGATCGGCCCATGATCTCGCAAAGCGGGGCATATTCGAGATTGGTCAGGCCCGCGCCGAGCTCCGATTCAGGCAGGAAAAGGTTCCACAGCCCAGCGGCCTTAGCCTTGGTTTTGAGTTCTTCCACGATGGGCTGCACACCCCAGGGGCCGACATCCTCGGATTCGCGGTAGTATCGCGCCTCGTTTGGATAGATGTGCTCTTCCATGAAACCCTCGAGCTTGGCTTCGAGGGCCTTTACCCTATCCGATTTCTCAAAAATCATCGCTGCTTCCTCCTGGTCCTGTAGCGAAACCTCGGTAGCGGGCCCACAGACCAGCCTCCTCATATCGCACCGTAGAACAGACGCTTTCGGCTGGCAATAACGTCAGACGTTTTTGATTGACATTATCGGATGTGGTGAAGAGTATGCCGTCGGAGGCAGAGGCAGGTGGACTGCTGTCCGCCGCTGGTGAGGAGGAAACAGCGTGAGCCATTCGTTAGGCGCAGAGGCTAGGCCAAAGCGGGACGAGATCGCCTCGGATCGGCTGGAAGCGTGGCTTAGGCAGCATGTCGAAGGCTATCGCGGTCCCTTGCGAATCGAACGCTTTGCCGGCGGCCAGTCCAATCCGACCTTCAAACTTTGCGCGGCTTCCGGCGATTACGTTCTGAGGCGCAAGCCCGTTGGGAACGTCCTGCCAAGCGCGCATGCCGTCGATCGCGAGTTCCGCGTCTTAAGTGCGCTGGCCGGTACGGGCGTTCCGGTGCCGCGGGTCCATGCACTGTGTACGGACGATGCCGTCATCGGCAGCATGTTCTACGTTATGGATCTCGTGCCCGGGCGCGTGTTCTGGGATCCGAGGTTGCCGGAGCTGTCGAAGGAGGAGCGCGGGGCAATCTTCGACTCCATGAATGACACCATCGCGAAAATCCATGCGCTGGATCCGGATGCTCTCGGTCTCGCCGATTACGGGCGCAAGGGCGCCTACCTGGAACGCCAGGTCGCCCGCTGGTCGAAGCAGTATCGCGCTTCCGAAACCGTGCCAAATCCGGCGATGGACAAGCTGATCGAGTGGCTGCCGCAGCACCTGCCGCCCGAAGGCGAAACGCGCATCGTGCATGGCGATTACCGTCTCGACAATCTGCTGATCCATCCGCAGGAGCCCCGCGTCGTAGCGGTTCTCGACTGGGAGCTTTCGACGCTTGGCGATCCCATGGCCGACTTCGCCTACCACGCGATGACCTGGCGCATCGCTTCGGAACTGTTTCGCGGTCTGGCGGGCATTGATTTCGCCAGGCTCGGCATACCTGACGAGCAGAGCTACCTCGACGCCTATCTGCGCCGTGTCGGGCTCGGTCGTCCGGAACATTGGGAATTCTATCTCGTACTGAGCATGTTCCGCATCGCTGCGATCCTGCAGGGGATCGCGCGTCGGGCGATCGACGGCACGGCTGCCGACGCGAATGCGAAAGCCGTCGGCGCCAAGGCGGTGCCGTTGTCGGAACTGGCTTGGAAGGTAGCACAAGGCATCGACGGTTGACCTGCACGTAAAGAGGAAAAGCATGAGCCATTCGCAGTGGAAGATCGGGGTCGTCGGAGCAGGGCTCATGGGTGCGGAAATCGCGTTCGTTCATGCGCTTGCCGGCCACGAAGTGCTGTTGACCGACAGGACCGATGAGGCGCTCGATCACGCCATGACGCGGCTCTCCACGATCTACGACAAGGGCGCCGCGCGCTCGATCTATAATACAGGAAAGAAGAGTACCGTGCTGTCGGCGATCCGCACGACGACCGATCTCGGTGACTTTGCCGATCGCGATATGGTGACGGAGGCCGTGTTCGAGAAGGAAGAGGTGAAGGCCGAAGTCCTGGGCGCGCTGGACAAGGTGTGCAAGCCGGACTGCCTCTTCGCAACCAACACCTCCACTATTCCGATATCGGTGCTTGCCTCCTTTGTTGCGCCCGAACGGCGTGAGCGGTTCGTTGGGACGCATTACTTCTCGCCCGTCTCGCGCATGAAGCTCGTCGAGGTGATCCCGGCAATAGAGACCTCCGAAGAAACCGTCGAGACGGTGATGGAGCTTTGCCGCATGGCTGGCAAAACTCCAATCCGCATCAAGGACGTCACCGGCTTTGCCGTGAACAGGCTGCTGCATGTCCTGATGATCGAGGCAGTGCGGCTGGTCGAGGAGGAGGTCGCGACGCCTGAGGATATCGATATGGCTTGCAAGCTCGGCCTCGGCCATCCCATGGGGCCATTCGAACTCATGGACGCCACGACCTCCAGCCTCTGCCTGCAGGCGCAGCAGATCATGTTCGATGCCTATGGTGAGCGCTTCCGGCCGCGACCGCTCCTGAAGCAGCGGGTGCAGGCCGGCTATGTGGGCGGCAAGGGCAGGCCAGGCTGGCGGAGCTGAGAACTATCGGCGGAACATCGATGGACAAAGAAAACCCCGAGATCGGCGGAAAGGCAGAGAACCGCGTGAGTTCTTCCGACCAGATCGTACGCGATCTCGTCCGCGGGCTTTACGAAGGGCGCTACGTCGCCGGGCAGAGGCTGGCCGAGCCGGACCTCATGCGCCGCTACGGCGTCGGTCGGAGCACTGTGCGCGAGGCGATCAAGCGTCTCGCGGCCGAGGGCGTCATTACCGTGCATGCCTATCGCGGCGCGCAGATCAGGCAATTGTCGCGGACGGAAGCCCGCAACATCCTGTTGATTCTTGAATTGATGATCGGCCTGGCCTGCCGTTTGGCGGCAGCCAATATCGGCCTGCCGGGACGTCGCGCCCATTTCGACCAGGCCTATCAGGCTTTGCTGGCGTTCAGGAACGAGCGCGATTCCTACGAGATGGTGCGAGCGCGCAACCGCTTCTATCGCGCCATAACGCAGATCGGCGGCAACAAGGAACTGGATCGCATCCTCCCGAGCATTCAGGTCCATCTGGTCCGGACTCATCTGAAGCAGTCGACGGAAGACCGGTTTGCTGATTACCGTGCAATCGCGGAAGCTATTCTGGCCGGCGATGAAACCGGTGCGGAGGCTGCCGGCCGAGATCACATCCGCCTGACGTCGCAGGCGTTGCAGCAGCTTCCGGACCATGTATTCGCACCAGAAGAACAACCATCAGCTTTTGCCGAATTCACCAGTGAGGACGCCGAAGATGCGTGAAGCAGTCATTGTCTCAACCGCCCGCACCCCGATCGGCAAGGCCTATCGCGGCGCTTTCAACAACACCCAGGCGCAAATGCTCGGAGGGCATGTGATCGCGGAGGCGGTAAAGCGCGCCGGGATCGATCCAGCCGAGGTCGGCGACGTTGTCATGGGCGCGGCCATGCAGCAGGGTTCCACCGGCGGCAATATCGCGCGACAGGCAGCTTTGCGCGCTGGTTTGCCGACCAGCGTTGCCGGCATGAGCCTCGACCGGCAATGCGCATCCGGTCTGATGGCGATTGCGACGGGCGCCAAGGAGATCATGGTCGACGGCATGGATGTCGTCGTGGCAGGCGGGTTGGAATCCATTTCTCTGGTGCAGAACGAACATGCCAATCGGTTCCGGGCAAAGGATCCGATGCTCGAGGAGATGGCGCCTGCGATCTATATGAGCATGCTGGAGACGGCAGAAACGGTGGCCGCTCGCTACGACATCGGCCGCGAGCAGCAGGACGCGTATGCGTTGCAGTCGCAGCAGCGCACCGCGGCGGCGCAGGCAGCCGGTCGTTTCGACGATGAGATCGTCCCTGTCTCGACCACCATGCTGGTGACCAACAAGGAGACGGGCGAGACGAGCGAGCGGCCCGTCACGCTTGACCGCGACGAGGGCAACAGGCCGCAGACGACCATGGCCGATCTCGCCGGCCTCAAGCCTGTCTTCAAGGATGGGCTGACGATTGCCGAAGGTCGCTACATCACGGCCGGCAATACCAGCCAGCTTTCCGACGGAGCCTCTGCGGTTGTCCTGATGGAAGCGCGCGAAGCGGAAAGGCGCGGTCTGAAGCCGCTCGGCGCCTATCGTGGCATGCAGGTGGCCGGCTGCGAGCCCGATGAGATGGGAATCGGCCCGGTTTTCGCCGTACCGAAGCTTCTGAAGCAGAACGGACTGACTGTGGACGACATCGATCTTTGGGAACTCAACGAAGCTTTCGCTGTGCAAGTGCTCTATTGCCGCGACCGGCTCGGCATCCCGGACGAGAAGCTGAATGTGAATGGCGGCGCGATCTCCATCGGCCATCCTTATGGCATGTCGGGGGCGCGCATGACGGGCCATATCCTGCTGGAAGGTAGGCGGCGCGGCGCGAAATACGGCGTCGTCACCATGTGCGTCGGCGGCGGAATGGGGGCGGCCGGCCTGTTCGAGATCTTCCAGTGACGGATCCGGTCGGCATGGAATCGGGTAGGGGTCTTTTCGACCTTTCCGGCAAAGTGGCGCTGATTACAGGTTCCTCCCGCGGCATCGGGCGGGCCATCGCCGAACGCATGGCCGAGGCGGGTGCTTCCGTGGTGATCTCCTCGCGCAAGGAGGATGCCTGCCGCGCTGTGGCAGAGGCCATCAACGAGCGGCACCGCGACAAGCGGGCGCTCGCCATCGCCGCCAGCATCTCGGACCGCGGCAGCCTTGAGCGCATGGTCGAACAGGTGTTGCAGACCTTGGGCCGGATCGACGTCCTGGTCTGCAACGCCGCCTCGAACCCGTATTACGGTCCGATGGCGGGCATCACGGACGAGCAGTTCCGAAAAATCCTGGACAACAACATCATCGCCAACAACTGGCTGGTGAGCATGGTCGGGCCGCAGATGCGCGAACGCAAGAACGGCTCGGTCATCATCGTCTCGTCCATCGGGGGTCTGCGCGGTTCGCCTGTGATCGGCGCCTACAATATCTCCAAGGCGGCCGACATGCAGCTCGCCCGCAACCTCGCTGTCGAGCTCGGTCCTGACAATATCCGCGTCAACTGCATTGCGCCGGGGCTCATCAAGACCGATTTCTCTAAGGCACTTTGGGACAATCCGAAAACGCTCGACTTTTATACCCGCGTGACTCCGCTGGCGCGGATCGGCGAACCCGATGAAATCGCAGGCGCGGCGGTGTTCCTGGCTTCGCCGGCGGGAAGCTTCGTCACCGGCCAGACGATCGTGGTGGACGGCGGCGCCACCGTCACGGGTGCTTGAGCCATGGAGATCGAAGGCAAGATAGTCGTCGTAACCGGCGGCGCGAGCGGCATCGGTGAGGCTCTTTGCAATGCCTTTCACCAGGTAGGTGCTCGAATGGTAGTAGTGGCCGATATAGACGTGCCGGGCGCACAAGCCGTCGCGGCCCACATCGACGGTGTTGCCGTCGGTTGCGACGTTTCGAGTGAACAGCAGATCCGACACCTCATCGCCGAGACGGAGGCCCATCACGGGCCGATTGATCTCTTCTGCTCCAATGCCGGAATAGCCTCGGGCTTCGATAACAGTTTCGAGAATGCGGCCGCCGCGCCCGATGACGTTTGGCAAAAGGCATGGGCGATCAACGTGATGGCGCATGTCCGGGCGGCGCGCATCCTCATTCCGCTGATGAAGGCCCGTGGCGGCGGCTATCTGCTCAACACGATTTCGGCGGCCGGCCTGCTGTCGCAGATCGGCAGTGCCGTCTATTCGACCACCAAGCAGGCGGCCGTGGGCTTTGCCGAGAACATTGCCATCACGCATATGGATGACGGCATTCGCGTCTCGATACTCTGCCCGCAAGGCGTAGACACCCCGATGCTGCGCGGCCTGCCGGAAGGGCCGCAGTCAGGCGACGGGGTCATGACGGCCGCAGAGGTTGCCGCGTGCGCGCTGGCAGGCGTGAGGGCGGAGCAATTCCTGATCCTGCCGCACCAGGAGGTGGAGACTTATGTGCGCCGCAAGGGAGAGGACCGCGAACGCTGGATCGGCTCTATGATGCGGCTCAAACGGAAAATCGCAGAAGCACAAGCAAGATAGCGAACGGGAGGAAAAGGATGGAGCGTTTCGGAGACGGAAACCCGAACATCATGCTTATCGGCAACAGCCGGCTTTTCTACAACGGCCTGCTCGGAAACGCATTGAAGACGCGCGAGCTGGGAGCCTTCACCATCTATGCCGCCCCGCAGGGCGTATTCAAGCTCTCGATCGATGATGGTCCGTGGATGGAGCGCCAAATCGCGGCGCTGCCGCCCTACACGCCGCACAGGCTCTCCTCCGAAGCGGACATGATCACAACGATCCTCATCGAACCGGAAACTGTCTCCAACGGTGAGATGCTGGGACTCCAACATCTCATCAATGAGACACGCGATGCCGAGACGGTTGTCCGCAACATACGCGAGGCTAAGAAATGGCTGGAGAAATCCCATGACAATAGCGGTTTTCGCACAGGCGATTTCGACGAGCTCCTCCTGAACCGGACCCTTGAGAAACGATCGCTCGATGGGCGCGTGGCGCGGGTGCTCTGCAGCTTCCGCAACAAGGAGGACGATCTCAACCTGTCAGCCAGCAGTTGCGCCCGCTCGGTCGATCTCTCGACCTCGCGTTTTCTGCATCTCTTCACGGAGGAGACCGGCCTGCGCTTCCGCTCTTATCGGATGTGGAAAAGGGCGCGCACGTTCCTTGCCTATGCGAACACCGACAGCAGCCTTACCTATCTGGCGCTTGATCTCGGCTATCCGGATTCGACGCATTTCAGCCATTCGATCCGGCGGATCTACGGCCTGAAACCGACCTCGATCTTCGAAGGTTCGCGCAATATGGCGATTTTCGCCGGTGACAAATACGCGAAAGCTACCGCGGTACGATAGAGTAGACCGCTTCAGCGGCCGGGCCAGACGGGCGGCCGCTTTTCCGCGAAGGCGGCCATGCCCTCTTTGGCATCTTCAGTCATGGCCAGGAGGACGATCTGAGACTCGCAGTAGGCGAGCGCTTCCTCCACGGACATGTCGGCCATGGCTCGCATTGCATATTTGCCGCGACGGACGGCGGTAGGAGAACTCTTCGCCAACCGTTCAACCATCCATTCCAGCTTGGCGTCGAGAGCGCCAGCTTCGGCGACATGGTTCACCAGCCCGTTACGCAACGCTTCGTCGGCGTCGAACAATTCTCCTGTCATGCACCATTCGGCGACTATTCGCTTGGGTGCAAAGCGCTGCAGCAGGCTAATCACCTGCATCGGAAAGACTCCGACCTTAACCTCCGGAAGACCGAAGCGGGCATTATCAGCCGCGACGGCAAAATCGGTCATGGCGAGGAGGCCCATTCCGCCCGCAAGGCAGGCGCCGTTGATGCGGGCGATGCTGATCTTGTTAGAAGCAAGCGCCATGCGGATCAAATCCGCATAGGGCAGGCTGGGCTTTGAAAGATCGAAAGCAAAGCCTTGGCCAGGCTGCAGATCGCCGCCGGCGCAGAAGGCTTTCTCGCCCGCGCCGGTGAGGATGATGACGCGGACCTCATCATCCGCCTCGGCCTTGCGCCAGCCCTCGGCGATGCCGGCAATGACCTCGTTGTTGATCGCGTTGCGCTTATCCGGTCGATTTATGGTGATCCAGAACGTGTTGCCGCGCTTTTCATGTAGGACAACGGACATATCGGCCCTCCCGATCTAGATCTCTATCCTCGCCAGAACTTGGCCGGACGCAACCTGGTCGCCCTTCTTGACCATGATCTCGGCCACTCGGCCGCCGATGCGCAGGGATTGGGCATGTTCCATTTTCATGGCTTCCAGGGTGATCAGCGGCTGGCCGGCAGCTATCTTGTCATCGCCATCCACGTGGATGGCCACGACTTGTCCGGTCATGGAGGCGCGAAGAATTCCGTCGCTATCGGCACTTTCGGCGCTGGTTTCCGCCGTACGCGTCAAGTCTTCCGCCGTTACGTCGTCGCCGTTCCAATTGAGCATGAGGGTTGAGCCATTGCGGGCGAAAACCAGCTTTTGACGTACGCCGCCGATGGCGAATGCGAGATGATCCGGGGCCAGTCTTTCGACCGTCACTGAATGGCTTTGACCCTGCACCTCGACGCGATAGTTCCCATTGCGCTGGTAAGCGAGGGTTGCAGCGATCGTCTCCTCATCGATACGGAAACGCATCGGAACCGGAAAGGTGTGGGTCAACGGATGGACGCCTGCGCCTTCGGCCGGCGGCATCTCGGTCAGGTGCAAGAGCAGCGCTATAAGCGCATAGAGTTCCGCCGCATGTTCCCGTTTGCCGGCCAGCAGCTCATCCGAATGGGTGCCGATAAATGCGGTGGTTGCTTGTCCACGTGCAAAGACGTCATGCGCCAGCGCACAGCGCAGGAAGGAGCGGTTCGTCTTGATCCCCAGCACCACGGTGCGGTCGAGAGCCTGTATCAGCCTGCGGCGGGCTTCTTCGCGTGTGGCCCCGTGGGTGATGATCTTGGCCACCATGGAATCGTAATAGGGGGAAACCACAGAGCCGCTTTCCAGCGCATCCTCGACGCGGACGCCTTCGGGCATCTTCCACATGGCGACGCTGCCCGACTGCGGCATGAAATTGCGGTCGGGGTCCTCGGCGCAAAGCCGCACCTCGATCGCGTGGCCGTCGAGCCGCACCTCTTCCTGTGTGAAGCCGATCGGCTCGCCGGCGGCGATCTTCAATTGAAGGTCGACGAGGTCGAGCCCTGTGATCGCCTCCGTAACCGGATGCTCCACCTGAAGACGTGTGTTCATCTCCATGAAATAGAAGCGACCTTCGCCATCGACGAGGAATTCCAGTGTTCCGGCGCCTTCATAGCCGATGGCGCGCACTGCTGCGGTCGCTGCTTCACCCATCCTGGCGCGCAGTTCCGGCGATACGAAAGGCGAGGGAGCTTCCTCAATAACCTTTTGATGCCTGCGCTGCACCGAGCAGTCGCGTTCGCCGAGGTGAATGGCATTGCCGTACCGATCGCCGAAAACCTGTATTTCGACGTGACGCGGCTCAACGATCGCCCTTTCCAATAGAACGCGATCGTCGCCGAAGCCGCCCTTGGCTTCGGATTTGGCCGAGCGTAGGGTGGAGGCAAACTCCCCTGGCTGGGAGACGAGGCGCATGCCGCGTCCGCCGCCGCCCGCCACCGCCTTGATCATGATTGGATAGCCGATCTTTTCGGCCTCGGCGGCAAGGCGTTCCTCGTCCTGTTCGTCCCCTTGGTAACCCGGCACGCAAGGGACGCCGGCTGCTTCCATCGCCGCTTTCGCAGCCGCCTTGTCGCCCATGCGGCGGATCGCTTCCGCCGACGGGCCGATGAAGACGAGTCCGGCTTTGGCGCATGCTTCGGCGAACTGCGCGTTCTCGGAAAGGAAGCCATAGCCTGGATGAACGGCGTCGGCCCCGCTCGCTTTGGCCGCTTCGATCACGCGATTGATGTCGAGATAGGATTTGCGCGGCGAAGCTTCACCGATCCACACCGCTGCATCTGCCGCACGAACGTGGCGGGCGTCGCGGTCGGCGTCCGAAAACACCGCGACCGTCCTGAAACCAGCAGCCTTGGCCGAGCGGATGACGCGCAGCGCGATCTCACCGCGATTGGCGATGAGAACTGTTGAAAAAGGCGTCTTCGTCACACCGGGTGCTTTCTTTCCGGAACTCATGGCCGCGCCACCGAGAACTGCATGGGTTGGAGCTTTCGCGCATCGCCTTCGGAGCAGATCTTCATGACCTCGGCCAGTATGGAACGGGTGTCGCGGGGATCGATCACACCGTCGTCGAGCAGCCGGGCGCTGGTATGGAAGGCATCCATCTGGCCGGAGAAACGCTCGGTGATCTTGGCCCGTTGTGCGGCAAGCTGCTCCTCGTCCACCGTGGCTCCGCGCCGCTCCGCAGCAGCTCGGGTGACGATCTCCATGGTGCCGGCGGCCTGATCCGCGCCCATGACGGCTGTCTTGGCGTTAGGCCAGGAGAAGCAGAAGCGTGGATGGAAGCCGCGGCCGCACATGCCGTAATTCCCGGCGCCGAAGGAGGCGCCGCAATAAATGGTGATCTGCGGCACGGTGGCATTGGTTACTGCCTGGATCATCTTGGAGCCATGTTTGATCATGCCGGCCTCCTCGAAGGCGCGACCGACAATGAATCCAGTCGTGTTGTTGAGATAGAGGATCGGTGTCGCAGACTGGCAGCAGGCCTGGATAAAATGCGTCGCCTTGTTGGCGCCTGCCGGATCGATCGGGCCGTTATTGGTGACGATGCCGATCGCCCGGCCTTCTATACGGGCATAACCGCAAAGGGTGGCGCTGCCGTAATTGGCGCCGATCTCGGAGAAGATCGAGCCGTCGACGATGCGCGCGATCACCTCGCGCATATCGACCGGGCGCTTATGATCGGTCGGCATGACGCCGATTAGCCCTTCGGGATCGTAATTCGGCAGTGACCAGTCTTTGGCCGGCTCGGGCGCGAGGCGGTCCCAGGTGAGGTCCGCCATGATGTTGCGCGCTATGCGGATCGCGTCGCGGTCGTCTTCGGCAAGGTAGTCGCCCAGCCCGGAAATGGAGGTGTGCATCTCAGCGCCGCCCAACTCCTCTTCGGTCGCGATCTCGCCTGTCGCCGCCTTCAGGAGAGGCGGTCCGGCAAGGAACGCGCGCGTGCGGCCGCGGACCATGACGATGTAATCGGAGAGACCGGTCTGATAGGCGCCGCCCGCTGTCGAAGACCCATGCGCTACCGTGATGACGGGCAGACCGGCCGCAGAGAGGCGGGCGAGATTGCGGAACATATTGCCGCCGCGCACGAAGTCCTCGACCCGGTAGGCCATGAGGTTCGCGCCGGCGCTTTCCACGAGCTGGATGTAGGGGAGGCGATTCTCGAGCGCGATCTCCTGCACCCGTAGTTGCTTGTCTAGCCCGTAAGGCTGTAAAGCGCCGGCAGCAATTCCGCTGTCGCTGGCATTGATCATGCAGCGGATTCCTGAAACGACACCGATCCCAGCCACGATGCCGCTGCCGGCGATGCTTTCCTCCTCATCCGACGTATCGCAGCGCCACCCGGCGAGGGAAGAGAGTTCCAGGAAGGGTGTGCCCGCATCGAGAAGCAGTGCGACCCGCTCGCGCGGCAGCAATTGCTTGCGCGCTTCGAAGCGGTCCTTGGAACGCGCCGAGCGTGCACGGGTCCGCTCTTCGATGCCGCGCATCTTCTCCACCAGGGCCAGCATGTCGGCGCTGTTCCTGCGGAAGGCCTCGCTGCTTGTCGAAACGGATGACTGGATTTCCGGCATGGTCATTCCCCGGGTTTCAAGACAGACTCGGCTCAATCGCGCGTCCGGATGCCCAGCAGGGTGCGCGCCTCGTCCGGCGAAGCGATCTCGCGGCCGGCTTTGCGGGCAATCCCGGCGATCTCCTCGATGAGCTGGCCGTTCGAGGTCGCCTTGCTTCCGTCTGCCAAATAGAAGGTGTCTTCGAGACCGGTGCGCAGGTGGCCGCCGAGCTCCGCGCAGCGTCGGTGCAGCGACCAGATTTCGGCGCGGCCGATTGCGGTGACCTGCCAGCTGCCGTCCGGCTCCTTCAGGTCGATTAGAAAGGGCAGGAGGTCGGGATTGGCCGGCATGCCGGAAGCCACCCCCATGACGAAGTTGTATTCGAGCGGTCCGGAATACATGCCCGCCTTGCGATACATGCCGACACAGCGGACGATGCCGACATCGAAGCACTCGAACTCCGGCAGGGTGCCTGCCTCGTCCATGACATCGATGAAATCCTGGATTTTCTTGACCGGATTGTCGAACATCATCGGCGGCCAGGCCCAATCGCCATTCGCGCGGACCTTGAGATAGTTCAGCGAACCCGCGTTGCAGGCAGCCATTTCGGGCTTAGTCTTCCGGACGCAATCGAGCGCGCCCTGATAGTCGCCGCCGACCACGCCGGTTGTGTGATTGATGATGACGCCGGGGCAGGCGGCGCGGATCGCCTCCTGGACCTCGCGGGAGAGATTGGTGTCCCAAGAGGGAAGGTTGCCGCCGCTCTCGCCCTGCTGGCGCAGATGGATATGCATGATGGAGGCGCCTGCATCGAAGGCCCGCTTTGCCTCGGCCGCCATCTCCTCCGGCGTGACAGGTACATGATGCTGCCGTGGATCAGTCAGAACGCCGTTCAGCGCGCAGGTTATGACGGCTTTCTGGTTCGTGCTCATATTTCGTCCATTCAAGCTTCCGATGGATCGAAACTAGGCGATCGGCTTCGACCCTTCTTGCGCGGATTGGCTGGCTCAACCCTAAATGGGGGAGATTGCGTGATGACGCTGCGGCCGTGCAAGACCGGATTTGCGCAGGCCCGTGCGATTGAGCGCGGTGATGATCGCCTTTCGCGTATCGCGCGGGTCGATGATGTCGTCGACGCCGTAGGCTTCCACGGCGCGCAGTGAGCCGAGCTGGCTGCGGAAACGTTCGATCAGGGCGTCGCGATGCGCATTCGGATCGGCTGCTGCTGCGATGGCCTTCCGGTAGGCGACGTCCACCGCGCCCTCGACGGACATGGCGCAGATTTCGGCGGTCGGCCACGCGACGCAGAGATCGGCGTCGAAGCTGCGTCCGCCGGCCATGGCGATATAGGCCAGTCCATAGCCCTTGCGGATGACGACCGACATGCGCGGAACGGTTGCCTGCCCGAGTTCAAAGAGCAGCCTGCCGCCGCGTCGGGCAAGACCGCTTCGCTCAGCCGTGGGTCCGACCATGAAACCCGGCACATCGATCAGATACAGAAGCGGAATGCCGAAGGCATCGCAAAGCGAGATGAAATGCGCGCCCTTCTCGCAGGCCGCCGCCGTCAGCGTGCCGCCCAGATGCATCGGCTGGTTCGCGACGATGCCGACCGGCCGGCCACCCATGCGGCAAAAGCCGGTGTACAAGCTCTTGGCGAAAGTCGGCTTGATCTCGAAAATGCTGCCTTCATCAGCGATCGCGGTCATGATCTTGCGCATGTCATAAGCGCGGCGGATGTTTTCCGGCACGATGGTGAGCAGCGATTCCTCGCGGCGATCGACGGGGTCTTCGCTGTCGAGAAGGGGCGGGGCCTGCTCGGCATTGGACGGGAAATAGGACAGATAGCGGCGGATAGCGGCGAGCGCCGCCTCGTCATCGAGCGCCGATAGATCGGCGATGCCGGCCTGGTCAGCTTGGATCTGCGGCCCGCCGAGTTCTTCCTTGTCGATTGTCTCGCCGGTTGCTGCCTTCACCAGCGCCGGCCCGGCGATGCCCATGGTCGAGGTCTTGTCCACCATGACGACGAAATCGGCCAAGGCGGCGAAGTTGGACGGACCGGCAAAGCCAGGTCCCATCATGGCGGCGATGATGGGAACCCAGCCGGAGAGGTCGGCAAAAGCCTGGAAGAGCGTGGTGCCGCGGGCAAAGTGGCGGCTGTCCAGGCCCTCCTGGATGCGATGGCCGCCACCGTCGAGCAACATGATCAGCGGGTAGCCATGCTGCAGGCATTGGGCAGCGATGCGCAGCACCTTGTATTCGCCGCGCTCGCCGTTGGAACCGCCGACGATGGTAAAATCGAAGGCGCAAAGGGCGACCGGACGGCCCTCGATCCTGCCGAAACCGGTGATCACGCCATCGCCGGGCGCTTCGAGATTTTCGGTGTCGAAGGTATCGCGGCCGGGCTCGACCAGCGCGCCGGACTCCTCGAAGCTGCCTTCGTCCAGCAGGAGCGCGATGCGCTCGCGCGCGGTCAGCTTGCCCAGCGCGTGCTGACGGGCGACCGCTTCCGCGCGCGCTTCGTCCCGGCCTGCCTGCCGACGCGCCTCGACCGCTACCAATTCATCGTTCAGCTTCCCGTTCTCACTCATGCCTGTCGCCGTCCGGTTTGCGGGAAACCCGCTTTCTCCGCATCCCAGGTGCCTCCGGGGACACCGATCTCACGCAGGTGCTGCTTGCGGATTTTCTCGGTCGGCGTGCGGGGAAGTTCGTCCATGAACTGGAAGTAGCGCGGTATCATAAAATAGGGCAGCCGCGATTGCAGGAACGTGAACAATTCCTCCCCGCTGACCTCGACGTCCTTCCGCAGGACCACACAAGCCTTGATGTCGTCCTCCGTGGCGTCGCTCGGCACCGCGACCACGGCGCATTCGGCAACGGCCGGATGCTCCAGGATCTCGCGCTCGACCTCGAAACTCGAAACATTTTCGCCGCGGCGGCGGATCGCGTCCTTCACGCGGTCGACGAAGATCAGCATTCCACGCTCGTCGCGTTTCATGGTGTCGCCGGTGTGGAACCAGAGATTGCGCCATGCCGAAGCGGTCGCCTCCGGCATGTCGTGGTAGCCGTCCATGATCACCCAGGGTTCCTTGGCGCGGATGACAAGCTCGCCCGCCTTGCCGGGCGGGACGTCCATGTCGTTCTCGTCAACGAGGCGGATATCGTAATCCGGCCGCGGCCAGCCGATCTTACCAGGCTCGGCGCCTCCGATGGGCGACAGGATTGCCACCGCTGCCTCTGTTGAGCCATAGGCGGAACTGACGATCTCGATACCGAACCGCTTCTTGAAACCCTCCAGATCGGCCATGACCGGCACCATGATGATCTGTTTCAGCGGGTGGTCGCGGTCCCTTTCGCTTTCCGGCTGACGGTAGAGGAATTCTGCCATCACCCCGAGCAGCATGGTATAAGTGCAACCATATTCCCGGATGTCATCCCAGAACTGCGTGGCGCGGAAGCGCGGCAATATGATCGTCGTGCCGCCGGCGATCAGGGTATTGTAGACGCCCTTCCATTGGCCGCCGATATGGAACAGTGGCAGGACTACCAGCGCCGTGTCGTCCTGCTTGCAGGCGCCGTAGATCTCCGGCGTCGAGTAGCCATAGGCATGCGCATGGGTGACGCGGACACCTTTGGACAGGCCAGTCGTGCCCGAGGTGTACATGATGCCTATCAGGTCCCAGGGCGCGATCGCCTCTGGCTCAGCCGGCTCGGCGTCAAAGAGGTCGGAATAGGGCCGCACCCGCATGCGTTCGGGCAGGGCGGCCGCCTGGCTAACGTCGCCGCGTATGACAACTTCCTCCAGTGCGGGAATCTGGTCCGCGATCGCGGCAAGACGCTCGACATAATGATCCTCGATGATGATGGCGCGCGCGCCGCAATTGTTGATCACATGAACGAGGATCGAGCCGAGATAGGCGGTGTTGATAGGCACCTCGACGCGCCCGGTGAGGCCGAGCGCGATCCAGCATGAGATGTAGTCCATATGGTTGTCGAGCATCAACAGAAGCGGCTGCTGGCGCTCGACGCCGAGCTTCGTGATGCCGCCGGCTAAGCGCAGTGCCTCGTCGTTGAGCTGGCGATAGGTCAAGGAGCGCCGCGGGTCGCGCAAAGCCGTCTTGTCCGGATTGCGGCGCAGGTTGCGCTCCATGACGCCGGCAAGCGTCCGCTCGCCGAGCGACGGCAGTTTAGGGTCGGGAAGGCGGAATTCCTCTGCCATTTCTCCTCCTGATCCGGGATACGAGGTTTCGCTCAGCGGATCCGGTGCAGGATATGCCATGTGACCGGGGCTGCAATGGCCGCGACGGCCAATTTCAGCATGTCGCCGTAGACAAAGGGCATAAGGCCGAGTTCAAGAGCTTTGTCCCAGTCGGCGAAGAAGCCGAGCCAGAGCAGGCCAGGCACGTAAAGCGCGACGGTTCCAGCCGTCATCGTCACGGTGGCCCGGCCGACGGAAGCCGTCCAGCCGAAGCGGGCGAGGGCTCCCGTCAGCGCTGCCGCGATAATAAAGCCTGCAAGAAAGCCGCCAGTCGGGCCGACCATATAAGCAAGGCCGATGCCGCGCTCCGGCGTTCCGGCAAGCACGGGAAGTCCGGCCGCTCCCTGCGCGAGGTATACGAGCACGGTTGCCGCCGCGAGCCGTGGACCGTAGGCAGCCCCGAGCAGAAGCACGACCAACGTCTGCAATGTCATTGGCACCGGGAAGAAGGGCACGTTCGTCTTTGCTGAAAGTGTCAGCGCCGCTGAACCGGCGACGACCAGCAGCAGTTTCATCGCCATGCGGTCGAAAGACGATCCGGCGACGAGCTCGGCGAGAACAGGGAACTGGTGTTGCGTGTTTGCGGACATTTGCCTTCCTCCCGATACGCGAAGCGATTGATCCGAATCTAAGGGTGGGGTTCGTCTGGAGACTTGTGTGAAATGGCTATGACCCGTCTACCGGCCGTTATATCGCGGCTCGCGCTTCTCCATGAAAGCGCGTGGGCCTTCGCGAATATCCTCGCTTTCGAAGACTGGTCTCGCGAATGCCTGCTCCATCCGCAACGCCTCGTTTTCAGGGCGGCCGAAGCATTCACGGACGGATTGGCGGATTGCTCGCGCGGCAAGTGGGCCGTTGCGCGCAATGCGCTCGGCGATTTGCATGGATTTGTCCAGCACCTCGGCCTGCGGCACGACATGGCTGACGAAGCCTATCTCGAGCGCGCGGCGCGCGTCGATCATGTCGCCGGTCAGAAGCATCTCCATCGCCGTGGATTGCGACACCTGACGCGGCAGGCGCACCGTCGAGCCGCCCTTGGGGAAGATCGCCCAGCGCACCTCCGGCATGCCGAAGACGGCCGTTTCCGAGGCGATCCGGATATCGGTGCCCTGAGCCATTTCCATTCCGCCTGCTACGGCTATCCCGTTGATCGCAGCGATCACAGGCTTGCCGATATCGAAGCTGCGCAGCAGCGCCGTCTCGAAATAGCTGTCGTCGCCTGCAACCATCCGGTCCCATTCGTCTTCCGGCGTCCTGTCGCCGCTCATCAGCGGCAACATGCGGCCGAGATCGGCGCCGGAGCAGAAGGCTTTCTCGCCGGCACCGGTCACTACGGCCACTCGGATTCCGTCATCCGCCTTGATGCCGCGCCAGGCCTCGGCGAGCCGCACGGTCGTTTCCGGGTCGAAGCAGTTGCGGACCTCTGGCCGGTTGATGGTGACGAGGGCGATGTGCCCCTTCTTCTCGCAAAGAACCTTCATGCATCCACCCTGATCTGAGTGGAGCCGGTTTTGCGCGATCGGTCACGACATGCTTGTGCCCAGGCGCTAGGTCCGGCAGTCGGCATAGCGTATTCACACAAGTCGCCCTGTCGTCGTCTGTCTATCCTCCGCTACTGAGGAACCGGAAAAACCCGTGCAATCGGTGGAGGAGAGAATGAAGATTCTGCAGGACCGCGCCCTTGCCGCGCCGATCGGCCGTCGGCAGTTGCTGAAAGCCGGCGCCGCCAGTGCCGCCATGCTCGCCATGCCGGGCATCATCGGCCGCGCACTCGCCGACGACGAGTTGAAGATCGGCTGGGTTCGCCCGCTGACCGGACCGCTGGCAAGCAGCTTCGAAGCGCTCTATGCTGCTGGTGACATTGCCCTCGAGGAGATCAACTCGGCAGGCGGCATTCTCGGTCGTAAGCTGGTCAAAGTCGAGGTGGACGACGCGGGCGCGCCGGCGAACGAGCCGATCGCCATGCGCGAACTGATCAATCAGGACGTCAAATTCGTCGTCGGTCCGGTGGGCAGTTCGCAGACGCTCGCTTCGCTGGCCGTCTCGACGCCGGCCAAGATCATCCAGTCCGGCTACATCACCGCCAGTGAAGGCGGCGCCGGCACTCGGTATCCTTATCATTACCAGTGCGTGTTCACCGTCGAGACGCAGGCGGTGATCTATGCCGAGCATCTGGCGGAGAAGACCCGGGCCAAGAAGATCGGTATCCTGGTTGAAGATTCTGCCGCCGGAACCTCGGTTCTCGCCGCCTGCAAGGAAGAACTGCCGGCACGCGGCCTGACCATCGTCGGCGAACAGATCTCCCCCTTGCGCTCCAACGATCTGACGCCTTTCCTGCGTTCTCTGAGAAGTGCTGGGGCGGAAGCTCTCTGCGCCTTCGTCTCCAACAATATCGATGTGACGCAGTTCTTCGTCGGCCTGCAACGGCTTGGCTGGCAGCCGCCGGTTGTCGGCCACATCGGGCTGGTCTTCGCCGCGGCAGACAAGGCTGTGCCGGATGCGGCACGCTATCCGGATGCCTTCGCTGCCAGTTACAAGGCATTGACTTTCACCGACAGCGAGCAGCCCGACGAGCGCGTCAGGAGCTATATCGACAAGATCCTGGGATTGGGCTTGCCGCCCGCAGCCCTTCCGCCGGCAGCGACTAGCCCATATTACGACTTCCTGCATGTCCTCAAGCATGCAGCGGAGGAAACGGAGTCACTCGATACCGACGAGATCAAGGCGTATCTCGACCAACTCACCGGCTATAAGGGCCTCTTCGGCGAGATGAAGTTCACTGCGGAAAACCATACCGCCTATGGGCCGGAAGCGGCGGCCATGGCGCAGGTCTTCGTCGAAGATCCAGGCGAACTGGTCACCGCCTCGCAAGGTCTTTTCAGGCCGCGCGGCTAAGGGCCTGCCATGCTTCTGGAGGACTTCCTGGCGCTGATGGTCAATGGCGTGACGCTTGGCGCGGTCTACGCCATGGCCGGCATTGGCCTCAACATCGCCTACAAGCCGACCAACGTCTTCAACCTGGCGCAGGGCGAATTCGTCATGCTTGGTGCCATGCTGGGCTGGCTGTTCCTAACGGACATGTCCATGGCGTGGATTGTCGGCACGATCGGGGTGGTGCTGGCCGTAGGCGCGCTGGGAGTCCTCGAGGAACGCGTGGCAGTAGCGCCGCATCTGAAGGTTCAGTCGCACCACCACGGCTGGCTGATAAGCACGCTCGCCTTTTCGATCATCATCATCAATATCGCGGATCAGGTTTTCAGGGCCGATCCGCGCTTCGTGCCGTCGCTGCCGGGAACGAGCCTCGATACCATGTTCGTCGGGCCGGTGGCCTTCAACACCCATCAGGTGGCGGTGCTCGTCATTGTCGTCGCCAGCGTCTTCGCCATCGAATATGTCTACCGCCGCACCCGCATTGGCAAGGCGATATCGGCGGTTTCCGAAGATCGGGACGGAGCGAGGCTCAACGGCATCAACCCATTGCACCTCACCATGATCTCCTTTGCCGCGGGCGCGGCCTACTGCGCCTTCGCAGGCATTATCGCCGCTCCCCTGATGCTGGCCAGCACGTCTCTCGGGCTAGCCCTGCTGGTCAAGGGATTCATGGCGATTGCGCTCGGCGGCGTCGGAAGCAACTGGGGAACGCTGCTGGCCGGCATCATCATCGGCTGCGTTGAGAGCCTCAGCTCCATCACACTTTCCACCGGATACCGGCAATTGCTGCTGCTTGGAATCCTGCTCGTCGTGTTGCTCATCCGCCCGAACGGATTGTTCGGTAAGGCTGCCGGCAGGAGCGTTTGATCCCATGAGTGGTTCAGCAAACCAGGCTGTCGGCAGGGCAGGGGCGCGTTTCACGCCAGAGACGGTGCTCTGCGCCATTCTTGCCGTCGGCGCGGTCGCGGTGGCCTTCGTCAACGGCCATTACCTCACGCTTTTCACCTTCGCCGCCGTTTATCTCATCGGAGCGATGGGGCTGAACGTGCTGACCGGCTATATGGGCATCATCTCCATAGCCCATGGCGCGCTCGTCTGCGTCGGCGCCTACGCCACTGCGATCGCGACCGTCAATTACGGCTGGAATTTCTGGCCGGCAGCAGGTCTATCGACTCTGGTAGGGCTCGGCTTCAGCGTCCTCCTCGGATTGCCGGCTCTGCGCCTGTCGTCCTGGTATTTTGTGCTGATCACCATTGCCTTCACGCTCGTTGTACCGGCCATGCTGGTGGAGTGGCGTGATTTCACCGGCGGCTATGCCGGCGTGATCGGGATTCCGAGCCCTTCGATCGGGCCGTTGCAGGGCCAAACCGGGTTCTTCGTCATCCTGGTGGCCGTCGCCGCTTTGTTGTGGTGGATCATCGCCAATCTGGTGAATTCGCGCATAGGCTGGGCGCTGCACGCGCTTCGTGACGGCAATATCGGCGCGCAGGCAAACGGCATTTCGTCCGCCCGCATGCGGCTCTTCGCTTTTGCATTCTCCGGTGCCTGCGCCGGACTGGCTGGAGCTTTCTATGCCGCGGCCAAGATCGTCGTCACGCCCGAGGAATTCTCCTTCGAGTTCTCGATCCTGTTTCTCTTCATCGTGGTGCTCGGCGGGCCGGGGAGGCTGGCCGGGCCGCTGTTCGGTGTGCTCGCCTTCTATGTCCTGCCCGAGCTGCTGACGGCGCTGCGCGAATACCGCATGATCGTTTTCGGCTTTGGCCTGCTTGCATTCTCGGTTTTCCTGCCGGCGGGGCTTGCCGGCGGCGTGGACCAGGTCGGTCGCCGGCGTTCCCGCAAGGCTATGGTCGGCGCGCCAACCGGCAGGCTCAAGCACGAGGCGGAGCCTGTCGAAGGCGCTTCGCTGACCATAGCTAACCTGCGCAAGCAGTTCGGCGGCCTGAAGGCGCTCGATGATGTGACGCTGAATGTGGAGCCTGGCAGCATCCATGTCATCGTCGGGCCGAACGGTTCGGGCAAGACGACGCTGCTCAATGTTGTCTCGGGCTTCTATCCGGCCAATGGCGGAACCATCAAGCTTGACGGAGCCGAACTGCTCGGGATGGCGCCGGAACAGATCGCCAAGCTTGGTGTACAGCGCACGTTCCAGACGCCGAAGCTGCTGGGCGATCTGTCGGTGCTGGAGAACACCTGCTTCGGTGCGTACACGCGTGAAAAGGCGTCAGGGTTCGAGATCGCCCTTTCGCTGCTGCGGGCAGTGCGTGAAAAGCGGGAGATCACGCGTGAGGCGCATCAGCTACTATCGCTGGTCGGACTTGACGGCATGGCGCATTTGCCGGCCGCAGAACTCACCCATGGCCAGCAGCGACTGGCGGAGATCGCAAGGGCGCTGATGGCCCGCCCGCGGCTGATCCTGCTCGATGAGCCGGCCGCAGGCCTTTCGATGGGCGAACTTGACCGGCTGGGAGATCTGCTGAAGGAAATCCGCCGCCTCGGGATGACCCTCGTGATGGTCGAGCACCACATCGAACTCGTGGCGAATGTGGCCGATCATGTGACCGTCCTGGATCAGGGCCGCATCCTTGCTGCAGGGACTTCGGAGGAGGTCTTCAACGACGAAGCCGTCATCAATGCTTATATGGGTGGCGCGAAATGAGCCGTCCGGAACCGATTCTCGACATCAGAGACCTTACGGCTGGCTACAACGCCATCCCCGTCGTGCAGGGCATCAGCCTTGCCGTCGGGCGGGGGGAGGCGGTGGCTCTTCTGGGGGCCAACGGGGCCGGCAAATCAACGGTGCTGCGCGCCGTATCGGGTCTGATCCGCCCAAAGGGCGGTGAGGTTCTGCTCAATGGGGAGAACGTCGCCGGCACCGGAGCGGAGGCGCTCGTCCGTAAAGGGCTGTCGCATGTCGCAGAGGGCCGGCGCATTTTCCGCAAGCTGAGCGTGGAAGACAATCTCGACCTTGGTCTCGCCAGCGTCTCTTTGAGCCGCGCCGAGGTGCAGCGGCGGCTGGAGGAGCAATATTCTCTGTTCCCCATTCTGAAGCAGAAGGCGAGCGATGCGGCAGGCTCGCTGTCCGGCGGCCAGCAGCAGATGCTTGCAATCTCCCAGGCTCTGATCCGCAAACCAGACGTGGTCATGCTGGACGAACCTTCGACAGGTCTGGCTCCAATCCTGATCGAGGAGGTCTTCACCAAGCTCGATCAGATCCGCGAGCAGGGCGTGTCGATCCTGTTGGTCGAGCAAGTGGTGGAGCGATCGCTCGAATTCGTCGACTATGCCTACCTCATTCAGGGCGGACGGCTGATCGCGCAGGGCTCACCAGCGGAATTGCAGAAGTCGAATGCCGTGAAACAAGCCTATATGGGCGAGGTTTCGATCCGGTAAGGCGCATCCCGACGGTAAGAAAAGTGAGAACGTGATGGGCATCTCCGTCAAAGACAAACGCGTTCCGGACGCTGCGGATTGTGTGCTTCGCTATATTCTCGAGAAGCATGCGGCCAGTCAGCCAGACAAGGTCTTCGTCCATTTCGAGAACGGTTCCGAATGGACCTATGCCGAGACCCTGTCCGTTGTCCGGCGCACTGCGGCTGGGCTACAGCAACTTGGGGTCCAACAGGGTGACCATGTGCTGTCGTGGCTGCCGAACGGACCTGATGCGCTGCGGGTATGGTTCGCCATCAATTACATCGGCGCGGTCTGCGTGCCGATCAATCTTGCCTATCGCGGCAGTCTTCTCGCCCACGTCATCGACAATTCCGATGCGAAGGTGATCATCGCCCATGCGGATCTGGTCGAACGGCTGAATGACATACCTACAGCCAGGCTGGAGACGATCGTCACGCTGAAAGGCAAACCGGCGAGCAAAACAAGACTTGCGCTGCATGACGACAAGGCTCTGGACGGCGACGAAACAAATCTGAAGCCGCTTGCGCGGGGCATTGCGCCCTGGGACTTGCAGTGCATCATGTACACCTCCGGAACCACCGGTCCGTCAAAGGGTGTGCGTTCTTCCTATCTGCACCTCTATTCGGTCTCGGCCGAGCCTTACCATTTCGCCAATTCAGACGACCGATACCTTATTAATCTGCCGCTTTTTCATGTGGGCGGCACGGTGGCCGTCTATGTCATGCTCATTCGCGGCGGATCGGTGGCTATCGTGGAATCCTTCCGGGCCTCGGAATTCTGGAAGGTGGTAAACGAGGGCAGGGCGACCATAGCCACGCTGCTCGGTTCGATGACGCCTCTGATCAGCAAGGCGCCGCCAAGTCCTGATGACGCCAAATCGAGCTTGCGGGTTGGGCTGATGATTCCCCTGGTCGAGGATGCGCGCAAATTCGGAGAGCGTTTCGGCTGCGAGATATATACGCTCTTCAACATGACCGAAGTCAGCATTCCGATCCTGTCTGAGCTCTACCCCTCGCCGGTCGGCACGTGCGGCAAGGCGCGGGAAGGCATGACGCTGCGTATCGTCGATGCCAATGACTGCGAAGTCGCACCCGGAGAAGTCGGCGAACTCGTCGTGCGAGCTGACCGTCCCTGGGCTTTGTCCGACGGCTATTACAAGGACGACGCCGCCACCGCGCGCGCTTGGCGCAACGGCTGGTTCCATACGGGAGATGCTTTCCGTCAGGACCAGGAGGGCAATTTCTTCTTTGTCGATCGCATGAAGGATACGATCCGCCGGCGCGGAGAGAACATCTCCTCCTTCGAGGTCGAGACCGAAGTCGCCGCTCATCCGAACGTCAAGGAAGCTGCGGTGGTCGCTGTACGAGACGAAATCGGCGAGGAAGAAGTGATGGCGGTTATTGCCCTCAAGGAGCCGGCCGCCTTCGATCCTTTCGAGCTTGTCGAGTTCCTGAAGCCGCGCCTGCCGCATTTCATGGTGCCGCGCTATTTCAGAGTGGTTGACGAACTGCCCAAGACGCCGACACAGAAGATCCAGAAACATGTCTTGCGCGAGCAGGGGACGGTTGAAGGAACATGGGACCGTGAGGCCCACGGTCTCCGTCTCAAGCGGCAGAAGCTTGCCACGTGACGCCGCAGCACGCGGACTTATCGTTCAGGAGAGTTGCATGACAGTCTCGATCAAATCGGAAATTGCCGGCATCGTCGAAACCCTGGAAAAATCCGTCGGCGACACGGTTTCGCAAGGCGACGAACTGATCATCCTTTCCAGCATGAAGATGGAAATACCGATCCTCGCGACAGTCTCGGGCAGGATCAAGGAATATGCCGTCGCCGAGGGCGACATGGTTTCCGAAGATCAGCTGCTTGTCGTCATCGAAGCGTGAAGCAGGACAGGACTCGATAGTTGACCGAGAAGAATGATGAACGCCCGGATCTAAAGGCGGTGCTCGAAGCGCGTGCCGCCCTTCAGGACGATGCCAGGCCTGAAGCAGTTGCGAAACAAAAGGGTCGCGGCCGCTGGACAGCAAGGCAGGCGCTGGCGGCGATCGTCGACGAGGGAAGCTTCGTTGAATATGGCGGTCTCGCTCGTCCCGTAATCGACGGCATGAGCGGTCCGGCCGACGGGCTCGTCATGGGCACGGCCAAGGTCGAAGGGCAGGCGGTCGACATCGTGCTCTACGACTACACGGTCTATGGCGGCTCGCAGAGCTACATCAATCATCACAAGATCACCCGCATGTTCGCCCATGCGGAAGAACTGCACCTGCCGGTGATCTGCTGGCTCGATGGTGGCGGCGCTCGACCGCAGGACGGCTCGCCCGGACGCCGGCTCACGCCGGAGACTTTCGTGGTCTTCGCCCGGCTTTCGGGCCTCGTGCCGACCGTCGGCATCGTGCCGTCGCGGGCCTTTGCCGGTCATGCCAATCTTGCCGGCATGTGCGATTGTCTGATCGGCATAAAAGGGAGCGCCATCGGTCTTGGCGGGCCGCCAGTGGCCGCGGCAATGGGCAAGCGGCTGGCGCCGGAGGAGATCGGGCCCGTCGACATGCATGCCAAGTCCGGCGTCGTCGATCTCGTGGCCGAGGNGCCGTCGCGGGCCTTTGCCGGTCATGCCAATCTTGCCGGCATGTGCGATTGTCTGATCGGCATAAAAGGGAGCGCCATCGGTCTTGGCGGGCCGCTAGTGGCCGCGGCAATGGGCAAGCGGCTGGCGCCGGAGGAGATCGGGCCCGTCGACATGCATGCCAAGTCCGGCGTCGTCGATCTCGTGGCCGAGGACGAAACGGATGCTATCGAACTCGCCAAGCGTTACCTTTCCTATTTCGCTCCGTGGCGCGGCGAGGTGATCGAGCCGGACACCTCGGTACTGCGTACTGTTGTCCCGGAGAACCGCCGCCGGGCTTACGATGTGCGCAAGGCGATCGAGCATATCTGCGACGTCGGCTCGGTGCTGGAATTGCGCCGCGATTTCGGCAAGGCGATAATGACCACCTTCGCGCGCATCGGTGGCCGCACTGTCGGCGTCATTGCCAACCAGCCGATGCACTTGGCGGGTTCGATAGATACGCCGGCCTCGGACAAGGCAGCGCGCTTCACGCAGATATGCGACGCATTCGACATTCCTGTCCTCCTGCTTTGTGATACGCCCGGCCTTATGGTCGGCCCGGACGCGGAGAAGACCGGTCTTGTTCGTCACAGCGCCCGCCTGCTTGTCGCGCTTGCCAATGCGCGCGCCCCGATCATGACGGTGGTCCTGCGCAAGGCCTACGGCCTCGGCTTCTATATCATGGGTTCCCAGGCCCTTCGTCCGGCTGTTCTTCTGGCATGGCCGACAGCCGAATATGGTGGCATGGGCCTCGAAGGCGCAGTGGAGATTGCTCATGGCCGCGAGCTGGAGCAGATCGCCGATGCGGAAGAACGCGACCGCCGCCGGCAGGAATTGCTAGGCGCCATGCAGCATGCCGGTTCGGCAATCGAAACCGCGGCACGCTTCGTTTATGACGATGTGATTGATCCCGCGACCACGCGCGATGTGTTGAAGCTCACGCTCGACACGCTGGCAAACCGCGATGGCGACACGAAACGGCGGCGCTTCATCGAGCCGTTCTGAGCATTTCGCTTCGCCGCAGCTCGGTTCGTCCATTCTGGTCGCGGCCGGCAATCCAGCTATTCGTCCGCACGCAACCTGAAGTGGCTTGACTAGGGACGGTGACCTCATACAGTCTTATCGCGTTGCGCTATAGAATATCGCAGAGCGATCTGATCGAGAGGGTAAGTGAACGAGCGCGGTCGTCTTTTTGTGGAATCGGTCGAACGAGGGTTCGCGGTACTTCGCGCCTTCCAGGGGCGAGAGAGCCTGAGCCTGGCCGAACTCGCAGTGGAGGCCGGCATTACCAAGAGCGCTGCGCAGCGGTTCACCCACACGTTCGAGATGCTGGGTTACCTCCGCAAAGACGCCGCGAAGCGTTGGCGACTGACCCCGCGTACGCTGGAGATAGGGACATTCTATCTTGCTTCGGATCCGCTGATCGAACGCGCCAATCCGCATCTCGTGGACCTGAACCACGCTTGCGGCGAGTCCGTTAACCTGTCAGAACCTGACGGCACCGAGATGGTCTATCTGGCCCGCTTCACGGCCAACCGGCGCTCCTTCATCCATATGCCTATCGGAACCCGCATCCCGATGTTTTGCGCCGCCTCCGGTCGTGCCTTCCTGGCCACGCTGCCACGTGAGAAGGCGCTTGCGATCATCGAGCGCACTGCGATGACGGCCTTCACCGCCCGTACCCTCACTGATGTAAATGCCGTGATGGCCAAGGTGGACGAGGCGCGCGAGCGCGGTTTTGCCAGCGCTGTGGAAGAATTCTATGTCGGGGACCTGAACATCGCATCTGCGGTCATTGGGGCCGACGGCACTGCACTAGGTGCGGTGAACATTTCCTGCCCGACAAGCCGCTGGTCGATCGAGGCCATGGAAGCGGAACTAGCACCACGCCTCATAGAGGCAGTGCGATCGATCTCTTCGGGTGGGTATCTCGTCAGGCAGACCAATAACAATCAATGGGAAAGGACTGGACAATGAAACTTAAATCTTTTCTTGCGGGCGCCGCTCTTCTGACCATCGCCGCGACGCAGCCGGCTTCTGCTGAAACCCTCAATGTCGGCTCGACGCCAACCGGCGTGCCATTCACGTTCCTGGACGTCTCAACCAACAGTATCCAGGGAATGATGGTCGATTTGATCCAGGCCGCTGGCAAGGAAGCCGGGTTTGAAGTGAATGTTCAGCCGGTGGATTTTGCCTCTCTGATCCCTTCGCTGACCTCTGGCCGCATCGACATTATTTCAGCGGCCATGCTTATCACCGACACACGCAAGGAGGTGATCAACTTCTCTGATCCGGTTATGCCTTATGGCGAGGGCATCGTCGTGGCAGCCGACGACAACACCAAGATCTCATCCTCCTTCGAGGAACTGGCTGGAGAGGTGATCGGTGTGCAGCAAGGCACCGTCTATCTTGAAAATCTCCAGGCCGCTGGTGGCTTTGGCGAGGTTCGCGTTTACGATTCCCTTGCCGACATTCTCAGCGAGGTAAATCGCGGCCGCATCAAGGCTGGAATGGGCGACAAGCCAATCATGGCCTACCAGCTCTCCCAGGGGAACTATCCCAATGCGAAGTTCGCTAATTATGAGAGCCAATATGTCGGCTCGGTTGGGCTTGGGGTCCGCAAGGAGGACACAGAGCTTTTGGAGCGCCTAAATACCGCTCTCTCCAGGCTTAAGGAAAAAGGCGTCATAGACGAGCTTGCCGCTAAGTGGGGTCTCCAATAAGCGGCCGTTGATTCCGAAGGCTAATCGGGATGCCGCAGTTCCTGAGCAAAGCCGGGCAGTATCTGCCTATCCTCATTGACGGCGTGGTGATCACCGTTTCGCTGACGATAGCAGCACTGGTGATCTCCACGGTCCTGGGGCTCGTCTGGGCTCTGATGCGCTATTCGGGCATCGGTGCCCTGGTCCTCATATCAAAGACGATCGTCAACACAGTGCGCGGCATACCGATCCTTGTCCAGCTCTTTTACATCTACTTCGTGCTGCCAGAATTGGGCATTGAATTGACCGCCTTCCAGGCAGGCGCAATCGGACTCGGCATCGCCTACTCCTGCTATATGGCGGAAAACTTCCGCGCCGGGCTCGAGGCGATCGAAAAAGGCCAGATCGAGGCCGCCCAGTCGATCGGCATGAAATGGCCGCTGATGATGCGGCGTGTGATCCTGCCGCAAGCCATTCGCACCGTGCTGCCACCATACGGCAACACCATGATCATGCTTCTGAAAGATACTTCGCAGGCCTCTGTCATAACGGTCGCCGAACTTACCATGAAGGGCAAGTTGGTAGCCTCGTCGACCTTCGACAACATGACAGTCTACACATTTGTGGCGCTGCTCTATCTCGCCCTGTCGGTGCCGCTGATCCTGCTTGCAGGCTATCTGGAGCGGAGGTTCGGAACCCGATGATCCGCCTTGAGAACATCCACAAACGCTTTGGCGATCTCGAAGTCCTGAAAGGCATCGACGTCGAGGTCGCGCAGGGCGAGGTCGTCTGCCTCATCGGTGCATCGGGTTCCGGAAAATCGACCTTGCTTCGCTGCATCAATGGGCTTGAAAGCCATGATGACGGGCGCGTCACTATCGACGGCGTAGAGGTCGATCGAAGGAAACCCTCGATCCACGACATCCGAACCTCTGTGACGATGGTCTTCCAGCGCTTCAATCTGTTTCCTCATCGCACTGCCCTGGAGAATGTCATCGAAGGCCCGATCTACGTGAAGGGAGAGCCTCGGCGTGAAGCTGAAGCGCACGGCCGGGCACTTCTCGACCGTATAGGGTTGGCTACAAAGGCCGATAGCTATCCGGCGTCACTTTCAGGCGGACAGCAGCAGCGCGTCGCCATCGCTAGGGCACTTGCCATGCGGCCCAAAGCGATTCTGTTCGATGAGCCAACCTCGGCGCTTGACCCGGAACTTGTCGGCGAAGTGCTTGCCGCCATGCGTGATCTCGCCAACGACGGGATGACCATGCTCGTGGTCACGCACGAGATGGGCTTTGCTCGAGAAGTCGGCGACAGGGTGCTGTTCATGGATGGCGGCCTGATTGTCGAGGAAGGGCCGGCCGAGAGCGTGCTCACAGATCCCCAACATGACCGGACCCGCGACTTTCTCCGCCGCGTTCTCAACAAATAGGCTTTCCTGTGATCAAGCTTCAACTTCCCCCTTCGCTTTGGAAGGCTACAGCAGCGCCTGCGCCTGAAACCAGGCCGCTCGACCAGGACGTGACTGTCGACGTTGCCGTCATCGGAGGCGGCTTCGCGGGGCTATCAACGGCCTTGCACCTCGTCGAAGCAGGCCGCTCCGTGCAGGTTGTAGAGGCCGGAGATATCGGTTGGGGCGCATCAGGCCGCAGCGGCGGGCAGGTTATTCCGGGCATCAAATACGATCCCGACGACCTCAGGAAAATGTTCGGGTGGGAAGCTGGCGCCAAAGCGGCAGAGAATTTCGGTTCGACAGCCGCCAAAGTTTTCGAGCTCATCGACCGCTACGGCATCGATTGCGACGACACACGCTCGGGTTGGGCCCAGCCGGCCCATTCGAAAGCCGCATTGCCGGCGGCCCTCGACCGCTGCAGGCAGTGGAAAGCACTTGGAGCAGATGTGGCTGAGCTAACCAAGGCGGAGATGGCCGATCTGCTCGGAACTGACAGCTATGAGGGAGGCTGGATCGACCGCCGCGGCGGCAGTGTTCAGCCCCTGAGTTACACGCGTGGTCTGGCGCGGGCCGCTCTATCCAAAGGTGCCTTCGTCGCCACCCACACAGCCGCCACCGGCCTTTCCCGGAGTGCCTCCGGATGGACCGTCTCGACCAACCGAGGTTCGCGGGTAAATGCGCGTGATGTGGTGGTCTGCACGAACGCATACAGCAAACAACTGTGGCCCAAGCTCGAGCAGACTATCATCGCAGCGAACAGCTTCCAGGTCGCGACCAGACCGCTCTCGGCCAATCTTGACCGGATGGTCCTTAAGAACCAGGTGGTCGCTTCGGATACCCGACGGCTTCTTTCCTATTTCCGTCGCGACCGGGATGGCCGCTTCCTGATGGGTGGACGCGGCACCTTTGCTAATCCGACAACCGACGGCGACTTCGCCCATGTTGAACGAATGCTTGCGCGTGCCTATCCTGTGCTGGCCAACCAGCCAATCGAATTTCGCTGGGGTGGGCGGGTAGCTATCACCCAGGATTTCCTGCCGCACCTGCACGAGCCCGAAAAGGGATTGCTCTTTCTTGTAGGCTGCCAGGGACGTGGGGTCGCGCTGCAGAGCAAGATGGGTGAGTGGATCGCTGACTACCTGGTGAGTGAGAACCCTGCAGCCCTGCCGCTACCTGTCACTGACATCACGCCCATCCCATTCCATGGACTGCGGCGGCTCTATGTGTCGGCGACGCTTGCCTACTACAAAATGTTGGATCTGGTCCGCTAAACGAACAAGCCGGTGCCTGGAACAGTCGCTTTGATTGTTGACATAGCTTCATACGCCTTGACGTTTGAGGGCTGCCGATCGTCTAGATTTCGAGCTGAGCTGCCAGCGCTTGTGGAACCACATCCACTGGCCGGGGTCTTGACGGATCCAGCCTTCCACGATGTCGTTGAGCAGTTGGGTTGTGCGCTGGATGTCGACCGCGCCTTTGTCGTCGCGGGGCAGTTCGAGCTTTTCCTCGACCTCAAGGCGGAAGCGTCCGCCGGGAAGGCGGATGCAGCGCGCCGGGTAGACATCGCAATCATACTGGCGGGCAAGCTTCGGAACGAGGGGGTTCGTTTCACATTCGCGGCTGAAGAAGGTGGTGCGGATGCCGCGCCTGAATTTCTGGTCCACCAGTACGCCGATATTGCCGCCCCGCTCCAGCACGCGGGCAAGCTGCAGCGCCACGCCGGCCTGTGAGGGCAACAACTCGCCCATGGCTGCCTTGCGCGTCGAATAAATATAGTCGGCGACATATGGGTTGTTGGGCGGACGGAAGAGGGCGGTGACCGGCAGGTCAAAACTCGCCGCGGCGATCGGCAGGAATTCGAAATTGCCGAGATGGGCGGTGAAGAAGATGAGCGGCTTCTTCTCTGCCCGGATGCGCATGAAAATCTCGATGCCGACCACTTCAACGCGCCCCGGTTCCGGCCGGGCGGGGTCGAAGTCGAACAACTGGTCCAGGAAGATGTATTCGACGGCAAGGCGCGCCATATTCGCCCACATGTCGGAGGCGATTGCTTCCCTTTCCTCTTCGGATTTCTCCGGATAGGCCCGGCGCAGATTTTCCATCGCCACGCGGTGGCGGCCGAGCCAGGGGCCGACGCGCCGTGCCCACCGATCAGCAAAATCGAGCGCGGTATCGACCGGCACGCGGCGCAACACGGACAGTGCCGCTCGGATGAGCTGGGCCGTGGTCCAGTATTCCGCTTTCTTCAGTCTTTGCGCGTTTCGATAAAGGAAGCGCTTCATGGGCGCGACCGTTCTCAATTCACGCGCAATATGATCTTGCCGAAGACGTCGCGGCCTTCCATCCGCTTGAGGGCAGTATCGATCTCGTCGAAGCCGGCGATGGTGTCGATGACCGGATGGACCAGGCCAGCAGCCATTTTCTGCATCGCGTTTGCCATATTCTCCATGCGGCAGCCGAACGAACCCAAGATCTTCAATTGCTGCTGGAAGAGCTGCATCAGGTTCATGCTGGTCGAGACGCCTGAAGTCGAGCCACAGGTTACCAGCCTGCCGCCGCGCCTGAGCGACAGCATGGAACCTGCCCAGGTATCGGCGCCGACATGTTCGAAGACTACGTCGACGCCTCGCTTCTTCGTCAGCTTGCGTACGACACCCTCGAAGCGCTCCTCGCGATAGTTGATGACATGATCGGCACCGAGCGCCGCGGCTTTTTCCATCTTCTCGAACGAGCCCACCGTGGTGATGACCGTGCAGCCCATGCGCTTGGCGAGTTGGATCGCCGCGGAGCCGATGCCAGAGCCACCGGCATGGATGAGGATGGTTTCACCGGGCTCCAGCTTCGCATTGTCGAACAGCATGTGCTCGACTGTACCGAAGGTTACGGGCGCCACCGCGGCGCCTATCTCGTCCACGCCCGGAGGGGCCGGCACGAGAAGCCGCGCAGGCAGGTTCATCTTTTCCTGGGCAAAACCGTCGAGATGGAAGCCATGCACGCCGGAAACATGCTCGCAGAGATTGTCGCGGCCTTCGCGGCAGGGGCGGCAGAGCCCGCAGGTGCGCGCGCCATAAATCGAGACGATCTGGCCGGGCTGCAGCTCCGACACTCCGGGGCCGACGGCATCGACGATGCCGGAGGCTTCGGCCCCGACGGTAAGCGGCATCTTGCGCTTGGCGAAAGCCATGCCGCGCCAGCCCCAGACATCGATATGATTGAGAGCGACGGCACTTATGCGCAACGTCACCTCGCCGCGGGCGGGGGGCGGGGGCGGATCGATCTCCACGGTTTCGAGTTTCCGGTCCGCGACCAGTTGCAATGCGCGCATCAGCCAGTGTCCCGCTTCAGCAAAAGCTGTCGCTTAGACCGGTTCGCGTGCCATGACAAGGCAGGTATTCTGCCCGCCGAAGCCGAAGGAATTGGACAGCACGCTGGTGATGTCTGCCTCGCGCTTCCTGTTCGGCACTACGTCCAGCTCGATCGCCGGATCGGGATTGTCATAGTTTATCGTCGGCGGGATGACGCTCTCGCGCATGGTCATAAGCGAGAATACCGCCTCGACGGCACCGGCCGCCGACAGCGTGTGGCCGATCATCGACTTGTTGGACGAAATCGGAATCTCGCGCATACGTTCACCGAAGACGGTCGAGAGCGACAAATGCTCCATCTTGTCATTTTCCGGCGTCGAGGTGCCATGCGCATTGATATAGGCGATTTCGCTGTCGCTCATGCCGGCGTCCGAAAGGGCAGCCTGCACGGCGGCGATTGCCGGCGATCCGTCCGGTTTGGAGCGGGTGCGGTGGAAGTCGTCCGCCTTCTCGCCGCAGCCGCGCATGACGCCGAGGATTTCCGCCCCTCGCGCTAGCGCGCTTTCTAGCGATTCCAGCACGAGAGCCCCGGAGCCTTCGGCCAGCACGAAGCCGTCGCGATCCTTCGAAAAGGGTTTCGAGGCTTTTTCCGGCCGCTCATTCTGAGTCGAGAGAGCAGAAAGCAGCGAGAAGCGGATGAGCGCCTCGGCGGTGGCCGAGCCGTCGGCCCCGATTGCAAGGGCGCGATCGCATTCGCCGCGCCGGATCGCTTCGACGCCGAGCTGGATGGCGGTTGCGCCAGACGCACAGGCCGTGGAGAGCGTGATTGGCAGGCCCCTCGTGCCGAATTTGTCGGCCAGCCGATCGGCAATGGTGCCGAATTGGCTGGCATCGAAATAATCCCGCTCGCGACGGCGGCGGGCATTGGCGAGAAGATTGCGGAAGCCGTCTTCTTCCTTGGCGGAAGCGTAAAGAGCCAGGCGGTCGTGCCAGTCGAGTTCTACCGGAGGAGCTGCGAGGAAGAGAGGACCGGTGAAGTCGTCGGTAGGAATCCCGGCTTCGGCTATCGCTTCCTCGGCGGCCAGATCGGCAAGCTGGTAGGTGAGGGCGCTGGCGCCCTTGTCGCTGGAAGGCAGGAAATCTACCGTGCCGGCTATGGTCGTTGCCAAATGATCGATGGGGAAACGCGTGATGGGATGGATGCCTGAGCGGCCGCTGGTGAGGGCCGACCAGTTGTCGGCCTTGCCCTGGCCGAGCGATGTGACCACGCCCATCCCGGTCACCACGACCACCGGTCTTCCAAAACTGTCGGTCGTCTTCACCTTGCCCTGCCTCCTCAAGCCTTGGTCACAAGGCCCATGCCTTCGAAGAGATTGTAGCCGATCGCCGTTGCCAGCACAGTCTCCGGCGCACCTTCGAGAGGCTGCTCGTTCTCTGCGTCGAAAACCGGGTAAGGGTGACCCCGCTCGATGGCGAGCGCGGCGAGCGCGATGGCGAAGGGGAATTGCGCCTCCTTCAGGTGTCCGGTGAGTGAGGAGAAGCCGCGAATCGCGAAACCGGGCGCGGTGGAAAGAGCCTGCTTTTCCGCCGCCGTTGCCGCATGTGCACCCGACGCGCCGGAAAGCGTCATTATGGTCCCGTCTCGCGGGGGCAGAGACTCCAGCATGCCTGTCAACGCCTCCGCCAGATCCGCTCGCGAGCGGCGAACTCGCTCCGAAACGACCGGTCCGATGGCCGCATAGGCTTTTCGCCCTCGTTTCTCGGCATGTTCGCGCGATTCCAGTACGAGGAATGCGGCGCCCGAGCCGGTGATGACGCCACCGCCTTCGGCCTTTTCACGTTGCCAGACGGGGGTCCAGTCGCCTCGACTGAGATATCCTGCAAGCTCGTAGGCAAGCAGCATGTCCGGATGCTCGGTCTGGAAGGCCGCACCGACAAGAATGTGGCTGGACTGACCGGAGCGGATGCGCGCCGCTGCAGTCTCGATGGCTGAAATGCCTGCGCCTTCCTCGCCCATGAATGTGCGGGAGGAGCCTGTGACCTTGTGGACAATCGAAATATTGCCGGCGAGCAGGTTGGAGAGCTGCGCCAGAAACAAAGTCGGCCGCAATTCGGTTGTCAGTTTCTCGTTGAGCAGGATGTCGTGGTCGTTGCGCGTCATGGCGGCATCGAGGATGCCCTGATCCACCGCCTGATCGCGCTCACCGCCGCCGGCCGCAACGATCATGTCCATGCTGGCCACCAGTGCTTCATCATCCTTCACGCCTGCGTCGTCGAGCGCAAGGCCGGCCGTATAGGTGCCGAGACGCTGCCAGGTCTCCATCTGACGCTGGTCACCGCGTTTGGGGATCTGAAGGCCCCAGTCGATCCCGGGCAGCGGATGTATGAGGTAAGGCGAGAAGCGTTCGCAATCGAGCACCGGCGTCGGCTTCTCGGCTGTCAGCGCCTGCCAATGGGCGTCAGTTCCTTCGCCGAGCGAAGAAACCATGCCTATACCGGTAATCATGACGTCGCGGGCGCTCATGCCGGCCTCGTATATGTGCTGCCGCGCTTGGGGAGCCGTTCAGGCGGCCTTGGCGGCGACAAGCGCGTCGATCTTGGCGCACAGGTTCTTCATGACGAAGTATTCCTCGGTGGAAACCTTGCCGTCATTTACCTCCTGCGTCCATTTTTCCAGTGGAACCTTGATGCCGAATTCCTTGTCGATCGCAAAGACGATGTCGAGGAAATCGAGGCTGTCGATCCCCAGATCATCGATCGTATGGCTTTCCGGTGTAATCTTGTCGCGATCGATCTCGCTCGTCTCGGCGATGATGTCGGCAACCTTGTCGAATGTCGTCGTCACTTGCGGTCCCTCGTCTGGGGGAAGTTTTGTCTTGTCATAATGTGCGGCTGTCTAATGCGTTTTGGCTGGCAGGAAAAGGGGCTATCGGTCACGTCGGATATCTCACGTTATCGGAAGATTATCCGGGCCGCGACGCCTAAGCCGTCATCTTTTCGTGAAACGATGACGGCCTCGCTTTCGCGCGGCGTCGCGCCCGTCAAGGCCGTGATGTTTGCCTGATGAGTGACCATGACGAGGTTGCCGGCACCTGAATGCGCCAGGATTCGCTCGCGTACCGCGGTGGTTTGCGCATCCTTGCTCTCGGGATGATCAGCGAACGAGTCGAGCGCTTCGAAGTCTTCGATCTCGATATCTTCGAAGGCGAGTCGAGCGGTGTCACGGGCGCGGCAATAGCGGCTCGTGAGAACCTTTTCGATCGGCGCGGCGCGCGCCTCGAAAAGCGCTCCCATGCGCCGCGCCTGCTGTCTGCCGCGGTCGGAAAGATTGCGCTGGGTAGAGCAATCCTCGATATCGAAATTGACCGGCTCGCTTGTGCCGGGCGCGTCTGCATGATTGATCAGGATGACCTGTCCGCCATTTCGGAGCAGGGCCCATCCGGCCTCGGTGGCTTCGACCGGAGCGGCCAAGGCCAGCACTATGAGAACTAGGAAAAGGCGAGACATTCACGCTCCTTTCTGCGGGCTATATAGGAAACGCAAATCCCGCATGCGACAAGACAACGCCCCGGTCGACCCCTGGTGGTGATCATTTGCCAGCCTCGCCTTGCGGTAATCTTCCGTGTCGCGTAGAGCCGGCTCATGTCTCCAGTTGCCGAAACAATCGGATTCGTCTTCGGTCTTGTCGCACTCGGTTATGTTGCTGGCTGGGCCGGTCTGCTGAAAGCCCAGACCGGCGACGCGCTGACCGATTTCGCGGTGACGATCGCTTTGCCACTGCTTTTGTTCCGCACCATGGCCGGCGCGGATTTCCATGACGGCGTGCCGTGGTCGCTCTGGGGTGCCTATTTTTCATCCGGGGCAATCGCTTGGCTGACCGCCCAGTTCTCGGTCATCTACATTTTCGGCCGTGACGAGCGCGCCGGCGTCGTGGCGGGGGTGACGGCTGCGTTCTCGAACCAGCTTCTGCTCGGCGTGCCGCTCATTCTCGGCGCCTTTGGCCAGAGCGGCTTCGAGGTGCTTTCGCTGATCCTTTCGGTCCATCTTCCCACGATGACAGCGGCCACCATCATCCTGCTCGTCCTTGTCGGCGGCAAGGGAAAGGGCGGCGGCATAGACTTCGTCGGCCTCCTTCGCCAGTTCCTGTCGACCATGCTCGTCAATCCGTTGATCATCGGCATCCTTGCCGGCCTGTTCTGGCGGCTGACTAGTCTTGAAACGCCATCTCTTGCCGGCCGTCTGATCGACAGTCTGGCAAATTTGGCCGGACCGCTCGCCCTTTTTGCGATGGGACTCGGCTTGAGGAAATTCGGACTGTCAGGCCATCTCAGTCCGGCAGTCGTGCTGGTGGCGGTCAAGCTTGTCCTCATGCCGGCAGTCGCACTGGCGATGGCGATGCTGTTCGGTCTGTCTCCTCTGGCGGCGAAAGTCACGGTAGCCGTGGCTTCCCTGCCTTCCGGCGTCAACACCTATCTGATTGCCGCCCGCTTCGGCACAGGGCAGGCTCTTGCCTCCAACGCCATGACGATCGGTACAGTCTGCGCCTTCCTGACCACCGGTACCTGGCTCGCCATTGCACAATGGGTGTTCGGCTGAGGCCTGCGCCCCATGATGACCGGCTTGCCGACTGCCCGAGCGGCACTAACTAGGCTTGTGAGCGGGCGTCGCATTCTGACGCGTCAACCGGCACGAGCCAGACGGTCATGGCTATTGAGCCAGGCGCATTTTGCCGTGCCGTGACGGTTGTCCGGTTCGCCGAAATGACGCAGGTTGTCGCGGCGATGGTGGGCGAGGTTCCATGATCGTGCCCTGCTCGCGCGAAGCGGCATATCGGCCGGCTCTGCGCTCATCGAGGAAATCGGAATATTGGTGCCGGTGACGGCGCCTCAAGGAGGCAAGACAATGCTCCAGAAGACTAGCCATTTCATGCGCGAAGCCAATTATATCGACGGCGAATGGGTGCCGGCCGATTCCGGGCAGACGATCGACGTCAACAATCCGGCGACAGGCCTCAAGATCGGAACCGTGCCGAAGTCCGGCAAGGCGGAGACAGCGCGCGCGATCGAAGCCGCGGAAAGGGCCTTCCACTCCTGGAAAAAGACCTCGGCCAACGACCGCGCCAAGCTCCTGCGCAAGCTGCACGATGTCATCATGGACAATCAGGATGCGCTGGCCGAGCTTCTGGTGTTGGAACAGGGCAAGCCCATGGCGGAAGCCAAGGGCGAGGTCGGCATGTCGGCTGCCTATGTGCTGTGGTTCGCGGAAGAGGGCAGGCGCGTCTATGGCGACGTCGTTCCCTCGCCTTGGGCCGATCGCCGCATCCTGGTGACAAGGGAGCCGGTCGGCGTCATCGGTGCGATCACGCCCTGGAATTTCCCTTCATCCATGCTGGCGAGGAAGATCGGCCCCGCGCTCGCGGCTGGTTGCACGGCCGTCGCCAAGCCTGCTTCGCAAACGCCCTATTCGGGCCTTGCCTGGGGCGCGCTCTGCGAGGAAGCCGGCATCCCGAAAGGGGTCGTCAACATCGTCACCGGTTCGGCCTCGGAGATTGGCGACGAACTCTGCACAAATCCGCTTGTGAAGAAGATCACCTTCACCGGCTCGACCGAGGTCGGCAAGATCCTGCTCGAAAAGTCCGCCTCGACGGTCAAGAAGGTGTCGATGGAACTCGGCGGCAACGCGCCGTTTCTCGTTTTCGACGATGCCGATGTTGATCGGGCGGTGGAAGGGGCGATCGCTGCCAAATACCGCAATTCGGGCCAGACCTGCGTATGCACCAACCGCTTCTTCGTCCAGGACGGCATCCATGACGCTTTTGTCGAGAAGCTGGTTGCCCGCACGAATCAGCTCAAGGTCGGCCCCGGCCTGGAGGAAGGGACGCAGCAGGGACCGCTGATCGACGACAAGGCTGTGGAGAAGGTCGAGGAACTGATTGCGGATGCGAGAGCCAAGGGCGCCAGGATTGCGGCCGGTGGCGAGCGTCACGCGCTGGGCGGCACGTTCTTCCAGCCGACCGTCATCACGGATGCTACGCCCGATATGCGCTTCATGAAGGAGGAAATTTTCGGTCCTGTTTCGCCGATCTTCCGCTTCGCCAAGGAAGAGGATGCCGTGGCGCTCGCCAATGACACCGAATTCGGCCTTGCCTGCTACTTCTACACATCCGATCTTGGCCGCGCCTTCCGTGTCATGGAAGGCCTGAAATACGGTCTCGTCGGCGTGAATGAGGGTATCATCACCACGGTCGAGGCCCCCTTTGGCGGCGTGAAGGAGTCCGGCCTCGGACGCGAAGGCGGGCATCAGGGCATCGAGGACTACCTCGATACCAAATATGTCTGCATCGGCGGTCTCGGGCTGTAGCCAGCGCGTGATGACGGAGGAGGTTTTCGGCCAGACTGCCGAGGGCGAAGCCGTCCATCGTCACGTTATCTCCGGCGGCGGGCTTACCGCCGCCGTTCTTACCCTGGGCGCCGCCATTCAGGACCTTAGGCTGGCAGATCACGGCGCGCCGCTCGTCCTCGGCTTCGAGACGCTCGATGATTATCTGCGCCATCCATCCTATTTCGGTGCAATCGTCGGCCGCTACGCGAACCGGATTGCGGCCGGCCGTTTCACCATTGACGGCGAGCGTTTCCAGGCTGATCTGAACGAAGCTGGTAAGCATAGCCTGCATGGCGGGCGTGAAGGTTTCGCTCAGCAGGTCTGGCGGTGCGTCGATAGCGGCGATGATTTCGTCTCACTCGCCTTGCACGACCCGGACGGCAGCATGGGCTTTCCTGGTGCGCTTGATGTTACCTGTACCTACCGTTTGCGGCTGCCCGGCACGCTGTCGATCGAGCTGGAAGCCGTCTGCGACGCACCGACTTTATGCAACCTGGCGCATCACTCCTATTTCAATCTCGACAATGGCGGAACCGGCGACATTCTCGATCATCGGCTGATGATCAACGCCTCGGCCTATCTTCCCGTAGATGAAGAGCAAATCCCGACCGGCTTCGTTGTACCGGTGGCGGGTACCGCATTCGATTTCCAGCTTTCGCGTCCTATCCGGACCGAAGACGGCGATCAGATCCCGTATGATCACAATTTCTGTCTGGCGGCTGCCCGCAGGCCGCTGCAACTCGCTGCCTGGGCACAGGGCACGGGTTCTGGTGTGGAAATGGAGGTATGGACGACGGAACCCGGGATCCAGTTTTATGCCGGACACAAGCTTGATCCTGATCTTGCCGGTCTTCAAGGGATTAGATACCGCCCCCATGCCGGCTTCTGCCTCGAACCGCAGATATGGCCCGATTCGCCCAACCATCCCCATTTTCCGCAGGCGGTTCTCCGACCTGGTGAAATATACCGGCAGGTGACGGAATATCGGTTCCGGCTTGGGTGAGACCGATTGGCCGCAACAGGGTGGCCAATCAGGAAGCCGTCACTCCCCAAAAGACTTCTGCAACAGCTCGAAGGGCGCGAGTGCGCCGTGCACTCGCACGACTGCCGCAGCCACGCGATGCGCCTTGGTGGCCGCCAGCTTGGGCTCAATGCCAGCAAGGCGAGCCGCCAGATAGGCGCCGTTGAAACTGTCGCCGGCCCCGGTCGTATCGATTGCATCGGAAACGTGAATGGCGGGGATCGATGCCAATCCACCCTGATGACTGACAAATGCCGGCTTCTCGCCGTCCTTGACGGCGATCTCCGACACGCCGGCCATTCTGAGGCGTTCAGCCGTCACGGCGGGGGCGTCGTCGTCAAAGAGATCAGATTCGTCCGGAAAGGTCGGAAGAGCAATATCCGTCACCGTCAGAGCTGCTGAGATCGCTTCTCGCGCGGCGTCCCTGGAAGGCCAGAGACGGGCGCGGTAGTTCGGATCGAAAGCGATACGGGTGCCGGCCTCGCGCGCCTCGCGAATCGCCGAGAGAAGCGTTGCGCGCGCTGGTTCCTTCAAAATTGCCAAAGTGATTCCGGAAAAGTAAATAAGCCCTCTATTTTGAAGGCTTTTTGCCAAGGCATCCGGGTCGTCTGCAAGCCGACGCGCGGCTGCCTCCGAACGCCAGTACGTGAATGACCGCTCCGCTCCATTCAGCGAAATGGCATACATGCCCGGACAGGCTCCCGGAATGACCGGGCTCGCAGCCGTGCCTATCCCGTGTTGCCGAAAAAAGGCAATTTGGTCTTTCGAGAAGGGATCGTCACCGAAAGCGGTCAGATAATCGGTCGTAGTCTCCGGCTTCGTCAGGGCTCGGATCGTCCAAAGCGTGTTGAAGGTGTCGCCGGCATGGCCCATGCGCCAATTGCCGCCTTCGCCTCCCGAAAGCTCGAGCATGCATTCACCAACCGATACGACGCCTTGCTTCATGCGATCTCCCCTCGATACATGGCTTCGCGCATAGCACTTTCCGCCTCGAGGTCAAACGAGTCCGACGTCAAGTCTCATTTCAGTGGCGTCCTGAACGACGGCTGGATAAGATCGCATGAGATTCAAGGGGAAGGGTGCAGGCAGCGATGAAGTGGCCATCTCGCCGTGTTGTTCTGTTAGCCGCCGCGCTTCTGGCAATCATCGCGATCGGCATGGCGGCGATGCATCTTGTCGCACGGCCGCCGGATGATCTCGACCTTGCCCGCTCAAAATCGAGTGCGAACGGCATCTATGCAGTAAGCATTGAGCCCGAAGCAGAACCGGTGGAGCAAGGAAAACTTCATTCCTGGCTTGTTTCTGTCACCATGGCGGATGGGTCTCCGGCAACGGATGCCATCGTTTCCATTGACGGCGGGATGCCTGAACACGGACATGGATTGCCGACGGCGCCACAGGTGACGGGTCCGCTTCCCGACGGCCGCTATCGCATCGAGGGCGTGCGTTTCAATATGGGCGGCTGGTGGGAACTTCGCTTCTCCATCTTGTCTCCCGCAGGCGATGACGAGGTGGTGTTCAACATCGTGCTTTGATGTCCTGGCCCTTATCGTTCCTCCGGGGGTTCATGGCCGCGTTCCTGGCCATCCCCGCTCTGTCGGCCTGCAATCCGAACGCGCTGACGGAGGAAGAGAAGGAGATCGTTGGTTCCCTTTCGCTGGCTTCGCTGCCGGCGTTGCCGGCTGATCCCAGCAACCGTGTTGCCGATGATCCGCTGGCTGCCGCGCTTGGCGCCTCGCTCTTTTTCGATACCGGCTTGAGCGGCGACGGCCTCGTTTCCTGCGCCACCTGCCATATGATCGAAAAGCAGTTCCAGGACAGCAAGCCGCGGGCGGTCGGCGTGTCGGAGACTAATCGTCGGACCATGCCGCTTGCCGGCGTCGGCTGGAGTCCGTGGATGTTCTGGGACGGTCGCCGCGACAGCCTGTGGGCGCAGGCGCTGGTGCCCATGGAAGATGCGCGTGAGCACGGCGGGAACCGCACCGGCTATGCGCATTTTATCGCTGAACACTACCGCTCCCGTTACGAACGGATCTTCGGTCCTCTCCCATCGCTCGCTCACCTGCCGCGCAATGCCGGCCCTCTGGGGACGGTGGAGGAAAGAGCAACCTGGTCAGCCATGCGGTCAGCGGATCGAACCGCCATTGACCGGGTCTTTGCCAATATCGGCAAGGCGATCGCTGCTTTCGAGCGTTCCATTGTGCCGCCGGAAACGCGATTTGACCGCTTCGCCGCCGCTGTCGCGTCAGGAAGCGAGCCGCAAGGCGATGCTGTCTTCTCCGATCTCGAAATGGAAGGGCTGAAGCTTTTTATCGGCAAGGCCAATTGCATCAATTGCCACAACGGCCCGCGCTTCACCGACGATCATTTCCACAATACCGGTGTGTCTGCGGTCCCCGGCTTGCCCGAGGATCTTGGCCGGGCGGCGGCAGTCCGACAGGCGCTGGACGATCCGTTCAACTGCCTCGGTCCCTATAGTGACGCGGAGCCGAAGCAATGCGCGGAACTGCGTTTTGCCGTGCGGGAAGGGGAGGAATTGCTCCGCGCCTATAAGACACCCTCGCTGCGCGGCGCGGCAAGCCGCGCGCCCTACATGCATGCCGGCCAGTTCGCCACACTTGAAGAGGTCATCGACCATTATAGCAATGCACCGGATGCGCCTGCCGGGATAAGTGAAATTGAGGGTGTCATCTTCACGGAGCGCGGCCGAAAAGCCCTGATAGCGTTCCTGAAGACGCTGGATGTTCCCGAAAGCACTACCGATCCTTGACGGTCTCCATGGCCACGAAGGTGGAAGTCTGCGCGACATGGGGCAGGGCCGAAATGCGTTCCCCCAGTATCCGGCGATAGGCAGAAATATCCTTCGTCCTGACTTTCAGCAGGTAGTCGAAGCCGCCGGCGATCATGTGGCATTGTTCGATCTCCGGCACTTTCACAGCGGCGCGGTTGAAGGCGTCGAGGGCGGCCGAGCGAGTGTCGGAAAGCGTCACCTGAACGAAGGCTATGTGGCCTTCACCCATGCGTTCGCGGTCTATGAGGGCAGCATAGCCGCGGATGAAGCCATCCTTCTCCAGTCGGCGCAGGCGTGCCTGGACTGGTGTCTTCGACAGGCCGACCTTGCGGCCGAGTTCAGCGATCGAAAGACGGCCGTCATGCGACAGCGCATCGAGGATGTTGCGGTCAATGCGGTCCAATTGTGCTTCCGGCATGGCATTCCACGGTCCAATCTGTGAAAAATATACTGACCTGTTAGTGCGAACGTACTGCGATGTCGAGAAATTAAGATCACCGGCCGGGTTGGGATATGCTATCTCTCACGCCAGGACGCATTGCAGCGTAAGAGATTCCAAGGTCTGATATGCCTGAAACGATGCTCGACGAAATCCGCAAGGACATCCGCGCCAATTACCTTCCCGACGAGAATGCCGCGCTTGCCCATCTGGTCAGGACCGCCGGCCTTTCGCCGCAGCAGCGGACGACGATCTCAGCCCGCGCAGCCGAGCTCGTGTACAAGGTGCGCAAGGCTTCCGACCCTCATCTGATGGAGGCTTTCCTTTCCGAATATGGTCTTTCGACAAAGGAAGGCGTGGCGCTAATGTGTCTGGCGGAAGCGCTTTTGCGTGTCCCCGATGCGGAGACTATGGACGATCTTATCGCCGACAAGATCGCTCCGCATGACTGGTCGGCACATTCGGGCGAATCCGCTTCGATCTTCGTCAATGCTTCAACCTGGGCGCTGATGCTGACCGGCCGGGTGCTGGAAGAAGGCGAGGGCGGCATTGAACGAACACTGCGTTCCATGGTCCGTAGGCTCGGTGAACCCGTCATCCGCACGGCGGTGGCGGCTGCCATGCGCGAGATGGGCGAGCAGTTCGTGCTCGGCCGCACCATCGACGAGGCGCTGAAGCGCGGACGTTCGATGATCGCCAAGGGCTATCTCTACTCCTACGACATGCTTGGCGAGGCTGCGCGCACCGAGGCAGATGCGCTGCGCTATCACAGCGCCTATGCGCATGCGATTGCGGCCCTGGCCCGTCAGTCGAACCTTACCGACATCCGCGCAAATCCTGGTATCTCGGTCAAGCTTTCCGCGCTCCATCCGCGCTATGAGGCTCCGCAGCGGGAAAAGATGCTGCCCGTACTGTCCGAGCGGCTCCTTTCTCTCGCCCAGGCAGCGCGTGACGCACGCATGGGACTCAATATCGATGCCGAGGAAGCGGACCGGCTGGATCTGTCTCTCGACGTGATCGAGCAGGTTCTTTCCGACCCGTCGCTGGCCGGCTGGGACGGCTTCGGCGTGGTCGTGCAGGCTTATGGTCCGCGAGCATCCTATGTGCTCGACTGGCTGCATGGACTGGCGGAAAAACTGGACCGGCGCATAATGGTACGCCTAGTCAAGGGCGCCTATTGGGACACGGAGATCAAGCGTGCCCAGGTCATGGGTCTTGCCGGCTACCCGGTATTCACGCGCAAGGTGAACACGGATGTCTCCTACATCGCCTGCGCCCGTAAGCTCCTGGCGATGACGGACCGCATCTATCCGCAATTCGCCACCCATAACGCGCATACGGTCGCTGCGATCCTTGCCATGGCACCGGACAGGGACAGCTTTGAATTCCAGCGCCTGCACGGCATGGGCGAAGCGCTGCACGAAACGGTGAAGCGGGCGGAAGGTATGCGTTGCCGCATCTATGCGCCGGTCGGCGCCCATTCGGATCTGCTCGCTTATCTCGTGCGAAGGCTTCTGGAGAATGGCGCCAATTCGTCCTTTGTGCACCAGATCGTGGATGAGGAGGTTGGCGCGGAAGAAATCGCGCGTGATCCTTTCGACGCGGTCGAAAATCAGGGCGATGCGCATAACCCAGCGATTCCAATGCCTTCGGAGATTTTCGGAAGCCAGCGGATGAATTCCAAAGGATGGGACATAAGCGATCCGGTCACCATGGCTGCGATTGACGGGGCCCGCGCTCAATTCGCGAGTCCGCATCGCTGGACTGCCGCGCCGGTGACGCGTGCCAAAAGCAAGGGCAAGGGACAGCAGCGCGAAATCGTCAATCCGGCCCATGTGAGCGAGGTGGTTGGCACGGTGACCGACGCCACCCCAGAGCAGGTCAAGGAGGCTGTGGGGCTCGCCGTTGCCGCCCAGCCGGGCTGGGCGGGGCGGCCGGTGGCGGAACGGGCGGAAATCCTCAGGCGCATAGCCGGCCTCTATGAGGAACATGCGGTGGAATTCTTCGCGCTCGCTTCCCGCGAAGCAGGCAAGACGCTGGCCGATGGCATTGCCGAGGTGCGCGAGGCCGTGGATTTCCTGCATTACTATTCCAGACAGGCCGCGAGGGCCGAAGCCGGCACTGAGGCGAGGGGCGTCATTGCCTGCATTTCGCCATGGAACTTTCCGCTGGCGATCTTCACCGGCCAGATCGCCGCCGCACTCGTGACCGGCAATGCGGTCCTCGCCAAGCCGGCGGAACAGACCTGCCTGATCGCTGCCCGCGCCATCGGGCTTATGCACAGGGCCGGTGTGCCGGAAGACGTTCTCCAGTTGCTGCCCGGTGACGGTCCCTCGGTCGGCGCACCCTTGACCGCCGATCCGCGCATCGCCGGCGTCTGCTTCACCGGCTCGACCGAGGTGGCGCGCCTCATCGAGCGCCAACTCGCAGAGACTGCGCGGCCCGACGCGATGCTGATCGCCGAAACCGGCGGCCTGAACGCCATGATCGTGGATTCCACGGCGCTGCCCGAGCAGGCCGTGCGCGATATCCTGGCCTCCTCCTTCCAGAGTGCCGGGCAGCGCTGCTCCGCTTTGCGCATTCTCTATGTCCAGAAAGACGTCGAGAAGCGGCTGATGGAGATGCTGGAGGGTGCCGCGCAGGCGCTATCGATAGGCGAGCCGTGGCGCGTCTCCACCGATGTCGGGCCGGTGATAGACGACGAGGCGAAGGAGACCATCTCCGCCTATTGCGAGGACATGGAGCGGAAGGGCCGGCTCATCGCGAAACTAGAGGCGCCGGCGGGCGGCCGCTTCGTGGCGCCGCACATCCTGCGTCTCAGCGGCATCGGGGAACTGGAACGCGAGGTGTTCGGCCCGGTGCTGCATGTGGCGACCTTCGAGGCCGACGAGATCGACAAGGTGATCTCCGACATCAATTCGAAAGGCTATGGCCTCACTTTCGGCCTGCATACGCGCATAGACGCACGTGTGCAGCATCTCGTCGATCGCGTCGAGGCCGGAAATCTCTACGTCAACCGCAACCAGATCGGCGCAGTGGTCGGCTCGCAGCCTTTCGGCGGCGAAGGGCTTTCGGGAACCGGACCAAAGGCCGGCGGACCGCATTATCTGCGCCGCTTCCGGCGCGGTGCCGCCGCCAAGGGCAGGCTGGATACCACAGGCACCGCCGATAGCCGCGAACTGGCTCGCAAGATGGCGGACGCGGAACGGAGCGGATGGGTCAGGCAGGCAGACCGGATTGCTGTTCTCCGCAAGCATCTGCGCGGCAGGGACGCGGAAGCGATCGCGGCGGCCGCTGCCCTCGATTATGGCCCCGTCGATCTGCCGGGGCCGACCGGCGAGGCGAACACGCTGACGCTGGTGCCACGCGGTCGGGTGCTTTGCCTGGGGCCGGAGGCCGAAACGCTGCTGGCGCAGGTGATCCAGGCGCTTGCGGCAGGAAACTCGGTGCTGGCCGTAGCGTCGGGCGCGCAGAAGACCCTGCAGCCATTGCTCGGTAAGAAGCTGCCCCTTGCGGCGGTGGATGGAAGCATTGCCGCGCAGGACTTGCGTCACCTGCCTGTGGATCTGGTGGCCGCGTCAGGCGACATCGATGCCTTGAAGGCCGTTCGTCAGGCGCTGGCCGAGCGCGAGGGACCGATCATCCCGCTGGTCTCGGAGGTGATCCATCCCGCCGCCTACGCGCATGAACGCGCGGTCTGCGTCGATACTACCGCAGCGGGAGGCAATGCCAGCCTGCTGGCCGGCGCATAAGGCATGGAGAGAGCGTGGTTGCCGGCCTACGCCCCTTCGACGACGGAAAAGCCCTCGAATTGCGGGTGGCCTTGGTAAAGCACCTTGTTGCTGCCGGCGTTCTTGTGCGCATCGCGGAAATTCTGCGATTTCGTCCAGGCCATGAAGTCTTCATGCGATTCCCAGACGGTGTGTGAGGCAAAAAGCGTATAGCCTTCCTCTTCGTTCCTCGAGCCGCGCAAAAGGTGAAACGATACGAATCCCTTCATCTCATCGAGCTTGGAATCACGGTTCTTCCAGACCTGCTCGAAGGCCTCTTCGGAACCGGACATGACCTTGAAGCGATTCATCGCGATGAACATGCGTTTTTCTTTCTCCTGGCTGTGACGGGTGAACCGGAGGCTTTCTTATCCTGTTCCCGTTGTGATTTCTCGAAAATAATCACCGTTTCCGGCAGCGTTTCGGGCAGAACCGCAACCGGGACCGGTCCCGATTCCTCGAACTCCCGCGGTAGCGGAAGGATGTCGGGATTCGCAGCCATTTGAGCCTGTTCTTCGAACAGTCTGACGAATTCCGGCCTCAGGCCATCGCCACGGGCGGCGGCCAGTCTATGCAAGGCTGCGAAGGGGATCATGGGTTTTCCTTGTTCTTCCGGCTCAGGTGCCGAATTGCACGCCCGATTTTGCCGAAGTTTCCAATTGGCGGATGCATGCGGCAGGCTCTATACCGTCGCCTTCGCAGGCCGTGGCATCGTTGATGAGCACACGCCCGACATTGCCGCAGTCGGCTCCCTTGAGATCGAACTGCTTGACCTTGGTCTTGCCGGCGGGCAGCGCCTGGAAATCAAGCACCATCAGCCGGCTGACGCGGCCTTCCTTGTCGAAAAGGGCGATCTCGTAAGCCGCCTTGGTGATCTCCTTGCCGACGGCATTCTCGACCACGAAGGTCATCCGGCAGCCGCCATTGGAGGGCTCGACCGCGTTGAGGTCGAGCTTGAGGGCCGATGACGGCGCCGCGGCTTCCTGGGCCGAGGTGGCTCCCGCGCCGGCAAAGGCCAGCGCGAGCGCAAGAGACCGGATGACGGAATGACGGATCATGCTTCTTCAACCTCCGAAACGTAGCGTTGCAGCAATTTGACGTTCATACCCGGTCGGAAGATCGGCTCTGCGATGATCGCATTTCTCGCCCTTCGACATCTTAGAAGCGCTTGGAGATCGACACGCGGAAAGAACGTCCAGCCTCAGTATAGCGATCACGGATCGTATCCGATACGCTGTCCGGCACGTCAGTGGCGTTCCAGTATTTCTGATCGAACAGATTGAACACACCGGCTTGGATGCGGAGACCGTTCAACTGCTCAGGTTCCCACCAGGCGGTCAGGTCGACGATCCCATAACCTGGTGCCTCGAAGCCGCCGTCGCCGACCTTGGTTCGGGCACTCGCCATGGTCAGGGATACATCACTGCCCCAGGTTTCGGCAGCATAGCCGAGGCCAACAATAGCGCGCAGCGGTGGGATCGAGTTGAGGTATTCATCCTCTCGCGTATCGCGTCCGTGCGACCAGGCCAGCGACCCCCATGTCCGCCAGTTTGGAGCAAAGTTCCAGTAGCCGCTCAACTCAGCTCCGTAAATCTGGACACGGGCGCGGTTCTCGTAACCCGTGACGCCAGCTATGGGGTACTCGTCATCTGGTGGTCGAATTTGCACTGCATCGATGAAGTTACGGTAGTAGTTGTTGAACACGCTGATCGAGGCGCCATAGATTTCAGTCTCGTACCGTGCGCCGACTTCAAAGCCATTGCTGGTTTCCGGCTTGAGATCGGGATTCCCAATTCTGGCGTATGACCCAGGTTGTCCATAGTTCTGGTAGAGCTCGAGAGCCGAAGGCGCGCGGAAGGCTTGTGCCCATTGCGCATAGAGCTCCAACTCATTGGTAGCCTGCCACGCGGCCCGCAATTTTGCTGACACTCTGGAATCGCTGCTGGAGCCAGGCAACGTGCCATCAAAGTTCGGGCCACGCTCATACTCTGCCGTTGATTTCGGATCGTGATCGTACCAGTCGAAACGAATACCCGGCGTCAGAGTGATATTATACGGTAGAGCAATATCGTCTTCGGCAAAGATGCCGAAGAAAAGGCTCTCGACATCCGGCATGTCAGACGCATTGGTGTGCAGGAACCTGCATGCCTGCGGCCCCATGAAATCAGGGATCATCGTCCAATCTACATCAGGACAATTGTCCTGGCCCCACGAATATTGGTGGGTGTCCTGGCGATACAGCTCGCTGCCGAAGCGGAAGGTATGACCGAGCCCCCCAAGTTCGACCTCCTTCGAGACGTTGCCTGTAACACCGTAAGAGGCTTGTTCAAGTTCATTATCGCGCTTGTAGACGCCAGTCGGATAACCGTAAAAGAACGGATCGCCAGGAATGGCGTCAGCCCGAGGGTCCCTTAGGCGGAAAGCATCAGTCGTATTATTTAGCTGCTGGCGCGTCCAATAGGCGGTGACATGGGCGATATCGACCCAGTCCGTCCCGTCTGGTGAAATGAAATCATAAGAGGCAGAAAGGCGCTGTCGTTTAACTATGTCGCCCGACTTCAGGCTGCCTTCTTGATAGCTACTCGTCGTACCGATGCGATTGTCTATGTCCTCGTCACGCTCGAAGAGCTCTCCCGTGAAACCGAATCGGTGACCGTTTCCTACATACTGGTGTAGCTTAACGAGCAGGTTGCCTTGATCATAATCCAAGGGGTTCGCTTCGGTGCGCCCGGAACCGTAACCGCCGACCGTTCCCATATTGTCGGTCTCATGGCCGGCGCGATAGCCACCTTGGATCAAGACATAGGTGTCATTGTATCGGCCGGCCACAGCGGCGTTGGTACGCCAGCTTTGATCGACGCTGTCATATGTTCCCTTGACCAGAGCTCCATACTGACGACCATCGGTCAGAAGGTCCTCTGGATCGAGGGTGCGTAAAGAGATGACGCCACCGAGGACGCCGGACCCGTATCGGGTAGCATCGGCGCCGCGTGTTATGTCAATTGTCGAGATTGTATCGAAATCAAAAGCGTTGAGCCCGCCTTGGGCACTCTCTCGCGGATCGTTCAACCAAGGCACCCGGATACCGTCGATCGTCGTCAGGACGCGGTTCTGGTCGAGGCCACGGAGATTAATGCTTTTCGTATTCTCATTGAAGATGACGCCTGCATCGATGCGGCGAGAGATATCGCTGATATCCTCGACCATCTGACGATCGAGTTCTTGTCTATCTGTAGTGGTGGTCAATACCGTTCGATCTTGCAGGGTGTCCGGACGCTCTTGGGGAGCGGTGACCACGACCGGTGAGAGCACCTGTGGTGCCTCCTGCGCGATGGCCGCGGCCGTGCTGATCGTCATTGTCGCCACGCCGGCCAGCAGTGCCGTCTTTATCCGTGCCCGTGAACCCGGTGCCGAAGATACTGTTAGAGCGCCCCCACGCCTCGCGCGCGATTGTTCATTTCCCCAAGCCACTGCCCCATCTCCTTCATTGTAAATGGTGACGCGCTGGCTGGCTCAATGGCTGGCTGGCATTCGATCCCAGAGTTGGATAAAATATGATCCGTTCACTCCGGTATTGCGCTCACTAGTAAACTTGATTATCACTGTCAAGAAAACAGTATGAGGCGCAAGAGAGGGTCACGCCGTGAACAGCCACTTCTCCATGAACAACGCCAATCCTCAGTTCAACGACCAGCGCCGCCTGAAACCGTCTCAAGGCTTGCAGGCGGTGCGCACAATCGTCAGCGAGGATCTCTTTCGCGGCTCCCACGAGATTGCGATCAACCACTCCGGCGCGATTTATCGGTTGAAGATAACGCGCCAGGGCAAGCTCATCCTGAACAAGTAGGACCATTCCATGCAGGCTGATACGAAGCCGACCCCGGAACAGATTCGCGCCGCACGCATCGAGAATCCGAAGATGCGGGAACGCGATCTCGCCAATAAGCTCGGCATCTCGGAAGCGGAACTCGTCGCCGCCCATTGCGGGGAAGGGGTGGTGCGAATCGATCCCCGCGCAAATGATATTCTTAGCGGGCTCGAGGCCGTTGGCGAGGTGATGGCGCTCACCAGGAACGAAAGTGCCGTACACGAGAAAATCGGCGTGTATGAAAACGTCGTGCGGGGACAACACAGCGCCCTGGTTCTTGGATCGGACATCGACCTCAGGATCTTCCCGTCGCAATGGAAACACGGCTTTGCCGTTGAAAAGCGCGACGGCGACAGTATCCGGCGCAGTCTGCAGTTCTTCGACACCGCCGGTGAGGCGGTCCACAAAGTGCATCTGAGGCCTGCCTCCAACCTCTATGCCTATCAGAAACTCGTCGACGACCTGGCGGTGTCGGACCAATCGCAGGAACTGGAGGTGACGATAGCGGACAATGACGATGCGATGGCCGCTATCAACGAGCGGCCTGATCTTGAGGATTTGCGCACCCGCTGGAGCAACATGACGGACGTGCACCAGTTCTTCGGTCTGCTGAAGAGCCTGAAGCTGTCGCGTCACCAGGCCGTCAGCATGATCGGCGACGACTATGCCTGGCCGCTTGACGGCGACGCGCTGGCGGCAATGATGAACCTTTCGGTTCGGGAAGAAGTGCCGATCATGTGCTTCGTCGGCAACAAGGGCTGTATCCAGATCCACTCCGGCCCGATCCACAACGTGACGCCCATGGGACCGTGGATCAATGTCATGGATCCGACCTTCCATCTCCATCTGCGCCAGGACCACGTGCGCGAGCTATGGGCGGTGCGCAAGCCGACCAAGGACGGTCATGTCACCTCGATCGAAGCCTATGGCGCGGATCGGCAGCTCATCATCCAGTTTTTCGGCAAACGGCACGAGGGCGAGGCGGAACGGGAAGACTGGCGCTTCCTGGCGGAGAATCTGCCGCGGGTTCCGCGTTCCACCGCCGCATGAGGAAAACGGCATGATTCCCTTTTCCGTTTCAGGAAACGGAGGCGCGCGACGCCTCCTTGTCACGTTTTGCCTCGCCGGATTGCTCGCTGTGTCGGCCGGCTTTTCGGCTCGCGCGCAGGAGGCCGTGGAGGCCTTTGCCGATCCCTCTCGACTCGTTTCCATTGGCGGATCGCTGACGGAGATCATTTATGCGCTTGGCGAGGAGGAGAAGCTCATCGCCCGCGATTCGACCAGCATCTTTCCGCAGGAGGCATTGGAGCTCCCAGATGTCGGCTATATGCGCGCCCTGTCGCCGGAAGGCGTGCTATCGGTCAATCCGAGCGCTATCCTGGCTCTGGAGGGCAGCGGCCCGCCGGAAGCCATGGAGGTTCTGCAGAAAGCCAGCATTCCCATGGTTCTCGTTCCTGAAACCTTCGATCTAGCAGGGATCATTGGAAAGGTAGAGACGGTCGGCGCCGCGCTCGGCATCGAGGACAAGGCGGCCGAACTTGCCGAAAAAATCCGCCAGGACGTCGGGGCAGCGGAAGCGCTGACTGCCGATGTCACAGAGCGCAAGCGCGTTCTCTTCATCCTCAGCATGCAGGGTGGGCGCATCTTGGCCTCCGGCACGGGAACCGCCGCGAACGGCATCATCACGATGGCGGGTGGCGTCAACGCCATTACCGATTACCAGGGCTACAAGCAGTTGACCGATGAGGCGATCATCGAGGCCAGGCCGGATGTCGTCCTGATGATGGATCGCGGGGGCGATCTCGATCCTGCCGGGGAGGATGTGCTTGCGCATCCTGCTCTGGCATCGACCCCGGCTGCGAAAAACAAGGCTCTGGTCAGGATGGACGGAGCCTATCTGCTTGGTTTCGGACCGCGGACGGCATCGGCGGTCCGCGATCTCTCGACAGCGCTTTATGGCGCCTCGATTGCGAATTGACTGGTTCCTGACCATGGAATTTATTGGCCGAATGACGGGCTGGAGCGTGTTGGCCGGCCGGGAGGCGGGCGAGGGTGACCGTTCGGCGCGGGCGCGCCTGGCGATCGCTGCGCTTTGCGGATTGCTGGTGCTTGTCGCGCTCTTCAGCCTGACCGCAGGCGCATCGGACGTGTCTGTCCTCTCCGTACTCGGCGGTACGGTTTCCGAGCGTGACCGTATCATCGTCTATGATATCCGGCTGCCTAGGGTTCTGCTCGGCATCCTGATCGGCGCGGCACTTGCCATATCGGGCGCTGTGATGCAGGGGCTTTTCCGCAATCCGCTGGCCGATCCCGGCCTCGTCGGCGTCTCGGCAGGAGCGGGGCTCGGCGCCATCACCATGATCGTACTCGGCGGTACGGTCATGGGACCGTTCGTGGCCCTGGCAGGCATCTACGCCTTGCCTCTGGCTGCCTTCATCGGCGGTCTCATCACGACCATGCTGCTTTACCGGATCGCGACACGCCGCGGCCAGACCTCCGTCGCCACCATGCTTCTGGCGGGCATCGCGCTCGGAGCCATGGCAGGCGCGTTCTCGGGCGTTCTCGTCTATCTGGCCGATGACCGGCAGTTGCGCGACCTGACATTCTGGGGACTCGGTTCGCTGGCGGGTGCCACCTGGACCAAGATCACCGCTGCCGGGCCGATCATCGCGCTTTCGCTCGCGGCCGCGCCATTCATGGCTCGCGCCTTGAACGCGCTGGCGCTCGGCGAGGCTTCCGCAGCTCATCTCGGCATACCTGTCCAGCGCTTCAAGAATGTCGCCATCGTCACCGTTGCCGCCGCTACCGGCGCGTCGGTTGCCGTTTCCGGCGGCATCGGCTTTGTCGGTATCGTCGTGCCGCATCTCCTGCGCCTGCTTATCGGGCCTGATCACCGCTATCTTCTGCCGGCTTCGGCGTTGCTCGGCGCAAGCCTGCTTTTGCTGGCCGATGCGGTCAGCCGGACGATCGTGGCTCCGACCGAGCTGCCGATCGGTATCGTGACGGCTGCCGTGGGCGCGCCGTTCTTCCTGTGGATATTGCTCCGCCGGCGCGGCATTCTGGATCTGTAAGGCGGCCACCATGATCGAAGTGCGCAATCTTTCCGTCTCAATCGGCCGCAAGCGCATCATCTCCGGCATCAGTTTTGATGCGGCTGCTGGAAATGTAACGGCGATCGTCGGGCCGAACGGTTCGGGAAAGACCACTTTGCTGAAGGCCTTGTCGGGCGATCTTCCCTATGAAGGCGAGGTTCACATCAACGGTGCGGAAATTTCTTCGCTGAAGCCGTGGCAGACGGCATCCCTCAGAGCCGTGCTGCCGCAAGCGACCACGCTGTCCTTTCCCTTCACCGTGCGCGAAATCGTCAGTCTCGGCCTGTCCAACGGACGTACTGGCGCGCTCGCCGGCGAAGAAGGGCGCCTGCCTGAAAGAGCGCTTGCGCGCGTCGATCTGGATGGTTTCGCAGGTCGACTCTATCAGGAGCTTTCCGGCGGCGAGCAACAGCGGGTGCAACTGGCGCGGGTCTTGTGCCAGGTATGGTCGCCCGTGCTTGCCGGTGTTCCGCGCTATCTGTTCCTCGACGAGCCGGTTTCGAGTCTCGATATCAAGCACCAGCTCATCATCATGGATATCGCCCGGGATTTTGCGGCTCGTGGAGGCGGAGTGATCGCGATCCTGCACGACCTGAACCTGACCGCCATGTTTGCGGACCGCGTTCTGGTCATGCACCGGGGCCGCATGGCCGCGGCGGGCTCGCCTGCGGAGGTTCTGGAAGACGGACTGATCTCGCGCGTATTCGAGTGCCGACTCAGGGTAGGGGCGGTGCCGCCCGGAACCATGCCGTTCGTGCTGCCTCAGTCAGCAGGAATCTAGCGGCGACCGCTTAGTTCGCGGCTGCTGCAACGCGTTGCGGCAATTCGTCTATGCCCAAGAGGTTGCGCATATTCGGACGCGCCTCGACCAGATCGGCGATCGAATAGCTCTCCAGCACCTCGAAGAAGGCATTAAGCGCCTTGCGCAGGGCTTCGTTGACGCCGCAATTGTCGACCAGCGGGCAGTCTATAGCATCGTTCTCGAAGCACTCCGCCATGGCGAAATTATCCTCGGTGACGCGCACCACGTCGAAGAGCGTGATCTGCTCGGCCGGCTTGCCCAGCCGCACGCCGCCATTGCGGCCCCGCACGGTCTCGATCAGGCCGTTCTCGACAAGCGGCTGCAGGATCTTGAACAGGAAGAGCTCGGAAAGCGAATAGGCTTCGGCTATGTCTGGAATACGGCTGAGCTGGSCATTATTCGCCGCGCAATACATCAGGATGCGGATTGCGTAATTGGTTTGTCGCGTGAGACGCATCAGGCGTTCCTCATTTATCTTGTCACTTCAATATGGACGACAGTTTAGAATAATTCCAGAGAAGAATCCTAAAACCTGATTTATATTATCATCTTTTTTCGGGAGCGACAATTTTTCCCGCCGAAAAGCCCCTGACATGCGCCCAGTGCGGGGCTGTTATGAGCTTCCGGCGCTTGAATTTTATGTTGCAGTGCACAATATCGGTGTCGTGGCGAGTCGAACGGCTCGGGGAGGAACCCGCGAGAAGTACGACCGATGAGCAAACCGATCAAAATCCATCCCACCCTTAAAGGAACCGTGCGGCATCTCAGACCCTCGGAGCTGCCGCTTTTCCGCGACCACCTGCTGCGGCTCGACCGGGACAGCCGCGCCGACCGTTTCAACGGCGCGACCAATGACGAATTCCTCGTTCGCTATGCCGAGAGCTGCTTTCAAAAGGGTACGACGGTTGTCGGCTATGTCGAGGACGGACGAGTGCTTGGTGCGGCCGAACTGCATGAGCGTCCGGAACTCGAGCCACCAACGGGTGAGATCGCCTTCAGCGTCGAGAAGGAGCTTCAGCATCGCGGCCTTGGCAGTCGGCTGTTCGAGCGGCTGATCGCACATGCCTATGCTCTCGGCTATACGAGGCTCCACGTGACGACCCATGCCCAGAACAGCGCCATGAAGGCATTGGCCAGGAAATTCGATGCCAGGCTGACATTCAAGGATGGCGAGACGATCGGTGTCATCGAGCTTGGCGAGCCTCCGGCGGCGATGTTTCCCGCAGGCATCTTTCCCTTCCTGAACACGAGCCGCGAAGCAGGTGCGGCCAGACGCTGAACCCATTCTGTCCCAAAAGCCCGGATTGATAGCATTACCATCATCGCCTAAGTTCTGCCGCCGCGACACCGGTGGCGCGTTCGAAGATGTCGGCAGATCGTCGACCGCAGGCGCCTGTCAGATCGCCCAGGCGCAGATTTCCAAATCAAGAAGAGAATAATCAATAATGGCTGCAAGAAAAGTAACGTTCGACCAGTTCAGGAAACTCGTGGGCGCGGAGCTCGGCGTTTCAGACTGGATTGCGGTGGATCAGACCGTCATCGACCAGTTCGCCGATTCCACGCGTGACCATCAGTGGATCCATGTCGATGTGGAACGGGCAACGCGCGAAAGCCCGTTCGGTGCGCCGATCGCGCACGGTTTCCTGACTCTGTCGCTCATCTCAGGCTTTTCCTACGAGATCGGCCCGGAACCCGAAGGGCTTGAAGTAACCATCAATTACGGGCTCGACAAGGTTCGTTTCCTGGCGCCCGTGCGCGCGGGCGACCGGCTCCGGCTGCGCAAGTCTCTGCTGTCGCTGGAGGAAAAGGATCCCGGTCGCTGGCTGATGAAGTCCAAATGCGTCATGGAGATCGAAGGCCAGGAAAAACCGGCCCTGATCGCCGAGACGCTTACTCTCTTCGTGACCGAGAGTGCGACTGCAGATGCCTGAGTACCTATTCGGCATCCGGCTGATGCTGCGGCGCGGCTTCCACGAAAGCCGGGATTTCCATGCAGGCGTTGCGGATACGCGAAATGACCGGATAAGGCGCCATATCGACGTTGAAGCGCGCATTGTTGGCGATCTGCGCAACGAGGCAAAGATCGGCCATCGTGGGTTGGTCGCCATGGCAGAACTTTCCCGTCTGCGGCGATAAGGAAAGAATCTTTTCAAGCGGCTGGAAGGTTTCGTTCACCCAATGCCTGAACCAGTCGGCGCTCTCCGCGTCGTCCGCCCCGTAGCGCGAGCGCAGCGCGCTAAGGATGCGCAGATTGTTCACCGGGTGGATGTCGCAGGCAATCATCTGGGAAAGCATGCGCACCCGCGCCCGGCCATGCGGATCGGCTGGCAGGAGTGGCGGCTGCGGAGCCATCTCGTCCAGGAATTCGATGATCGCCAATGATTGCGCTATCATCGTGCCGTCGGTCCAGATGAGAGCTGGCACGAGGCCCTGCGGATTGACCGCCAGATAGCCCTCGCCACGATGTTCGCCATGTCTCAGGTGATGGGCGACATAGTCGTATTTCAGCCCCTTCATCGCCAGGGCAATGCGCACGCGATAGGAAGTGGAGGAGCGGAAATAATTGTGCAGGATGATCTCGCTCACCGCTTTCCCTCTGATGCGATTTCGAAGGTGATGGCTCCCAGGCCGTCCACGCCGCCCTCGACCCTGTCACCTGGCTGCAACGCCCCGACGCCGGCAGGCGTACCGGTATAGATGAGGTCGCCCGGCTGGAGCCGCACTGAGCGGCTGCAGATGGATATCACGTCGGCGACGGGCCAGATAAGCTCGGAAAGATCAGCATCCTGGCGCATTTCCTCATTGACGGACAGCCAGATGCGGCCGCTTGAGGGATGGCCGATTTCGGATACCGGCATCAGCGGGCCGCAAAGGGCTGAATTGTCGAATGCCTTGCTCCAGTCCCAGGGGCGACTCATCCGTTTTGCCTCGTCCTGCAGGTCGCGGCGGGTCAGGTCGATTCCGACGCCATAGCCCCACACAAGGTCGAGCGCATCCTCAACCGGGATATCGGAACCGGCTTTACCGATAGCTACGACCAGTTCGATCTCATGATGCAGGTTCCTGGTCAGCGGCGGGTAGGGGATCGCCGTTCCGCTGTCCACCACCGCATCGGCAGGTTTGGTGAAGAAGAAGGGCGGTTCGCGGTCCGGGTCCTTGCCCATCTCGCGCGCATGGGCGGCATAATTGCGTCCGACGCAGAATATGCGCCTGACTGGAAAGCGCGCGTCACTGCCGGCGACTGCGACGGTTGGCGCAGGTGGAACGGGCAGAACCGTCTTTGGCATTCATCATCCTCCAAATCGCCGCTGGCGGCAGGCATTCAAGTCTGCCGCATGATTAGCGACGGAGGACCGGCGAAGGCAACCGATATCGTCTTAGGCGACGCGGTCGCCTGGCTTCCTCTCGATGACGGAAGTGCGCTGGCGGTAAAGCCGGCGCAACATCCTTATCCGAATACGCCCTTCACCGCCTTCACCGTCGCGGCAACCACCTTGTCGGCTTCCTCGCGGGTCAAGCAGAGGGGCGGGGCGAAGCCGAGGATGTCCCCTTGCGGCATGGCACGGCCGATCACGCCTTCCTTGAGAAGGGCGGCGGCCATCTGCGGCCCGATCTTCGCTGCCGGATCGAAGAAGCGGCGCTCGGCCTTGTCTTCCACGAATTCCACCGCGCAAAGCATGCCTTCGCCGCGCACTTCGGCGACATTGGCGTGGTCGGAAAGCGCCTCTTTCATCGTCTTGACGAAATAGGCGCCGGTCTCTCCGGCATTCTTGACCAAACCAAGGCTGTCAACCAGCTTCAGATTGGCGATGCCGGCGGCGGCGCCGATCGGATGAGCGGAATAGGTCCAGCCATGGCCGATCGGGCCGTTCTCGTCGGTGCCGCGCTCCAGCACGTCCCAGACCTTCTTCGAGACGATGGAGCCGGAAAGCGGTGCATAGGCCGAGGTCAGTCCCTTGGCGATGGTGATGATGTCAGGCTCGATGCCGTAGTGGTCGGAGCCGAACATCGTCCCGAGACGGCCGAAGCCGGTCACCACTTCGTCGGCGATCAGCAGGATGTCGTGCTTTTTCAGCACCTTCTGGATCGCGTCCCAGTAACCGGCCGGCGGCGGCACGATACCGCCCGTGCCGAGCACCGGCTCGCCGATGAAGGCGGCGATGGTGTCGGCGCCCTCGCGTTCGATCAGCGCCTCCAGTTCCGCCACGCAATGGGCGGTGAAGTCCGCCTCGCTCATGCCGAGATCAGGCCGGCGATAATAGTAGGGCGCTTCGGTATGGATGACCTTGTCGAACGGCAGGTCGAATTTGTTGTGGAAGGTCTCCAGCCCGGTCAGCGAGCCGGTCATGAGGCCGGAGCCGTGATAGCCGCGCCAGCGCGAGATGATCTTCTTCTTCTCCGGCCGACCGAGCATGTTGTTATAGTACCAGACGAGCTTGATGTTGGTCTCGTTGGCGTCCGACCCGCCGAGGCCAAAATAGACCTTCGACATGTTCTTCGGTGCCCGCTCGATGATCATCTTGGCGAGTGTGATCGAGGCTTCCGTGCCGTGACCGACATAGGCGTGGTAATAGGCAAGTTCCTTGGCCTGCTCTGCAATTGCCTCGGCGATTTCCGTGCGGCCATAGCCGACATTCACGCAATAAAGGCCGGCAAAGGCATCAAGCAGACGATTGCCGTCGCGATCCTCGATATAGACGCCCGAGCCGCCGGTGACGATACGGTTCGGCGTCTCGCCGCGCGCATGCTGGGCGAGATGTGTCGAGGGATGGAAGAAATTCTCGCGGTCCCACTGATCCAGCATATCGTTCTTGAGCATTGTTCTTCTCCTTATTTGATGGTGGGACCGACAGGGGTCCGGGAAAGTACTTCCGCGCCGCTGGCTGTCAGCAGCACGGGATTGGATACGAAATAGTCGCCTTTGCCGGTGCCCATCAGCCAGGAAAGGATATGGAAGCTCATGCCCTCGCGGATCTCCATATCCGAATCGTGGCGCAGGCCGGTGACGCGGTTGCCGCCCGTCCAGGAGGGGGGAAAGCCGATGCCGACGCAATAGCCGCAGTGATGCCGGCGATAATGCGAGAGGCCGGCATCGTCCACCTCCTGCTGCCAGGCGGCGTAAACGTCGCGGGCGCTGGCGCCGGGCTTCAAGGCGCCGAGTACGGCCTTGAAAGCGGCGATAGCCGTTTCGGCCATCTGTTCGTCCCCCTCGCGGATGCTCGCCACATGAACGAGACGGCCGAGCGGAGCGTGATAACGGCTGACGCAGCCCGAAAGCTCCAGGAAGACCGGTTCATGCGCCTGATAAGTGCCATTGCCCCAGGTCGCGTGCTCTTCGCCGAGCCTCGCGCCGGGACGGATGAAGGGGCCGAAGCCAGGGGCGTCACCGCCGGCGCGGATCATGGCGGCGTGGCATTCCGCGACCACATCCCGCTCGGCCGCGCCGTCGTGGATCGCCGCGATCGCCGCTTCGGCTGCCGCATCAGAAACCGCGGCCGCCCTGCGCATCAGCTCCTGTTCGGCAGGTGATTTCACGAGCCGCAGATCGTCCACAAGTCCGGTGACATCCACCCACTGCACATCGCCAAGGCTTTCGCGCAGCGCATGGCCGAAGCCGTAGGAATGACCGGAGGACCAGGTTTCGACGCCGATCGTCGGCGCATGACCGGTGCGTTCGCCGACTTCCTCAACCACGGTCTTGAGAACCTGACGGGAACGCTCCTTGGCCGCGAAGGAATCCCGCAGCACGCGCACGGCGAGATCGGCCGCCGTCTCGCTGTCGGTGTGCCCCTGGAAAAGTGCGTTGCGCACCTGTTTTTCGATCGAGACGCGTTCCATCTGGCGTGTGACCAGCACCATCTCGCCTTCCGCCGGAACGATCAGCAGATGCGGTGCGAAATAGCCCCAGTGGTCGAGACCGGTCAGATAGAAGATGTTTTCCGGCGTCGAAAGCAGAACCAACTCGATGCCGCGCGCCTGCATGATCCTGCGCAAGGCAGTGAGCCGGCCGTGCAGTTCCTCATCGGAGAATGGGTTGTCGAACATCAATGCACCTTCGCGGGATCAGCGGATGTCCCGGCAGACATACTTCACGTTGGTGTAGTCCTCCATACCCATGCAGGAGCCTTCGCGGCCCAGACCGGCCTGCTTGATGCCGCCGAAGGGAATGGGAGCGCCGGTGATCTTGGTGCGGTTGACCGCCACCATGCCGAATTCCAGACGGCGCGAGAAGCGTGCGATGCGTCCGGGATCACGCGTATGCAGATAAGCGACGAGCCCGGTTTCCGTGTCGTTGGCGCGGGCCAAAACCTCTTCTTCGCTGTCGAATGGCGCAAAACCGGCTACAGGCCCAAAGGTCTCTTCTCGGAAGAGGAGGGCGGTTTCGGCGACATCGGCCAACACTGTCGGCCGATAGAAAAGCGGGCCTGCCGAGTGAAACCCGCCGCCCGTGACAAGTCTGGCACCTTTTTCGAGAGCATCCATCACATGGCCCTGCTGCTTGGCGACGGCGCTTTCGTTCATCAGAGGGCCGATATCCGGATCGGTCGAGCCCGGCCCAACGCGCATGACTTCTACCCTGGCCGCGAATGCTTCGACGAAGCGTTCGTAGATACGTCTTTCGATATAGAAGCGATTGGCGGCCAGGCAGTCCTGGCCGGAGGTCGCGAATTTCGCCGCTACGGCCATATCGACGGCATGGCCGAAATCACAATCGGCAAAGGCGATAAAGGGCGCATGCCCACCGAGTTCCATAACCAGTTTTTTCACGGTGGGTGCACTCTGCTGGTAAAGTAGGCGCCCGATCTCCGTCGAGCCGGTGAAGGAGACAACCCGCACTTTCCGCGATGCCGTCATGGCCCCCACGACCTCGGGGGCATGGCCGGTCAGCACGTTGAAGACGCCAGCGGGAAAGCCCGCACGTTCTGCGAGTTCGGCCAGCGCAAGTGCCGAGAACGGCGTCTCGGAGGAGGGGTGGGCGACAACCGTGCAGCCGGCGGCGAGTGCCGCGGCTGCCTTGCGGGTGAGCATGGCGGACGGGAAGTTCCACGGCGTGATGAGGGCAGCGACGCCGGCGGGCTCACGAGAGATGAGCATCTCGGCATCCGGCAGATGCGAGGTCACGCTCTCGACGTTCAGCCGTTTAGCCTCTTCTGCATAGAATTCGACGAAGGAGGCGGCATAGTCGATTTCGCCACGCGCCTCCGAGATCGGCTTGCCCTGTTCCTGAACCATCAACTGCGCCAGATCCTCGCGCGCGTCCATTATGAGGCTGTGCCAGGCCTTCAGGATATCCGATCGCTCTTGCGGAAGGCGTGCCGCCCAGGCAGGAAAGGCCGCATGGGCGGCGTCGATTGCCTCTTCGACCTGCGCGGCCTGAAGCGCCGGTACGCAGCCGACCCGGCTGCCGTCGGCGGGATTGGTCACATCGACGCTGTCACCGTTGCTTGCGGCGATCCAATGGCCGGCGGAATAGGAATATTCGCGGAAGAGCCGCGGGTCCTTGAGATGAGAAAGCGAGGCTTTCTGCAGCATTGCGACGGCGGACATGAGGACCTCCATTGCACAATCCGAACATGGCGGCGGTTACGAGTGCGAACACGGAGACGTGTTGCTCGATTCGTCTGTGATGTTTGATCATGCGCTCTCGAACGAAGAAGTTTCTTCGGTAAGGAGCAGTCCGCGCCAACGGTTCTTCTGAAGATTTGCCCTCGGGCCGATCAGTCCTTCGGGTCGCCTTCACCGGAAAGCAGGAGGCTCAAAGGCAGGTGCTTCGACTGTTTGACGGGCTTGGTCACCACATAGGTGAAATAGCGGGCCAGGCCGACCTTGGAGTCCAGCAGATGATCGATCAGCCGCTGGTATGAATCGATGTCCCTCGTGATGATCTGGAGAATGTAGTCGAAACCCCCGCCAACGGCCCAGCAGCCGACAATCTCCTCGTATTTTTCGATCGCGCGCTCGAAAGTCTGAAAGTTTTCCGTACGGTGGCCTTCCAGCTCCGCCGCCATGAAGACCACGATATGCGGCGCGATCTTCCTCAGCGCCACCTCGGCATGATAGCCGGTTATGATACCAGCCTTCTCCAGCCGCTTGAGCCGTTCCCAGCAGGGGGCCGCCGTGAGGTTCACGCGCTCGGCAAGCGCTGCCTTGGAGATGCGGCCCTCCTGCCGCAGAATGGCGAGTATCTTCAGGTCACGGTCGTCGAGCCGGATCATTTCGCGCTAGGTCGAAATTATCGACCCGGCGCCGGCGGCCCGAGCCCTCTTCAACGCGAAGGTGGCGATGGCTGTGTCTTGCGCGCCGGTGCCGGTCAGGTCGCAGATGGTGATCTGCCGCTCATTCTCCCGGCCCGGTTTGGTCTTGGCGATGATTTCACCAAGCTCGGGCGGAGTTCCACCTTTCCATAGTCCTGCTTCGATTGCCGCGCGCAATTCGCCCAGCTTCTCGCATTGGCTGACCCGGTCGGCGACATAGAGCCCTGCCTTGACGATCGCCTGCGGGTCGATCTCGTTCTTGCCGGACTGATCGGAGCCCATGGCCGTGATATGGAGGCCGGAATGCAGCCATTCGGCCTTGACAATAGGCTCTTCCGCTGGCGTCGTCGTGACAACCAACTGGCTTTCGGCGACCAGCCTGGCCGGATCGGCTTCCGCCCGTGCCTCGATGCCGAGCAGGTCGGCCAGTTCCCCGGCGCAGCGCTCGGCCTTGGCGCCATCGCGGCCCCAGACCAGTGCGCGCTCGAAGGGGCGGACCAGATGAGCGGCCTGCATCTGCAGCCGCGCCTGCACGCCGGTGCCTATAACCCCGGCGGTCTTGACGTTTACCGGCGCCAGATGACGAGCGGCGACGGCACCCGCCGCCGCCGTGCGGATATCGGTGAGATAGCCGTTGTCGAGCAACAGGGCTTCGACCAGCCCCGTTTTGGCGGAAAACAGGATCATGAGACCATTGAGGCTAGGCAGACCGAGCTTCGGGTTGTCGAAGAAACCGGGACTAACCTTGATGGCAAAACCATCGAAACCGGGGATGAAGGCGGTCTTCACATCCACCTCGCCATTGGCCTCGGGAATGGCCATGGACAGGATCGGCGGCATGATCACCTTGCCGGAGGCGAGCGCAGTGAAGGCATTCTCGACCACGCCGACCGCTTCGAGATTGAGGTGAACGGCACGGCGCAGGTCGGCCTCGGTGAGGATGGTTATGTCATGCGCCATAAGGCATTCCCTTGATCGTGATGTCTCCCAGCCGGACATCTCGGCCGCTGATAATGTCAGTAAAGACGCCCATATCTAGATTGCGGCCGGTGACAATGCTGGCAATCGGCCCCGGCACCTTGCCGAGTTTGCCGGCCAACAACGCTGCCGCGCCGACCGCGCTTGCGCCCTCGCAGACGATCCTGTCCTCGAAATAGTGGACCTGCATGGCGCGGTAAATCTCCTCCTCGGTTACGAGCACGATATCGTCGAGATAGTCACGGCAAAGCGCGAAGGAATGCTGGTTGTGGAGACCGATCCCGCCGCCGAGCGAATCCGCAAGACTTTCGACCTCCCGGACCTCCACCGGCCTGCCGGCCCGGATGGATTCGTACATGGCCGCGCCGCGATCCATGGTGATGCCGACGACGCGGATATCCGGCTTGATGCGCTTGGTGGCGAATGCAATGCCGCCGGCCAGCCCGCCGCCGGAAAGCGGGATAAGGACGGTGCCGAGATCAGGCCGCTGTTCGAGAAGTTCCAGCCCGATCGTACCCTGGCCGGCAATCACAAGGGGATCGTCAAAGGGTGAAATCTCGGCAAAGCCTTCTTCCTTCGCAAGCCGGCGGCTTTCGGCCTGGGCTTCATCCTGGCTTTCCCCGACGATACGGACTTCTGCGCCGAGCGCACGAATACCGTCGACCTTGGCCTGTGGCACGAGCCGCGACATGCATACGACGGCCTGCAGACCGCGCGCTCTCGCTGCATAGGCGATGCCGCGGCCATGATTTCCGGTCGAGCAGCAGGTGACCCCTTTCACGTCCCGTCCAAGAGCGAAAACGGCGTTTGCAGCCCCGCGCAGCTTGAAGGCTCCGATCGGCTGTACAATCTCAAGCTTGAGCAGGAATTCCGTCTCTGCTGTCTTTTCGAGGAAAGGGGAGGGAACCAGCGGCGTTTTGGCCGCAACACCGGAAATCCTTCGGCGGGCGGCCAGAATGTCGGCGAGCGATAGGCTCAAGTCGCCTCCTTCACCGCACTCAGGAATTGTTGTGTGCGCTCCTTCTGCGGATTGCCAAACAGCTCATCAGGCGTGCCCTGTTCCTCGATGCGGCCGCCGTAAAAGAAGCAGACGCGGTCGGAGATGTCCTTGGCGAAGCCCATCTGATGGGTGACCATGAGCATGGTCAGATTGTGCTCGGTCACGAGCCGTCTGATGACATTGGTCACTTCGCCGATCACCTCGGGGTCGAGCGCCGACGTGACCTCGTCGAACAGCATCACCTTGGGCCGCATGGCCAGCGCGCGGGCGATGGCAACCCGCTGCTGCTGGCCGCCGGACAGGCGGGAGGGATGCTGGTTGCGCTTGTCGGCCATGCCGACCATCTCGAGCAGCTCCTCCGAACGTTCGCGCGCCTCCTTCTTCGAAAGGCCCAGCACGTGAACCGGACCTTCCATGCAGTTTTCCAGCGCCGTCATGTGCGGGAAAAGATTGAAGTGCTGGAAGCACATGCCGATATTGGAGCGCATCTGTCGCAGATGACGGTTGCTGGCAGGCACCAGACGATCACCCTGAGGCATGTGGGTGAGCGGTTTACCATCGACATAGATTACGCCGTCATTGATTGTTTCCAGTGTCATCAGCATCCTGAGCACGGTGGTTTTGCCCGAGCCCGAGGGGCCGATGATGGTGACCATTTCGCCCTCGGCAACGTCGAGATCGAGCGAATCTAGCACGACCAGATCGCCGTAGCGCTTGGTGACCTTCCTGAAGCTCACCATCGGCATGTTGTCGCCTTCGAGAGCGAGGGGGAAATCCGAGAGGGATTCGTTCGTCATCAGCTCATTCCCAGTTTCCTGCGCACCCAGGCCTCGAAGATGCGAATGCCGGCGGCCGTGGGCAGCGAGATGGCCAGAAAGATGATTCCGACCAGCGTGTAGGGCTCGAGATAGCGATAAGTCTCGGAGCCGATGGCTGTGGCGGTGTGCATCAATTCGGCCACGCCGATAACCGACAGCATGGGTGTGTCCTTGAAGATGCCGACCAGATAATTGCCCATGCCGGCCAGTGAGGGCGGCAGGGCCTGCGGAATGATGACCCGGAAGTAGGTCCGTGCCGTCGAGAGGTTCAGCGAGGTCGCCGCTTCCCACTGACCTTTGGGCACGCTTTCCAGACCGCCGCGATAGACCTCCGACAGATAAGAGGCGTAGTGCAGGCCGATGGCGATCATGCCAGCCGTCCATGGCGACAGCCTGAGGCCGAATTGCGGCCCGACATAGAATACGAAGAAAATCTGGAGAACCAGCGGCGTCGAGCGTATGAATTCGACCGTCTCGCGAACTGCCAGAGTCAACGCGCGGTAGGGCGTGCGCTGGGCGAGCGCGAAGACAAGTCCCAGCACGACGGCGAGGGCATAACCGAACCCCGCCGCCATGAGCGTGTTGCCCGTGGCCGCGACGAGACGAGGCAGGATCTCCCAGGTGAAGTCCCAGCGCCAGTCGAACATGGCTCAGGCCCTTCCCAGCTTGCGGGTCATGAAACGCTCCAGCCAACGCATGAAGGGCGTAATCATGAAACGGGCAAGGATGTAATACACAATCAGCGCGGTCCCGAAGGTCTGGGCCGACAAGAAGGTGCTGCCGTTGATCTGCTTGGCCTGGAACATGAGGTCGGCGACGGCGATCAGCGCGACCAGGGCAGTCCCCTTCAGCAGCTCGATCATGAGATTGCCCCAAGGCGGCAGCATGATGAGAAGCGCTTGCGGCAGGATCACGCGCAGCATGCGCTTGGCCGGAGACATGTTGAGCGCCAGTGCCGCCTCCCATTGGCCTCTTGGGACGGACAGGATCGCGCCGCGCACCAGTTCGGCCCCGTAAGCGCCAAGATTCATTCCGACGGCGACGAAGCCGGCGGTGAACTTCTCAAGCGTGATGCCAAAGAGCGGCAGCACAAAGAAGATCCAGTAGAGCTGGACGAGCAGAGACGTCCCGCGGAAGATTTCGATATAAACGGTTGCGATGCCGCGTATCAGAGCATTAGGCGCCAGTCGCATCAGACCCATGGCCAGCGCGATCGCGATCGCCAGCAGTGCCGAAAGCACCGTCAGCAGCATGGTGATCAGCGTGCCGCTGGCGAGCCGGTCGCCATACTGGCTGAGGAATTCGAAATAGGACATGCCGCTTCCCCTCAAGGCGACGAAAGGCGGAAGTCACGCATCCCGGCGGGATGCTCGCGTTAGGCGGCGGACCGGGCAAGCCAGTCCGCCATGCCGTCAGGCTAGCGGTTGGCGCAGACCCATTCGGTGGTCTTGTCACCAGGCAACGAGCCTTCGTCGTAGCCATATTCGGCGACTGCGGCGAGCATCTCTTCGGAGCCGACATAATCTTTCAATGCGGCATTGAACTTGTCGAGGAAGTCTTGGTCATTCTTGCGGAAACCGATGCCGGCCCAATTGAACGATTCCTCGGGCATGGCGCCAGGATCGGTCACTTCGACAGCTCCGTCCGAGCTGTCGGCAAGCTGCTTCATGGTGAAATAGGTGCCCGCTCCGGCATCGGCCCGGCCTGCCCTGACTGCGGCGAGAATCTCGGTCGGACCAGGGACCTGCATGATGCTGTCCTCGGCCAGCCCGGCGGCCTTCGCTGCCTCGATGTTCGAATAGCCTGCGCCGGTCACCATGATCGCCTCATTGTCGACAAGGCTCTTGTAGTCGCCGATCCCCTTGGGATTTCCGGGCGCCACGATGAAAGCGTCACCGACCGTGGCAATCGGTTCGGAAAAGGCGATATTCTCGCAGCGGCTCGCCAGGATGTTCATGCCGCCCGTGATGATGTCGAAGCGGTTCGCATTCAAGCCGGGAATAAGGCCGCCCCACTCCGTCTGCACCGGCTCGATGTTTTCGTAACCCATGCTCTTCAGGATGCCTATGGTGATGACGTTGACAAAGCCCTTGGGGCTGCCGTCATCGCCAGGATATGCGAACGGTATCTCGTTGGCGAAACCGATACGGATCGGCTCACCGCCTTCAACCTTCTCCAGCAGCGATTGTGCGCTGGCCGAGCCCATCATCGAGCCCGCAGCAAGCGCCGCGATGCCGAGCGCGGCCATGCCCTTTAGGAAGACTCTTCTCATCGTAATTCCCCTGTTTCTGTTGAATGATTTTCGATGCTGGATAGAAGTGATGTACACAACATCACGCACCCGGAAGCTGTCAACGAATTTTTCCGCAAGGGAAAGCAACGTTCCCATTCCAGTCCGCGAAATTTTCAAATAGATGTATACATGCCGGAAGACCCGGCGGCTCTACAGGCGCCCGCGAGGCGCCTTTCTTCGGAGGGTATATGCCAGGCTCACAGCTGCCTTTCAGCGCGCAGGAATATGCTGCACGCCTCACCAGGGTTCGTCAGTCGATGGAAGACAAGGGGATCGACGTTCTCTTCGTCGAGGACCCTTCCAATATGGCCTGGCTGACGGGCTATGATGGCTGGTCGTTCTACGTCCATCAGGGCGTCATCGTCTTTCCCGATGAGGATCCGATCTGGTGGGGCCGTTCGCAGGATGCCAACGGCGCCATCCGTACATGCTGGATGGATGACGATCGCGCCGTTTCCTATGCCGATCATTTCGTGCAATCGCCCGATTGCCACCCGATGGAGGACCTTGCCGCGTTCCTTGCCAGCAAGGGCTATGGGAACAAGCGTATCGGTCTCGAACTCGACAATTATTACTTCTCGGCCAAGGCGTTTCTCACGCTCCAGAAGGAATTGCCCAATGCGACCCTGGTGGATGCTACCGCGTTGGTCAATTGGCAGCGGGGCGTGAAGTCCGATGAGGAGATCGCATTCATGCGGCGCGCGGCGCGCATCTCCGACAAGATCATCGACGGCATTCTTCAGCGCGTTGAGCCGGGCGTCAGGAAGAACGAGCTGGTCGCCGAGATCTACGCCGACGCGGTGCGCGGAGTCGACGACAATTGGGGTGACTATCCGGCTATCGTCCCGCTTCTGCCGAGCGGATCGGACGCGGCGGCGCCGCATCTGACGTGGAACTGGACGACCTTCGAGAAGGGCGAAGCAACCTTCTTTGAAATCTCCGGCTGCTATCGGCGTTATCACGCACCGCTCTGCCGGACGGTCTTCCTCGGCAAGCCGCCGCAATATTTGCTCGATGCCGAACAAGCCTTGATCGCCGGCCTCGAAGCCGGCCTCGAGGCCGCCCGACCGGGAAATCGCGCCGGCGACGTGTCACGGGCGCTGCATGCGGAGCTGAAGAAGTGGGGCATCGAGCGCTCGGCGCGTTGCGGCTATCCGATCGGACTTTCCTATCCACCCGACTGGGGTGAGCGCACGATCTCCTTCCGCGACAATGACGACACCATCCTGCAGGCGGGCATGACATTCCACTTCATGCCGGGTTTGTGGATGAAGGACTGGGGCATGGAAATCACCGAAAGCATCCTGATCCGCGAGGACGGGCCTGCCGAATGCCTGTGCAGCCAGCCGCGCAAGATGTTCGTGAAGGATTGATTGAAAGTGCCGGGTACATCCGAACTTCTTGGGCGGACTCGGGAAATCCTTGCCGATCTCGTCGCCTTTCCGACCGTTTCGACCCAAAGCAATCTCGAGCTGATCGCTTATGCGGGCGACATATTGAGCGGAGCAGGAGCCCAGCTTTCGATGTCGCTCGATCCATCCGACAGCAAGGCCAACCTCTTCGCCACGCTCGGCGGGGAGGGCGATGGCGGCATAGTGCTTTCCGGGCATAGCGACGTCGTGCCAGTCGAGGGGCAGGATTGGTCGAGCGATCCCTTCGTGCTCGACGAGCGGGACGGCCGGCTCTATGGCCGTGGCACCTGCGACATGAAGGGCTTCATTGCCTGCACCCTGGCGATGGCACCGTATTTTGCCGAGGCGAAGCTCAGCCGGCCGGTGCATTTTGCCTTTACCTATGACGAGGAGATCGGCTGCTTCGGCGCGCGTGCCCTTATGGGCGAGATCGCCAATGCAGGCGTTCGCCCCTCCGTTGCCATCATCGGCGAGCCGACCTCGATGCGCATCATCGAGGCGCACAAGGGCTGTTACGAATACACTGCGGAATTCCGTGGGCTCGAAGGGCACGGCTCGGTGCCCGATCGCGGTGTCAATGCAGTGGAGTATGCGGTGCGCTACGTCTCGCGGCTGATGGCCCTGGCAGAAGATCTGAAGGCCCGGGCTCCGGCCAATAGCCGTTTCCAGCCGCCCTGGTCGACGCTGCAGATAGGCCGCATAGCTGGCGGCGTTGCCCATAATGTAATTGCCGGCCAATGCACCGTGGACTGGGAGATGCGACCGGTGCAGGCGAGCGATGCGGACTATGTGAAATCCGATATCTTCGCCTATGTCGAGAACGAGTTGAAGCCGGCGATGAAGGCTGTCCATGCCGATGCCGACATCGTCACTCATGTGATCGGCGAGGTGGTCGGGCTGGAGCCAGTCACGGAATCGGAAGCACGCCGCATCGTGTCGGAACTCACTGGATCTGATGACGCGGAAGCCGTTGCCTTCGGCACGGAGGCGGGACTCTTCCAGCAGGCCGGTATTTCCTCTGTAGTCTGCGGTCCGGGCTCGATCGATCAGGCCCACAAGGCTGATGAATTCGTGTCGATCGACCAATTGCGTTCCTGTCTCGAAATGCTTGAGCGACTGCGGGCAAAGCTGGCCTGCTGATATCATGGCGAGCGAAGCAGGCGGAAAAAGCACACGCGGACCGGCCGGAAGGCAGGAGGATTCGCGCCAGCGCTTCGACCGCATCTATGGCGCGCTGCGCATGCGTATCTGTCTGCTTGACTATCCGCCCGGCATGCGGCTGCGCGAGGAGGATCTGGCGGAGGAGTTCGAAACCAGCCGCACGCCCATCCGCCGTGTGCTTGCGCGGCTGGAGGATGAAGGCTTGCTGCGCTCCGTCCATGGCGTCGGCACCATCGTCACCGATATCGATATCGACGAGTTGAAGCAGGTCTACCAGCTTCGCGTGGAGCTTGCCGAACTTATCGGCAAGCTCTGTCCGCTACCGCCGGACGCGGAGAAGCTCGCTGCGTTCCGGTCGATACTGGCGCGCTGCGACAAGCTCGTCGCTCAGCCGGACGCAAAAGAATTCGCCCGCATCAATATGGAATTCTTCCATCTCCTTTCGTCTCTCTCCGGCAACGAACCGCTGCGCGACATCAGCGAACGGCTCTACTACCAGACGACGCGCATCTGGCTGAAGACGGCCTCGCGTCTCAGCCAATACAAGGAGATGCTGCATGAGGAGATTGTGATCTTCCACCGCGAAGTGGCGGATATCGTTGCTGCGGTCGAACTTGGCGACCTCGAATCCGTCGGCCATATTCGCCGCTCGCACATTGCCATGAGCTTTGCGCGCCTGCTTGCGCAGGCGCATTCCGGGGATCCATCGCGAGGCTCTTGAAGCGGCAACACAAGTCAGGCTCGGGAGCGCCATTTCCACATTGGATGGCACAAATGAAGTTTTCTCCGGCGCTTGACCTTCCAGTGACTGGAAGCCCTATCTGCGGCAAAACGAGCAATCTGCAGACCGGAGTCGATCGATGGAAAAGGCTCGCCAAGAACATGGGCATGACCAAAATTGCTGCCGCCACGAGCATGGCGGCACCGCCGATCCTGTGATTCGGGATCCGGTATGCGGCATGACCGTTGACCCTGAAGCTGGCAAGCCTACCGTTGAGCATGATGGCCACACCTACCATTTTTGCAGCGAATCCTGCCGCGGCAAATTCATGAAGGAGCCGGAAAAGTATTTGACGGCCACCGATCCTGTCTGCGGCATGAGCGTGGATCGCGTGACGGCAAAACACTTCACCCGCCATGAAGGGCAAGGCTTCTATTTCTGTTCAGCCGGTTGCCGACAGAAGTTCGAGGCAAATCCGAAAAAATATCTGGCCGGACAGCCTGCGCCTGAGCCCATGCCAAAGGGCACCCAATATACCTGCCCGATGCATCCGGAGATCATCCGTGACAGGCCCGGTTCCTGCCCGATCTGCGGCATGGCGCTGGAGCCGATGGGCGTGCCGACGGGCGAGGAGGGGCCTAACCCTGAACTCATCGACTTCACCAGGCGGCTATGGGTCAGTGCGTTTCTGGCGGCCCCGCTTTTCGTCATTGCCATGGCGCCCATGATCGGCCTGCCGTTTCGCGACTGGATCGGCGAAGGGCTGGCCGTATGGGTTGAGCTCGCGCTTGCCACGCCGGTCGTCCTGTGGGCTGCGCTTCCCTTTTTCCATCGCGGCTATGAATCCATCGTAAATCGCAGCCCCAATATGTGGACGCTGATCTCGCTCGGCGTTGGCGCGGCCTATCTTTACAGTGTGGTTGCGACATTCTTTCCGTATATCTTTCCGCATTCGTTCCGGGGACATGGCAGCGCGGTGCCGGTCTATTTCGAGGCCGCAGCGGTCATCGTCGCGCTCGTCTTTCTCGGGCAGGTGCTGGAATTGCGCGCCCGCGAGCGTACGGGGTCTGCTATCCGCGCGCTGCTCGACCTGGCGCCGAAGATCGCGCGGCGCATAGCCGAGGACGGCACGGAATGCGATGTTCCGCTGGAAGAAGTGAAAGCCGGCGACCATCTGCGCGTACGTCCCGGCGATGCGGTGCCGGTGGACGGCGTGGTGGTGGAAGGCCGCTCCTCGGTAGACGAATCCATGATCACCGGCGAGCCGGTTCCTGTAGAAAAGACTAAGGGCGATGCGCTCACAGGCGGCACGCTCAACAAGAATGGCTCGCTGGTCATGCGCGCCGAGAAGGTCGGCGCCGAGACGGTGCTGTCGCAGATCGTGGAAATGGTCGCCAAGGCCCAGCGCTCGCGTGCGCCGATCCAGGGATTGGCAGACCGCGTCTCTTTCTATTTCGTGCCAACCGTCGTGCTGGTCGCGATCGTCGCCTTCGTCGTCTGGGTGCTCTTTGGGCCGTCTCCGAGCATGACCTTCGCCATCGTGTCGGCCGTCTCGGTGCTGATCATCGCATGTCCCTGTGCGCTGGGACTGGCGACGCCCATGTCCATCATGACGGCGACCGGCCGCGGTGCGCAGGCGGGCGTGCTGATCAAGGATGCAGAGGCGCTGGAGCGCTTCGCCAAGGTGGATACTCTCATTGTCGACAAGACCGGTACGCTGACCGAAGGCCGTCCGAAGCTGATGGATGTCATCGTCAAGGGCGACATTTCCGAAAACGAGCTGCTTTCGCTGGCGGCCAGCCTTGAGCAGGGTTCGGAGCATCCGCTGGCCGAAGCGATCGTGGAAGGTGCGCGAGAGCGTGGTGTCAAGGTGGAGAAATCCGAGGATTTCGACGCCGTTACCGGCAAGGGCGTGACAGGCAAAGTGTTCGGCCGCGACGTCGCGCTCGGCAATGCCGCCATGATGGAGGAACTCGGGCTCGATCTCGGGCAGTTGAACAGCGATGCAGACCGGGTGCGCGAGGAGGGCAAGACCGCGATGTTCGTCGCCGTGGACGGCAGGCTTGCCGGCATAGTCGCCGTTGCCGATCCGATTAAACAGACAAGTGCTCAGGCGATCCGTTCATTGCGCGAATCCGGCCTCAAGATCATCATGGCAACCGGCGACAGCGAGCGCACCGCGAGGGCAGTCGCCGCCAAGCTCGGCATTGATGAAGTGCGCGCCGACGTGCTGCCGGAGGATAAAAAGAACCTTGTCGACGCGTTGCGGGCGAAGGGCGCGAAGATCGCCATGGCGGGCGATGGCGTCAACGATGCGCCGGCTCTTGCCGCCGCCGATGTCGGCATTGCCATGGGCACAGGCGCCGACGTTGCCGTCGAAAGCGCCGGCATCACCCTGGTCAAGGGCGATCTGACGGGGATCGTGCGGGCGCGGGTGTTGGCGCAGGCTACCATCCGGAACATCAAGCAGAACCTGTTCTTCGCCTTCGTCTACAATGCGCTTGGCGTACCGGTGGCCGCAGGCGTGCTCTATCCGGTCTTAGGGATGCTGCTTTCGCCGATGCTTGCAGCGGCGGCGATGAGCCTGTCTTCCGTTTCGGTTATCGGCAACGCGCTGAGGCTGCGGACGCTGAAATTGTGAGGCGAGGGCGGCTTTTGCTGCCCTCGGAACGGCCCCAAAATGTGCGCTATGCCGGAAGCCGGGCGCCACAAGGTGGCGGACGGCTATCCAGTATTCCGTGACCGAGGTGAATATTCGCTGATCCCGGCTCTATGCGGCGGTGCCGCCTGGCGGGGATGACGGGCAGTGGCCTCAGATATGGATCGCGTGGCCGAGCGCCTTCAGCGCGGCTTCCTGGATGGCCTCGCCCTGCGTCGGATGGGCATGGATTGTGCCGGCGATGTCCTCCAGCCGCGCGCCCATCTCCAGGGTCAGCGAGAAGGCCGAGGCCATTTCGGAAATGCCTTGGCCGACTGCCTGAATGCCGAGCACGAGATTGTTGTCGGCACGTGCGACAACCCGCACGAAACCGTCCTCGCCGGCAATGGTCATGGCACGGCCGTTCGCCTTGAAGGGGAAGATGCCTATGCGCAACTCACGGCCCGTCTTCTTCGCCTCTTCCGGCGACAGGCCGACGGTGACAATCTCGGGATCGGTGAAGCAGATGGCCGGGATCGCCATTTTGTCGAAGACACGATCGTGGCCGGCGACGATCTCGGCGACCATTTCGCCTTGCGCCATGGCGCGATGGGCAAGCATCGGCTCGCCGGTCACGTCTCCGATGGCATAGACGCCTCGCATTGAGGTGCGGCACTTCTCATCTATGCGGATGAAGCGGCCGTCCATATCGAGATCGATTTCGTCAAGGCCCCAGCCGGAGGTCAAAGGACGGCGGCCGACGGTCAACAGCACTTTTTCCGCATTTAGCTGCTGTTCGGCGCCGTTGGCTTCCACGAGCACCGTTCCGCTCTTCAGACCCTTGACCTTCGTCTCCGTCATTACCGTGACGCCAAGCGCTTCCAGCCGCGCGGCGACGGGTTTCGTCAGCTCGGCGTCATATTGCGGCAAGATGCGCGGCGCGACATCGACCACCGTCACCTGTGAGCCGAGCTTGGCGAAGGCGGTGCCGAGCTCGAGCCCGATATAGCCGCCGCCGACGATTGCGAGCGTTTCCGGCACTTTGGTCAGCGACAGAGCTTCGGTTGAGGAAATGACATCGCCGCCGAAAGGCAGGTCGGGCAGTTCGACCGGTACCGAACCCGTGGCAATGACGACATTTTCGGCACGGATGACCTGCGGGCCGGTTTCCGTGTCGACTTCGACCGTCCTGCCGTCGCGAAAGCGGGCTGTGCCCTGAACGGATTTCACCTGCGCCTTTTTCAACAAGCCCGAGACACCGAGATTGAGCCGTCCAACGATCTGGTTCTTCCAGGCGACGGTTTTGGCAAGGTCGATTTCCGGCTTTGAGACGGAAATGCCTACGGGCGAGTGGCCGGCTGCCATTTCCGCCGCCATGGCGAATTCGTCGGCGGCATGGATCAGCGCCTTGGAGGGTATGCAGCCGATATTCAGGCAGGTGCCGCCCGGCTTGTTAGCCTCCACGATCACCGTGTCGATGCCGAGTTGGCCGGCGCGGATGGCGCAGACATAGCCGCCGGGACCAGCACCGATGACGAGCAGCTTGCAGGAGATTTCTTTCATTCTATTCAGTACTCCCGATGCATCCTGCCCTTCGCTATGGCTCCGGGCGTTCGTCGTTTAAGAAGCCAAATCGCTGGCTTCTTATCCGCTTCGCAAACCACTCCTCACCCCTCCATAAAGATTGTCGCCGGCGTCTCGATCAGCGCCTTGATGCGCTGGACGAAGACGGCAGCATCCCAGCCGTCGATCACGCGGTGATCGAAGCTGGAGGAAAGGTTCATCATCTTGCGCGGGACGAAAGTGCCGCCGTCCCAGACGGGCCGCGTCATGATCTTGTTGACGCCTACGATCGCCACTTCCGGATAATTGATGATCGGTGTCGTCACCACGCCACCCAGTGCGCCCAGCGAGGTGATTGTGATGGTCGAGCCGGTGAGTTCGTCGCGCGAGGCGGTGCCGGCGCGCGCGGCTTCGGCCAATCTGTTCACCTCGGCGGCGCAATCCCAGAGATCGCGTGCCTCGGCATGCCGCACGACCGGCACGACGAGGCCGGAGGCGGTCTGCGCGGCCATGCCGACATGGACGCCGCCATGCTGGCGGATGATGCCGGCTTCGTCATCGAAATGGGCGTTGAGGTGCGGCTGGTCGGCGATGGCGCGCACGAGAGCCAGCATCAGGAACGGCAGCATGGTCAGCCGCGGCTGATCGGCGCGCTTGCCGGTATTGAGCTTGGCGCGCAATTCTTCCAGCGCCGTGACATCTACCTCCTCGACATAGGTGATGTGCGGGATGCGGTTGGCCGTGGTCATACGCTCGGAGATCCGGCGACGCAGTCCAACGACGCGGATCTCCTGCACGGAGGTATCCGCCACCCGGCCCTTTCCTGCGGCCGGGCGGTCGCCCTCTCTCAGGAAAGCGTCAATATCCTCATGGGTGATGCGCCCGGCCGGACCGGATCCCGGCACCCGACGAAGGTCGATTCCGGCTTCCCGCGCCCGTAGCCGGACGGCGGGCGAAGCCAGCGGCTTCTCGCCTTCCGGACGTGGTACGCCGCTTGAAAAGCGGCGGGCCGGGGCGGTGCCCGGCGTCGGTCTGGCGGCCGGAACGGCCGGTGCGGAACTGGTAGGAGCTTGCCGGTTCGGCTCCTGGCGTGCCGGTTCCTCCTTCTGAGGCTTCCCGGCAGCCTCGCCTTCGGCGGCAGCTTCGGCTTTCCCTGCGGCCTCATCGCTTTCCGCTTTCCTAGGCTCTGGAGTGACGGCGGAGCCTGTCACATTGCCTTCGCCCTGGACATCGACCTTCACGATAGTCGTGCCGACGGCAACGGTTTCGCCCACTTCGGCGCCGAGCCATGCAATGGTGCCTTCGACGGGCGAGGGGATTTCCACGGTGGCCTTGTCCGTCATGACGGCGGCGAGCACATCATCCTCGCGCACCACATCGCCTACCTTGACGTTCCATTCTACAAGCTCGGCCTCGGCGACACCTTCGCCGACATCGGGCAGCTTGATCGCATATTCGCCCATGTCAGGCCTCCATCACTTCGCGGATCGCCCGGCCGACGCGGCCAGGCCCTGGGAAATAGTCCCATTCCTGCGCGTGAGGATATGGTGTGTCCCATCCCGTCACACGTGCGATCGGGGCTTCCAGATGATAGAAGCAATGCTCCTGCACCAGCGCCGCAAGCTCGGCGCCGAAGCCGCTCGTAAGGGTCGCTTCGTGCACGATGACGCAGCGGCCGGTCTTGTTCACCGATGCCGTGATTGTCTCTAGGTCATAGGGGATGAGGGTTCTCAGATCGATCACCTCGGCTTCCACGCCGACCTCGTCCGCAGCAGCTTCGGCAACATGCACCATGGTTCCATAGGCAAGCACGGTGACGTCGCTGCCCTCGCGGCGGACGGCGGCCTTGCCAAGCGGCACCGTATAATGTCCGGCCGGTACTTCTCCCAGCGGATGCTTGGACCATGCGGTGACTGGCCGTTCGTGATGGCCGTCGAACGGGCCGTTATAGAGTCGCTTGGGCTCGAGAAAGATCACCGGGTCAGGGTCTTCGATGGAGGCGATCAGCAACCCTTTCGCATCGACCGGATTGGACGGAACCACCGTTTTCAGCCCGGAAACATGGGTGAACAGGGCTTCTGGGCTCTGGCTGTGCGTCTGCCCGCCGAAAATGCCGCCGCCCGTCGGCATGCGGATGACGATCGGGCAGGTGAAGCCACCATTGGAACGGTAGCGCAGGCGCGCCGCCTCGGAGACGATCTGGTCATAGGCGGGATAGACATAGTCGGCGAACTGCACCTCGACGCAGGGGCGCAGGCCATAGGCGGCCATGCCGATCGCGGTGCCGACGATGCCGAGCTCGCTGATCGGCGTGTCGAAGGCACGTTCCTTGCCGTATTTCTGCTGCAGGCCCTGCGTGCAGCGGAAGACGCCGCCGAAATAGCCGACATCCTCGCCGAAGATAACGACATTGTCGTCGCGGCCCATGGAGACGTCGAGCGCGTCGCGAATGGCCTCGATCATGCTCATGCGCGGCATGGCTACACTCCCGCCTGCTGGCGCTGGCGTCGCAGATGCGGCGGCATGGTTTCGAAAACGCCTTCGAACATGTCGCGCGCCGACGGTTTGCCGCCCGAATGCAGCGTGCCGTGCCGTTCGGCTTCCTTTTGGGCAGAGATCACCGTGTCGTTTATCTCTGCTTCCGCCTGCCTGTGCCTTTCTTCCGACCATACACCACGGACGATCAGATGATTCTTGAGCCGCAGAACGGGGTCGCCGAGCGGCCAGGCATCGGATTCGGTCTTGGGCCGATAGGCGGAGGGGTCGTCGGAGGTGGAGTGGGCGCCGACGCGGTAGGTCACATGCTCGATCAGTGTTGGCCCGAGATTCCTGCGCGCCCGCTCGACTGCCCATTTTGCCACCGCGTGAACCGCGAGATAGTCGTTGCCGTCGACACGCAGCGCCGGAATGCCGAAGCCGAGCCCGCGCGCGGCAAAGGTGCCGGAACCGCCGCGCGCAATGCCCTGGAAGGTAGAGATCGCCCATTGATTGTTGACGATGTTGAGGACGACCGGTGCTTTGTATGTTGAGGCGAAGACAAGCGCTGCGTGAAAATCGGATTCGGCTGTTGAGCCGTCGCCGATCCAGCCGACAGCTATCCTCGTATCCTTCTTGATGGCGGAGGCCATTGCCCAGCCGACCGCTTGCACGAATTGCGTGCCGAGATTCCCCGATATGGAGAAGAAGCCGTATTCCTTCGACGAATACATCACCGGGAGTTGCCGGCCCTTCAGCGGGTCAGCCTCGTTGGAATAGATCTGGTTCATCATGTCCACCATCGGATAGCCGCCTGCGATCAGCAGGCCTGCTTGCCGGTAGGTGGGGAAATTCATGTCGCCCGGTTCGAGGGCCTTGCGAAAGGCGCAACTCACCGCTTCCTCGCCCATATGCTGCATGTAGAAGGATGTCTTGCCTTGCCGCTGAGCCGTCAACATGCGCTTGTCGAAAGTGCGCAGCAGCATCATATGCCGCAGGCCTTCCAACAGTTCCTCGTCGGTCAAAAATCCCGCCCACGGGCCGACGGCCTCTCCTTTCCGGTTCAGAACCCGAATGATGGAAAAGGCAAGGTCGCGGATGGATTCCGGATCGGCATCGATCTCCGGGCGGCGCACCGAACCGGCTTTCGGAATTGGAACATTTGAAAAATCTGGTGTGTCGCCGGGCCTGAATTCCGGCTCCGGCACATGGAAACGAAGCGGTGCCCTGTCGTCCATGTATTCCTCCCTCGCATCTATCGCGCGGCATTTCATGGAGACATAAAAAGGCAATTGCGAGAGGAAGAACAGGGGGCGGTCAAGACATTCCGGCAAAGCCGATTTGCGTTTCAAACCGGCTTTGTTTTGCGCAATTTATGGAAAGAAAAACCGCATCTTTTGAGCGTTTTTTCAAGGCTTGCGGAGAGAGCCTGAATTGCCCCCCGAATCGTGCCTCACAAGGCAGCGCATCGCCGCCCGCGACATGAGACGCGAAGATACGGTCTCACGTCGTCTGCGTTTGCCCTTCCACCTCATCGGGCAGCACGCCCCTGTGCACGATCTCCTTGCGCGAGATGAAGGTATAGAACATCGGCACGACAAAGAGCGTGAACATGGTTCCGATCAGGATGCCGGTGAAGATGACCAGGCCCATGGAGTAGCGCGCGGCCGCGCCGGCGCCAGTGGCGATGATCAGCGGCACGACGCCAAGCGACATGGCGGCGGTTGTCATCAGGATCGGCCGCAGACGGACCTTGGCCGAAGCCACGATGGCCTCGCGGCGCGAAAGCCCGCGCTCCTCGCGTTGCTGATTGGCGAATTCGACCAGAAGGATTCCGTGCTTCGTAATGAGGCCGACAAGGGTTATCAGACCGACCTGCGTGTATATGTTCAGCGTGCCAAGGCCGATATTGAGCGGCACGACGGCGCCGAAGATCGACAGGGGAACCGTCATCATGATGATGAGTGGATCGCGGAAGCTTTCGAACTGCGCCGCAAGCACGAGGTAGATCACGACCACGGCGAGCATGAAGGCAATCAGGATCGTGTTGCCTTCGGTCACCTCCAGGCGCGACTGGCCGGAATAGTCGATGAAGAAACCCTGGGGGAGGGCTTCCTGTGCGATATCGACGATGAGCTGCCGGCCTTGACCGGTGGTCACGCCAGGCACGGGCAAAGCAGAGATCGTCGCCGAATTCAACTGATTGAACTGCTCGATGGAGGCAGCGGAGGCATTTGTCGAGATCGACACCACCGCCGACAGCGGCACCATATCCTCCGTCGCGCTGCGAACGAAGAAATCTCCCAGTCGTTCCGGATTGTTCCGATACTCCTCCGGAACCTGCATGATGATGTCATAACTGTTCGAGTCGCGGTCGAACTGCGCGATCGAGCCGCCGCCGACCAGGAGGCTGAGCGTTGCACCGATATCCTGGATGGGAATGTTCAGCGCGGCTGCGCGGTCGCGGTCGATGGTGACGCGGACCTGGGGCGCGTCGAAGGCAAGCGAATTCTGCACGACGATGAAGCGGCCGGATTCCTCGGCTTTCTTTTTGATCTCTTCGGCAACCTCATAGACCTGGCTCGCCTCGCCGGTGGAGCGGACAATGATCGAGATGGGCAGACCGCCGCCAGCGCCGGGGAGGGAAGGTGGCGCGAAAACCAGCGCCTCGACTCCTGCGACATTCGACAGCCGCCCCTGGATGTCCTGCTGGATCTCTTTCTGGGAACGTTCGCGCTCGGCCCAATCCTTGAAGGCCCAGACGGAAAAGCCGCTGTTGGTCTGCTGCTCCATGCCGACAATCGAGAAATTGGCCCGCAGCTCTGGAAGGTCTTCCGTCAGTTCGCGCATCTGGTCGGCATAGGTGCTGGTATATTCGCTGGTCGCATAGCGCGGAGCCGTGATCAGCGCGAAAAGCGCGCCTACGTCCTCTTCGGGCGCGAGTTCGCTCGAAGTCTTCATGAACAGGAAGCCCGTCAGCGACACCAGCGCCACGACGATCATCAGCGTCACCGGGCGGTATTTCAGTGAACCTTGCACGAGCCGCTCGTAGCGGTCCGCGACATTGTCGAAGGTCCGGTCGACGAAGCTCTGGAAGCGGCTATGTATATCGGCCTTGAGGATGCGGGCCGACATCATCGGCGTTATCGTCAGTGCGACGATACCAGAAATGACGACCGCGCCGGCAAGGGTGAGCGCAAATTCGCGGAACAGCGAACCGGTAAGGCCGCCGGTGAAGGCCAGGGGAGCGAAGACGGCCGCAAGCGTGACGGTCATCGCGACAACCGCAGACGCGATCTCCGACATGCCCGTCAGCGCCGCCTGGGCCGGTGTCAGGCCCTCTTCGATATGCCGGTGGATGTTTTCCACGACCACGATGGCATCATCGACCACGAGACCGATCGCCAGCACCATGGCGAGCAGCGACAACAGGTTGATCGAATAGCCCATCGTATAAAGAAAGAAGCAGACGCCGATCAGCGACAGCGGGATGGTGATGATAGGCATCAGCACCGAGCGGAAGGATCCCAGGAAGAGCAGGATGACCAGCACGACGATAGCCACCGCTTCGCCGATGGTTTTGAAAACTTCTTCAATCGATGCGCTGATGGCCTCGGTGGCGTCGTAAACGCTGGTGATCGTCATGCCTTCCGGCAGGGTGGTGCGGATCTGGGGCAGTTCCTCGATGACGGCTGCTGCCGTATCGAGCGGGTTGGCCGAAGGTGTGGGGAAGATGCCGATGAAGGTTCCGGGTTCACCGTTGAACTTGACGATCGTATCCGTGCTTTCGGCCGCGAGTTCCACGCGTGCCACGTCGCGCAGGCGCACGACTTCGTCTCCGTCCGCCTTTAGCGGCAGCGCTCCGAAGGCTTCCGGTGACTGGAGCGTCGATTCGACCGTTATCGGATAGGTGACGAGCTTGTTCTTCGTCTTGCCGGGCGCGGAAAGGACATTCGACGCATTGATGGCGGCGAGCACTTCAGATGCCGTGATGCCGCGTGCGGCAAGCCGGATCGGATCGACCCATACCCGCATTGAGAAGGTCTGGGCGCCCATGATCTGGACTTCGGCGACGCCCTCGATGGTGGACATGCGCGGCTGGATGACACGTTCGATATATTCGGTCAGTTCCTCCGCGCTCATATTCGGGTTCTGCAGCGCCAGATACATGATCGCGAACTGCTGGCCCGTACCCTTTACGATGGTCGGATCCTCGGAATCATCGGGCAGCTGGCTGCGTACCTGCTGCACCTTGGACATGACCTCCGTCAGCGCCACGTCCGGATCGGAGCCGAGACGCATCTGAACCGTGACGATGCTCACCGACGGACGGCTTTGCGAGGTGACGTAGTCAACGTTTTCCGTCGTTGAAACCGCCGCTGCTATGGGAGAGGTGATAAAGCCCTGGATCAGTTCAGGGCTTGCACCGGGATAGGTAGTGGTGACCGTAATCACGGTCTCCTCGACCTCGGGATATTCCCGGACGGCGAGATTGAAGAGCCCCTGGAAGCCGAGGAGCAGGATGAGCAGACCGAGGACCGTCGAAAGAACCGGCCGGCGGACAAAGAGGCCAAAGTTCATTGCTCTGCCGCTCCTTCCTGTACGAGCCGGGTCGGGTCGATAGAGTTGTCGATCTTGACTGAGGTTCCGCTGGTCAGGCGATTCTGTCCGGCCGTTACGACCATGTCGCCGGCCGAAAGCCCTTTCACGATTTCTACCATTCCGTCGAGACGGCGGCCGGATTCGACAAAGACCTGCTTGACCACATATTGCGGCTGCTGCTCGCCGGATTGTTCCGCAGGCTGCTCCTGGGCTGCGCCCTCCGGATTTTCCTGGCTGGTTTGTGCTTCCTGTCCGGCGTCGTCTGACTCTCCGTCATTCTCGGCCTCGCGCACGACATAGACATAGTCGCCATAGAGGCTCGTGATGAGCGCGGTCTGCGGCAGGCTGAGAACATCATCCTCTGCCGGCAGTTGGACGCGAATCTGAGCGAACTGGCCGGGGCTCAGGCGTTCGTCGGGATTGGTGATACGCGCGCGAACGAAGATCAGCCGCGTTGTCGGGTCGATCTTGGGATCGATGCCGACGATCTCGCCTTCATAGGGCATATCTTCGGAGCTGAGCCCCATTCTGACTGGCTGACCGATTTTCAATTCGCCGAGATGCTGCTCCGGGATCGTGAAATCGACGCGCATGGTCTCCAGATCCTGCAGCGTGGCCACGATCGTGCCGGGGGAAAGATACTGGCCTACATCGACGCGAGACAGGCCGATCACGCCGTCAAACGGAGCCTTCAACTGCTTCTGGTCGAGGACGGCTTCGAGCTTTGCGACCTGCGCCTTGGATGCCGTCGCAGCCGCCGCTGCGCTTTCGAGCGATGCGTTGGAGCCTACGCCGCGGGATTGCAGTTCAAGAGCGCGGTCCAGATTGGTCTGGTCCAGCTTGGCCTGCGCCCGGGCCGCTTCAAGATCGGCCCGTTCCACTGCGTCATCCATCTGGATAAGAATCTGTCCCTGCCCGACATGCTCGTTGGCGTCGAAGTTGATCTCCTTGACGATACCGGTCGTCTCGACGGTCAGATCGACGCCGCTGGCTGCCTTGACCGTGCCAATCGCCTCTATGACGGGACTCCATTCGCCCGATTTCACCTCCGTGGTTGAGACCGTAACCGCCGGTGTCGGCATGTCTGCGAAGAACTGCTCGATCGCCCGGTCTCGGAAAATATTGAAGCCGACCAGTCCGCCGACGACAATCACAAGAAGGATGAAAGCGATGATGAAGCGCTTGATCATGAGAGTGGCGATCCAGTGGCTTGCGAGGTGAAAAAATCGGTGCGATCCGCGATCAGCGCCGCTGTAGCTGGGTTTTCCACGTGCACCTTGCCATACGGGGCTCGTTTACTGTACCGTCTGGACGGTATTGTCAAGACCTCACTCAAGGAGTTTCCCTCAATTGGCAGACGGAAGATCGGGCGCACGAGATAAAATCCTGTCTGCAGCAGACCATTTGGCGCGGGAGGTCGGACCAGGGCATATTTCGCTCGATGCCGTTGCCCAGCGCGCCGGTGTGTCGAAGGGCGGTCTTTTATACCATTTCCCGACCAAAGCGAAGCTGTTGGAAGCTCTGGTGGAATATCATCTCCACGCGTTCGATGAGGGGATGAAGAAGAGGGAAAGGCTGAACGAAGGCGCCCCCAACAATGTGGTCAATGCTTATGTCGACCTTTTCACGCGCGAGCACAAACGCAAGCAGCCGCCGCCTTCGGGCCTGATGGTGGCGCTGGCGGAAAATCCGAACCTGCTCGATCCGGTGCGCCGCTTCAACCGTATCCTGCTCGATCGCATGAAGAACAATTCCGTGGATCCTACCATGGCGATGATCGTCTTTCTCGCCATCGAGGGAATCCGCAGCATGGAGCTTTTTAATACCAGGGCGCTGGGGGAAGAAGAGTTCGATGCGGTCATTGCCAGACTCAAGGAACTGGTAAAGCCGGCCTGAGCCGCATCAGGTGGAAGGCCGCAGCAAGGCCGACAGGGCGATTGCAAGCCATCCCGCGATCAGGAGAAGTCCGCCCGCGGGAGCAGCCATCGGGAGCAGTCGTCCGCCGAGATAGTGGCGGGAGAGAAGATCGCCGGCAAAAAGCGCAAGGCCAAGCAGTATCGAATAGGCGCCCGCCATTGTTCCGCGCGAGAAGGGCAGAGACGCCAGCGCCAGGAAGGCAGGCCCATGCACGAGCAGGAAAGAGGCGGCGGTGCCGATGTTTCCGCCGCCAATGTGAGCCGCGACGGCGGAGAGCGCTACGCCCGCCGCCCCGCAAAGGCCTCCGGCAACAAGAAGGAGGCGGGCGCTTGCCGTGTTCGGACTGGACGCCATGATCGGGTCAGGCCATCAGCCGCATGGAGCGGGCCGACAGATCCTGGAACGGGTCTTCCGCCGCTTCCTCCATGGCCTTGCGATATTCCGAAATCAGGTCCTTGCAAAGTTCGGCGACGGGAGGAACCGCGCTGATCGAGCCGACGCCCTGGCCCGCCGACCAGACATTTTTCCAGGCACGAGACTCGTTGCTCATGTCCATTTTTCCGTGATCCGGCAGGTTGTCCGGGTCGAGTCCCGCGGCCGCGATGCTGGGGCGCAGGAAATTGGCGTTCACGCCGCTGATAGCCGGCGTATAGACGACATCGGCCGCAGAGGATGCGATGATCATTTCCTTGTAGGCGTCGGCCGCCATGGATTCGCGGGTCGCGATGAAGCGCGTGCCGAGATAGGCGAAATCGGCGCCCATCATACGTGCGGCCGCGATCTGCCGGCCTGTGCTGATCGCGCCGGAGAGCACGATCGTGCCGGAAAAGAAGGAGGCGATTTCCGGAATCAGGGCAAATGGACTCATGGTGCCCGCATGACCGCCCGCACCTGCACAGACCGCTATGATGCCGTCCACGCCTGCCTCGGCTGCTTTTTCCGCATGCCGACGGTTGATGACATCGTGGAATACGAGTCCGCCATAGGAATGAACCGCGTCAACCACGTCGCGGACGGCGCCGAGCGACGTGATGACGAGCGGGACCTTGTGGTCGACCGTCACCTTCAAGTCCGCCTCGACGCGCGGATTGGATTTGTGAACGATCAGGTTCACGCCGTAGGGAGCGGCGTCAGGCAACGTGTCCAGGCGCTCCTCAATCTGTTCCAGCCATTCGCCATAGCCTTTGCTCGTCCGCTGGTTCAGACTCGGAAAAGTGCCTATCAGCCCCGCGCGGCAGGTCTCGACCACCAGATCGGGCCCGGATGTGAGGAACATGGGAGCGGCAATCGCCGGCAGGCGCAGCCTGTTTCGGAATTTCTCTGGAATTGCCATCTAGCCACTCCTTTGTCGTTGCTCGGCACCGGACGATCATCCACCGGATATGTTCATAAACCGAACCCGGCCCAGTCGCGAGAGGCGAGATGACGCGCGGCAGGTAGCGGTAGTAGTGGTGGTATGCGGTTCGCGATGTGCTCTATTGCGGGTTCCGTGCACGGGAACCTTGTGGGCTGGTACCAAATTTTGGGGGTGAATTTTCGGAGACTTTCGTTCATCTGAAATATGGTGCCACGTGGGCTGGATCGGCAATGAGGGTCCGGTCAGCCATGCCAAGGATCGATGACGATGACGCCGGTACCCTCGAAGTCCCGGACATTGCGCGTCACCACGGTCAAGCTGCGGACCAGCGCAGTGGCGGCGATCAAGGCGTCGGCCTCGTTGCGCCGATCGGGGATATGCAGATGCGCGCAGCGCGTCGCGATCTCGTCGTCGACGGCAGGATGCGCCCGGAGAACCCGGGCCGGATATGATTGTCGAGCCAGCCGCGCAGACGTGCACCTTGCGTGGCGTCGCGGCTGGTGCACTTCTATGTAGGTATGTGCCTACCTATGGTAGCGGATGCAAAGCGCAATGGCGGGCAGTGGAATTTGATCCCATAACCTCTTAACTAGCTTTCTGCCATCAGGCGGGAAAGTATCGATGTACAAGTGTGCGAGTGGGATGGCGACCTATGAGTTATGCGATGCCGGTGCACAGTCCAGATTTAGAGATGTCAATTAAGTGACTGAAAGTCATAATAAATTTTCCGTCGCGCCGATGATGGATTGGACGGACAGGCATTGCCGATATTTTCATCGGCAATTGACCGGCCGTGCGCTGCTTTATACCGAGATGGTGGTGGCGGATGCTGTCATCCATGGCGATCGGTCGCGCCTCATCGGCTTCGATCCGGTGGAGCAACCGGTGGCGCTGCAATTGGGCGGCTCCGAACCCGCCAAGCTTGCCGAGGCTGCGCGTATCGGCGAGTCATTCGGCTATGACGAGATCAATCTGAATGTCGGCTGCCCTTCGGATCGGGTTCAGTCGGGCACCTTCGGCGCGTGCCTGATGAAAAGGCCGGAGGTGGTTACTGCATGCGTGGCGGCGATGAAGGAGGCGGTCTCGATTCCCGTTACGGTCAAATGCCGTATCGGGGTGGACGATCAGGATCCCGAGCTCGCCTTGGACACGCTTGCGGAAGGCGTGTTTTCTGCCGGTGCCGATGCACTCTGGGTGCATGCGCGCAAGGCCTGGCTGGAAGGGCTGAGCCCGAAGGAGAACCGCGATATCCCGCCGCTTGACTATGACCGGGTCTACCGATTGAAGGATAAATATCCGGATCGATTCATTGGGATAAACGGCGGAATTCAGGATCTTGGGGAAGCGCAGCGGCATCTGGAACGTGTCGACGGCGCCATGCTGGGGCGTGCCGCCTATCACAGCCCCTCGGTCCTGGCCGATGTCGATCGGGTGATTTACGGGGCAAAGTCAGTGCCGCGCGATCTGACGGTCGTTGTCGAGGCGATGGTGGAATATGCCGATAGGCACATTGCTTCAGGAGGCCGTCTCGTACATGTGACGCGGCACATGACCGGACTGTTCCATGGCTTCCCGGGGGCAAGACGCTATCGTCAGATGCTTTCGACGGAAGCCACGCGGCACGGTGCGGGAGCGGAGGTGTTGCTGCGCGCCGCCGCCGAAGTCGATCTGAGCGCCAGCCGACGCGCTGCTTAGGCCGCGTCAATCGCGCAGGATCATGCGGTCTCCACGCACGTCGAAGCCCGAAAGCGAGCCTATGAAGTTCATGCCGAGCAGGCTTTGGCCGAGCCGTCCCTGCTCGGCCACGAGAACCGGCATGTTCGTCCGGGATATCGAACCGATGCGGATCTCCTCCATCGTCACGCGAGCGGCGCGCGCGGTGCCGTTCGCGGTGAAAACAGGCACATTGTAGGTGAGGTTCGCCGGGTCGAAGCCTATTCGGGAGGCATCCTCAGACGAAAGAACGGTGCTTGTCGCTCCGGTATCGACCAATGTTCGGATCGTGTGGCCGTTGAATTCAGCCCGCACCTCGAAATGGCCGCCCGCGCCCTTTTCCAGCATGACGAGGTTGCCATCCTCTTCGGTAATGGACAAGGGACTGCCTGGAACGAGGCCGGCCGTAACGCGGCTGGCGATGTCCTGCAATTCATAACGGTATTGATAGCCGGCCATGAGCACCAGGATCACGAACAGCCAGATGGCGAGGCTTCTTGCTATGTGGCCTAGCCGCATTCCCGAACCGAGAATGGCGGCCGCAAGGACCAGGCCCCACACACCGAGATATAGGGTCCGGGCGAAAGCATCATTGCCGATGCCGAAGGTCTGGCCGGAATCATTGTTGGCGATCAGCAGGATCAGGCCGCCGCCTATAACGGCGAGAATGATCCACAGGAAGCGTTCCGACATCTCACGAAGTTCCGCTGCGTTCACGGGCCATGCGGGCGCGCCTCGTCTCGCGTCGCGGGCGGCGTTCGACCGTGGCAAGCCGGGCGGGGAGCGCCTCCATGACCTCGCGGCGCTTCTCGGCGCTCATGGTCAGCCAATCGGTGATTTCCTCGCGCGTGCGGCCGCATCCGAAGCAGTAGCCGGTCTTCATGTCTATCGAGCAGACGAGGATGCAGGGGGATTCGATCGCTGACATCAGACCCGTTTCCATTCCACACGGGCGATTGCCCTTAATCCACATGGTGTAATCGAGGAGGAAGCACAAGGGCCTTGGCGGCAGGCCGCCATTGTCTTTGGCCTTTGGCGTCGGTATGCCGTCCTCATGCAAGACAGAGAGTGTCCCCATGACTGCTTCCGGGCTTCCCTTCGATGATTTCCGCAACCTGCTGAGACAGCTTCCCGGCCCGGACGAGGCCGCTGCCACTTTCGTGCACCGCGCCTTCGAACTCGGCGGCAGGGAGGCGGGAGCCTTGGGCCGGCTCGAGGAAATCGCTCTCTGGCTCGCTGCCTGGACGGGCCGTCCGGCGGCTCTGCCCGGAAGGCCGCTCATGGCGGTGTTCGCCGGCACTCATGGCGTTTCGGCGGCACTGGGAACGCCGGACCCGATTGCCGAAACACAGCATCGCGTCGAGCGGCTTGCGGCGGGCGCGGCCGCACTCAACAGGCTTTGTTCCGTCAACGATCTGAGCCTGAAGGTCTTTGATCTCGCTCTCGATCTGCCGGTCGAAGACATCAGCCGTGCGGCCGCCTTGGATGAACGCGGATGCGCTGCCACCATGGCTTTCGGCATGGAGGCCGTTGCCGGCGGTACCGATCTCATCTGCATCGGTGATCTCGGCACAGACAACGATATTCCCGCGACGGCGATCTTTGCCGCACTTTTCGGAGGCGGCGCGAAAGACTGGACGGATAAAGGAGCCGAGCGCGTGAAGTTGATTGACGCCGCAATCAATCTCCACCGTCATGCCGATCCGCTGGAGATCCTGCGGCGGCTCGGGGGCCGTGAGGTTGCGGCAATCGCCGGCGCCATCCTCGCCGCGCGGATAGAAAAGGTGCCGGTCATACTCGACGGGCTTGCCACCACGGCCGCTGCCGCAGTCCTGCATGCCGCGAATCCGGCGGCGATCGATCATTGCATCCTCGCCGGCAGCATCAGTGAGCCGCACAAAAGGGTGGCGGATCGCCTCGGCCTTGGTCCGCTCCTCGACTTCCATGTGAGGGAAGGCGAGGGTACCGGCGCCGCCCTTGCCGCCGGGATCATCAAGGCAGCCGCCCAGATAGCGGCGGGTTTCGCGGAAGTGCGAATGCGCAGCCACTCCGCTTCGGCCTGATTCCATAGGCGTACCGGCCGGTACGCCTATGATGGAACGAGCCGATTTGTGCCGGAATTCCCGGTGGCCAGCCGTACCGGCGGGTACGCTTCACCTCTGGCGCGATCCTCAACCAGTCCGGCGGCCATCCTCAGCGGCTGCTCGCCGGGCTGTGCCGCAGGGCTTCTGTCATCCTGCCTGCGGGAAAGGCGACGATCGCCTCCGTGTCGATGTGAAAGCGCCATATGGCTGTTGCGATGCGGTTTCCAGGGGTCCACAATGAACTTGTCCCGACATATGCGGGCCTTCAAACGCCATGGGCTACTATCCGACTGAATTGTGCAAGCTGCAGCTGAATGAGTAAGGGTTCTCTTCGCCCATGAGCGTCCGCCGCTTTGCACGACCTCGCAGGAGCCGCCGTAGCCCGGCGCGCTTCTTCCTGGATGTTGCGCTTGCCTTGGGCATTCTGGGATTGGGTTTCATCGTTACCGCAAGGCTGGAGCAGGTCGCCGAACGAACTGTATCGGGGAGGGTCGTCGTCAATGACGGCGATACGCTGACGCTGAACGACCAGCGCATCCGCCTGCGCGGCATCGATGCTCCCGAATTCGATCAGCTCTGCACTCGCAACGGCGCGGAATATGCCTGTGGGAAGGAGGCGATCAGGGAATTACGGCGGCTGACGGCGGGCAGTGGCGTCACATGCAAGGGATGGGAGCGCGATCGTTATGACCGGCTTCTTGCCAGATGCGAGGCCAGCGGCAAGGATCTGGGCGAGGCACTGGTGAGGTCCGGCTGGGCAGTTGCCTATGGCGATTACCACGCCACGGAGGCCGAGGCGCGGCAATCGGGGGCGGGACTTTGGGCCGGCAGTTTCGAACGTCCGCACGATTGGCGGGTCCGCCACGGGACGGCGGCGGGCATGCCGCATGATGCTTTCGGGCGGTTGATGAATTGGCTGCGCCAGATAGTCGGCTTTTCCGGTGCCGGCTGAGCAGTCTTGAGACAAGGATGGAGGTAGGATCATGAAGCTTTATGACGGAGGCCGTGCGCCCAATCCCCGCCGCGTGCGGGTATTCCTGGCGGAAAAGGGCATCGCAATTCCTATGGTGCCTGTCGATATGGGCGCTATGGGCCACAAATCCGAAGAGCTGACCAGGCGCAACCCTTTGCAGCGGCTGCCGATCCTGGAGCTCGATGACGGCACCATCATCACCGAATCGATCGCGATCTGCCGCTATTTCGAGGAGCTTCGTCCCGAGCCTGTCCTTTTCGGCAAGGGCGCTCTCGGCAAGGCGCTGGTCGAGATGTGGCAGCGGCGAGTGGAACTGAATTTCTATGCGGCAGTAGCGGCCGCCTTCCGCCATATCCATCCGGCGATGAAGGAATGGGAAGTGCCTCAGGTCCCGGAATGGGGTGAGGCGAACAAGCCCAAGGCGGTCGAATTCATGCGGCTGCTCGACAAGGAACTGGCCGACAGGGAGTTCATTGCGGGTGACGAATATTCCATTGCCGACATCACGGCCTTGATCACCGTCGATTTCATGAAGCCGGCGCGCATTGAAATGCCTTCTGACCTTGCCCATCTGAGGCGCTGGTACGAGACCGTTGCGGCGCGTCCGAGTGCCAAGGCTTAGACCTGCCGCCAAACAACCATCTGGAGTCATGACCGAAACTCTTGAACGGCTGCTCGCCGACATCCGGGCTTGCCGGATTTGTGTCGAACGGCCGGACGGCCGGCCCTTGCCGCATGAACCAAGGCCGGTCGTGGTCGGCTCGCGCACGGCCAGGGTTCTCATTGCCGGTCAGGCTCCAGGCCTTCGTGTTCACGAATCCGGTCTTCCTTTCAACGACCGCTCGGGAGACCGCCTGCGCGACTGGATGGGTGTTACGCGCGAGGAATTCTACGATGCTTCGCGGTTTGCGATCGTCCCGATGGGGTTCTGTTTCCCGGGATACGATGACAAGGGCGGAGATATGCCGCCGCGCCGCGAATGTGCCGCTCGCTGGCACGGGAGGCTCATGGCGGCCATGCCGCAGATCGAACTGGTGCTCGCCATCGGCCAATATGCACATCGATGGCATCTCGGCGCTCGCAGGCGGAAATCGTTGACCGAGACGGTGATGGACTGGCGTGAGATATTCTTTTCTTCCTATAGGCCCAAAATCCTGCCTCTGCCGCATCCGTCGTGGCGCAATACCGGCTGGCTGAAGCGGAATGCGTGGTTTGAAACAGATTTGCTCCCTTTGCTGAAAGGGGAAATCCGTAGTCGCCTCCAACCAAAATGAGGCACGTGCTGCCTTCACTTTCGCAGGCCATGAGAAAAATTTTCTTGTAGATCTGCCTATCAAAGGCGAAAATAGGGAAAAATTCTACTGGAGCTTCCCATATGGATCGCCTCGACCGTAAGATTCTGCGTCTGCTGCAAGAAGATTCCACCCTTGCCGTGGCCGATATAGCAAAGAAGGTTGGCCTTTCGACCACGCCATGCTGGCGGCGCATCCAGAAGCTCGAGGAGGAGGGCGTCATCAAGCGCCGCGTGGCGATCCTCGATCCTGCGAAGATCAATGCGCGGGTTACGGTCTTCGTCGCCATTCGCACCAATTCGCATAGCCATGAGTGGCTGCGTCGCTTTTCCGAGGTGATTCAGGAATTCCCGGAGGTGATCGAGTTCTATCGCATGAGCGGCGATGTCGACTATCTGCTGCGCGTGGTGGTGCCTGACATCGCGGCCTATGACGTCTTCTACAAGAAGCTGATCAGCAAGATCGAGATCCGCGACGTGTCGTCGTCCTTCGCCATGGAGCAGATCAAATACACGACCGAATTGCCGCTGGACTATCTGGTGCTCGACAAAGAGGCAAGCAACGCAGCTTAGAGCTCCTCGAGGAGCATTACATAGCGCCGTGAACCGGCTTTTCCTGTCTGGCGGAAGCCGTGGGCGGCGAACATCGCCTTGAATCCCATGAATCGGTAGCTTGGTGACTCCGGATCCACCGGATAGGCTTCCACCGCCTTGGCACCTTGCCCCAATGCATGGTTCACGGCCGCATCGAGCAGGGCGGAGCTGAGCCCTGTCCCCCGATGCTCTCGCCGAACGAAGAAGCAGGTGATCGACCAGATGCCTTCCTGTTCGTCGTTCTGTTGGGGGGAGAGCTTACGGAACGTTTCTCGCGGCGCGACGGAACACCAGCCCACAGCCTTTCCTGCGCCATCATAGGCAAGGATGCCGATCGGCTTCCCTGTTTCGACCAGCGCCGAAATGGCCGCTTTTCTGTCGGCATTGGAAGCCGTCTGACGATCCGACATGGGGCGCCATGCCATGCACCAGCAATAGCTTGGTCCCCCTTTGGCTTCGAACAGGGAGTTGAAATCATTCCAGTTTGCCGAAGTGACCGGTGCGAACCGCCAGTTTGACATGGCTTCATTTGCTTTTGGCTGCGAGCCGACGCTGCGTTGCTGCGGAGTTGAGGTCGCGGATTGCGTCCTTGCCGATCCAGCGCGCCGTCTTGTGGTCCGAGGCGGCCAGCCGCTCGGCAATCCTCAAGGCCGCTGCGCGAAGAGATGATGAGCGCTTGCCGATGGAGCGCAAGGCCCAGCTCACCGCCTTCCTGACGAAATTCCGTCGGTCGGTCGAGTGCCGCTCGATGATCGGCAGGAAGGTGAGAAAGGTCTCTTCCGGTTCCCGCTTTCGGTGTACGGACGACCAGGCCATCATCGCAAAGGCGGCTCTGCGGACGAATTCGCGCTCATCCTCGGCGAATTCCTCGATCAGCGAGCGCCAGTGATCCGTATCCACGAAGAGGTCGGATACGCCGTCAACAATGTCCCAGGAGTCGAACTCTGCCGCCCAACGTCTTGCATCTTCTACGGTAAATAGCTCCGGGTCGGCAGTGAGCGCGGCGATGAACTGCGCTTCGGTGATGCCGGTTTCCCAAAGTTCGAACGCGCGCTCGTGATTGTGCTTGATCTTCCTGGCGATGTCCCGTTGGACGCCACGCGGAACGCCGAGGGCACGGTCTATCCTGATGCCGTAGCGCAACATGCCCTGACGGTTATCCTGCGAGCCGAGAGTCCTGAGATGGGCGACGATCTCCTCGGCGGTGGATGCCGGCGTCAGCGCGGCCTTGGCCTCATTTTTCAAGCCGCGCCAGAAGCGATGAGGTGTCCCAGCGGTTGCCTCCCATCGCCTGGACTTCCTTGTAGAATTGATCCACCAGGGCCGTGACGGGCAGTTTGGCGCCGTTGCGGTTTGCCTCCTCGAGGCAGATGCCCAGATCCTTGCGCATCCAGTCGACCGCAAAGCCGAAATCGTACTTGCCTTCGTTCATGGTCTTGTAGCGGTTCTCCATTTGCCAGGAGCCGGCGGCGCCCTTGGAGATGACTTCGACCACCTTCTCTATGTCGAGACCGGCTTTCTTGCCGAAATGGATGCCTTCGGCGAGACCTTGTACGAGGCCCGCGATGCAGATCTGGTTGATCATCTTGGTAAGCTGCCCTGCGCCGACAGGGCCCATCAGCCCAACCATGCGCGCATAGGCGTCGATGACAGGCTTGGCGCGATCGAAGACTTCCTGCTCGCCGCCGCACATGACGGTCAGAACGCCATTCTCGGCTCCGGCCTGACCACCCGATACGGGAGCGTCGAGAAAGGAAAAACCGCGCTTTTCCGCTTCGGCCGCCAGTTCGCGGGCCACTTCCGCCGAGGCGGTCGTATTGTCGATGAAGATCGCGCCCTTCTTCATCGCGGCGAAGGCGCCGTTTTCCCCCAGCGTGATGGAGCGCAGGTCGTCGTCATTGCCGACGCAGGCGAAGACGAAATCCTTGTCGCGGGCAGCTTCCGCCGGAGTAGGGGCATGGTCGCCGCCATATTCGGTTGCCCATTTCTCGGCCTTTGCGGTGGTGCGGTTATAGACGGTGACCTCGTGGCCGCCCTTGTTCTTCAGGTGGCCGGCCATCGGATAGCCCATAACGCCCATGCCGAGAAATGCTACTCTTGCCATTTTCTGCTCCCATGTCTGCTGATTGTGCCAGCGGCTATCGCTGCAGGTGACGCGTTATGCGCCGCTCGATCCAGTCAACGATATTACGCAATGCTTCGACAATGGCGAGATAGATGATCGCCGCCCAGATATAGGTCTGGAAATCGAAAGTACGCGAATAGGCGCGGCGTGTTTCGCCCATAAGGTCGTAGACGGTGATGATGGCGACGATGGCCGAGCCCTTGATCATCAATATGATCTCGTTGCCATAGGGCCGCAGAGCCACGATGAGGGCCTGCGGCAGGATGATCTTGCGGAGGGCCTGGATGCGCGAGAGGCCGAGCGCCTTTGCGGCCTCCCATTGCCCCTTGCCGACGCTCTCGATCGCGCCTCTAAGGATTTCAGCCTGATAGGCGGCTGTGTTGAGAGAAAAGGCGAAGAGCGCGCAATACCAAGCGTCGCGGAAGAAGGTCCAGAGGCCGATGGCATCGAGCTGATGCCGGAACGAGCCGAGGCCGTAATAGACAAGGAAGGTTTGCGCCAGTAGCGGCGTACCGCGAAAGAAATAGACATAGCCATAGGCGAGGCCGGACCAGATCCGGTTCTTCGACATGCGGCCACAGGCAATCGGAATCGACAGCAGCGCGCCGATGATGATCGAGATTACAACGAGCTGGATCGTGACCCACAATCCGGACAGGTAATTGGGCGCGTATCTGTGTAAGAGATCGGGGTTCCAGGAGCGAACGAGAAAATAGATTAATCCAAGGCCAGCTGCGGCCCACAGGCAAAGCAGCGTGGTTCCAAGAATGCGCGCCTGCGTCCAGCGGGCCGGCAGCGGCGGTGGACGATCGACATGGGGGACGGTGGTCAGGTTTTCGGCCGTCATCGCTGGACTCCACCCTTGCCGCTCCAGCGCTCGATCGCCCCGAAGGCGATGGAGGAAAGAATCGCCAGTGCCAGATAGATCAGGCAGGCCAGGCCGAAGAAGAGGAACGCCTCCCTGGTGACGCGCGCGGCGATGCCCGTCTGGCGCAGGATATCGGCAAGACCAATGACGGAGACCAGCGCGGTGTCCTTCAGGAGGATCAGCCACAGATTGCCGAGACCAGGCAGGGCGATGCGGATCAGTTGCGGCAGGATGACGAGCCGCATGGTCTGCAGTTTCGAAAGCCCGATGGCATAGCCGCCTTCATATTGCCCATTGGGAATGGCGCGGAAAGCGGATTGGAAGACCTCGCTGGCATAGGCGGAGAAGACCGCGCCAAGCGCCACCATGCCGGCTACGAAGGAATTGATTTCTACCGTCGCTTTCGCATCGAAGAGCCGCACGAACTGCTGGATTCCGATCTGCGCCCCGTAAAAGACCAGGAACAGCGTCAGGAGTTCGGGAAGGCCGCGAAAGACGGTGGTGTAGATATTTCCGGCAAGACGCAGCGTCTTTTCGCCCGATTGCTTGGCCAGCGCGACCAGGAAGCCGATAGCGAGGCCGAAGGGAAGCGTTGCGAGAGCCAGCGCCACCGTGACCAGAACGCCTGCCGCTATGTCGTCGCCCCAGCCTTCCGGCCCGAAACTCAGAAGTGTCCGGTAGTCGGTCATCAGGCCGTCCTGCGATCGATCGCGCCGGAGACGTCCAATTCAGTTCGGACCTTCAATGGCACGATAGAAGAGGGCGCCGGATCATATCCGAATATGCGGATACGTAGCTTCCGGCGTCCCCGTCAATCGATTATTCGCCGAAGATGTCGAAGGGGAAATATTTCTTGTTTATCTCGGCATATTTCCCGTTCTCACGAATGGCGGCTATGGCGGTGTTGAACTTCTCCGCCAGTTCGGTCTCTCCCTTGCGCACGGCAATGGCGATGCGGTCATTGCTGTCGACGGGATCTCCCTTGAATTCGCAGCATTGTCCGTCGTCGCTCTGGACCCACCCATATTGCACACCGAAGTCCGCGAGCACGGCGTCGACGCGGCCATTCGAAAGGTCGGCCCATGCTTCGAGCTGCGACGGATAGGCGTTCAGATCCGCATTCGGATAATTTTCCTCCACGAAGGCTGCTGCGATGGTTCCCTGCTGCACGCCGATCACCTTGCCGTCAGCGGCCGACGGATCGAAATCGGATTCCTTGGGCGCGATGAATGTGAGCGAATTGGTGTAGTAGGGATCCGTGAAATCCACTTGCTGCGCACGTTCCTCCGTTATCGACATCGAAGCGATAATCGCGTCGAACTTGCCCGCCTGCAACGCGGGGATGATGCCGTCCCACTCCTGGGTCACAAACTCGCATTCGGCATTCATCTCCTCGCAAAGGGCCTTCGCGATGTCGATGTCGAAGCCTTCCAGCTCGCCGCTGGCATTCAGATTGTTGAAGGGAGGGTAGGCGCCTTCCGTGCCGATCTTGAGCTTCGTCGCGTCCTGAGCGCTCGCAGCCCCCATCGACATAGCCAGTGCTGTCGCCGACAATGCGAGAACGATCCGCCGTGAGATACCCATTTGTGTTCCTCTCTGTTCTTGTGTTGCCTGCCAATCACGCAGGGCAGCAGTAACGAATACTCCCACCCTTTGAAATGAAAAAGCAACCGGAAAAGCTTTTATCAACTACGTGGAGACAGCCCCGTCCGTCTTTGGATGAAATCGGCTATTGTAGGCACGTCGTCGAGCGCGAATACGGGCCGCGCTTCGTTCTTCAAGGGGTGATCCGAGGCAATGGCAACGATGGACGGTGCCGAAAGAGGCGAATGGTCCCGGGCATCTGCACGCCTGCATTCGATTTTCTCGTGACGGTCCTTCTTGAAGCCTTCCACGAGGACCAGGTCGCAAGGCGAAAGGCAGGCGAGGATTTCCTTCAGGGCGGGCTCCTTCTCACCTCTCATCTCATGCATGAGCGCCCAGCGATTTGACGAGACGATGGCCACTTCCGAAGCACCGGCAGTGCGATGACGGAAGGAATCGGTGCCTTCCTTGTCTATGTCGAAACTGTCATGGGCATGCTTGACGGTTGAAACCTTCAGGCCACGCCTGGAAAATTCCGCGACAAGCTTCTCGGTCAGGGTTGTCTTGCCTGAGTTCTTCCAGCCGGTGATGCCGAAAACGCGTTGGGTCATGCCGCTCTGCTTGCCATGGATGGTCCTAAAGATCGCCTGCTTCCCGCGCCACATGCATCACATAGAAGGTAGCGGCGACTGCCGCGAGTGAGGAGACCAACATCACCCAGAGCAGGGGGGAAGGGCCACTCTCCTGCGACAGGAGCGCGCCTGCGGCGACGGAAAGAGCTGCGCCGCCACCGATCTGCAGCGCGCCGCCGAGACCCGAGGCGGAACCTGCGAGATGCGGGCGCACGCTGACGATCCCGGCATTCGCATTGGGCATGGTCACTCCGTTGCCTACGCCGACGAAGAAGATCGGGCCGAAAAGAGCCAGAGCATGGAAATAGCCCGCAGCGAACAGCGACATGGATAGAAGCACGCCGACCGTCGAGATGACATTGCCCAACAGCATCATCCGGTTGATGCCGACAGTGCGGGAATGGCGAGCGGAAGCATAGTTGCCGAGCATATAGCCGACCGACAGAAGCACGAAATAGAGTCCATAGCCCGATGGCGAGAGATGCAGGATCTCTGTCGCCACATAGGGCCCGCCGCCAAGGAAGGCGAAAAAGCTTCCCGAGGTGAATGCGGCGGTTGCCGTGTAACCCCAGAAACGGCGCGAGCCGAAAAGCTGCGGATAGTTCCCCATCTGCTCGGCAATGCTGGATGAGGCTGCCATGTTGGTTTCACCGAGATCGAAGAAGACTACGGCAAAGGCAATCAGCCCGAAGGCCAGCATGAGCATGAAGGTCGCCTGCCAGCCGTACAGTTCATCGAGAACACCGCCGATCACCGGCCCGATCATGGGCGCCAGCGCCATGCCCATGGTGATATAGCCAATGCGGCTGGCTGCCTCGTCCGGTCCCACCGTATCGCGGACGATCGCACGGGAGAGCACCATGCCCGAGGCCGCGAAAGCCTGCAGGATACGGCAACCGAGAAGGAATTCGATCGTTGGCGCGGCTACGGCTGCCGCCGTGCTCAGGATGAAGATCGCAAAACTCACAAGCATGACAGGCCGGCGGCCAAAGCGGTCGGAGGCCGGGCCGATACCCAGTTGCAGGACAGCCATGGCGGCCAGATAGAGTGAGACGGCGAGTTGAACGACGCCGTAGTCGGCCTCGAAATGGCGCGCCATGCCGGGCAGCGAAGGGAGGAAGACATTCATGGCGACCGCACCCGTCGCCGTTGCCGTAACAAGCGTCAGGATATGCGGCGGTGTCGTGCGGTCTGGGCGGCGGACAGTCATTGTGCGGGAGCAGCTTTCGACTTCATCAGGTGCCGTCGGGGGCCATGGCTGGACTGGTGCTCTCGGCGATCGGCGTCTTCCGCCCAACGACCTGTTCGCGATACAGCGAATAGAGACCGGACAGCACGACCATTCCCGCCCCGATCATCATGGCGATATCGGGCATGTCTCCGAAAGCCAGGAAGCCAAGGAAGATCGACCATAACAGCGCGGTATAGCGGAAGGGGGCGATGAAGGATATCTCACCTTCTCGCAAGGACATGATGATGAACTGATAGCCGAACAGGAGGAGAACGGCGGCCGCGAAGAGCAGACTGGTTTCGGTCGGGCTCGGAGGAGACCAACCGCCGAGGGGAACTATGAGGATCGCTCCGCAAATCGTGACCGAAGCGGCTGTCACCGTGGACAGGAAAAGCGTTGGGATCTTCGCCGGCGCCTGTCTCGTCGCAAGATCGCGCACCGCGCAGAACATCACACAGATCAGCGCAAAGAGCGAATAGGTGTTGAAGCCCTCGAAGCCGGGACGAACGATCACCATGACGCCGAGGAACCCGACGCTAATGGCGCACCATCTGCGCCACCCGACCGGCTCGGCCAGAAACAGGGCAGCGCCCATCGTCACCGCCAGCGGCAGGGCCTGCAGAATGGCCGATGCATTGGCGAGAGGCATATGGGCAAGAGCGGTCAGAAAGGTGACCGTGCCGCCGACTTCGCCCAGGATGCGCAGGCCGACCATCGGATGAAGGATCACGCCAGGCGCCCGCAAGGCACCGAGTCGCCAGGCCAGCAGTCCGATAAGGCAAGTGGCGAAAAGGCCGCGAACCAGCATGACCTGGCCGGCATTCATTGATCCGATCACTGCTTTGGTGAGAGCATCGTTCATGGTGAATCCCGCCATCGAGATCGACATGAACAACGCCCCGCGAAGATTGGGGGAGAGGGGCACGACTGTCCTGCAGACTGCTATCGGAGAAGCAGAGCCTTACGGTGGTGCTGCGCGAAAGGCAATCGGGCCAGAAGACCGAACTTGTTGTCAGCCGCCGGTCACGCTCATGTGGCGTGAGACGGCGGGTCGCCTTGTCTGGCGGTCTATGACGAAATCGTGGCCCTTGGGTTTCCTGCCGATTGCTTCGTCAATCGCTTGCGAAAGCAGTTCGTTGCCCTCCGAGGCGCGCAGAGGCGCACGAAGGTCTGCGGCATCCTCCTGTCCAAGGCACATATAGAGCGTTCCGGTACAGGTGATTCGGACGCGGTTGCAGCCTTCGCAGAAATTGTGGGTGAGGGGTGTGATGAAACCGAGCCGGCCCCCTGTCTCCGAGATCTCCACATAGCGCGCCGGACCGCCGGTCTTGAAGGGGATGTCGGTCAGGGTGAACTGACGTTCCAGTTCGGCCCGCATATGCGATAGCGGGAGGTACTGGTCCGTCCGGTCGGCATCGATCTCGCCGAGCGGCATGGTTTCGATGAGCGTGAGGTCCATGCCGCGACCGTGCGCCCAGCGGATCATGTCGGGAATCTCGAACTCGTTGAAACCCTTAAGGGCGACGGCGTTAAGCTTGATCTTCAGCCCGGCACGCTCGGCTGCCTCTATGCCGCGCATCACCTTGTCGAGATCGCCCCAACGGGTGATCGAGCGGAATTTCTGCGAATCGAGCGTATCGAGCGAGATGTTGATGCGGCGCACGCCGCAATCGGCAAGCTCGTCGGCGAAGCGTGCAAGCTGCGATCCGTTGGTGGTGAGCGTCAGTTCCTCCAGCGCACCGGATTTCAAATGGCGCGAGAGCTCGCGCACCAGATGCATGATGTTTTTGCGCACCAGCGGCTCGCCGCCGGTCAGCCGCAGTTTCCTGACGCCCTTTTCGATGAAGAGGGTGCAGAGTCGATCCAGTTCCTCAAGACTCAACAGGTCCTTCTTGGGCAGGAAATGCATGTCCTCCGCCATGCAATAGACACAGCGGAAATCGCAGCGATCGGTGACGGAAACGCGCAGATAGGTGATGGCGCGTCCAAACGGATCGATCATGCTGCTACCGTTGAATTCCGTCATTTCCTTACCGTTCTCAGCCGAAAAGGCTGTTCTTGGTCAAAATCGTGTGCCCGGCGGCATCTTCAAGGCTGCGAGACCGGCGCACGCTATCATCGATGGCTCCGCATCTGCAACGATGCCTTGATACGGCTTCCCTGTTCAAGGAATCCGGCGTAGGGAAGCCTTGGAGGGATTTTGCTACATGAAGCCGCCGAAGGAATTACGCGTCTCGAAGGACCGCAAGCTTCTGACCGTCACATTTGATGGCGAGACCCCGATTGAACTGCCGGCAGAGATGCTGAGGGTGCTTTCGCCATCGGCGGAAGTGCAAGGACATTCGCCGGAGCAGCGGGTGACCGTTCCTGGCAAGAGGAATGTCATGATCGCCAATATCGAGCCGGTTGGAAATTATGCCGTACGGATCATATTCGATGACGGGCATGACACCGGCATCTTCACCTGGATCTATCTCCACAGGCTCGGTGAGGAAAAGGCCGAGCGCTGGCAGGCCTATCTCGACGAACTCTCCGAAAAAGGATTGTCGCGCGACTGAGTGCACTGTCATGCGACCTTTATCAAAGCCGTGCAAATGACCGCTGAAAGCGAGGCAGAATGAGCATCATCAAATCCGTCGAGGAACTGGAAGCCCTTTACGGGGAACCGGGAGAGGCATCGCTGGTCAAGGAAGTCGACCACATCATCCCGGAATATGCGGCTTTCATCGAGGCGTCACCCTTCGTTGCCCTTGCCACAGCCGGCCCGGAAGGGCTCGATTGCTCGCCGCGCGGCGATCTCGCCGGCTTTGTCCGCATCCATGACGAGCGCACCCTGATGATGCCGGACCGGCACGGCAACAATCGCGCGGATTCGCTGAAGAACATCATCCGCGACGGGCGCGTGGGCCTGCTTTTCCTTGTGCCCGGCTCCGGCACTACGTTGCGGGTGAATGGCAAGGCCAAGATCAGCATCGATCCCACCCTCTGCGAAAGCTTCACCATGGACAGGAAGGCGGCGCGATCGGTGATCATTGTCGAGGTCGAGCGGGTCTACTTCCAATGCGCTCGGGCTATCATCAGGTCGCAGTTATGGAATCCGGATCGCCACGTCGATCCCAAAAGCCTTCCGACGCCGGGGCAGATTCTCGAGCGGACGAGCGCCGCCCGCATCAACGCGAAAACCTATGACAAAGAGTGGCCCGAACGCGCCACCAAATCCATATGGTAACTATCGTGGACCTGCAATGATTACGGCGGCGCCGGCAAGGCAGATCATGGCTCCGGTGATGTCCCAGCGGTCGGGCCTGACGCCTTCCACAATCCACAGCCAAGCCAGCGATGCTGCGATATACACGCCGCCATAGGCCGCGAATGTGCGGCCGGCGGCACCGCTTTCTACAAGCGTCAGAAGATAGGCGAATACAATGAGCGAGGCGGTGCCTGGGAGTAGCCAGATGGCGGATTTGCCCAGCCTCAGCCAGGCCCAGAAGGCGAAGCAGCCCGCGATTTCCGCGAGCGCCGCGCCGATATAGGCCGCGAGACTCGCTGGCATCAGGCTTCCATCCCGAAAGATCGTCTTCGGCTAATCATCCTTCAACACCTCGACGATGCGGCGCATCTGCTCGCCCATGGCGTCGCATTGGGCGGGAGTCGATTGCGCCATCACCTTGTCGATCAGCCCCTGATAAATCTCCAGCGCCCGCATCAGGAGAGCTTCGCCCTTTTCGGTCAGGCGGAGCCGCATGATGCGCTTGTCCTTCGGATCGCTCTCGCGTTCCAGCAACCCCTGCGCTTCAAGCTGTGGCAGGAGCATGGTGATGTTGGAACGTCCCACGAGCAGCCGGCGGGCGAGATCGTGCTGCGACATGCCAGGATGGCGGTAGAGGTTCATCAGGACATCAAGCTGGCCGATCTTCAGGTCTAGCGGAGCCAGCGCGCGCGTCAGGGCGCGAACAACGGCCTTTTCGGCGCGAACGACGGCGATCCAGTTGCGAAAACGCGGATTGTCCCAAGGCAGATGTTGTCTTTTGTTCATGGTTGAACTAATATGTTCAGCATTGAACCAATTCTCGAGTCACCACTATGGCATCCTTCGGCTATCTGGTCATCCGTGGTCTATTTGGCATGGCGGAGCACCTCGCGCCAAGACTTGGTGGACGTGCCGCGTTCGAACTCTTTTGCCGCACTCCGAACCCGGTGCGCCTCTCTCCCAAGGAGAAGCGGATCGTACAATCGGCTCAATCCTTCATGATCGATGCGCGGCGGCATTGCCTGACGGCGAAATTCGGCAATGTGACGGTCCATGAATTCCGACAGGGAAGCGGCCGGCCGCGCCGGCCAACCGCTCTCGTGATCCATGGTTGGAAATCGCGCACGGAGCATATGCGCGGCGTGATAGAGACCTTGCGCGGGGAGGGGTTTCGCGTCCTCTCCATTGATCTGCCAGGGCACGGCCAGTCTCCGGGCCGGCGTCTCCATATGGCGGCCCATGAAACGGCGAAATGGTTCGGTCCCNCTGCCAGGGCACGGCCAGTCTCCGGGCCGGCGTCCCGTTGCGGCGGCCCATGAAACGGCGAAATGGTTCGGTCCCTTCGACGTCATTGTCGGCCATTCCTTCGGCGGCGCGGTGGCTGTCAATGCCGTTGCCGGTTCCGTGGACGGCATTCCGCCGATCGATGTCGGACGGCTGGTCCTGATCGCCGCGCCAAGCTCCATGCCGGCTATTTTCGAGGATTTCGGAAGATTCCTTGGTCTCGGACCAAAAACGCAGACCGCCGTCGCTGACCAGGTGCAACGCATAGCCGGACATCCCCTGGAGGACTATGTCGGCGCGGCCCAGCTTGCCGGCCTCGACGTGCCGGCGCTTGTCATCCATGCTCCGGACGACAAGGAGGTTCCGCCGCGCGATGCGGAAGCTTTCGCAGAAGCGGGGCCGCATGTCCGGCTTTTCTGGGCTCCGGGCAGGGGCCACAGGCGTATCATTGCCGATCCCGAAATACTGGCCCAGGTGAAGGCATTCGCGGCCGGCGATCTTGGGCGGGTTGTCGCGTGAGAATAGGCAGGCCGCCTGTTGCACGCCGCTGGTTCAGCCGAGGTTCAATTCCTTGAAGAAGTCGTTGCCCTTGTCATCGATGACGATGAAGGCCGGGAAGTCCTCCACCTCAATGCGCCAGATCGCTTCCATGCCGAGTTCGGGATATTCGACGACCTCGACCTTCTTGATGCAATCCTGTGCCAGACGCGCAGCCGGACCGCCGATCGAGCCGAGATAAAAGCCCCCATGACGGGCGCAGGCTTCACGCACCTGGCGCGAACGGTTGCCCTTGGCGAGCATCACCATGGAGCCGCCGAAGGACTGGAACTGGTCGACATAGGAATCCATACGGCCCGCCGTGGTCGGGCCGAAAGAGCCCGAAGCATAGCCCGCCGGCGTCTTGGCGGGCCCCGCATAATAGATCGGATGATTCTTGAAATAGTCCGGCATGGGCTCGCCCTTTTCCAGCCGCTCGCGGATCTTGGCATGCGCCAGATCGCGCGCCACGATGATCGGACCCGACAGAGAAAGCCGTGTTTTTACCGGATGTTGGGACAGCTCCTTGAGAATCTGCATCATAGGCTGGCTGAGATCGATGCGCACCACATGCGAAGTCAGCTTCTCTTCGTCGATGTCCGGCATAAAGCGCGCGGGGTTCGTTTCCAGCTCCTCGATATAGATGCCGTCCTTCGTGATCTTGCCCAGCGCCTGACGATCCGCAGAGCAGGAGACGCCAAGCCCGATGGGCAGTGACGCCCCGTGCCGCGGCAGGCGGATGACGCGTACGTCATGGCAGAAATATTTGCCGCCGAACTGCGCGCCGACGCCCATGGACTGGGTGAGCTTATGGATTTCTGCTTCCATCTCCAGATCGCGGAAGGCATGGCCAGCCTCGCTTCCCGATGTGGGCAGGCCGTCGAGATACCGGGTCGAGGCAAGCTTGACCGTTTTCAGATTCATCTCCGCCGAGGTCCCGCCGATCACGACGGCAAGGTGGTAAGGCGGGCAGGCGGCGGTGCCGAGCGTCAGGATCTTTTCCTTCAGAAAGTCGACCAGCCGGTCGTGAGTGAGCAGCGAAGGCGTACCCTGATAGAGGAAGGTCTTGTTGGCCGAGCCGCCGCCCTTGGCAATGAAGAGGAACTTGTAGGTGTCCTCGCCCTCCTCATAGATCTCGATCTGGGCGGGCAGGTTGTTCCTGGTGTTCTTCTCCTCGAACATGGCAAGCGGCGCGAGCTGCGAATAACGCAGGTTCTTGCGTTCATAGGCATCGAGTACGCCGCGGCCTAGCGCCTCGGCGTCGCCACCTTCGGTCCAGACGTGCCGCCCTTTCTTGCCCATGATGATGGCAGTGCCGGTGTCCTGGCACATGGGAAGCACGCCGCCCGCCGCAATATTGGCGTTCTTCAGCAGATCATAGGCGACGAAACGGTCGTTGTCGGTGGCCTCCGGATCTTCGAGAATGCTGGCGAGTTGCTTGAGGTGTCCAGGCCGCAGAAGGTGGTTGATGTCCGAGAAGGCGGCTTCCGAGAGGAGCCGCAGGCCTTCCGCCTCGACCGTCAGGATCTTCTGACCGCGAAAGGTATCCAGGCCGACATGATCGGAGGTGAGTTTCCGGTAGGGCGTGGTATCTGCGGACAGGGGAAAAAGATCGGCGAGAACGGTTTCGGCCATGCCGGACTCCTTGGCTGCAGGCTAGTGGAACGAGTTTGACATTTGTGTGCCGCCTCCGTCGCCCACTTGCTCGAATGCCAAAGCGGCAAATGTCGGAAACGCTGGCGGCGTTTTTACAGTGCGCCTCGGCAAAGTCCATCCGCCGACTGACACCGAAAGGCAACAGTCCTCGTCCGGATGGCTGCTTTTGCGATCAGAATAGGGTGATCGCGTCTGCTCGACGCTTAACGCGCGGCGCATGAATCATTATAGTGCTTTCGCATACGACTGCCATGAGTGGTTGCAACAACAATAAAGGGTAGGCGACGACGGATTAAGATGCCGAGCGGGCATCGGCTTTGGCTGCCGGAACATGGAAGCAGACGATATTTGCGGGTGCTCGATGAAAACTGGCAGGATGAACCGTCTCGCGATTTCGCTCATTGCGCTCACCGCCGCATTTGCTGGCACGGTGACGGATGCAAGCGCGCAGAATCTGCTCGAACGAATTTTCGGCGGCAATCGGGCCAACAGGCCCATGGTCGAGCACGGCGCGCCTTATCAACAGATGCGGCGGCAGCAACATCTTCCCCGGCAACACGAGCAGGCGCCGCAGCAGCCGGTCCGCCCAAAGGCAATGCCAACGGTCTCCGCGCCCTCCTATTATGACTACAAGCCCCAGGCGCTTGTTCGTGTCGATTTCGGCACATTGGCCCAAGGGGCGTCGGCCATTCCGCTGGAAGCCGCCGTGGCAGATCCCGTCTTCCGTGACGCGATCAGGGAAATCGGCGATTTCGACCTTTATGCCGAAAAAGAGATTGCCGAAGCCATCGCCCAGCACTACACGTCAAAGCCGGCCTTCATCTGGATATCCGGCTATCAGACGAATGAACGTGCCGAGCAGGCGCTGCGTGTCCTGGGGGATGCCGGCAGCTATGGTTTGTCCGAAGCGGACTATGCCGTCTCGATTGCGCCTGCGAATTTTTCCAACCAGCGGGCGCCGGCGCGGCTGAAGAATCTGGTCCGCCTGGAAATGACGCTTTCGGCCCGTGTATTGCGTTACGCGCGCGATGCCTATTCCGGTCGCGTCGATCCAAATAAATTGTCCGGCTATCACGATTTTCCGCCAAAACCGTTTGATTTGGCCAAAGCGCTCGACGCGATCTCCACGACCCGCGATCTGCGCGCCTATCTGGAATCGCGGCACCCACAGAATGACGAGTATCGCGCCCTGCGCGTCGAGCTAGAGGCGCTGCGCGCCAGTGCCGAAGATGAGATTGTCGTCGACCCCAAGATGTTCGTGCGGCCCGGCGGCATGAATATCGAATTGCCGAAAATCCTGCAGATCATCCAACGCGACGCCGATCCCGAATTCCTTGCCGAATACGGGATGGTGCTGACGAAATATGCCGAAAGCGACCGCTATGCGGATGAACTGGTGCCGGTCATCAAGGCTGTCCAGAAGGCGAAGGACCTCAATCCGGATGGCGTGATCGGTCCTCGCACGGTGCAGGAGCTCGTCGGCGACACAAAGACTGCAAAGATCGACAAGGTGCTTTTGGCGCTCGAAAGGCTTCGCTGGCATCCTTCGAACCTTGGTGACACACGGGTGTTTCTCAATACGGCGGCCTTTACCGCCAGCTTCATCGAAAACGGCAGGGAGAAGCTCTCGATGCGCACGGTGGTTGGCAAGGCCACCAACCAGACGAGCTTTTTCTATGACGAGATCGAATATGTGGAATTCAATCCCTATTGGGGGGTTCCGCGGTCGATCATAGTCAACGAGATGCTGCCGCGTCTTCTCAGGGACCCTGGCTATCTCGATCGGGCAGGCTACGAGGTCATGGATTCCAAAGGGCGGCGTATTTCGTCTGCTTCGATCAATTGGGCGCGCTACGGCGCAAATATTCCCTATAGCGTCCGGCAGGTGCCGAGTGAGGCAAACGCTCTTGGCGAACTGAAGATCATGTTTCCGAACAAGCATGCGATCTACATGCACGACACGCCTGCGAAGGATCTCTTTCAGCGGGACACGCGCGCTTTCAGCCATGGATGCGTCAGGCTGCAGGATCCCCGAGGCATGGCGTCCGCGGTGCTCGGCGTGGATCGAAAGCAGATTGAAGAACGTTTGAAACGCGGCCACAACCGGCAGAATGCGCCGAGGAAAATACCGGTCTATGTCGGTTATTTCACTGCCTGGCCGGGTGGGAACGGGGCGGTGTCATATGCCGGCGACATCTATGAGCGTGACGTGCGTCTGAAAGCCGCTCTCGAGAAGGTTGCCGACATCCGCGCCCCCAGCAGCTGACGGCCATCATCAATTGCGCCAGAAGCTTGGCATCAGCAGCACAAGGACAGCAACGATTTCGAGCCTTCCGAGCAGCATCATGAAGGAAAGTATCCATTTGGCATAGTTGTCGAGCGGCACGAAGTTGCCTGCCGGTCCGACAAGATCACCCAAACCCGGGCCGACATTCGTGATTGCAGTCAGAGCTGCTGTCGAGGCTGTAACGAAATCGAGCCCTCCAGCCGCCAAAGCCATGGTCGATGCCACCCATGCCAGCATGAACGCCGTCATAAAAAGAACGACGGAGCGCTGCATGTCGGCATCGACAGTGCGGCTGCCATAGCGGATGCTCTGGACGACATGAGGGTGGATGAGCTGACGCAAGCCGTTGGCCAGCATCTTTGCAAGGATGTAGAAGCGATAGGCCTTGATGCCGCCGGCCGTGGAGCCTGAGCAGCCGCCCAGGAAAGTGGCGAAGAAGGCAGCGACAACCGCGTATGGTCCCCACAAACTGTAATCTTCGCTCGCAAAGCCGGTGGTTGTGATGATCGAAACGAAATTGAAGGCGGAATGGGCCAGTGCTTCGCCAAAAGGAATATCCGCCGTCACCCTGCGATAGATCGCCACGGTGAGAGCGAAGGCTGCAACATAGCCGAGAAAAACACGGATCTGCGGATCGCGAAGGGCGTCGAGCCTGCCCCGGACGGCAAGCAGGATCAGGATCGAGAAGGGGATGGCGCCGACGAGCATGAAGATCGTACCGATCCACAGCACGGCCTGCCCCTCGAAATAGCCGAAAGAAGCGTCATGCGTTGAGAAACCACCTGTTGCGAGCGTGGTCATCGCGTGATTGACCGCATCGAAGGAACTCATTCCGGCAGCGGCATAGGCTATGGCGCACAATACGGTCAGACTGGCGTAGATGCCGAGGAGTGCGACCATGAATGTAGAGAACCGCTCGAAAGGGCGTTCGTCGATATCCGACGATTCGATTTGAAAGTAGGAAAAGCCGCCGACATTCAGAAAGGGCAGCAGGAAGAGACCCAGCGCGATCACGCCCAGGCCGCCGATCCACTGCAATAGCGAGCGCCAAAGGAGCAAGCCCGGCGCAACATTGTCGAGACCTGCGATGGTCGTTGAGCCGGTCGTGGTGATTGCTGAGACCGATTCAAAGACGGAGTCGGCGATGTTGAGCTTGAGCGAGGCAGCATAAAACGGAATTGCGCCGACCAAGCCCAGAGTGACCCACAATAATGCGACCAGCAGAAAGGCAAACCGGGTGGACTGGATCGGCGGGCGCGAACGGGTTGCCGCGGCGACGATAAGTCCCAGGCCGCCCGTGGTCATGGCGCAGAAGGCGAAAACCTGCCAGTCGGCGTTGCCGTAATAGATGTCCACGGCCGCCGGTATCAGCATCGCGGCGGAGATATACAGGGCGAAAACCGACGATACAAAAACGGCGGCCCGGATCGGCGAAGTTTGCACGGCGATTTCGCTCCGGAAATCTCAGACCATCTATCCGGTCGCTGGTAGGGGAGACAGGCCTGCCGGGCAAGCTTTTCTTGCGGAACGGCCAGTGCCACCTGTGAAACAGGTGGACGCAACAGAAGGTGAACCTGTGGGATCACCCATATGGCAGGTGAAGGTCGGCGTCAGGATTGTACTACGGTGGGCAAGCCGCTGGTGACAACCAATGGCGCGCCTTCCGATACGCGGTCGTACAGATCGATAATGTCCTGGTTGATCAGTCTTACACATCCGGAAGATACCGATTTGCCGATGGACTGCCATTCCGGGGAACCGTGAATGCGATAAAGCGTATCCTTGCCGTCCTGAAAGATGTAGAGCGCCCGCGCCCCCAAAGGGTTCATAACACCCGGTTCCATGCCGCCTTCCCATTCGTTTTTGCCGGGGATCTGCCGTGCCCGGTACTTTTCCAGTTCGGGTTGGCGGTCAATCATTTCATCCGGCGGAAACCAACGCGGCCACTTTTGTTTCCATTCGATCACACCACGGCCCGACCACTCGAAGCCTTGGCGGCCCAAGCCGACGCCATATCGCAGGGCCTCGCCCCAACCACCGACCAGATAGAGAAAATGGTTCGACGTATCGACGACGATGGTGCCCGGCTGCTCACCGGTGGGGTCTGCTACAAGCTGCCGGCGATATTTCGGGTCGATCTTGTCAACCGGAACTGCTGGGATCTCGTGGCCGTCGTCGGACATGGCGCCATATATCTGGCGTTCGTCGATGATATCAGGATTGAATTGCGACAGCGGGATGGGCTGTGCGAATTGGGTTTGAACATATGCGGAGTCGTGGCGGGATCGAACGCTCGAGCATGTGTAGAGAGTTGCAGAGGCGGCACCTGTCACCGCCGTTGCCAAAAACTTCCGGCGATTGAAACTTGGCATTACCCCTCTCCAAAATCCGGGACTCCGAACCGCGACCACGCGAATCGGGAAAATTTACCGCCACAGCCAAGGTTTGTCTCCCCGGCGTCCCCGGCAAATTGAAAGGCGTGGAGCGAATGTGCGGCGGACAATGCCCTCCAAAGCAGGCAGCCGCTTAGCTGTCCGTGCCGCATTGCCACCGTTGAAGAATGGACCGGATGCACTGCGATCGTTGAATTGTGAATCCGGTCACAGCGCTCACTACCGGACCAGAGCCATCCGCCGTGGCATTTTCGAACCCGGCTCGGCCACAGGCCCTTGGGGTTACGCAAGGAAACCAATTGTGATTGCACTGCCGCATTCTTGGCCTCGGAATTAGCCTCATTCTCTGTCTACGAGCAGTCGTGTGTAACCTAAAGAAGGAAGTGCAAATGCTTAGTGGCTTGTCTGGACTGCTTGGTACCGTTGGCTCCGCATTGCGGGGGGTCAATGACGTCGTGAATGATGTGGCTGAAACCGTATCGCCCGGCGCAACCTCCAGTGAGACGACAACGGGAAATCTCATCAGCAATGGCGGAGTGACCAGTGATCTGATCGCCGGTCTGGAGGAAGGCGACCTCACCGGAGGTGTCGCTGATGTCTATGTCGACCTTACCGCTCCTGGCGGTGTCATCAACGATCTTGCCGGCGGTGGTGGTCTTGGTATCGAGGGCGTGCTCGGCAATGTCCTCGGGACTGCCGACGGTCTGCTGGGCACGGCTGACGGCCTTCTGGGCGGTATTGGCGACGGCGACCTGCTCGGCTAATCTGACCTTACAGCCCGCGGCCGAAAGGTGGCGGGCTTTTCTTTCAGCACGATGCATGCGCCTCGATCTTGTGCGATGACTTGGCGTCGTTGAGACGCTGCGCGAAGCTGTACTTCTAGCCGGCTCTGCGAAAGGTCGTGCAGGGGGACGACAAGCTCTAGCGCCTGGCCAATTGATTTCATTAGGAAAAATGGTGGGCGCGACAGGGATTGAACCTGTGACCCCACCCGTGTGAAGGGTGTGCTCTCCCGCTGAGCTACGCGCCCCGCTTCCGACATCGCCGAAAACGAGCGGCGATATAAGGTGCGCACCGCGCGCAAGTCAAGGAGGGTTCAGGGGCGGAAATGCTCAATCGGCGGCAACGCGCAGCAGGTCTTCAATGAACTCGACGGTCAATTCGTCGAAATGAGAAATGACGCGCGAGGGGCCGAATTCGCTGACATGCCGGTCGGTATAGCCAAAATCGACGGCAACCACAGGAATCCCTGCCGCCTTGGCGGTGTCTATGTCGGTTCGCGAATCGCCGACCATGATGGCATGGGCTGGATCGCCGCCGACACGGGCGACGGTTTCAATCAGATGGCGCGGGTCCGGCTTGCGGAAGGCAAAGGTGTCGGCGCCGCAGATGGCAGCGAAGCGCGGCGCAATCTCCAGTGCGTCAAGAAGCTTGAGCGAAAGGGTTTCAAGCTTGTTGGTGCAGATCGCAGAGACATAGCCGGCCTTGGCAAACCGTTCCAGGGCGTCGAGCGCACCGGGGAAAGGCACTGACTTTCCGGGCATTTCAGCCGTGTAGTGCTCGATGAAAAGAGCCTGCAATGCATCCAACTGGCCCTCAGCCAGATCCTTGCCATGGGCTGCGAAGGCGCGTTCGATCATGACACGGGCGCCAAGCCCTACATAGCGCCGGATTTCGCCCTCATGAATGGCGGGAATGCCTACGCTCAAAAGGCAATGATTGAGGCTGTTGAGAAGATCGGGGGCGGTATCGACAAGCGTGCCGTCAAGATCGAAGACGATGGTCGGAGCTGGCATTCGCATTTCCTTCCGGAATATTCATGCCCGCCGCATAGCCCGCCTTGCAGGAGCGTGCAAGGCAGGCGCTCTTGAGGCAATTTGGCTCGATGGCATTTGCCACGGGCCGCAAAGATGATAGGAACCGCGCTTCACGTGAAAGGCCAGACAAGGTGGATGCAAGGACTCTGAAGATCGAAGCAGCGCGCGCGGCGCTGGAGCATGTCGAGGACGGAATGAAGCTCGGCATCGGCTCAGGCTCGACGGCGGAGGAATTCGTGCGCCTGCTGGCTGAAAAGGTTGCCGGCGGGCTGAGGATCGCCGGCGTGCCGACTTCGGAACGCACGGCCGGTCTGTGCAAGGAGCTTTCCGTGCCGCTTTCTACCCTTGACGACATGCCGGAACTGGACCTTGCGATCGACGGTGCCGACGAGATCGGCCCCGATCTCGCCCTGATAAAAGGCGGCGGCGGCGCCTTGCTGCGCGAGAAGATCGTGGCTGCCGCATCTGCCCGCATGATCGTGATCGCCGACGATACCAAGCTCGTCGAGGAACTGGGGAAGTTTCCATTGCCGATCGAGGTCAACCGCTTCGGTTTGCACGCCACCATGGGTGCGGTCGAAAAATTGGCATCCCGGCTTGGCCTTTCCGGTCCGCTCGCGATCAGGAAAACGAACGGAGAGCCATTCGTCACCGACGGCGGACATCTCATAATCGATGCATCTTTTGGCCGCATTCCGGATACAAGAGCGCTATCGGATGGACTCAATTCCATACCGGGCGTCGTGGAGCACGGGCTTTTCATCGGAATGGCCGACACTGCAATCGTGGCCGGCGACGACGGCATCAGGACACTACAAGCGACCCGTTAGACAGGGAGTTAGGATCGAAAATGATTTTGGCCAAACGCGCCCGCCTCTTCATCGCTGCCGCAGCTTTGGCGACAACGGTTTTCATGATGCCCGCCAGTGCACAGGAAATTTCCGATGCGCACCTTCAGGCCGCGCATAAGGCGCTTGATGCGCTCAATGCCACGGACGAGTTCGACAATGTGCTGCCGCAGGCTACGCAGGCGCTGAAGGCCGAACTCATCCAGAAGAATCCTGATCTGGTCGAGCTTATCAACGCCACTGTTGAAGAGAACGCCCTGAAGCTGGCGCCTCGCAGGGCGGATCTGGAAAAGGAAGCCGCGCTCGCCTATGCGCGTGTTTTCAGCGAGGAAGAGTTGGAGTCGATCACCACTTTTTACACCTCGCCCGCCGGTCAGAAGCTGCTGTCGGATGGACCGATTGTCGCGCGCGAAGTCCTGAGAGCCGCCGAAATCTGGCAGCGGGGCGTCGCACGCGATCTTGCGCAGAATGTCGGCACGCAGATCCAGGCTGCCGTCGGCGCGCAGGTTTCGGGCCAGCCTGTGACGCCGGCTGAAGGCACTGACACGCCCGCAGCGCCGGAAGAGCAGAATCAGTAACGCAAATGTTCCCCATATCTCGGGGGAGTCTCTGAGCCCGGCCTTGCCGGGCTTTTCTTTTGGGTTCATCTCGTTCAGGCACGAGCGGCATGGGAAAGCATCAGGCAGGTTGGAAATGGCGAAATACGATCTCGACCTCTTCGTAATCGGCGGTGGGTCCGGCGGCGTGCGTGCGGCACGGCTTTCGGCCGGACTCGGCAAGCGTGTTGCCATCGCCGAGGAATACCGCTTCGGCGGCACCTGCGTGATCCGCGGCTGCGTGCCGAAAAAGCTTTTCGTCTACGCCTCGCAATTTCCCGAACATTTCGAGGATGCTGCCGGCTATGGCTGGACGGTGTCGGAAGCGAGTTTCGACTGGAAGACCCTGATCGCCAACAAGGATCGAGAGATCGCCCGTCTCGAAGGCGTCTATCGCAAGGGTCTTGAAGATGCAGGAGCGCAGATCATAGAGGATCGCGCGGTTCTGCTCGACCGTCATACGATCCAGGCTGGCAGCAGGACATACACAGCGGACAAGATTCTGATCGCAACGGGCGGGCGTCCCAACCCGCATGCGGCATTGCCGGGCCACGAGCATTGCATCTTCTCCAACGAGGTCTTCGACCTGCCGGAACTACCAAAATCAATCGTGATCGCCGGCGGCGGCTACATCGCCGTTGAATTCGCCAACATCTTCCATGGTCTCGGCGTGGAGACCTGCCTCGTCTATCGGGGCAAGGAAATCCTCGGCCGTTTCGATATGGACATGCGCCGGGGGCTCCACGAGGCAATGGAAGCGAAGGGCATTCGCATCCATTGCCAGGAGCATTTCACCGAGATCGAGAAGCGCTCCGACGGCAGGCTCGATGCGCATCTGGTCTCGGGCAAGGTATTGACGGCCGACCAGGTTCTGCTTGCGCTCGGGCGCATTCCCAATACCGAAAAGCTCGGCCTTGAAGCGACCGGAGTAGAGACTGGCAAGACTGGCGAGATCGTGGTCGACGACTATTCGCAGACCAGTGTCGACAATATCTGGGCCATCGGTGATGTCACCAATCGCGTTCAACTCACACCTGTCGCCATTCACGAGGCCATGTGCTTCGTGGAGACGGCCATGAAGTCCAATCCGGTAAAAGTCGACCATGAAGCCATCGCGACAGCCGTATTCTCTCAGCCGGAAATCGGCACGGTCGGATTGTCCGAGGACGACGCGGCGAAGAAATTCGATGAAATCGAAATCTATCGGGCGCGCTTCCGCCCGATGCGCCACACACTTTCCGGCCGGCAGGAGCGCATGACCATGAAGCTCGTCGTTGATGCCGCAACCAGGCGCGTGCTTGGTGCGCATGTGCTTGGCCCCGATGCCGGCGAAATGGCGCAGCTTCTCGGAATTCCGATCAAGGCCGGGCTGACGAAGGACGATTTCGACCGGACGATGGCGGTTCATCCGACAGCCGCCGAGGAGCTGGTGACCATGTACAAGCCCACCTATCGCGTGAAAGACGGCGAACGCATCGATTAACAGGCTTGCCGGATGCGAATCACTTCGATTCGGGCGGAAAAGCAGGGTAGTATGTCGTTGCGGCATACTGTATTAAGCCGCGGCGGGTAAGAAGAGGCGCGGCCGCATGCTGTCGCCGGCAAGATATAGTGGGTACGAATATGACGAACTGGTCACCGAATTCCTGGAGAGCAAAGCCGATCCAGCAGGTGCCTACCTATCCGGATCAGGCCGCCCTGGCTGAAACCGAGGCCCGTCTTGCCACCTTTCCTCCGCTCGTTTTTGCGGGTGAAGCCCGCAAGCTCAAGAAGCAACTCGCCGCCGTCGCCAATGGCGAGGGTTTTCTGCTTCAGGGCGGCGATTGTGCGGAAAGCTTCGCCGAGCATGGCGCCGACAATATCCGCGACTTTTTTCGTGTTTTCCTGCAGATGGCAGTTGTTCTAACTTTCGCTGCTTCCCAACCGGTGGTGAAGGTCGGTCGTATTGCCGGACAGTTCGCAAAGCCGCGTTCTTCCGGTACGGAGACCAAGGGCGACGTGGTGCTGCCGAGCTATCGCGGCGACATCATCAACGGCATCGAATTCGACGAGAAATCGCGCACGCCTGATCCGGCGCGGCAGGAAATGGCCTATCGCCAATCGGCCGCGACGCTGAACCTCCTGCGCGCCTTCGCCCAGGGCGGTTTCGCCAATCTCGAGAACGTCCATAAATGGATGCTCGGCTTTGTTTCCGACAGTCCGCAGGCGGAGCGCTATCAGGCGCTCGCCGACCGGATCTCGGAAACGATGAGTTTCATGCGCGCGGTCGGCATCACTTCCGAAACGAACTACGCCCTGCGCGAGACGGATTTTTACACCAGTCATGAGGCGCTCCTTCTGGGCTACGAGGAGGCGCTGACCCGTGTCGATTCGACCTCGGGGGATTGGTATGCCACGTCCGGCCACATGATTTGGATCGGGGACCGCACCCGGCAGCCGGACCATGCCCATGTGGAGTATTGCCGCGGCATCAAGAACCCGCTTGGCCTGAAATGCGGCCCGTCTATGACGCCGGACGGCCTGTTGCAGCTTATCGATCTCCTGAACCCGGAGAATGAGCCCGGCCGTCTGACCCTGATCGCACGCTTCGGTGCCGACAAGGTGGGAGAGCATCTGCCGAAGCTGATCCGGGCCGTGGAGCGCGAGGGCCGCAAGATCGTCTGGTCCTGCGATCCGATGCACGGCAACACCGTCACCGCTGCGGCGGGTTACAAGACCCGGCCTTTTGAGCGCATTCTGAAGGAAGTGCAGGCTTTCTTTGACGTACATCGTGCGGAAGGATCGCATCCAGGCGGTATCCATATCGAGATGACGGGCAAGAACGTCACCGAATGCACCGGCGGCGCCCGCGCCATCCGCGACGAGGAACTGCAGGACCGTTACCACACCCATTGCGATCCGAGGCTGAATGCCGACCAGTCGCTGGAGCTGGCATTCATGGTGGCGGAGCTCCTGAAGAAGAACAAAGTGAGCCTTCCGGCGAAGAAGGCCGCCAACGGCTGACATCTACTGGTTGCGGGCAGGAGTCCAGCGGCCGGGCTCAGCGTGGAACGAATACCGGGATCGCCGCCGGCAACACCTTGAAGTGGGCCGGCGTCGAGGTGACGATTTCGCCATCGGTATTCACCGGCATCGGCTTTCGGGTTTCGATGTCGAATTCGACGCAGCGGGCCGTACGCACCTCGTTCCAGGCGCCATGAGTGCCTGAACGGAACGAGCGCAGCATCAGCGCCAGCTTCCAGACATTCTTCATCTCGAGGCTGTAGAGATCGAGATGGCCGTCATCGATCTGCGCGCTCTCTTCCACGACATTGCCGCCGCCATAATGTCGGCCGTTTCCGACAGCGATCTGGAAGGTGGAGACATGGGTCTTTTCGCCTTTCTCGGTGATGACCGCTTCGAAGGGCTTCGCCCTGGTGAGCACCTTTATGGCGGCGAGTGCATATCCAAGCCGTCCGAACCTGCGTTTCAGGACGGGATCGAGCCCCTGTGCGAGCTCGGTGCTGACGCCGATGCTGGCGACGTTGAAGAAGGCATGGCCGTTCACGGTGCCCATGTCGATCTTGCGCAGATGTCCGGCGCTGATGACATCGGCGGCCTCTTCCAGATCAAGCGGAATGCCGAGAGTCCGCGCCAGATCGTTTGCTGTCCCCATGGGCATGATGCCGAGTGGAAGACCGCTTTCCATTACCGCCATGGCGCCGGACGAGATGGAACCGTCGCCGCCGCAGATGATCACGAGATCGGCCATTTCCCGCATGCGGGTGATGTCGCGCGCGATCTCGGGCAGAGCCTCGAATTGCTCTATCGTGATCTCCAGTCCGCCGGCCGAAAAGCGGCTCAGGACCGGTTCGATGGTCTCACTACCGCGCCGGGCTTTGGGGTTGACGAGCAAGAGAGCACGCTTGCCTCGGACAGTGGAAGGCGGTTTTCCGGTTGGAGTCATGAACTATACCGCTTGCAGGAACAGCTTGTCGTGCGCACCCAAGTAGGTACAGATTGCGGCAATTTCGATATGGACTGATGACGGCCGAGTGCAAAAGGAAGGGACGTGATGGTGGAGGATCGTAGGGGTGCGTGTCTTTGCGGCGCGGTCCGGTTTCGCACGACCGGTTTCTTGCGCGGCGTCATTTACTGTCATTGCTCTCAGTGCCGCCGGCAGACCGGACATCATTACGCGGCGACGAATGTTCCGGATGCCAATCTCGAGATCGAGGGCGGCGAGAACCTGACTTGGTATGCTGCTTCGGACGCTGCGCGCCGCGGCTTCTGCTCCATTTGCGGGTCGGCGCTGTTCTGGAAGCACAACGAGCTCGACTATACGTCGGTCATGGCTGGCGCCTTTGACAGGCCGAGCGGCTTGACGGCGGAGAGCCACATCTTTGTCGCCGACAAGGGGGACTATTATACGATCGAGGACGGCTTGCCGCAGTTTCAGGAATCGAGCGATTCGGTAAAGGTTGCCGGCGAATGAAGCGAGGCGAAATTTCTGCCGGCAGGGGCAAGGCGCGATGCGGAGACTGATGTTGGCGGCGGCGAATTCCTTTCGCGCGCTGCGGTTTTTGACGGCGAACGAAGCGGCATTCCGGCTGGAACTGGTTCTCCTGGTGGTCGCGCTTCCCGCTGCCTATCTGTTGTCGGCGACATGGCGCGGCTTCACGCTGCTGATTGCATCCATATTCTTGGTGATGATCGTCGAAGCTCTGAATACCGCCGTGGAGGCCGCCTGCAACGCCATCACGCGGGAAACCAATATCGACATCAAGGTCGCCAAGGATTGCGGCTCGCTGGCGGTCGCGCTGGCCGCGCTGATGGCCGTCGGGCTTTGGGTGGTGGCGCTTGGAGAATGGCTTTCCGGTTCGCCATTCTGAGCCATGCCGCAAGAAGAAGTTCGGCATCCACCTCGATCGTCGGGCATTGCTCCTGGCAAATCGGAACGGTAAAGCGGAAACATGAATACTTCCACGCCCGATATCCTCCGCATAGCGATTGCCCAGATCAATCCCACCGTTGGCGACGTTGCCGGCAATCTCGCCAAGGCGCGGGAAGCGAGGGCTGACGCGTCGCGGCAAGGTGCGGATCTGGTCCTTTTCACCGAGCTTTTCATCGCCGGTTATCCGCCGGAGGATCTCGTCATGAAGCCCGCTTTCGTTGCGGCATGCGAACGGGCTGTGCGGGAACTGGCGGCCGATACGTCTGATGGCGGCCCCGGAATCATTGTAGGAACGCCGCTGACGCGCGAGAGTGGCACGCACAATTCGATCATGGTGCTGGACGGCGGCGAGGTGATCGCCGAACGCTACAAGCTGGACCTGCCGAATTATGGCGAATTCGACGAGAAACGCGTCTTTCAGGCCGGCCCGCAGATGCCCGGTCCTGTCAATTTTCGCGGCATACGCCTCGGCATTCCCATCTGCGAGGATATATGGGGCGACCTAGGCGTCTGCGAGACGCTGGCCGAGAGCGGGGCGGAAATCCTGCTCGTACCGAACGGATCGCCTTATTATCGCGGCAAGGTGGACGTCCGCCATCAGATCGTGATCAAGCAGGTGATCGAAAGCGGACTGCCGATCATCTATGCCAACCAGCTCGGAGGCCAGGACGAACTCGTCTTTGACGGCGCCTCCTTCGCGATCAACGCGGACAGGACGCTCGCTTTCCAGATAAGCCAGTTCGAGGAGGCTATTGCCGTCACGACCTGGAAAAGGGAGGAGGAAGGCTGGAAGTGCTCCGGAGGCCCGACGTCCGCTATCCCTGATAAGGAGGAAGCAGACTATCGTGCCTGCATGCTGGGGCTGCGGGACTACGTCAACAAGAACGGCTTCAAGAACGTCGTGCTGGGCCTTTCCGGCGGCATCGATTCGGCCATCTGCGCGGCATTGGCAGTCGATGCGCTGGGCGAGGAGAGGGTACGCACCGTGATGATGCCCTACCGCTACACCTCGAAGGAATCGCTCAAGGATGCCGAGGATTGCGCCCGCGCCCTCGGCTGCCGCTACGATATCGTGCCCATTTCCGAGCCGGTCGAAGGTTTTTCGAACGCGCTCGGCCAATTGTTCGAGGGCACGACCGCCGGCATCACCGAAGAAAACCTGCAAAGCCGCGCCCGCGGCACGATCCTCATGGCGATTTCCAACAAATTCGGCTCGATGGTGGTGACGACGGGCAACAAGTCGGAAATGTCGGTGGGCTATGCTACGCTTTACGGCGACATGAATGGAGGCTTCAATCCGATCAAGGACCTTTACAAGATGCAGGTCTATGCGCTGGCGCGCTGGCGCAATGCCCATGTGCCGCCCGGCGCGCTCGGCCCGTCCGGCGAGGTCATCCCCATAAATATCATCGACAAGGCACCGTCGGCCGAATTGCGCGAAAACCAGACGGACCAGGATTCGCTGCCGCCATATCCCATTCTCGACGATATCCTCGAATGTCTCGTAGAAGGGGAGATGTCCGTCGATGCGATCGTGGAGAGAGGCCACGACCGCGAGCTTGTACATCGGGTGGAAAACCTGCTCTACATCGCTGAATATAAACGCCGGCAGGCCGCTCCCGGCGTGAAGATCACCAGGAAGAATTTTGGCCGAGACCGCCGTTATCCGATCACCAACAAGTTCCGCGACCGCAGTTGAGCGGAAGCGGAATCTTCAACCCGGCGCCAACTCTTCCACGGTCTGGCGAGTGTCGTAGACGTGGTCGATGAGACCCCAGTCACACGCCTCATCGGCGGTCATGAAGAAATCCCGGTCCAATACGCGCTCGACCTCCTCTTCCGTCCTGCCGCAGTGTTCGGCGTAAAGCCGGATCATCCGCCGCTTGACCTTGATGATGTCTTCGGCATGGCGCTCGATATCTGAGGCTTGGCCCTGGAAGCCCCCTAACGGCTGGTGGAGCAGGATGCTGGCGTTCGGCAGGGCGATGCGGCGACCTTTCGTGCCGGCCATCAACAGAAACGAGCCCATGGAGCGCGCCGTACCCATGCAAAGGGTGGAGACAGGGCTCTTTATGAAGCGCATGGTATCGTAGATCGCAAAGCCGCTTGTCACCACACCGCCCGGTGAATTGATGTAGAACGATATCTCGCGATTGGGGTTCTCTGCCTCCAGAAACAGAAGCTGGGCGCAGATCAGCGACGCCGAATTGTCGTCCACCACACCGTTCAGGAAGATGATCCGCTCGCGCAGAAGGCGTGAAAAGATGTCGAAGGAGCGTTCGCCACGCGGCGACTGCTCCACCACCACGGGGACGAGATTCATCATGTCGCGCATCTCGCGAAGCTCCATCTGGACTTGAGGTTGGTTGTTTGGTTCAGGCCGCCATGGCGCGGGGCGGGATATTGGTGTTCGCCGCTCGCGGAACATCCGCCTTATTTGAGATGCTGTGGATGACCCGGAAGAAGGTTTTCTGGTCTCTCGGCGCGATTTCGAATGTCACCAGACTCTCGGCCGGCTCCGTCTCTGGATCGTGCCAGGCATAGCGCACGCGGGTGAAAGGCTCGGCATCGACCAATTCATAGCTCGTTTCGCCAGCGACATGCGTGGATTTCGCCCCCAGCCATTCGCGGACAATCTCCGGCACCGTGAGGGCACGCCATACCTTTTCCGTAGCGGCATCAAGCTCGCATTCCACCATGACCTCTTCGTTCATGGTTTCGTCGTCGGATGGTTTCATTGATCCATCTCCTTGAGCAGGGTCTTGAGCCTGTCGATGCGCTCGGGCCAGAAGCCGCGGTATTTGGCCAGCCAATCTATGACAGGTCGCAGCCCCTCCGGATCGACGCCGTAGCGGATATGTCGTCCGACGCGGGTTTCCGTGATCAGGCCGGCCTGGCGAAGTACAGCAATATGCTGCGATATCGCCGGCTGAGATATCGTCATCCCTTCGCGCAGTTCGGTCGCGTTCTTCTCCCCGGACAGCAGTCTTTCAAAGACGGTCTTGCGGGTCGGGTCAGCGAGAGCGCGAAAGACATCTGTTTCGTTCATGGAATTGAGATAAGCATTTACTTATCTATTATGCAAGCATTGATATTATGCAAGCATTGATTTGGATGGATTGTCCTTCGGTAGTCTGGACTCATTCCGACCCATCCAGCTTGCATTGTCGGGATCAAAACGGGACACTGCGCAGATGAGCGATCGCCCCCGCATACTCGTTACCGGCTTCTCGGTCTTTCCCGGAGCGCCGGTGAACCCGACCGAGAAGGTGATCGAGAGACTCCGTGGTGACGCAGTCTGGCTGGCGCGTCATGGCAATATCCGGCTGGAAGTGCTGCCGGTTGAATATGGGCAAATCCCCGGCAGACTGGAGGCATTGGGTAATGAATTCGCGCCCGATATCGCCATTCATTTCGGTCTCAGCGCAAAGGCGGAAGGATTTACGCTGGAACGGCTGGCGCGCAACGAAATTGCTGCCGGCAGACCGGACAATGCCGGCTGCCTGCCGGAGCTGACGCAAATTGTCGGAGGCGGCGGAGATATTGCCGCGACCCTGCCGGTCAAGGCGATCCAGGAGGCGCTGGTCGCCAGGAACCTTCCGGTTTCATTGTCCGATGATGCTGGCGGCTATCTCTGCAACTATCTCTTCTATCATTCCTGCGGGCAGGTCTGTGCAGGCTTCGCGCCCGACATGGCGGGTTTCATCCATGTGCCGCCGCTCGCTGACGGGGAAGCTCCACTCAACGCGATGGCGTTGCAGGATCTCGTCGCCGGCGCGACTGTTATAATCGATACCTGCAGTGCCGCCTGGCTGGCGGAAAGGCGAGCGGAGATGGCTTGAGCCAGTGCCAGGCTACTGGTTGGCGTTGATCTTCAGCCCGAGTTGACCCGCCAGCGATTGCGGTGAGGCGAGGGCGGCACCCATCAGCAGCGCAAAAGGCACTGGGCTTTCCGGCTGGGCCCGGATCTCCAGGCTTTCCGGGTCTTCAAGAAAGGTGGAAAGAGCCTCGGTGACGCTTGCCGTCAGTTCGGGACCCAGAAATGATGCTGCCTTCATTGGCACCATGGCCTTTACCTGGTTCGCCACGTCGGCGCGCTCCACTCCCTGCCGTTCCGCCGCATGGTCGAGCAGCTTGTTGGTAAGGCTGTCGTCGTCGAAACGGATGACCACGCCGTTGAAGGTGAGTTGCTGCATGAGGCCGAGCATGGCCATGCCCTGGGCGGACTTGTCGCCCTTCGGATTGGCCGCCATTTCCGCCTGCATCTCGCGCAGCGCATTGGCGAATTCCGGCGTGTAGCCGCTGAGGTCGAGCGTGAGGCCGAGCTTTCCGGCACTGGCGACCGTCACATCGTTTTGCGACAGCATCAGCCGTCCGTCCGATGGGCGCCAGCTTCCGGCCATTTCGACCGTGCCCTCTATTTGCGAATAGCCGAGCTTTTCCAGGGTCTCGCGGCTCTTTGCCTGGGTTGTTACGGCACCAATGTCGAGCGTGAAGCGGTCTGCCGCGCCCGTGAACTCAAGCGTGCCGTCGTCGGCAGGCGGCATCATCTCCACATGGATGGCGCTCAACGTGAAGACATCCGTGTCTTGGGACGAGATCTGCAATCCGCCGAGATTGGCACTCTCATAAAGTATCACGTCGGCCAGGGGATCATCGGTGCTCTCCTTCGGCAGCATGAGTCCAGAGACCGAAATATCCTGCATCGATACCGATCCTTTTGCGCTCGTGCTCTCGTATGAAGGCAGGCTGACCTCGCCGATCTGATAATTCTTGTCATCCTCGGTCACGTCTTCGAGGACAATCGTGCCGAGATCAACGGATCGGTTTTCGTCCGCCGGCGTAGCCTTCAGGTCCTCGATGGTAATCGACGAACCGTCGTCGCTCACCCCGGTCCAGGCAAGGTCGATCCCCTGCGCCGCAAAAAGCTGCTTCAGCCGCTCGGTCACGGTCTCGGCTTCCCAGGCGAGAGCGCCGTTTGAGGTGGCGGAGATGAGGAGGCCCGAAATCGCGAGCGTCTTCATCATTGTGCGGTATCGTGACATCCTGATCCCCCGCGGAAGATTTGGCGTGATGTGGCTTGTCTTTAATCGGCCATGAACTGGACGGGAAAATGACAATGGTGTCAATTTCGCTCTTGCATCGATCCGCGGCGTTGCGGCACTTGCCGCGAATCACCCTGTCGGCTAACCGGAACCCATGGGAAAGAGCCTCATACCGCCTTCCGGCGGCGAAGACGATTCGATCGAGCCCGTCGATCTGAAGAAAGCGCTCGAGGAGCGCTATCTCGCCTATGCGCTCTCCACCATCATGCATCGCGCGCTTCCGGATGTGCGTGACGGGTTAAAGCCCGTTCACCGCCGCATCATGCATGCCATGCGGTTGTTGCGCCTCAATCCCGACCAGGGCTTCGCCAAATGCGCCCGCATCGTCGGCGAGGTGATGGGCAAATTCCATCCTCACGGCGACCAGTCGATCTACGACGCGCTGGTGCGTCTCGCGCAATCCTTCTCCATGCGCTACCCCCTGGTCGACGGGCAGGGGAATTTCGGCAATATCGACGGCGATAACGCCGCCGCCATGCGCTACACCGAAGCGCGCATGACGGAAGTGGCGACACTCCTGCTGGAGGGTATCAACGAGGATGCCGTCGATTTCCGTCCCACCTATAATGAGGAGGACGAGGAACCGATCGTTCTGCCGGGAAATTTCCCGAACCTGCTTGCAAACGGCTCCTCCGGAATCGCGGTCGGCATGGCGACCTCGATCCCACCGCATAACGCCGCCGAGCTTTGCGACGCCGCCATACATCTGATCGACCATCCGGATGCCACGGTCGCCCAACTTGTGGAATTCGTGCAGGGACCAGATTTCCCCACCGGCGGCATCATAGTGGAGGACCGGTCCTCCATCCTCGAAGCCTATGAGACGGGTCGCGGCGGCTTTCGCGTGCGCGCCCGCTGGAATACCGAGGATATGGGCCGCGGCACCTGGAATGCCGTCGTAACGGAAATCCCGTATGGCGTGCAGAAGTCGCGTCTGATCGAGAAGATCGCCGAGCTGATTCTCGCCCGCAAGCTGCCGCTGGTCGAGGACATTCGCGATGAGAGTGCTGAGGATATCCGTATCGTCCTCGTGCCAAAGAGCAGAACGGTCGATCCGGCATTGATGATGGAATCGCTTTTCAGGCTCACCGAGCTCGAAAGCCGCTTTCCGCTCAATATGAACGTGCTTTCGCGAGGCAAGGTGCCAGGGGTGCTCTCCCTCAAGGAAGTGCTGCGCGAATGGCTCGACCATCGCCGCGACGTGCTCTTGCGCCGCTCGCGCAATCGCCTCGCCGAGATCGAGCGGCGGCTGGAAATCCTTGGCGGCTACCTCATCGCCTATCTCAATATTGACGAGGTGATCCGCATCATCCGCGAGGAGGACGAGCCGAAGCCGGTGATGATGGCGCGCTTCTCGCTCACCGATGTGCAGGCCGAAGCCATTCTCAACATGCGCCTGCGCGCCCTGCGCAAGCTCGAGGAATTCGAGATCCGCAAGGAATTCGACGGACTGACCGAGGAGAAGAAGCAGATCGAGGCGCTTCTTGCCTCGGACGTACAGCAATGGAAGACGGTCCGCTGGGAAATCCAGAATGTCCGCTACCGCTTCGATCCGGAGAAGAATCCGGAACTCGGCGCCCGCCGCACCACTTTCGCGGAGCCGCCGGAACACGATATCGGTGACGTGCATCACGCACTGGTTGAGCGCGAGCCGGTCACTGTGGTGGTATCGGAAAAGGGGTGGCTGCGCGCCCTGAAGGGCCATCTGGCCGATCTTTCGACACTTTCCTTCAAGGAAGGCGACGGACTCAAGCTGGCCTTCCACGCGCAGACCACGGACAAGATCCTCGTCTTCAGCACCGGCGGCAAGTTCTACACTATCGGTGCCGATCGCCTCCCTGGCGGCCGCGGCCATGGCGAGCCGATCCGCATCATGGTCGACATGGAGAACGACCAGGACATCGTCACTGCTTTCGCCCACGATCCCGAGCGCCGCCTGCTGCTCGTTTCCCATGCTGGGAACGGCTTCATCGTGCCGGAGAAGGAAGTCGTGGCGAACACCCGCAAGGGCAAGCAGTTAATGAATGTGAAGTCGCCTGACGAGGCCAAGCTGTGCGTGCCTGTTTCAGGCGATCACGTCGCCATCGTGGGAGAGAATCGCAAGCTTCTTGTCTTCCCGCTTGTCGAAGTACCGGAGATGACGCGCGGCAAAGGCGTGCGCCTGCAGAAATACAAGGATGGTGGCGTTTCCGACGCCAAGACCTTTGCCATGGCCGAGGGCCTCACCTGGCAGGATTCGGCCGATCGCACCTTTACCAAGTCGGCAGACGAGCTTGCCGAATGGCTTGGCAACCGCGCCGCCGCCGGCCGCATCGCGCCGAAGGGTTTTCCGCGTACGGGAAAGTTCTGACGGCCGGAACCCGAAGCTAGGGTTCCCGCGTCCCTCAGTCCAGCCAGTTCCGTCCCGGATATTCGAGCTGCATGGCAACAAGGTTAGCGGTATGCGCGCCGTAGCGTTCCGCGATCCCGCGCAAGGTCTGATCCAAGGCTGCTGCCGGCCGCCGGTTCTCCATCATCGGAAGGAGACGGTCTTCAGGCCAGTCCTTTGTCTTTTCGTCGGGAAGGAGGCGGACCCCGTTTCGGGTCTCTACGGCCTCAGGCGAGCCGGCAAAGGTGACTGTGTTCGATAGATAGGTACGAGACCAAGCATCTGCTGCGAGAGCAAGCGAAACTTCGTCCATGCCGGGCTGAAGCTCGATGCCAAGCCGTTCGCGGTTCCAGAATGCGAGCCCGTTGCCCAGCGCGGTCAAGGCGAAAGGCCGCGTGAATTTGAACGCATCACTGCTGTGCCGCATATCCCATTGCGAAAGGCCCAGGTCCTGCGCAACGGTCTGAGCCTTTGCCTGGCCGGCAATGGCTTGGATCAGGGTGAGCATCATCGGCATGGACGCCGTGATGCCGGTTGTCGTTGCCACACGCTCATCGACCACCAGCCGGCGGTCTGCGACATAGTGGATGCCCGGATGCTCTTCCTGCAACTCTTTGAGATAATACCAGTGGGTGGTTGCCCGTCTGCCGTCGAGCAACCCGGCTGCGGCCACCACCTTGGCGCCGGCGCAGACTCCAATGACCATCGCTCCTTTGTCCGCTTGCTTCTTCAGCCATTGCATGACCGCGGGATCGTCGTCGCGGCTCATGGCCGGAACGATGACGTAGTCAGCCCCTTCCGGATATCGCGCATCGAACTCGCCCGCAGTTGTATCAGGTTCGACTTTCAGCACCGGATACAGCGTGACCGGGCCCGGCTCCGTAGCAAGCGTCATCACATCGGCGATGTCGGCCCGTCGCAAGATGCCATAGGGCACGAGATAGTCTGTGACCTCGGTGGCATCGTTGATGGCTATGATGGCGATCACCGGCCGCTCACGCTTCTGCGGCTTCAAAGCCGCCAGAGCGGCATCGATTTCCTGTTCGGCGATCGCCGGCGCGGCCGCAGCCGCCGGAGTGGGCGGCAATGTCAGGATCCAGCCGGCAAATCCCGCCAAGCCAAGCACGACGATGCCAAGCAAGCTCCATAAAGCAAGCTTCAGGTTCATGGCTCTTCTCCTGCGGCTCGAACTACATCGCTTGACATGCAAGCTAGCCAGACTAGGGTTTGTCCGAAATGACATAAAACAGGCAAAAGCTGCCATGCGCCGCTCGATCGCCGTCATTATCCATCCCGGTTTCCAGTTGCTGGATACTGCCGGACCTACAGCGGCCTTCGAGATCGCAGAACGTTTTCAGCCCGGAAGCTACGAACAAGTGCTTCTCGCACCTGAGGGCGGGGAAGTGGAAAGCTCATCGGGGCTTTGCCTTTCGGCCAAGCCGTTGAGCGATGACCCTTTCGATACGATCATCATATCCGGCGGGGAGATCGTGCGTTCCATGGAGGCGGCACGGGAGATCGTCGCCTGGTTGAAGCGCATGAAGGCGAGGCGTGTAGCCAGCGTATGCTCCGGCGCCTTCCTGCTGGCGGAAGCGGGTCTGCTCGATGGCCGCCGTGCTACCACTCATTGGGACAGCACGGGTCTTTTTTCCCGCAGCTATCCGCAGGTGAAGCTCGATGCGGCCCGTATCTTCATCCGCGACGGCAACGTCTGGACATCGGCTGGCATCTCCGCCGGGATCGACCTCGCTCTGGCCCTCATCGAGGATGATCTTGGCCCGGAGATCGCGCGGCGGACGGCACAACAGCTCGTCGTCCATCAGCGGCGGCCGGGCGGTCAGTCCCAGTTTTCGGCTATCGTGGAACTGGGCGGAAGGACAGGACGGTTCGCCGGGCTCATCGAGTGGATGCGCGACCATCTCGCCGAGCCCTTGACCGTCGAACGTCTTGCCGATCGCGCTGCGATGAGCCCTCGCAATTTCGCCCGCGCCTTCGCGGCCGAGGCCGGGATTACTCCGGCAAAAGCCGTGGAGCGCCTGCGTCTGGAAACCGCCCGTACGGCGATCGAGACCAGCCACGCTCCTTTCGAACGCATTGCCGAAGTCACCGGCTTCGGCGATCCTGGCCGCATGCGCCGTGCGTTTTTGCGAGGGTTGGGTCAGCCGCCTCAGGCGCTCAGGCGCGCGGCTCGGGCGTAGGCCGTGGCCGGCATCAGCGTCTGAGATAGAGCCACAGCGTAGTCGGAGCCAGTACGGCGGTCAGCACCACGGGCGCGTGCAGAGCAAGCAAAGATATCCATGACCGTGGCGCCCCCGCCCAACAGGCCCCGCATGGCGGTGGTTCCACGCCATCCGGCTGCGGGTCTTTTGGCGAGGCCGCTTTGAGCCCGATCGCAGCGGGCTTGGCAAATAAGTCATGCCGGTTGTGGAACGATCCTGGACTGCCGCCCTTTTTATGTCCATCTTCTACCCAATATGACAGTTTCATGTCATTTGGATGACAGTTTCATCAACCGCCAACGACGTTGAGCCTTGCGCGTCGGCGTCAGCGGGGTTGGCGGCGGAGAGCGGACCCAATGACCACCACCGAAGCCATTTCAGGCGCGCGTTTTTCCATAAGGCGGCTAAGCTATATTCCCATCACGATAGTTTTCTCTGCCATCCTCACAATCTGCATCGAATTCATCGTGCGCGGAACGGGTGAGGGGGTCTGGCACTTCCTTGGCACCGAGCCGAGAGCAATGCTCACGACCACCTTCGCCATCACGTTTGGCTTGTGGATCATCGATGCGGTAGTCGGCCGCTCCTATGTCGGCATGGGCTTCGTGGCCTCGGCCCTTTTGCTGATGGCGCTATCCAGTCGCGTAAAGAACCTCTTCCTCGGCGCACCGCTTTATCCCACTGACTTCGTTTTCCTGCACCAGATCATTGATCTCTTTCCGTTGCTGATCGAGAACAGAATGTTCCTGCTGACGGCAGCCGTCGCGATCCCGGTCGCGCTTTTCGCTGCCTTCGGTACCGGCATATTGCGTTATCGCCGGGCGAGGCCCCTGCCGGCTCTGGCGCGGGCAGCCATGGTGGCCATATCGGTGCCGTCACTCGTGATCGTTGGGGCGAATCTCAACTACCGGTCTTTCTCGCAGTTGCGCATCTTCCTTGGCCTGGAACCCATGGTCTGGGATCAGGCCGCCAATTACCGGCACAACGGCTTCCTGGCCGCCTTCGCCATGAACGTGCCGATGGCGATGGTTTCCACCCCATCCGGCTACTCCAAGAAGATCATGGCGACCATTCCCGCTCCCGGGGTCTTCGTGACGCCGACGGAAAAGCCCGATGTCGTCATGGTCATGGTGGAATCCCTATGGGATCCGAGGCGGCTGGAAGGCGTGACCATAGAGCCCGATCCGCTGGCGACCTTCCGGAAATACTCATCCGGGCATGTCTTTTCGCCGGAGATGGGTGGGCTGACAGCCAATGTCGAATTCGAGGCACTGACCGGTTTTTCAAACGCCTTTCTGCCGGACGGGAGCGTCCCCTACCAGCAATATGTGCGCCACAAGACGCCGTCGCTTGCCTCCATGTTCGGCGATCTTGGCTATGTGACCCGCGCACTGCATCCTTATCGGGAATGGTTCTGGAACAGGGCCTCCGTCTATAAGGAATTCGGCTTCGACGAATTCCGCTCCAAGGAACGGCTGCCCGTTCTTGAGAAGCGCGGACCGGAAGCCTCCGACAGCGCCTTTGTCGAGGAGCTTATTCGACAGGCAGACAGGATCAAGAAGCCTTTCTTCTTCTTCGGCGTAACCCTTCAGAATCACGGCCCCTACAGACCTGGCCGCTACAAGGACACGACGCTCGAAGTCTCCAGCCCATATGGCAGTAAAGTAGATGGGCCGGTGCTTTCCTATGCCGAAGGCGCATTGGATGCCGATCGCATGCTGGCGCGGCTGATCGAGTGGGCCGAGAATCGCCAGCGACCGACCATCATCATCGCGTTCGGCGATCATTTGCCCCCATTGGCCTCAGTCTATACCGATACCGGTTATCTGCACGATCCGACCGCCAAGGGCGACGAACTGGTAGAGGGATTGATGCGCCAGCGCGAGACACCGCTCGTCATATGGTCGAACCGCACCGGCGCAGTGCGCGACCTCGGCACGATCAGCCCCGCCTATATCCCGCTGCATCTGTTGCGGCTGGCTGGCATCAGCCATCCTTTCTATACGGGCTTTCTCGGCCACCTTTTCGAGCAATATCCCGTCGTCGAGCGCAGGCTGCTGAAAGAGCGGCTGGACAGCTACAAGATCGACTGGACGCGTCACCGTCCCCTGCCGCCGTCTCTGAAATTCTTCTGGCTCGTCCAGTATGACCAGATGTTCGGCCGGGGTTTCGCAACCGATACCATGTTCCCGAAGAACCCTGTCGAGCCACGGCTTTCGGTCTCAGCCGGAGATTACTCCTTCTCGGCGCAGCACTAGGTTCCCACCCGGAGGGGCCATCCCCTTTATTCCTTCATCCTCCTGTGGATTGGGCGGGAATGGCCCGCCATACCCGTCCCCGGGATGATAGACAGGGCTCCGTCAAGTCACGAGGCCAAGGGAATGAAGGTCGGCATCGACATGGGAACCGGCGCAAACGGCGCGCCAGCCATGATTGATCTGGAGGAGTTGCTTGCCACGCGCCTGCTCGTTCAGGGCAATTCCGGCTCGGGCAAGTCGCACCTGCTGCGCCGGCTGCTGGAGCAGAGCGCGCCTTGGGTTCAGCAATGCGTGATCGACCCCGAGGGCGATTTCGTCACGCTGTCCGACAAGTTCGGCCATGTGGTGGTCGATGCTGCCCGTTCCGAGACCGAACTGACCCGTATTGCAGGCCGAATCCGCCAGCATCGCGTTTCGGTCGTGCTCAATCTGGAGGGTCTTGAAACCGACCAGCAGATGCGAGCGGCAGCAGCTTTTCTTGGCGGCATGTTTGATGCGGATCGCGATCATTGGTATCCGGTCCTGATGGTGGTTGACGAGGCGCAGCTTTTCGCGCCCGCGGCAGCCGGCGAGGTGGCCGAAGATGCCCGGCGGCTATCGCTCGCGGCGATGACCAACCTGATGTGCCGCGGGCGAAAGCGCGGCCTTGCCGGCGTCATCGCCACCCAGCGCCTGGCAAAGCTGGCCAAGAATGTCGCCGCCGAAGCATCGAACTTTTTGATGGGACGCACTTTCCTCGATATCGACATGGCGCGCGCTGCTGATCTTCTCGGCATGGATCGCCGGCAGGCCGAACAATTCCGGGATCTCCAACGCGGCTGTTTCGTGGCTTTGGGCCCGGCGATTTCGCGCCGCCCGGTCGCCGTCACCATTGGCCCGGTCGAAACATCGGCTCGTTCCATCAGCCCGAAGCTGCTGCCATTGCCGGAAACGCCTCCGAAGGACGCAGCCGAGTTGATCTTTGCTGCCGAACCGGAGGAAACCCGCCCCCCGCCGAGGAAACGCGCGGAACCTCCGCCCACGCCTACAGCCGACATCATGGCACAGCTTGTCCGGGCTGCCGAGACAAATGCAGCCAACTCCTCGGCGCCTGCCGAGATTGACGAGGCCGGGCGGACGGCCATGCTGGACCGGATCATTGGAGAGATAGTCGCTGATCCGGAGGCGGGTTTTCGCACGAATTCTGTGCTTTATCAGGATTTTCTCGTCCGCTGTCGCATCCATCGCGTGCCCGGTACGCCGCTGACCCTGTCAGCTTTCCGCCGTCGGTTGGCGGTGGCCCGATCGGGCGTTGATGACGAGATGGCCTCGGGCGAAACGTGGCGGCAGGCGCTCGCCTTGTCGGAAAGCCTGACGGAGGACATACAGGGCGTATTCCTGGCCGTGGCGCGCGCCGCCATTGCCGGTGAGCCTTGTCCATCCGATGCCAGGCTGGCAACCATTTACGGCACGCATTCACCCAGCCGCGCGCGACGGTTGCTCACTTATTTTGAGGAGCGCGGGCTGCTGGTCGTGCGAAAGGACTTGCGCGGAGGTCGCGTCGTCAATTTCCCTGATCTCGGCTGCGAAACGGCTCCGGGAGATCCGAACGCCCCCGATGATATTCTGGAGCCCCGCGACGCGGCGGAATAGCTGTCAGACCGGATGCCGGATGGTCTGCGCGGGCCGCCGCTTGCGCCCCTGGTGAAGCTGCCAGAGGGAATGCGTGATCAGCGCCACGATCAGGATCGCGCCGCCGATCAGGCTCTGGGTGGATGGAACCTCGCTGAAGATCATCCACACCCAGACAGGCGCTAGCACGGTTTCCAGCAAGTAGAACATGGCCACCTCTGGGCCCGAGATGTATTTCGGCCCGTTGGCGAGACAGAAGAACGCGATCGGCATGATGACGGCGCCGTTGAAGATGATCCACCACGGTGCTTCGACCCTGTAGCCCACCTGCGAGACCAGGAAAGTCGAAACAGCGAAAGGCAGGATTACCGCGATAAGGGCGGCAAATCCCATGTCCCTGCCGCTGGCGCGCGTGATCGTGATGGCCGAGGCAATGAGGAAGGCCGAGGTGAGGGCCAGCATGTCGCCGAAGAAATTGCCGGCGCCGAGGCTGTCGCCTACGATGATCAGCACGCCGACAAGCATCACAGCCATTGTGACCAGCGTCACCGGCTTCGGTCGCTCTTTGAGGAATATCCAGGACAGAAGCGCGGCGAACATCGAATTGAAGGCGAGAATGAAGACGAGATTGGCCGTGGAGGTATGGAAGACCGCTATCGTGAAAGTGATGGAGGAAAGCGCATAAAGGAGCGCCACCACCAGACCGATTCGGCCAGGGATCAGCGGCGGCACGTTGCGCGAGAAGGATCGCCAGACGAGCCATATGAGGAGCGTCGCAACCACCGTCGTGCCGCTACGCATCATCAGGATCGACCAGGAATTGCCGTCGGCAAGGCGGATCAGCGGAATATCGACTGTAAGCGTCATACCGCCAATGGCGGTCAAAAGCAGACCCCTGGAATGGTTGGCGTCAAGCGTCGACACTGCGGAAGCTCCGTGAAGGCGGGAAGAAGGAAGAGGCGTGAAGGGGCTGCCCGATCAGGCGTCGCCGTCGTAGCGTTCCCAGCCTTTCGGGCCGAGATGTTCCTGCGGCCTGAAGCGCACCTTATAGGCCATCTTGCGCGATCCGTTGACCCAGTAGCCGAGATAGACATGGGGCAGACCGGCTGCCTTGGCGCGTTCGATATGGTCGAGGATCATGAGGGTGCCGAGCGAACGGTCTTCCAGCTCCGGATTGAAGAAGGAATAGACCATCGAAAGGCCGTCAGCCATCTGATCGGTCAAGGCTACCGCCATGAGTTCGCCTTCGCCCTTGCCGGTAATGAAGGAATTCGGGCCCCGCTGCCGATATTCGATGATCTTGGTGATGACATGGCTGTCTTCCACCATCATCGCATAGTCGAGCACCGTCATGTCCGACATGCCGCCTTTGCGGTGTCGCGCGTCGAGATAGGTGCGGAAGAGAGAATATTGCTCGGTGGTGGGTTCGGCCTCATGTGCGGTGCCGATCAGGTCCGCATTGCGCCTCCAGACGCGCTTCATGTTGCGCGTCGGCTCGAATTCCTGGGCAAGGATACGCACCGAGACGCAGGCGCGGCACGTTTCGCAGGCCGGACGATAGGCGATGTTCTGCGACCGGCGAAAACCGCCCTGAGTCAAAAGATCGTTCAGTTCCGGCGCCTTGTCTCCTACCAGATGCGTGAACACCTTCCGCTCCAGTTGCCCCTCGAGATACGGACAGGGCGAAGGAGCGGTGAGAAAGAATTGCGGTGACTGGGTCGGATGCTGCGTCATGGAGCGGTGAGTCTTGGATTCACAAGCCGTAATACCATGGCCCCACGATAGAAAACGTCAACCATATTATCGCGACAAGAGGAATTCCGGCCTTTATGAAATCGGCGAAGGAATAATGGCCCGGGCCCATCACCATCAGGTTGGTCTGATATCCGATTGGTGTGGCGAAGGAGCAATTGGCTGCGAAGATCGTCGCCGTGACGAAGGCTTCTGCCGGAGCCCCGCTTGCACTGGCGATACCGATGGCGATCGGCGTGAACAGGACCGCAGTGGCGTTGTTCGACAGGAAATTCGTGAGGATGGCCACCACGGCGAAGTAACCGGATAGAATGACTGCGGTGCTCTGTCCGTTCAGCAAGGCGACCGCGCCGTCCGCGATCAGCTGTGCGCCCCCCGTTCGTTCGAGTGCCGTTGCGGCTGCGATGGAAGACCCCACCAGCAGGAATATCTGCCGGTCGAAGGAGCGCCCGGCCTGCGGCAGGGTGAGGCAGCCGGTTGCGATCATGGCGAAGGCACCGATGATCGAGGTCGCCACGATAGGCAGGATATTGAAGGCGGCAGTCAGCACGATAGCCGCGAAGATGGCGAAGGCGATGCCTGCCTTTCGGCGCTGGGGAACAGCTTCCGCCGACCATTCAAGCACGAGCAGATCATGGCTTTCGCGCAGATCCTCGAAGGCCTTGTCGGTGCCTCCGACAAGGATCGTATCGCCCGGCTCCAGCCTGATATCAGACATTGCCAGACGGCCCATGCGGCTTTTGCGCTGCACGCCGAGCATATGGACGCCGTGCGTGGTTTCGATGCCGGCATTGCGCACCGTCCGGCCGGCATGGCGCGATCCAGGCGGAATAACCGCCTCGGCTACGTGATAGTCGGGTCCGAGTGGCTGCAGCGGGTTGCCCGGTGGCGGTGTTTCGCTGTCACTGGCGATAAGGCCGCCTGAAGCCCGTGCAAGCGTCTGCATGAAGACGCGGCGCGTGGCCGTCACCACAAGGCAATCGCCTTCCGAGAGCACGACATTTTCGAAAGGCGGAAAGAAGCTGATGCCGCGCCGAATGATGAGACGGGGCGTCAGCTCACCGAGACCGGGAAACAGGCCGGCGCGCGATTCGATTCCGAGAAACGGGTGTCGCGGCCCCAGCCTTATCTCGCCGATGAACTGAGTGCCGGACTGGCTCTGGCGGAAGCTTCTCTGGGTGGTCTTATCGCGCAGGATGCGCGGCATGACGAAAAGCACATAGACCGCGCCCGCGGCCGCCAGAAAAAGGCCGGGAATGGTAATGTCGAAGAAGCCAATATTTATGCTCGATCGGGCCGCCACACCAGCCACGAGAAGGTTCGTAGATGAGCCGATCAACGTCGTCATGCCGCCGAGGATGGTGAGGAAGGAAAGCGGCATCAGCGCTTTGGAGGCAGCGAAATTCCGCTGTGCGGCGAGCATGGTCAGGATAGGAATGAAGATGACCACGACAGGCGTGTTGTTGAGGAAAGCGCTGAGGGTGGCAGCCGAAAGCAGCGTTATCGCCATGGCGCGGGTACTCGACCCTCCGGCCACTCGCGCAATCATCCGGACGGGCCGATCCATCGCATCGGTGGCGAAAAGCCCCTGGCCGACGATAAGCAGCCCCATCACTGTTGCCAGTGCGGGGTTGGCGAAGCCGGAAAGCAGAGCTTCAGGATGCAGCGGCCCGCTGGGGCCTTCATAGGGGAAGACGGCAAAAAGGGCGAGGAAAGCCGCCAGGCTCGCCAGTGCGACCATCTCCAGCGCAAAGCGCTCGCTCGCATAGGCGACGACCGAAAGCACGATGATCAGATAGGTCGCCCAAATGTGAAGATCGGCCATTGCTTGTCCCGTCGCAAATGTGCGGCGCAGCATAGGGCCGGTTTATCGGGCCGCAAGCTGACTTTTAGGAAACCGAGGTCAGCCTGTGCAAAAATGGATCGCTGTTAGATTGCTTATTTGTCGGTGCGCACCACGACGGTGCCGAGCAGTAGATCGTGCAGGGTGCGCTTGCGGTCGAGGAAGAGCGTCGCCAGCAGGATCAATGGCGTCAGGATCACATTGCCAGCCCAGAAGAGCACGGTATGGACCACGGCAATCACGGGGCCTATCGAGCCGCCGTCGAGTCTTTCCAGGCGAATGGACATCATGCGCATGCCAAGCGTTGCCTGTTCGCGCCCGCCCAGCGTTGCCGCAACATAGAAAAGGGCCACTACCGGCCCGAGCACGCCAAAAAGCGCCCATCCGAGACCGAGAGTGATAATGCCAAGCAATGCAACGATGATCGCAAAGGGAATGCACAAGAGGCCGACGATCAGATAGTCGAGCACGAAGGCAAGCACGCGCCGGGTGCGGACACCATCATAGAGCCTCACGTCATCGAAACGCGAGGTCAGGATTTCGCCGTCAAGGATACGTGTGGCCATCGAACTTCCCTGCATCTACCGGCAGCGGCCTCGCTGCTCCCAACCAGAGGCAAATGGGGAGATGGGCCGTTGTTTTCAAGCTCCGGCGGAAAGCCGCTCGGCGACTTCGGGGGCGAAATAGGTGAGGATGCCATCACAGCCGGCCCGCTTGAAGGCCAGCAGGCTTTCCATCATCGCCCGCTCGCCGTCGATCCAGCCATTGGCGGCAGCGGCGCGGATCATCGAATATTCGCCCGATACCTGATAGGCGAAGGTCGGCATTCGGAACTCATCCTTCAGGACCCGGACGATATCGAGATAGGGCAGGCCGGGCTTGACCATGATCATGTCGGCGCCCTCGGCAAGATCCTGCTCCGTCTCGCGGACCGCCTCGTCGCAATTGGCGGGATCGATGTAGTAGGTCTTCTTGTCGCCTTTCAGCAGCCCGCCTGTCCCGATCGCCTCGCGATAGGGGCCGTAGAAGGCGGATGCGAACTTGGTCGCATAGGACATGATGGCCACATCCTGAAAGCCGCTGCCGTCGAGCGCGTCGCGAATGGCGCCGATGCGCCCGTCCATCATGTCGGAGGGCGCGATGATGTCGGCCCCTGCGGCCGCCTGCAGCACGGCCGCTTCGGCGATCTGCGCCACGGTCTCATCATTGACGATGATGCCATTGATGAGGATGCCGTCATGGCCGTGATCGGTGAACGGATCGAGCGCGACATCGGTGATAATGCCGATCTCCGGCGCGGCATCCTTGATCGCCCGCGTGGCGCGGTTGATGAGGTTGTCCGGGTTCAATATGTCCGAGCCGGTCCGGTCGCGAAGCTTCATATCTATGTTGGGGAAGGTTGCTATCGCAGGAATTCCCAGACCTGCTGCGCGTTTGGCCTCTTTCGCCGCCAGATCGACCGAATAGCGATAGACGCCCGGCATGGCGGCGACTTCCTCACGCCGATTCTCGCCGTCGATGAGGAAAATCGGCCATATGAGATCGTCCACCGTCAGCCGGTTTTCCTGCACCAGCCGGCGCGACCAGTCCGCCTTGCGCATACGGCGCAGCCTGCGGCTGTCAGTGATCTCGTCTACACTTCTGATATTGGCGGGCTTGGCCCGGCTGATCCTGTTCACGGCTCGCCTCCAGATTGGCGCGTTTCTATCATGGGCGAAGGGGCGTGACCAACCCCGTCTTGTCGCAGCCCGATATTCGCGGCATTGACGCGGCACCGCGGCGTCAATAATCACGCTTGAGAAAGAAGCGAGGAGGCTGATTTGCGCTTGGACTTCGGCGGCGAGGAAGACATCCTTTTCGAACGCATAGGCAAAGCCGGCGTCGTGACGCTCAACCGGCCCAGGGCCCTGAACGCGCTCAATCATCGCATGGTCAACGCGCTTTCCCGCGCCCTGCAGGAATGGGAGGCTGACAGCAAGGTCGCCCTCGTCATCGTCAAGGGCGAAGGACGCGCCTTTTCGGCCGGCGGCGATATCCTCGACGTCTACAGGGCCGGAATGGAGGGCAAGGCAAGCCCACAATTCTTCGCCGACGAATACCGGCTCAATGCAGCCATCGCGCGTTTTCCGAAACCCTATGTGGCACTGATCGACGGAATCGTCATGGGGGGAGGGGTGGGCATATCCTTCCATGGCTCGCATCGCATCATGACGGAAAACGCCGTTTTCGCCATGCCCGAAGTGGGGATCGGTTTCTTCCCCGATGTGGGGGGCAGCTTTCTCCTGGCAAACCTCCCTCGCAGTTTCGGCATGTATCTTGGACTGACCGGAAATCGTATCAAGCGCGGCGATGCGCTTTGGTCCGGTCTGGCGACCCATGTGGTCGACGCCGAATTGTTGCCGGAGCTTCTCGGCGAACTGACCGTCACCGGCAATATCCGCGCAGCCTTGCGGTCCCGAACGGTGCAGGCACCGCGTGAGATAGATGAGGCGGCTGTCCATGCCATCTCGCACCATTTCTCCTGCGACACGCTTGAGGCGATTTTCGCCAGCCTGCGTGAAGCAGCCAATGACGGTGATGAGTTTGCTCGTGCCACGCTGGAGACGATGCTCAAACGCTCTCCCACCAGCATGCATGTCGCATTCAGGCAGATCAGCACTGGAGGCATGCTGAGCATGGATGAGTGCATGCGGATGGAATATCGCATCCTCAATCGTATGCTTACCGGCCATGATTTCTATGAAGGCATCCGGGCTGCACTGATCGACAAAGGGTCTACGCCGCAATGGAAACCGGCACGGCTGGAGGATGTCGATCCGGCAGACATCGAAGCTTATTTCGCGCCGCTTCCGAACGGGGAACTCGAATTATAATGAATGAGCCGGCCGCACACCTCGTGCCGAGACCGGGTACGCTAGACATTGCTTTCGATTGGTTCCTCCGCCTGACGGCGGCTGGCTGCATGTATCTCGGCCTGCTCTATTGGGTGCGCCTGATCGGCCTTTACGACGGCACGCTCTGGCGCTTCGACATCATGCCCCTGCACTGGCAGATTGCAGCCGTCACCCTGGCCGTCCTCTTCCCGTTTGCCGCTGTCGGCCTTTGGCTGCTTGCCTCATGGGGGCCGGTCATCTGGTTTCTGTGCGCGGCGATCGAGGCGGTCATGCATGGCGGGTTCCCGGCTCTCTTCGGCCGCAAGCCGGAAATACTGGCGATGCATGCGGCGGTTGCCATCATCTATGCCGGCTTCCGTCTTGCCTTCTATATCAGGAAGCGGCGCGCCGCTTCTTAACTCCAGATTAGCCCTCTTTGTAGTCCGGCAAACGTAAGCTCCTGTTAAGCTTGGCGTTTAAGTCGAATTTTAGATGTATTCGATAGGGTCGCGACCAAGGTGAGAAACAAAAACAATCACCGGCGTCAACAGAGAGGCAAAAATCATGATCAACTCGCGACTCGCCGCGAAGAATTCATATATCAATGATGAACGTGTGGAAACTCTTCATTCGCTTTACTTGGAATCCATGCAACTCGTTGAGAGGCTTCACCGTCGCCTTCTTGATGTGATCAAGGATGAGTTTGAGCGTAACGGTCGCACCGACATCAATGCCATCCAGGCGCTGCTGCTCTTCAATATCGGCAATTCGGAGCTGACGGCCGGCGAATTGCGCACCCGCGGCTATTATCTGGGGTCGAATGTTTCCTACAATCTCAAGAAGCTCGTGGACCTCGGTTTCATCCATCATCAGCGGTCGCGTATCGATCGTCGCTCGGTTCGCGTGAGCCTGACGCCAAAGGGGCAGGAGATCGCCGATGTCGTGGCCGGACTCTATCAGCGCCATGTCGGGTCCATCGAGCAGGTGGGCGGCATCAATCAGGAAGAGTTCCGTCAGATGAACAAGGCTCTGCAGCGGCTCGACCGGTTCTGGAACGACACCATCGCCTACCGTATGTGACAGCTCCATCGCGGGTGGCGCGATGGACACAGTTCGCATCAAAACGAAAGCGGGCGCCAGATGTGGCTCCCGCTTCCCTTGTTTGTGGCTCAATCGGTCACGTTAAGGCCATATTCCAATGAAAACGGGAAAAGCATCGACGCGGCGAACCGGTCTCGTTTCGCTGCAAGGAACGTTCTCGCCCCGCACGCTCGACCGCGGTTGCGGAGTTTGGACATGGTTAGCGGTATGTTAACGATGCCCGGCAAAAGTATTGGCTGAAATGTCCTCGCTGCGAATGTTTTGATGGGATAGCGGAAAAGATGCAAACCAATCGTCGCAAGTTTCTGACCACTGCCGGCGCGCTTGCCGCGACGGCGTTTTCAGGCTCTGCACTGGCACAGAATGTTCTTAACGACATAATCAACGCGCCACGGCGCGGCAGCTGGAACGATCAGTTCGATGCTCGTGGCGGCAGCAGCCGCGGCGAGGTGATCTCCCATCTGCCGATCATGAGCCCGCAGACAATCGCCTATGTTGAGGCAGCGATCCGCGATTATCAGCAGATCGTCGCTAGCGGCGGCTGGCCAATGGTGCCGGAGAACAAAAAGCTCCAGCTTGGCGTCATTGACCCTGATGTTGAAATTTTGCGTCGCAGGCTGATGATTTCGGGCGATCTGCCGCAACAGGCGGGTATGTCGCCAGCCTTCGATTCCTACGTGGATTCGGCACTCAAGCGCTTCCAGGCTCGTCACGGCCTGCCTGGCGACGGCGTCACAGGCAGATTTACCTATGCCGCGCTGAATGCCTCGGCACAGCTTCGTCTCGGTCAGCTAGAGACCAATCTGGTCCGGCTGCGTTCCATGGCGGGTCCCCTCGGCGACCGCTATGTCATGGTCAACATTCCCGCCGCCCAGATCGAGGCGGTGGAGAATGGCCGTGTGGTGATGCGCAATACGGCAATTGTCGGCAAGGTCGATCGTCAGACTCCGATCCTGAGCTCCAAGATCAACGAGATTATCATCAACCCGTACTGGAACGCGCCGGCGTCGATCGTCCGCAAGGACATCATTCCGCTGATGCGCAAGAACCCGAATTATCTGGCCGACAATAATATCCGTGTCCTCGGCCCCGATGGTAACGAGATCGATCCGATGACGATTGACTGGTCCACAGACGAGGCCGCCAATCTTCGCTTCCGACAGGATCCGGGTCAGATCAACGCGATGGCCTCGGTCAAGATCAATTTCCCGAATTCGCATGCCGTCTACATGCACGACACGCCCCAGCAAACGCTGTTCCATGACATGGACCGTTTCTATTCCTCGGGCTGCGTTCGTGTGCAGAATGTGCGTGATCTTGTCACCTGGCTTCTGCGCAATACGCAGGGCTGGGATCGCCAGCGTTTTGAAAGGACGATCAAGACCGAAGAGAATGTACCGGTCAATCTCGCCGATCCGGTGCCGGTCTACTTCACCTATTTCACGGCCTGGTCCACCGGAGATGGCATCGTGCATTTCCGCGATGACATCTATGGCCGCGACGGTGCGGCGGAACTGCAGATTTCGACCGCTCTCTGATCGCTTTGGCGCAAAGGTCCGAAAGCCGCTCCGGATGGGGCGGCTTTTCTTTTGGAATGGCGCAACAAGGGCAGGAATTTTCGCGCCGTGAACGTGGCAGGGTCGCCTGAAACATGTTAATGGCGCGCCATTCCGCGCCGTTCCCAAGAGGTTGAAACTGCCATGGCAATTGCGAATGCCGTTTCGGCACAGGCCGACTCGTTCTTCTCGTCACCACTCGAGGAAATAGATCCAGATATCTTCCTTGCGATCCGCAACGAACTCGGTCGCCAGCGTCACGAAATCGAGCTGATCGCGTCGGAGAACATCGTTTCCCGCGCCGTTCTTGAAGCGCAAGGGTCGATCCTGACGAACAAATATGCCGAAGGCTATCCCGGCAAGCGCTATTACGGCGGTTGCCAGTTTGTGGATGTCGCCGAGGAACTGGCGATCGAACGGGCCAAGAAGCTGTTTGAGTGCAAATTTGCCAATGTGCAGCCGAACTCCGGCAGCCAGATGAACCAGGCGGTGTTTCTCGCTCTGCTTCAGCCGGGCGACACTTTCATGGGCCTCGACCTCAATTCGGGCGGCCATCTCACCCATGGATCGCCGGTCAACATGTCCGGCAAATGGTTCAACGTCGTCTCCTATGGCGTGCGCCGCGACGATCATCTGCTCGACATGGACGAGGTGGAGCGACTGGCCAATGAGCACAAGCCGAAGCTGATCCTCGCCGGCGGGACCGCCTATTCGCGCATCTGGGACTGGAAGCGTTTCCGCGAGATTGCGGATTCGGTCGGCGCCTGGCTGATGGTCGATATGGCGCATATCGCCGGACTGGTCGCGGGCGGCGTGCACCCTTCGCCCTTGCCCCATGCGCATGTAGTCACGACAACCACGCACAAATCGCTGCGTGGTCCGCGCGGCGGCATGATCCTGACCAATGAAGAGGATATCGCCAAGAAGATCAATTCGGCGGTTTTCCCCGGTCTTCAGGGTGGTCCGTTGATGCATGTTATAGCAGCCAAGGCGGTTGCGCTCGGAGAAGCGCTGCAGCCCTCCTTCAGAACCTATGCTCATGATGTTGTCGCCAATGCCAAGGCGCTTGCGGAAAGCCTGAAGAGCACTGGCCTCGATATCGTTTCCGGCGGCACGGACAATCATCTGATGCTGGTCGATCTGAGGCCCAAGAACGCAACCGGCAAACGTGCCGAGGCCGCCCTTGGCCGCGCCAACATCACCTGCAACAAGAACGGTATTCCTTTCGATCCGGAAAAGCCGTTCGTGACCTCGGGCATTCGTCTTGGAACGCCTGCCGGCACCACGCGCGGTTTCGGGGTCGCCGAGTTCCAGGAGATCGGCCAGCTCATCGCCGAAGTTCTCGATGGCCTCAAAGCGGCCAATTCCGACGAGGGCAATCACGCCGTCGAAGAGGCTGTGAAGGCAAAAGTCGTGGCGCTTACGGACCGCTTTCCGCTTTATCCGTATTTGGGGTAAGTCTACGCGGCTGAGAGTCGCTTGAACGGAACTGCCAATGCGCTGCCCCTACTGCCAATCGGAAGATACACAGGTGAAGGACTCGCGTCCCGCCGAGGACGGGGCGGCGATAAGACGCCGCAGGATATGTCCCGACTGCGGCGGCCGCTTCACCACCTTTGAGCGGGTGCAGCTTCGCGATCTGGTGGTCATCAAGAAGACCGGCCGCAAGGTGCCGTTTGATCGCGACAAGCTGATGCGTTCCTTCGACATTGCCCTCAGGAAGCGCAATGTCGATCCGCAACGGGTCGAGCGTGCCGTCAGCGGCATCGTGCGCCAGCTCGAAAGCTCCGGCGAGGCGGAAATCCCGTCCGGCGACATAGGAACGCTTGTCATGGAGGCGCTGAAGGCGCTCGATGACGTCGCCTATGTCCGCTATGCCTCGGTCTATCGTAATTTCCGCGAGCCGAAGGATTTCCAGGAAGTGCTGGGCGAGTTGCGGGGCGAAGAGGAAACGAGTTGAATCATGCCCTCGGAAGGTGGAAGTCCCTCTGGGACTGACCGGCGCTTCATGGCGGCCGCCATCCGGCTTTCGCGCCGCCATCTTGGTCTGACAGCGACCAACCCGTCGGTAGCAACGCTGATCGTGAGAGATGACGGGCAGGGACCCTATATTGTCGGCAGCGGCGTGACGGCTATCGGCGGCAGACCGCATGCCGAAACGGAAGCCCTGGCCCAGGCCGGTGAACTGGCACGCGGAGCGACAGCCTATGTGACGCTTGAGCCTTGCGCCCATCACGGCCGCACCCCGCCTTGTGCCGAAGCCCTCGTTACCGCGGGAGTGGCGCGCGTGGTTGGCGGTGCCAGCGATCCTGATCCGCGCGTTTCCGGGAAGGGCTATGCGATCCTGAGGGAGGGAGGGGTCGAGGTCGTGGAAGGTGTGCTGGCCACCGAGGCAGCCGACGCAATGGCCGGATACTTGACACGATCTCTTAAGAAACGTCCGGAAGTGGTTTTGAAAATTGCAGTTTCCGCAGATGGAAAAATCGGCAGAAAGGGTGAAGGGCAGATAGCGATCACGGGCGAGATTGCCCGCAGGCAGGTGCATTTGATGCGCGCCGAGGCAGATGCCATCCTGATCGGCATCGGCACGGCGCTGGCCGATGATCCGGAACTGACATGCCGCTTGCCGGGTCTGGAGCAACGTTCGCCGGCACGCATCGTACTTGATCGAAATCTTCGCCTGCCTCTCGCCTCTAAGCTCGTCGCGACGGCACGTCAGGTGCCACTTTTCGTCGTAGCAGGCCAGGATGCGGATGGCGGGAGACGCGAGGCGCTGGCTGCGCAGGGAGTGCGCTTTCTCGGGGCGGAGACTTATGACGGTATGATCGCGCTGCCCGAATTGATGGAGGACCTTGCGGCGCAAGGAATGATGAGTGTCCTTGTAGAAGGAGGTGCGCGCACGGCGGCAACCTTGCTGGAGGAGGGGCTTGTCGACCGGATCGCATTGCTCAATGGACCGGGTACTATTGGCGCAGACGGCATCGATTCACCGATCACCGCTTCGCAACTGCCGGAGGGGTTCAGGGAAATCCGGCGGACACGTTTCGGCGACGACGGCTATGTCGAATTCACGAGGAATGGCTGATGTTCACGGGTATAGTAACGGACGTAGGCACGGTCACCTCTGTCAAGCCGCTGGCCAAGGGCGTGCGCATCCGTATCGAGACAAGATATGATCCTAGGACCATCGAGATTGGGGCTTCGATTGCCTGCGCGGGCGTCTGTTTGACCGTAGTGGCGCTGCCGGATAGCGGCTCGAACCAGCGCTGGTTCGACGTGGAGGCCTGGGAGGAAGCCCTGCGCCTGACCACCGTTGCAGAATGGACGGAAGGAGCGCGCGTCAACCTAGAGCGCGCGCTGAAGATCGGTGACGAGCTCGGCGGACATATCGTTTCCGGTCATGTCGATGGCATGGCTGAGATCGTTGAACGGCGCGAAGAAGGGGAGGCCGTGCGCTTCCGCCTGCGGGCGCCCAAGGAACTCGCAAAATTCATCGCGCCCAAGGGATCGGTCGCGCTGGACGGTACATCCCTGACGGTGAACGGCGTCCAGGGCAATATTTTCGACGTTCTGTTGATCCATCATTCGTTGACCGTGACCACATGGAGCGAACGATCCGCGGGGGATCGGGTCAACCTGGAGGTGGACACAATGGCGCGGTATGCGGCCCGGCTTGCGGAAGCCGCCAAAGAAGCCTAATTCAGCTCCTCGTTCCAGACACGACCACCCCGCCGGAGTTCCCATGCCGTCATCGCAAGGCCTCAAACTGCTTATCGTGGAAGCGCGTTTCTACAACGATCTTTCCGATGCTCTCCTGGAGGGAGCCAGGACGGCCCTCGACAAGGCCGGTGCGGCTTATGACGTGGTGACCGTGCCCGGCGCCTTGGAGATTCCGGCGGCGATCTCCTTCGCGCTCGATGGCGAAACCCGTTATGATGGCTTCGTCGCGCTTGGCTGCGTCATTCGCGGCGAGACCTATCATTTCGACATCGTCGCAAATGAATCGAGCCGTGCCTTGATGGACCTCGCCGTCGAGGAGGCGCTGGCCATCGGCAATGGCATTCTGACAGTGGAAAACGAAGAACAGGCATGGGCGCGAGCGAAGCTCAGCGAAGGTGACAAGGGCGGCTTTGCCGCACGCGCCGCGCTCACCATGATCGAATTGCGCGAACGCCTGGGGGCATGACGAAGTGACGTCCGAATCCGACGATCGCCCAATGGACTACAAGCCGGCGAACAAACGCGGAGCCGCGCGGCTGGCTGCCGTTCAGGCGCTCTATCAGATGGATGTCGCGGGCAGTGGATTGCTCGAAATCACGGCCGAATATGAATCTTTTCGGCTTGGCAAGGAGGTGGACGGCGAACTCTACCGCGAGGCCGATCCGCAATGGTTCCGCGCAATCCTGTCCGGTGTGGTCGAGAACCAGAAATCCATTGATCCTGTCATCCGCCAATCCCTGACCGATGATTGGCCGCTATCACGTCTCGATTCGACCCTGCGCGCCATATTGCGCGCGGCGGTCTATGAATTGCTGAAGCGGCAGGACGTCCCCGTTCCGGTGATCGTTTCGGAGTATGTGGACATCGCCAAGGCCTTCTACGAGGAGGACGAGCCCAAGCTGGTCAATGCAGTTCTTGATCGCGTCGCACGGCGTGTGCGTGGAGAGGGAAGAGGCCGAGAACGAGCCTCATGACGGCGACCGTCGATGAAAGGGAAGCGAGGCGCACGGCGATCATTCTCGCTGCCTCGCAGGCCATCGTCGGCTCGGCTGCTCCAATCGCGATCTCCATTGGCGGCCTGGCGGGACATTATCTCCTGGGAAGCGACAAGTCGCTCGCCACCTTGCCGATCACCGGTTTCAGCGTCGGCGTGGCGCTGGGTGCGATTCCCTCTGCAGCGCTCATCCGGGTACTGGGGCAGCGTCATGGCTTCATGACCGGCACCGGCTTTACCGCTTTGGGTGGAGCCACGGCCACGCTTGGTCTCTTCAATGGCAGTTTCTGGCTTTTTGCCTTCGGACTAACGATCATCGGACTTGGCAATGCGTTCGTGCAGCAATTCCGTTTCGCGGCAGCCGACAATGCACCGCCGGAATTCAAGGCCCGCGCCATCTCCTTCGTGCTTGCCGGCGGCGTGATCACGGCCATAGTCGGCCCTCAGATCGTCATCTTTACGCGCGAGCTGCTGGCGCCGGTCATGTTCGCCGGCTCGTTCGCCGCTATACTGGGGTTAGCCGCGGTCGGCGCTCTCATCCTTTCCTTTCTGCGTGTGCGCGACCGTGACGGTGCGGGCGATCTGGCAGCCGATGCGCCGCCTCGCCCTTTGTCGACCATCGTGCTTCAGCCGCGATTCACGGTCGGGCTGCTCTGTGCCGTCGGCTCATATGCGCTAATGAGCTTCGTCATGACCGGTGCGCCGCTCGCAATGGTCGGCTGCGGCTTCTCTCCGGATGAGGCGACCCTCGGCATTTCCTGGCATGTCATGGCGATGTTCGCTCCGAGCTTCTTTACAGGCCGGCTGATCTCGCGATTCGGCCGCGAAACGATCTTGACTGCCGGTCTCCTGCTTCTGGTTGGCTGTGCGGTCGTGGCCCTTTCGGGCATCGCGCTCTGGCAGTTCTGGACATCGCTGATCCTGTTGGGTCTGGGCTGGAACTTCAGCTTCATCGCCGCCACGGCCATGGTTGCCGATACCTATCGACCTTCTGAGAAGGGCAGGGTGCTCGGCCTCCATGACGGGATCCTGTTCGGCAGTGTGGCGCTTGCCTCGCTGTCTTCCGGGCTGGTCTACAACTGGTGGGGCTGGGAGATGCTCAACTGGATCGTTTTTCCGGTGGTAGGTCTTTGCCTCCTGGGCCTTGGGGGCCTGGTCATGCTCGGCAGGCGCTCAACTGCAACAGCCGGACTTGACGATAGGCAAGGCGTTTCCGATAACCCCTGACGAAAGGTCGCATGCGACACTGAGTCCAGCGGCCTTCGTCCACATGACCCGGGGAGGGGTTCCATTGGGTCGAAATCAAGGGAATCGGCAATGACAATGCTTTACGTAGTCATCGCCTGCGGCCTGCTCTCTGTCCTATACGCCATCTGGGCGACTCAGTCGGTCCTTGCGGCCGACCAGGGCAATGCGCGCATGCAGGAAATCGCCGCCGCCATCAGGGAGGGGGCACAAGCTTATCTTACACGTCAGTATACCACGATCGCCATCGTCGGCGTCGTGGTCTTCATTCTCGCTTGGTGGCTGCTCACCGGCGCGGCCGCGATCGGCTTCCTGATCGGAGCGGTGCTTTCCGGCGCAGCAGGCTTCATCGGCATGCACGTATCGGTGCGGGCCAATGTGCGCACCGCGCAAGCCGCCTCCAACAGCCTGGCTGCGGGCCTGGAAATCGCTTTCAAATCGGGTGCGATCACGGGCCTTCTCGTCGCCGGTCTGGCGCTGCTCGGCGTCTCGGTCTATTTCGCGATCCTTACCGGTGCGATGGGCTATGCGCCGACTGACCGCATTGTAGTCGATGCGCTGGTGGCGCTCGGCTTCGGTGCTTCGCTGATTTCGATCTTCGCCCGTCTCGGCGGCGGCATCTTCACCAAGGGTGCGGATGTCGGTGGCGACCTCGTGGGCAAGGTGGAAGCGGGCATTCCCGAAGACGATCCGCGCAATCCGGCCACGATCGCGGACAATGTCGGTGACAATGTCGGCGACTGCGCCGGCATGGCGGCTGATCTGTTCGAGACCTATGTCGTGACGATCGTCGCCACCATGGTGCTCGCCTCGATCTTCTTTACCGGTGACGTCGCGACCACTTTGATGCTCTTCCCGCTGGTTATCGGCGGTGTCTGCGTGGTGACCTCGATCATCGGCACCTTCTTCGTCAAGCTGGGCGCCAACAACTCCATCATGGGCGCCCTATACAAGGGCTTCTGGGCCACTGCGATCCTCTCGCTCGTGGCGCTGGCGGTCGTGATATGGGGCTGGCTTGGAGGCGGAACGGAGTTCAGCGCCAGCAATGGCGTCAGCTTCACAGGCAGCGATCTCTTCTGGTGCGGTCTGGTCGGCCTTGCCGTTACCGGCCTGATCATCTGGATCACGGAATACTATACCGGTGTCGGCTATCGGCCTGTGCGTTCCATCAGCCAGGCATCAGTGACAGGGCATGGCACGAATGTCATCCAGGGTCTTGCCGTCTCGCTTGAAGCGACTGCGCTCCCGGCCATCGTCATCATTGCCGGCATCATCGTCAGTTTCAATCTGGCTGGCCTGTTCGGCATCGCCATCGCGGTGACGACCATGCTCGCCCTTGCCGGCATGGTGGTGGCGCTCGATGCCTTCGGCCCGGTGACGGACAATGCCGGCGGCATCGCCGAAATGTCCGATCTGCCTCCGGAAGTGCGCAAAACCACCGACGCGCTGGACGCGGTCGGCAACACCACCAAGGCCGTCACCAAGGGCTATGCTATCGGTTCGGCGGGTCTCGGTGCTCTGGTGCTCTTCGCCGCTTATACGGAAGACCTGAAATTCTTCTCCGCCAATGCGGAGCCGGGCTCCTTCTTTGATGGTGTGACGGTCGATTTCGCGCTCACCAACCCCTATGTGGTCGTCGGTCTCCTGTTCGGCGGGCTTCTGCCCTTCCTGTTCGGCGGCTTGTCGATGACGGCCGTGGGCCGTGCTGGCGGAGCGGTTGTGGAGGAAGTGCGCCGTCAGTTCCGCGAGAAGCCCGGTATCATGGAAGGCAAGGAGAAACCCGATTACGGCCGCGCGGTCGACATGCTGACGCGCGCCGCCATCCGGGAGATGATCGTGCCCTCCCTCCTGCCAGTGCTGTCGCCGATCATAGCCTTCTTTGTGATCTATCTGATCGCAGGCAAGGGCGAGGCTTTCTCTGCGCTCGGTGCAATGCTCCTTGGCGTCATCGCGACCGGTCTCTTCGTGGCAATATCAATGACCGCCGGCGGCGGTGCATGGGACAATGCCAAGAAATCCTTCGAAGATGGATTCATCGACAAGGATGGTGTCAAGCATGTCAAGGGATCGGAGGCTCACAAGGCTTCAGTCACCGGTGACACGGTAGGCGACCCCTACAAGGACACGGCCGGCCCGGCTGTGAACCCGATGATCAAGATCACCAACATCATTGCGTTGCTTTTGCTCGCGGTGCTTGCACACTGACGGGAGAGCATCGCCAAGAAAAAGCCCGCGAGGAGGATCCCCGCGGGCTTTTTCTTTAAATGAGCGGCAATCAGCGGCCGAACGGATTGGGCGGTGCGGCACCGCTGGCGACACCGGAGATGAGCTGGCCAAGGAAGTTCTGATCCTTGCCGCCGGTCGGCGTCGTGCGGGAAATGAAGTCGAAGAGTTTGCCGTCCTTGAGGCCGTAATTGGCAATCTGCGTGACGCGATCATCGTCACCGAAATAGACCGCAAGCACCCGCTGATCGACGATCTTGGGTTTCATGAAGGCGGCGTTGCGCACGCGCGTCTGCGAGATGTAGTAGAAGACCTCGTTGTCGAACGTCGCGGTCGTGGAAGGCGTGCCAAGGGCCAGCATGACCTGTTCACGGCTCGATCCTACAGGGACGAGTTCGATTGCGTCCTCATCCATCACATAGCCCTGGGTCAGGGTTTCGCGGGTGTCGAGTGTCTGTGAGACGCTGCACCCTGAAAGCGCCAGCGCGGCACCACCGAGCACGCTAGCGAAAAGGACCCGGCCGGCACCTCTGGTCTTGACTTCACGCAACAGCAACAACATCTCCATCAGATATCCCCACTTCGCCGCTTGCCGGTCGTGCCTGCCTTGCGCCGAACGGCAAAACCGGTAAACCAGCTTTGGCGCCGATGCAACCTGACGCTTGTCTGATCCGGCCCGAAGGAGAGCGCCCACCATGTTCAAGCAGTTGTTCGGCAGCGGCCGAAAGTCCAGCCAAACCACTATCGATGCCGTCTATGAGCAAATCGTGGCGGAGGCGCGSCAGCCGGTCTTCTATGCGGAATGGAAGGTTCCGGATACTCCGCTCGGCCGCTACGAGATGCTAGCGCTGCATGTTTTCCTGTTCCTGCACCGCATGCGTGCGGAGACCGGAGCCGCGAGGGAGATCGCGCAAGGCGTTACGGACGAATTCTTCCGTGATCTCGAGCATTCCCTGCGTGAACTCGGAATCGGTGACATGGGAGTGCCGAAGCGTATGAAGAAGCTGGCACAGATGTTTTACGGGCGCGCGAGCGCTTATGGCGAGGCCATTGACCGCGGCGACAGGGCAGGGCTTGCTGCCGCTCTCAGGCGCAATGTCAGACCAGAGGCAGGGGAATGGCCGGAGGCAGATCAACTGGCTGACTACGCCTTGGCGACCTTCGGCCTCAGCTCGAACGTCCCGGTCGAGGCCATACTGAGAGGTGCATCTCCCTTCTCAAAACTGGAAAGGGCGGCACCATGAAATCCATTTCGAAGAGTCCTGTATCCTTTATGGCGAATGTGCAAAGGCTGCCGCAGAGGGGGATGCCTGTGACCATCATCGCCGATACCGAACAGCGCAAGGCGTTGGCGGCCGGTCACGATCTGGTCTCCGTCGAGGACTTCCGCAGCGATGTAACGATCCTTCCCTGGAAGAAGGACGGTGTTCGCGTCAGCGGCTCGGTCAAGGCGGATATCGTCCAGACCTGCGTGGTGACTCTCGAACCTCTCGCTGCTCACATAGAGGAGGAAATTTCCGCCGTCTTCGTGCCGGAAGGCTCGAGCCTGGCGCGCGACGAGGTGGAAGGCGGCGAGATGGTGCTGGATGCAGAAGGACCGGATAGTCCCGAAACCTTTAGCGGCGACACGATCGATGTCGGCGCGCTTGCCGAGGAGTTCTTCGAGCTTGGCATCGACCCTTACCCGCGCAAAGCCGGCTCGACGATCGAATCGGAACTGCCGGTGCCCGAGGCCGAACCTTCCGGCCCGCTCCATGAAAAGCTCAGAAAGCTTTATCCGCAGCGTTGAAATTGCGTGGGTTGGCAAGAAATCACGGTTGTGCGACCACGCAAAACCGGTATTTTCCCCGCAACTTCTTTCTGGCTGCGCCATCCCGGCACAGATGAGACGGTTATCGCGTGATACGCATTTCGATTGACGCAATGGGCGGAGACCACGGCCCACGGGTGACACTCCCCGGGCTTCTCAAGGTGGTGGAGCGCCGGCCTGACGTCCGTTTCGTTATCTACGGACGTGATGATGCTGTCTTGCCGGTTTTGGACAAGCTGCCGAAGCTGCGCGCGGTCGGCGAATTCCATCATTGCGAAGTGTCGGTCCGCATGGACGACAAGCCAAGCCAGGCGCTCCGCCAGGGCCGGTGGAAATCCTCCATGTGGAAGGCCATAGAGGCGGTGAAGTCGGGTGAGGCGGATGTCTGCATCTCCGCCGGCAATACCGGCGCCCTGATGGCCATGTCGAAATTCTGCCTGCGCACGATGGCGGATATCGAGCGCCCCGCGATCGCGGCCATCTGGCCGACCATACGCGGGGAGAGCATCGTTCTGGACGTCGGCGCCACCATCGGCGGCGACGCCCAGCAACTGGCCGATTTCGCCATTCTCGGTGCAGCCATGGCCAATGCGCTCTTCGATGTGGCCCGCCCGAGCGTCGGCCTGCTGAATGTCGGCGTTGAGGAAATCAAGGGCCAGGAGGAGGTGAAGGAAGCCGGGCGCATGCTGCGCGACGCCAATCTCGACTCCATGGACTATCGCGGCTTCGTGGAAGGCGACGACATCGGCAAGGGAACCGTGGATGTGGTCGTGACGGAAGGCTTTTCGGGCAATATCGCGCTGAAGGTGGCTGAGGGAACGGCTCGGCAGATCGCCGAATATCTGCGTGAGGCGATGAACCGAACTTTTATGGCCCGCATCGGTTATCTTTTTGCCAAAGGAGCTTTCGAGCGCCTGCGCGAAAGGATGGATGTGCGCAAGATAAACGGCGGTGTTTTCCTTGGCCTCAACGGCCTGGTGGTGAAGAGCCATGGCAGCGCCGACGATGAAGGGTTCGCGGCTGCTGTCGAGCTCGGATATGAGATGGTCCGCAGTCGGTTGGTGGACAAGACCCGCGCAAGCCTCGATCTGTACCACGCGCGCCAGCAACCGCCGGACACGAATTCCGCCCTGGATGACGCGGCGCTCAACGAATAGGACCTCGAAATGATAAGATCCGCCGTGCGTGGCGTCGGCTCTGCCTTGCCTCGCCGCATCATGAAGAATGCCGAATTCGAGAAGCTTGTGGACACATCCGACGAGTGGATCGTGCAGCGCACCGGCATCAGGCAGCGCCACATCGCCGCCGAGGATGAGACGACCGTGTCGCTTGGCGAAGCCGCCGCACACAAGGCTCTCGATGCGGCCGGAATGACTCCGGACGATATCGACATGATCCTCCTTGCCACTTCGACCCCGAACAACACCTTTCCTGCCAGCGCCGTCGAAATTCAGGAGCGGCTCGGAATGCGGCATGGCTACGCATTCGATATGCAGGCCGTCTGCACGGGCTTCGTCTATGCCGTGACGACGGCCGATCTGTATATCCGCGGCGGCATGGCGAAGCGCATTCTGGTCATCGGCTCGGAAACTTTTTCGCGCATTCTCGACTGGGAAGACCGCACCACCTGCGTTCTGTTCGGCGACGGCGCCGGCGCTTTGGTGCTCGAAGCTGTGGAAGGCAAGGGAACGACCGCCGATCGCGGGGTACTTGCTTCAAGCCTGCGATCGGATGGGACGCATCGGGAAAAGCTCTATGTTGATGGCGGTCCGTCTACGACCGGCACGGTCGGTCATTTGCGCATGGAAGGGCGCGAGGTTTTCAAGCATGCCGTCGCCATGATCACCGACGTCGTGGAGGACGTGTTCGCCAAGTCCGGTATAACCGCGGATGATCTGGACTGGTTCGTGCCCCATCAGGCCAACAAACGCATCATCGATGCCTCGGCCAAAAAGCTTGGCATTGCCGAAGAAAAGGTGATTGTCACCGTCCACCTTCATGGCAATACTTCAGCCGCCTCCGTACCGCTTGCTCTGGCCCATGCGGTCGGCGAAGGAAAGATCAAGACCGGCGATCTGGTCCTGCTCGAAGCTATGGGCGGCGGCTTTACTTGGGGCGCGGTGCTGTTGCGCTGGTAAAGCCAGCGAAATTTCAGTTGTCCGGACAGGCACTTGACCTGCCTTGACTAATTTTTGTAACGTCTTCGAGACGTAAGTATTTTTTCAGATTTTGAGATGGTTGGACGGCCGGATGGGGGGAAAGACAGTCACGCGTGCCGATCTCGCTGAAGCCGTATATCGGAAGGTGGGTCTTTCCCGTACCGAGTCCGCACAACTCGTCGAGATGGTCCTTGAAGAGATCTGCGAGGCGATTGTACGCGGCGAAACGGTCAAGCTCTCTTCCTTTGCGACCTTTCATGTCCGTGAAAAGAACGAGCGCATCGGTCGCAATCCGAAGACCGGCGAAGAAGTGCCGATCTTGCCGCGCCGGGTGATGACCTTCAAGGCATCGAATGTGTTGAAGGATCGCATCCTGGCTGCGCATCAGAGGGATACACGCCGAATCGCCGAAAGCTCTGGATAAGTCGACTCCGGACTCTCCAAGGCTTGAAAAGCGCGGTATAAAGGTCTGAAATAACGTGCGAATCGCAAAGACAGGTTGCGAGGACGTTACTTGGACAAGAGCCCCGACGCATTCCGCACAATCAGTGAGGTCGCCGAAGAGCTGGACCTGCCACAGCATGTGCTGCGCTTCTGGGAAACCCGTTTCACGCAGATAAAGCCGATGAAGCGCGGTGGAGGCCGTCGCTACTATAGGCCTCAGGATGTCGACCTGATCAAGGGCATCCGCCACATGCTTTACGATCAGGGCTATACCATCAAGGGTGTGCAGAAGCTCTTGCGGGACAATGGCAATCAGTTCGTTGTCGCTGTCGGACGGGGTGATCTGGCGGCTGTGGAGGCCATCGCCCAGAAGGCACACACCGAGACGGAGACGGGTTCAGGTGCCGAGCGTGCGCGGGGGAGCGAGGACGAGATGCTTGTCGGAGCGCCGACGGCAAAACCCAGCCGGCGATTCTTCGGCCTGGGCAAGAGCGACGACGGCCCGGTGCAGGCTGATGACGGCCGCCTTTCCAAGGACAACCGGGCGCTGCTTCAGGAAGCGCTTTTCGATCTCCTTGAATGCAAGCGTCTGCTTGATCAGGTGCGGTAGCAAACGGGCCGTGATATAACTTTGGACATATTCACAAGGCTGGCTTCCAGCTAAACCATTCCGTCTGCTGCGTTTCTGGCTGCATCACGAGAACAAGAACCAATCCGGGCGGGGCCATGTCTCAGCCACTCTTGATCAAACTCGCCCGTCGCGACGAATTGTCTGACGAGGAAAGGCAGGCAGTCGAGGCTGCCATCGCCAAGATCGATATGGTGGCGGCTGGCCGTGAGTTGGTGGCCGAAGGCGCGCGGCTGAACCACAGTATATTATTGATCGAGGGTTTTACCGCGCGCTGCAAGATCCTTCGTGACGGAACCAGACAGATTGCCTCGCTGCACATCGACGGCGACTTCATTGACCTGCACAGCTTTGTTCTGAAGGTGATGGATCACACAATCGTGGCGCTCACCCAATGCAGGATCGCGATCGTTCCGCATGAGCGGCTGAAGCTCATCACGGAGCGCTATCCCCATCTGACACGGCTTTTGTGGCTGAACACGGTGATCGACGCCGCGATTCACAGGGAATGGCTGGTTTCCGTTGGTCGCAGATCGGCCCAGGCCAGCCTGGCGCATCTCTTGTGCGAGATGTATCTGCGCCTGCATGCGGTGGGGAAGGTGACCGAATGGTCCTTCGTGCTGCCGGTCACGCAGGCCGATCTCGGTGACATGCTCGGCCTTTCCATCGTTCACGTAAACCGCAACGTGAAGAAGCTCCGCGAAACCGGATTCATAGTCTGGGAGGGCTCCCGGGTGACGATCAGGGATTGGGACCGGCTATCGGAGCTCGCCGAGTTCGATCCGACCTATCTGAGCCTTAATGTGGAAGCGAGATAGTGGTCGGAGCGGCGGGATTCGAACCCACGACCCCTTGACCCCCAGTCAAGTGCGCTACCGGGCTGCGCTACGCTCCGAACCGCCGAAAGCCTTATAGTTGTTGGGTTTCCGGCGCAAGCCCCGAGACGGCGAAAAAGAAGCAAATCGGAAGAACAGCTCCCAGTTCGAGAGGGGCTCAGTTGCCGGAAATCAGGCATCTGCGCAGAAGGCTGTCAGGCGGTACGGAAAGGAAGCATTGAACGTCCGACTGACCGATGATAGCGACACGACATGAAAATCCGGCCCCATCTGCGTCAAAGCTCCGCCTTTCTACGGCTCGCAAGCGATGGTGCCGTGGCGGCAATGGTCAAGCTGGCCGGGGCGGGTTTGACCTATGTCATGTTCATTGCCATGGCCAGGATTACGGGTGAAAGCGCGTTCGGCTATTTTGCTTCGGCTTTCGCTCTGGCAAGCCTGCTTGCCTTCGCCGGCTCTCTGGGGCAGCAAAGCGCGATTTTGCGGTTCTGGCCTGAATGGGAGGGCAGAGGCGATACGGATGCCGCTCGCTCATTCCTGCTTCTTTCTGTTTCCGTCGGCGCCATCGGGCTGATCGTGGTCGCAGCCGCCCTTTGTGCAGCCGCCTATCTGTATGATCTGGCGGTCGGACGTTCGGTTTGGTTTGCGTTCGGGGCTTCAACCGCGCTTCTTCTTGTGGCGCTTGGATGGGCGGAGGTGTTGTCGAGCGCCTTGCGGGCGCAAGGTCGGCTTCTTCTCGCCTTGCTTCCCAAGGAAGTTCTTTGGAGGTTTCTTGCTATTGCGGCGGCCTGGGCATGCGGGTTCGTTTGGGGCCGTATAGGTGCTGTTGAAGCTGTTCTGCTCGCTGGCACATTGCTCATCCTTGTCCTTCTGCCACAAACCGTGATCCTGGTAGTGCGGGCATATTTGAGTCCCCGAAAGGCCCTGGAGCCGAAACAAAAAGCAGAATTCAGATCCGTGACACTTGGCCTTTGGGGGGTAACGGCTCTCAATCCTGCGATCGCACATGGCGTATCGCTTGTCGTCCTGGCAATCCTCGGACCGGTAGAGGCAGGAGCCTTCTTTGCGGCACAGCGCTCTGCGCTTTTGATTTCGGTTGCGCTTGCCGGCTTGAACCAGGTCCTGGCTCCTCAGATATCACGTGCCTACTATAGGGACGAGAAGCAACAGCTTCAGCATTTCGTGTCGCTTGGCGCGGCAATCAGCGCGAGCGTGGGATTGTTAGGACTGATCTTTTTCGCGATCTTCGGAAGGTGCGCCCTTGGGCTGTTCGACCCTGGCTTTGCCACCCACGAGTTGTGGATCGCGCTGATGGTGCTGATGGTTGGGCAGCTGTTCAATGCTATGGCCGGGCCGACCAGCATTTTGCTTCAGTTAACCGGTAAACAGCATACGCTGCTGAACTTGCTGATCGTATCGAATGCAGTGGGAGTGATCATTATCGTCTCCCTGGTTTATTTCGCCGGTACGATCGGCGCCGCCGTGGGCGCGTCCTTTACCTCGATAGTCTGGAATGCTTTGGCGATCTACACAGCCAGGCGTGATCTCGGTATTGACCCATCCATGTTTGGGATGGCCCGCCGCTGACGGATTGAACTCCGCGAACCTAATACCTGATACCAGATACGCTGATCCACCCCCATTGAACGGGTCCACCTTGAAGTATGGTTTTGACCATGAAGGAGGACCACAATGGCAAACAAGCGACACAAGCCCGACGAGATCGTCACGAAGCTTCGGCAGGKTGAGGTTTTGCGCGGCCAAGGCATGGCGATGGCGGATGCTGTTCGCCAGATCGGCGTTTCCGAGCTGACGTTCTACCGGTGGCGTAAGCAATATGGCGGCATGAGCCGTGACCAGCTT
>NZ_VLJP01000012.1 GCF_007829525.1 Mesorhizobium sp. J18
TCGCGCCCCGCTTCCCGACTGCCCTCATTCTCTCAATGGCCAGACCGGCAACGGGGCGTGGCAACAAGAAGGTGTGTCCTCGGCTTACCAATGACGTTCCCGGGGACAGAAAGATTTCGACGGTAGATAACGAGCGCTGGCGACAGACTGAACTATAATTCGCATTCCGCACCAGGCTGCACAGCGACTGCCAGACATAATCACGCAGGCTTGTTCCCTTTTGATTTGAAACTTTCCATTGTCCGGATACGAGCTTGCCGAAAAAGGGAGCGAGCGAAGATGGTCCGCAGATCGGCACTTATTGTCTTGATGTCTCTCACAGCCCTCGCGGGCGAGCATGGCAGAGCCGCGGCGGATACAGCAATTTTCGCCGGCGGCTGCTTCTGGTGCGTCGAGGCGGATTTCGATCATGTGCCCGGCGTGACCTCGACGGTTTCCGGCTATACGGGAGGCACGATCGAGAATCCGACCTACAGGAACTATGCGTCCGGCGGGCATCGGGAGGCAGTCAGGATCGAATATGACGCCGCCCGGGTATCCTATGCTGAATTGCTGGACGTTTTCTTCCATTCCGTCGATCCGACAGATGCCGGCGGCCAGTTCTGCGATCGGGGGGCGAGCTATACGACCGCCATCTACGCGTTGAATGACAAGCAGGCGATGGAAGCGCAGGCGGCCAAGAAGGCAGCGGAAGAGGAACTCGGACGCGCGATCGTCACCCCGATCGAACCGGCCTCCGCCTTCTGGCCGGCCGAGGCCTACCACCAGAACTACTATCGGAGCGACGAGCGCATCCTTACCCGCTTCGGCTATGTGACCAAGGCCGAGGCCTACAAAGGTTACAGGGAAGGATGCGGACGCGACGCCCGGCTTGAGCAGGTCTGGGGCGCGGCCGCCCTCCGGGGAATCCACAAGCAGGCCGCGCAAGCCGACTGAACAAGACCCTTTCAGGACCGCCGGGCTGCCCTGATACGCTCCATCGCGATCTCGGCGGCAATGTCGTTCGTGGGAAGGTTCTGTTTTTCCGCGCGCTCGAATATGTCGAGCAAGGTGACGGGAATCCCGGCCACCCTGGCCATCGCCGCCGCCCGGTCGTAACCGCCGGGCGCGAGTTCTGCCGCCACATTGATCAGGCCGCCGGCATTGATGACGTAATCGGGTGCATAGAGCACGCCACGTTCCATCAGGAGCCGTGCATCTTCGTGTCGGGCAAGCTGATTGTTGGCCGAACCCGCAACGATCCGCGCCTTCAGGCCGGGGATCGTTTCCTGAGAAAGGACCCCGCCAAGTGCGCAAGGGGAGAACACATCCGCCTCGACGCTGCCGATCGCGTCGGCGGGAACCGCTTCGGCCGAAAATGCCGAGCGTGCTTTCTTAACGCGGGCGGCGTCGATATCGGAGACGATGAGCCTTGCGCCTTCCCCATGCAGCTTTTCGCACAGGGACCAGCCGACCGAACCAAGCCCCTGCACCGCGATCACCATGCCGTCGAGCCTGTCCGTTCCGAGCCGATGCCTGAGCGCCGCCTTGATGCCCAGGAAGACGCCTTCGGCCGTCACAGGCGACGGGTTGCCGCTTCCGCCACGGGTGGTGCCGGTGACATTCGGGGTGCGCGCGCGCAGGAAATCGGCATCGGCAACGGTCAGGCCGACATCCTCGCCGGTGAAGAACTGCCCTTCGAGGGCGGCGAGCATTTCGGCGTAGGCTTCGAGCAATTCGGGCGTCTTGCCTGTCTTCGGATCTGCAATGATAACAGCCTTGCCGCCGCCGAAGGGCAGGCCGACCACGGCAGACTTGTATGTCATGCCTCTGGAAAGCCGCAACACATCCGTCAATGCCGCATCGAAGCTCTCATGCGGCCATATGCGCGTGCCGCCAAGCGCCGGTCCGAGCGCGGTATTGTGGATTGCCACGATCGCTGTCAGCCCGCGCTTGTCATCGCGTCCGAGCCAGATGCATTCATGGCCGTCGAAGGCCTCGGACCGCGCAGCATCGGCTGTTATTTCAGTAAGGGAAAGGGTGGATTCACGCGGATATTTCAGTTTCCGCGCTTCGCCAGAATGAAGCATCTCATTCCTCCCGAACGAATGTCTTCAGGAATGGATTCTAAACGGAGATGCGCGGTTTTTGGTTGCGAATGCGACTGCAGGGAAGACCATCCATTGCGCAAAAAAGCCCGCGACATAAGCAATATGTCGCGGGCGGATTCCGGTCTGACAGGATCAGGCGAGCCTTGCCTCCAGCGTGATCCCGATGGCGCCGAGCGCCTTGGAGACGGGGCAGCCCGCCTTGGCCTTCTCGGCCAATTCCTTGAACTTCGCCTCATCTATGCCGGGAACCTTGGCGGTCAGGGTCAGGGCGCTCTCGGTAATCTCGAACCCGCCGCCCGCCGCCGGGCCGTAGGTGACCTCGGACTGGACTTCGAGCGTATCGGCCGTGGTGCCGTTTTCGGCCAGGAAATGCGAAAGCTGCATGGCAAAGCAACCGGCATGGGCGGCCGCGAGAAGTTCTTCGGGATTGGTCCCCGACTGGCCGCTCTCGTCCTGGAACCGCCCCTTGAAGGAATAGGGGACACTTTCAAAGGCTCCGCTTTGCGTGGTGAGTTGCCCTTTCCCTTCGCTGAGCGATCCTTTCCATAATGCATTCGCGCGACGCTTCATGGCCTTCTCCTTTGCCGGTTGGTTCAGAATGGAATGGATATGGAGCGCCCCGCCTTGCTTGGCGAGCCTAGATCGCGTCGCCCTGCAAGAGCCGCGGCGTCGGACCGCCGAGTCCGGAGGCCTGCTTGATGAAATAGCCTTTCATCGACGGCAGGCGATCGACCAGGCCGAGGCCGATATCGCGGATGGCGCGCATGGGGCCGAAATCGTTCGAGAACATCCGGTTCAGCACGTCGGTGGTGACGCCCATCTGGACGGTATCGAAGCGGCGCCAGCGCTCGTAACGCCTCAAGACATCAAGCGCGCCGATCTCCTCGCCCAACCGGTCCGCCTCGACCACCACCTGGGCGAGGGCAGCCGCATCCTTGAAGCCGAGATTGAGCCCCTGTCCCGCGATCGGGTGTATGCCATGCGCCGCATCGCCCGCGAGTGCGAATCGCGGCGCCACATAGTCGCGCGCCAGCGTCAGCCCGAGCGGCCAGGCCCTGCGGGGGCCTTCGACGCGGATCTCGCCGAGCTTCAGGCCAAAGCGGAGCTCGAGTTCATGCTCGAAGACGATCTCGTCCTCGGCCACCAGCCTTTCCGCGTCCGCCGTGCGCTCGGTCCACACGATCGAGGAACGATTACCCTTCAGCGGAAGGATGGCAAACGGCCCTGCCGGCAGGAAATGCTCTTCGGCGCGCCCGTTATGCGGCCGCTCATGGGCAACGGTGCAGACAATGCCGGATTGGCCGTAATCCCAGTGAAGCGTCTTGATGCCGGCCATGTCCCGGAGGCGGGATCTCACGCCGTCGGCGGCCACCAGCAGGCGCGTCTCCAGGCTTATGCCGTCGGCGAGATGGACTGTGGCGAAACCAGAGCCGGTCTCGAAGCTCTCCACCGCCACCCCTTCGATCATGTCGATCCCGAGTTCGGTTGCCCGCCGCCGCAAGGCACCGTTCAGGACCCGGTTCAGCACCATATGAGCAAAAGGCTCACCGGGTGCCGCCTCGCCGCCAAAGGTCAGGAAAACCGGCCGCACCGGATCGGAGGTGCGGGAATCTGTAATGATCATTTCGGTGATCGGCTGCGCTTCAGGTGCGATCTCTTCCCAGCAATCGAGGCGGCCGAGCATTCGGCATGCAGCGGCCGCGATGGCCGAGGCGCGTCCATCGCGCTCCCACACCCCGGCAGGAGCAGCATCGACGATCGCCACGGAGAGGTTCGGCCGCGCTTGCCGGATCGATACCGCTGTGGCCAGCCCGACATAGCCCGCGCCCGCAATCACCATGTCGAAACGCTTGCCCGAACCCGCCTCTGATACTGTCGAATCGGCCATCGTGCTTGTCCTTGTTCCGGTATCCTCTTGCTTGACTTAGGTCTTTGCTTCGGGTTGGAAACCGTTTGTGCTCAATTGCCGCTGGAGGGAACCCGCGACATGTCGTCAGCCATGCAAGAGCTTCTTTCCATACTCGACCTGGAGAGGCTCGAACACAACCTTTTCCGTGGCCGCAGCCACAAGGTGGGCTGGCAGCGCGTCTTCGGCGGCCAGGTGATCGGCCAGGCGTTGACTGCCGCGCAACGGACAGTCTCGGCGGACCGCCACGTGCATTCGCTCCATTGCTATTTCATGCTTCCGGGCGATCCGGCGGTGCCCATCATCTATGACGTCGATCGCATCCGGGACGGCGGCAGCTTCACGACCCGGCGCGTGGTCGCCATCCAGCATGGCCGCGCGATCTTTTCGCTGGAGGCATCATTCCAGGTCGAGGAAGAGGGGCTTGATCATCAGATTCCAATGCCGTCGGATGTGCCCCAGCCGGAAACGCTCAGGAGCCAGCGCCAGCTCATCGACGAATTCGGCGACCGGGTTCCGGAAAACATCCGCCGCTTCTGGGCGCGCGAAAGGCCGCTGGACGTGCGTCCGGTGCATGTCGCCCATTATACCACACGCGACAAGCTGCCGCCGCGCCAGGACGTATGGCTGCGCACAACCGGACCAGTGCCCGCGGATCGTGCCCTCCAGGCCGCGATCCTCGCCTATCTGTCCGACATGACACTGCTCGATACCGCGACTTTCGCCCATGGCCGCTCGGGCTTCGATCCCGACGTCCAGATGGCGAGCCTGGACCATGCCATGTGGTTCCATCGCCCCAATCCGCTCGACGACTGGCTTCTCTACACCCAAGACAGTCCCTCCGCGCGCGGGGCGCGGGGCTTCTCGCGCGGCTTCCTCTATGCACGCGACGGCACCCTGATCGCTTCAGTGGCTCAAGAAGGCCTCATGCGACTGCGCACAAAATAGGCATTTTTCAAAAATTGCATATTAATTAGCCAAATTGTTTTGTCCTTAATCAAGGGCTGGTTTCGCGACGGGCCTTAATTCCATTTCCTTTCAAACGGTTAATCCGCTTTTCCCCCAATTGGCACGGCGTTTGATTCTCCCTTTGCCATTCACCGGCCGCACGGGCGTCCGGCGATAACAGGCAAGTCGTGGGGACCCAAAACGCAAGGGTGAAAGCGAATGAAAATCGTCATGGCAATCATCAAGCCGTTCAAGCTCGACGAGGTGCGCGAGGCGCTCACCGCAGTCGGCATCCAAGGCCTGACTGTCACCGAGGTCAAAGGCTACGGTCGGCAAAAGGGGCACACCGAAATCTACCGAGGCGCGGAATATGCCGTCAGCTTCCTGCCCAAGATCAAGATCGAGATCGCTGTCAGCACCGACCTCGTCGACAAGGTGGTCGATGCCATCGGCACGGCCGCCAAGACGGGCCAGATCGGCGATGGGAAGATCTTCGTCTATCCGCTCGATCAGGCGGTGCGCATCCGCACGGGCGAGACTGATACCGACGCGCTTTGAGCCGTATTTACATGGAGAGTGAAATGAAGATTTCGGAACTTACAAAGGCTGGGCGCCTGGCCATCTGGGGGACGATGGCAACCGCCCTGTCGGTCTTGCCGGCATTTGCACAGGAAGCTGCCGAAGAGGCCGCAGAAGCGGCGGAAACCGCTGCCTCGGCTCTGGACACCGGCGACACCGCCTGGATGCTGGTCTCCACCATCCTTGTCCTGTTCATGATCCTGCCGGGTCTCGCGCTGTTCTACGGGGGCCTCGTCCGCGCAAAGAACATCCTGTCGGTGCTCATGCAGTGCACCATGATCACAGCCGCCGTCATCATCGTATGGGTGCTGTGGGGCTACTCTTTCGCCTTCGGCGGCAGCGAGAGTGCCTTCTGGGGCGGCTTCGGCAAGGTCTTCCTCTCCGGCGTCACGCCGGAATCGGAGTCGGGCAGCATTCCCGAACTGGTCTTCATCTGCTTCCAGATGACCTTCGCCTGTATTACGCCGGCGCTGATCATCGGCGCCTTCGCCGAGCGCGTGAAGTTCGGCTCGGTGGTGCTGTTCGTCATTCTCTGGGTTTCCTTCGTCTACTTCCCGATCGCCCATATGGCCTGGGATGCCAACGGACTCTTCTTCGGCTGGGGTGCGATGGACTTCGCCGGCGGCACTGTCGTTCACATCAATTCCGGCATTGCCGCTCTGGTCGGCGCCATCCTGATCGGCAAGCGGACCGGCTACGGCAAGGATAATATGGCTCCGCATTCGCTGCCGCTGACGCTGATCGGCGCCTCGATCCTGTTCGTCGGCTGGTTCGGCTTTAATGCCGGTTCGGCGCTTGCGGCCAATGGCACCGCCGCGCTGGCCATGATCAACACCTTCACCGCCACCGCTGGTGCTGTCGTCGGCTGGTGCCTGGTCGAGAAGATGGCGCGCGGCAAGGCTTCCATGCTTGGCGCAGCATCCGGCATCGTTGCCGGCCTGGTCGCGGTCACGCCGGCGGCCGGCTTCGTAGGCCCGGTCGGCGCGATCGTCCTCGGCCTCATCGCCGGCGCGGTCTGCTACTACTTCGTCTCCGTCGTCAAGGTGAAGGCCGGCTACGACGATGCTCTCGATGTCTTCGGCATCCACGGCATCGGCGGCATTGTCGGCGCCATCGGCACCGGCTTCTTCGCTTCCAGCACGCTGGGCGGTGTCGGCTATGCCGAAGGCGTCACCATGGGGGGGCAGGTCTGGACCCAGATCATGGCCGTGGTCGTCACCATTGTCTGGTGCGCCGTCGTCTCGGCGATACTCTACAAGGTCGTCGACGCCATCATGGGGCTCCGCCCGACGAAGGAAGCCGAGAGCACCGGGCTCGACATCACCTCGCACGGCGAAGTGGCTTACCACTCCTGAACCATGCGGCCGGGCAGAACATGCCCGGCCGGACTTCCTTGCCGAAAGGCATCCTGCTTGCAGTGCAACTGGGGCCCGGTTCGCCGGGCCCCCTTTTTATGAAAGCCCATGGGGCCGTATCAGGCGGCCAAGGCCATCGCTCTCGTGGTCCATCGCCCCATGGTTAATGCGGCCTTAACCTTCCCGCCGATAGTCTGCCCGCAATGATTCCGAAAGGCGTCTCGTGGCGCCGCCATCACGCACGGACGGGGAAAAGGGCATGCGTTCCGGGTCTTCGGCAACACTGGATTTCGATCACGGCAGCTACGGATTGCAGGGGTTTGTGCGCCGGCAGACGAAGCGCGGCATTGGCATCGCCATACTGGCGGCTGTCAGTTTCTGTCTGGCGAGCCTTGCGACATGGAATGTGGCGGATCCGAGCTTCAGCCACGCGACATCCAATCCCGTCACCAATGCCATGGGCTATCCGGGTGCGGTCTTTTCCGATCTGGCGATGCAGTTCTTCGGCCTTGCGTCAGTGGCGGGGCTCGTTCCGGCGGCTTTCTGGGGCATTTATCTGGCCACAGCGCGCGGTCTTGACCGGCCGGCACGGCGCGCGCTTGCCTGGTTCGGTGGCGCTGTCCTTGCCGCCGGCATCGCCGGATGCCTGCCCGCACCAGAGACCTGGCCCCTGCCGACCGGGCTCGGCGGCGTCTTCGGTGACATCGTCCTGAAACTGCCCTCGCTGGTGACGGGCAGCTATCCGCAAGGCGCGATCGGCATCCTGGTCGCTGTCGTTCTGGCCTTTCCCGCCGCATGGCTCACCTTTTTCGGTGCCGGTGTGCTCCGCCGTCAGAACATCCGCCCCGACTCCGTAGAGGAAGATGGGATGATCGACGAGGAGGCCGATGAGGACGAGAGCGATGGCGGCTTTGTGGCCTTCGGCATCATCGCGCACTGGTGGCTTTCGGCTCGCGCGTTCCTGCGCCGCAACTTCGCCCGGCTGCAGGAGGACGAATCGCTGGAGGCATTGCCTGCCAAGCACCGTGAGCGGGACGATTTCGACATGCCCTCAGTGGCTCGGGGGCGAGTCGAACCCGGCTTCGACGAAGATTTCAGCGACGGCTTCGATCCTGATGCCGATGACGAGGATTTCGACCCGCAGCCGGCGCAGCCACGGGCAGCCCCTGCCGCCCGTGTCGAAAATCCCGCCCCTCGTCCCGCGCAGGGTTCGCGCGTCCGTCGCGAGGCGCAACCCTCCCTGATCCGGACGGGGGAGTTCGAGATGCCGTCGTTGCATTTCCTCGCCGAGCCCAAGTCCTCCGGGAAGAACCCCAGCCTTTCCAAGGACGCGCTGGAGCAGAATGCGCGCCTGCTCGAAGGCGTGCTGGAGGATTTCGGCGTCAAGGGCGAGATCATCCATGTCCGCCCCGGCCCGGTCGTCACCCTTTACGAACTGGAGCCCGCGCCGGGCATCAAGTCGTCGCGTGTCATCGGACTTGCCGATGATATCGCACGTTCCATGAGCGCGATCGCCTGCCGCGTCGCGGTGGTGCCGGGCCGCAACGCCATCGGTATCGAATTGCCGAATTCGTCCCGTGAAACCGTCTATCTGCGCGAGATCCTGGCGAGTCGGGATTTCGAGCAGACCAAGGCGAAGCTGGCACTGGCGCTCGGCAAGTCGATCAATGGCGAAGCCGTAACCGTCGACATCGCCAAGATGCCGCACCTCCTGGTCGCCGGCACCACCGGCTCGGGCAAGTCGGTCGCCATCAACACCATGATCCTCTCCCTGCTCTATCGCATGACGCCGGAGCAGTGCCGCCTGATCATGATCGACCCGAAGATGCTCGAACTCTCCGTCTATGACGGCATCCCCCATCTGCTGACGCCTGTCGTCACCCATCCGAAAAAGGCGGTGGTCGCGCTCAAATGGACGGTGCGGGAGATGGAGGATCGTTATCGCAAGATGTCGAAGCTCGGCGTCCGCAACATAGATGGCTTCAACCAGCGCGTGACGGCCGCCAGCAAGAAGGGCGAGAGCCTCACCCGCACGGTGCAGACCGGCTTCGACCGCGAGACCGGCGAGGCGATCTACGAGACCGAGAATCTCGACCTCGAGCCGATGCCCTACATTGTCGTCATCATCGACGAAATGGCAGACCTGATGATGGTCGCCGGCAAGGATATCGAAGGCGCGGTCCAGCGTCTGGCGCAGATGGCGCGCGCCGCGGGCATCCATGTCATCATGGCTACGCAGCGCCCCTCGGTCGATGTCATCACCGGCACGATCAAGGCGAATTTCCCGACCCGCATCTCCTTCCAGGTGACCTCGAAGATCGACAGCCGCACGATTCTCGGCGAACAGGGTGCCGAACAGCTCCTCGGCATGGGCGACATGCTCTACATGGCCGGCGGCGGCCGCATCCAGCGCGTCCACGGCCCCTTCGTCTCGGATAACGAAGTGGAGCAGGTGGTGGCGCATCTGAAGCAGCAGGGTGTTCCGGAATATCTCGACGCCATCACAGAGGATGACGGCGACGAGGATTCCTCTGGTGGCGGCTCCGGACGTGGCGCCGGCAATATGGGGGAATCGGACGATCCCTATGATCAGGCCGTGGCGGTTGTCCTGCGGGACGGCAAGGCTTCGACCAGCTATATCCAGCGCCGCCTCGGCATTGGCTACAACCGTGCCGCATCCATCATAGAGCGCATGGAGCAGGAAGGCATCGTCGGTCCGGCCAATCATGCGGGCAAGCGCGAAATACTCGTTCCGACCGAGGAGGAAGACTTCTGACGCGAATGTGAACGCCGTGCTCGCCAGGATGGAACGAACGCGCATGTCGGCCATTGATCCGGCACTGCGCGAACAAATTTCGGCCCTACTGGCTGCCTATTTGCGAAGGCGAACCAGACGAGTGAAGACCATGAGCGAAAGAACAATTCCCGGAACGCTTCGATTGGCGAAGAGAGCACTTCGCGGCCTGACGGTGATCGGCCTTTCCGCAGCCATCACCATGGCTTCCGGTGCGGCACAGGCGGCTTCGGATGTTGCCCAGCGCATAGCAGACCACTTCTCCCAGGTTAAGACGATGACCGGGGAATTCGTGCAGTTCGGCCCCGGCGGCGAACAGACCGGCGGCAAGTTCTATATCCAGCGGCCGGGCAAGATCCGCTTCAATTACGAGGAGCCTTCGGGCTTCCGCGTCGTCTCGGACGGCCAGTCGGTGGTCATACATAACGACAAGATGCGTACCGCCGATCTCTATCCGCTTTCCAAGACCCCGCTGAAGCTTCTCCTGGACGAGCGGATCGACCTTTCCGGCAGCAAGGTGCAGAGCGTGAAGGAAGATTCCGACCTGACCACGATCAGGCTTGCCGACAAATCCCTTTTCGGCAACTCGACCATCGCCATGATGTTCGATCCCAATTCCTATGAACTGCGCCAATGGACGATCACGGATGCCCAGGGCAAGGACACGACCGTGATGATCTTCAATGTCCAGCAGGGCGTGAGCTTCGATCCAAGCGTCTTCAAGATCGACTACCGCCGCGTCAACGAAATGAATACGCCGCAGAACCGACGCTGATCTTAAATCATGCAGGCGGGCTTTGTTGTGGAAAGCTCGCCAGCCTGCGGCCAAACGCCTCCGGGAACTTGTATTCAAGTGAATGGATGGGCATTTTCCGGCTTTCTCGAGGAATTGCCGGTATAAATTTCCATGCCCTTCACCGTCGCCACCTGGAACATCAATTCGGTGCGCCTGCGCATGCCGATCGTGCAGCGCTTCCTGGAAGAATACCGACCAGATGTGCTGTGCCTTCAGGAAACGAAGTGCCCGGATGACCAGTTCCCGATCGCGGGGTTCCGCAAGCTCGGCTACAACCACATCGCGATACACGGCCAGAAGGGTTATCACGGCGTCGCCACCATTGCCCGGCGGCCCGTCGAGATCGTCGAGAAACGCGAATTCTGCAAGATGGGCGACAGCCGGCATATCTCCACGACCGTGGAGGCGGGCGGCCATCGGCTGCTTCTGCACAATTTCTACGTTCCTGCCGGGGGCGACGAGCCGGACCCGGAGGCCAACTGGAAATTCCGGCACAAGCTGAATTTTCTCGAAGAAATGCACGCGGTTCGCGCCGAATATGATGGTCATTCGGCTACGATCCTTGTCGGCGACCTCAACATCGCTCCGCTGGAGAACGATGTCTGGTCGCATAAGCAGATGCTGAAGATCGTCAGCCACACTCCGGTCGAAACGGAAGGGCTGGAATCCGTTCGCTGCAACGGCGGATGGGCCGATCTCATGCGCAAGCACGTGCCGGCGGAGCAGAAGCTCTATACCTGGTGGAGCTACCGGGCGCGCGACTGGAACATTTCCGACCGCGGCCGCCGGCTGGATCACGTCTGGTCGTCGGAGAATCTCGTGGAGAGCCTGAGCGGTATCGAGGTGCTGCGCGACGCGCGCGGCTGGGACCGGCCGTCGGACCATGTGCCGGTCATTGCGCGCTTCGCCTTCGAGTAGGCTCATCCTGCTCTAGAAGCGGGACATCACCCTCTCGATCCTTGCGATCATCGCCCGAAGATTTGCGGCGATGCGCTGATGCAAATCGAGCGCCGTCTCCGGATATTCTTCCAGGATCCGGCGGAACATCGTGCGGTTGAGGCGCAGAAGCTGCGAATCGGTTTCGGCCGCGGCACTTGTCAGCCGTCTTCCCTCCGCGATCAGCGCGAATTCGCCGAGTATGGACCCGGCTTCCATTATTTCGAGGATATGACGCTCTCCATCGGTTTCATGGTAAAGCGCAATGCTGCCCGAAGCGACGACGAAGGCACAATCGGCGTTTCCGCCTTCCCAATAGAGGGTCCGGCCCTTGCGCAGGGAAATGCTTTCGGCTCCGAAGGCCATAAGGCGCAATTGTTCAGGCGTGAATCCCTCGAAGAGATCCACACCGGACAATATGCGGATATCGTCATCCAGCGACATTCAACCGTCCCCGATCCCCCTCCTTGCGTACGCGGCCCCCACCGCGCCGCGGTTCAGGGAACGAGCTTGTATCCGCCGCTTTCTGTCACAAGAATTTCCGCTTTGGAAGGATCGCGCTCTATCTTCTGTCTCAGCCGATAGACATGCGTCTCGAGCGTATGGGTCGTTACCCCGGAATTGTAGCCCCACACCTCTTCCAGAAGTACATCCCTCGTGACGACCTTCTGGTCGGCGCGGTAGAGATATTTGATGATCGAGGCTTCCTTCTCGGTAAGGCGGATCTTGCCGCCTTTCTGGTCGATCAGCAGCTTCTGGCTCGGCTTGAACGTATAAGGCCCGACATTGAAGGTGGCATCCTCGCTCTGCTCGTGCTGGCGAAGCTGGGCGCGTATGCGGGCCAGCAAGACGGCGAAGCGGAACGGCTTGGTGACATAGTCGTTCGCGCCCGCTTCCAGACCGAGGATCGTATCCGAATCGGTATCCTGTGCCGTCAGCATGATGATGGGCGCCCGGTAGCCGCCCTTGCGCAGGAGCTTGACGGCCTCGCGCCCGTCCATGTCCGGCAGGCCGACATCCATGATGAGAAGATCCACCATGGAATTGCGGGCGGTCTGAACGCCTTTTGTCGCATTCGGCTCCTGAAGAACGTCGAATTCTTCATAAAGGGATAGTTGCTCCACTAGCGTGGCACGCAGGTCCTCATCGTCGTCGACAATCAGAATGGTGCGTGACGTCATCTTTCAATCCATTGTTTCAAAAAAGGAATACCGCTTGACCGGCCATGGTTTATGCGGAAGCTGACCGCCGGGAAAGAAGATGACGGCGATTTGTTCCACCGTGAGATCATACCCTAAAAATAGTGAGCGCAATGGGGCGTCCAAGAAAAATGACAGCCGGCGTCGCATCATTACTGTCAGGCGGCGTCCCGGAACCATCTCCCAGGGACTGCTCGATACCGGTCACGGGGTCTTCGTCTGCGCCCTCGGACGTGGAGGAATAAGTGCCTTCAAGCGCGAAGGCGACGGTGCCACGCCCCTGGCGTCGATGCGTCTTCTCGGCGCCTATTACAGGCATGAGGGTCTCCTGTCGCATGCCGGACTGCGGTCGCGGCTTCCTCTCCGGCGCATTCGTCCTGATGACGGCTGGTGCGACGCGCCCSCCGACAGAAACTACAATCGCCCCGTAAAGCTGCCCTATCCGGCAGGCCATGAACGCATGATGCGCGATGACCGCATCTATGATGTCTGCATCGTGCTCGACTGGAACATCCGTCCCCGCCGCCGAAAGGCCGGCAGCGCCATCTTCATGCATATCGCCAAGCCCGGCTTTTCGCCGACGGAAGGCTGTGTGGCGGTCGCTCCGCGCGTCATGGCGCGGCTGCTGCCATATCTGTCGCGCAGGACGGTGCTTCGCGTCCTGTGCTGAGGATGCTATCGCGCCATTGCGTGATATTCGTCGTTCGGCCGCATATCGACGGCAGCGGCGACACGGTTCGACATGTTGAAGAAGGCCGCGACCGCCGCGATGTCCCAGATGTCCCGATCGGTGAAGCCGGCCTTGCGCAGTGCTTCGCGATCGGCCTCCTCGATCCTGTCCGGCGTCACCGTCAGCTTCACGGCGAAATCGAGCATTGCCTTCTGGCGCGGGGTGAGGTCGGCGGCGCGGTAATTCATCACCATCATCTCGCCCAGCTTCGGGTCGCCCGAAAGCTGCCGCACGGCCGCGCCATGGGCCGTCAGGCAGTAGTAGCAGTGATTCACGCTGGAGACGGCAACGGCGATCATCTCTCGCTCAAGCTTCGACAGCGCCGAATCGGCGAGCATGAGGTCGTTATACATGTCGGTGAAGGCACGCAGCTTCTTCTCGTCGAAGGCATAGGCGAGAAGCACGTTAGGTATGAGTCCGAGCTTTTCCTCGCATTTCGCGAAATAGGCGCGCGTAGCCTCGCTCAAGTCTTCCGCAGGCTTGAGATCAAGAGAAGTGACCCTGCTTTCCATAACTGTCATACCTTTCGCTCAAACTGTGATTATCCATTGCGACGGACCCGCAAGACGGGTCGTCAAAAATGTGTCGTCTGATAGGGTATATCCCAAAATTGTGCCGGGAGGGGCGGAACCGCGATGGTGGCCAAGGCGAAATCCAGGAAAATGCAGAAGAAAATCACCAAAGCCAGCAAGGACCCCTTCGAGTATCTCCGCGATTTTTTCAACAGCCGCGCCGCAGCGGAGGATCTGGCGGCCTATGATCCCCCAGCGATCACCAGGGCGGCCGAGCTGGCTGCTGATGCGTTGAGGGCCCACAAGCCCGGCCAGAGCATCATCAGAATAGAGAGCGATGCAGGGATCGAGCGCGAGGGACGCACGGTCACCGCAATCACCGTCGTCAACGACAATATGCCCTTCCTCTTCGATTCCATTCTCGGCGAGGTGGGCGAATCGGCGGGCGAGCCCACGCTCGTCCTTCATCCGGTTCTATATGTCAGGCATGACACCAAGGGTGTCTGCGAGATCATAGGCGATGCTCCGAGGCAGAAATCGGCGGCCGCGGCGGACAAGCTCAGCCTGATCCATATCCATGTGCCGCGTCTTTCTGCCGAGCAGTGCCATGCCCTGCATGGCCGGCTGGAGCATATCCTCAAGCAGGTGCGCGCGGCCGTGACCGACTGGAAGCCGATGCTGGCCCGGCTCGATCAGGAGATCACCGAGCTGCGCTATGCGCCGGTGCCGCTCGACAAGGACGACGTGGCCGAGGCGATCGCCTTTCTGGAGTGGCTGCGCGACGACAATTTCACTTTCCTCGGCATGCGGGAATTCCGCTACACCGGCGGGGAGGAGAGCGGCACGCTCGATCGTTCCGACGAGCCGGGTTTGGGCATCCTCGCCGACCCGGATGTCCGCGTGCTCAGGCGCGGCAACGAGCCTGCGACCACCACACCGGAAATACGCGCATTCCTGCACGGGCCCGAGCCGCTGATCGTCACCAAGGCCAATGCAAAATCCGTCGTCCATCGGCGAGGCTATCTCGACTATATTGGTGTCAAGACCTTCAGCTCAAAGGGGAAGCTGACAGGCGAGCTGCGCATTGTCGGCCTCTTCACTTCGACTGCCTACACGCGCTCGGTAATGAAGATTCCCTATCTCCGGTCAAAGGCAGCCGCGGTAATCTCGCGCTCGGGATTCGCCCCGACAGATCATTCGGGCAAGGCGCTGATCAATGTGCTGGAATCCTATCCGCGCGACGAACTTTTCCAGATCGGGGTGCCGATCCTGCGCAAGCATGCCGAGGCGATCCTGGCGCTCGGCGAACGGCCCCGCGTGCGTGTCCTCTACCGCGTCGACCAATTCGACCGCTTCGTTTCCGTGATCGTCTTCGTTCCCCGCGACCGCTACGATTCGCGAGTACGCGAGGAAATCGGCTCCTATCTGAAGACGGCCTTCAAGGGGCGTCTTTCGGCCTACTATCCCGCCTTTCCTGAAGGTGTTCTGGCGCGCGTGCATTTCATCATCGGCCGCTCCGGCGGCAAGACGCCGAAAGTCGATCCCGGAAAACTGGAAGCCGATATCCGCGCCATTGTTCGCACATGGGATGACGTCCTTCGGGAGGCCGTCGGGGACAGCGGCACCAAGGACCACGTCGCTCGCATTGCCGCGAATTTCCCCGAAAATTACCGCAACAGCTTCCCTCCCGCGACCGCACTTGTGGATGCGGAATGCATTGCCGGCCTTTCTCCGGACAACCCGATAGCGATAGATTTCTATCGCGACGAGAATCAGCTTCCCGAAGAGGCCTCTCTCAAGATCTATCACCACGGAACCCCTGTCGCCCTTTCCCGTCGCGTGCCCCTGCTGGAAAACATGGGATTCCGCGTCATCAGCGAACGGACTTTCGAGATCGGCAGGAACGACGAGGATCGCGTTTTTCTTCACGACATGGAGCTTGCAAATGCGTTCCCGGGCCCGATCGATATTTCTGACGGCGGCGCCCTTTTCGAGGAGCTGTTCCTGTCCGTCTGGCGCGGTGAAAGCGACAACGACAACCTGAATGCGCTTGCGCAGACCGCCGGCCTGCGGGCCAGCCAGATTTCGGTCCTGCGTGCCTATAGCCGTTACCTGCAGCAGGCAGGCATTCCGCAGAGCCAAGGCTTCATCGCTGCGGTGCTGAGCCGTTATCCGGCAATCGCGCAAAAGCTTTACGACCTTTTCGCCATGCGCTTCGATCCGGCCAGTGCGAAGATTGACGAAAGCGGAGAAAAGACCCGCCGTCTCGAGGAAAAGATCGAGGCGGATCTCGAGAACGTGCCGAGCCTCGATGACGACACGATCATACGCCGTCTCCTCAACCTCATAAGATCGACACTACGCACCAATCATTTCGTAGCCGAAACCTATCAGGGCGGGCGCTCGCTGGCCTTGAAGCTCGATTCCAACAGCATTACCGGCCTGCCGCAGCCGCGGCCCTGGCGCGAGATATTTGTCTATGGCCCGGAAGTCGAAGGCGTGCATCTGCGCTTCGGCCCGATCGCGCGCGGCGGCATCCGCTGGTCGGACCGCGCCCAGGACTACCGCACCGAGGTGCTCGGTCTCGTCAAGGCCCAGCAGGTCAAGAATGCGGTCATCGTGCCGGTCGGCGCCAAGGGCGGCTTTTATCCGAAACGGCTCCCCACCGGCGGCAGCCGGGAGGCTGTCTTCGAAGCGGGCAAGGCAGCCTATGTGAATTTCATTTCCAGCATGCTTTCCATCACCGACAATATCGATGGCGACAAGGTCGTGCCGCCCAAAGGGGTCGTGCGTCACGATATTGACGATCCCTATTTCGTCGTCGCCGCCGACAAGGGCACTGCGACCTTCTCAGATATCGCCAACGGCATCAGCCAAGCGCATGACTTCTGGCTCGACGATGCCTTCGCTTCGGGCGGCTCGGCCGGCTACGACCACAAGAAGATGGGCATCACCGCGCGCGGCGCCTGGGAAGCGGTCAAGCGCCATTTCCGCGAGATGAACCGCGACATCCAGAACGAGCCGTTCAGTGTCGTCGGCGTCGGCGACATGTCGGGCGATGTGTTCGGCAATGGCATGCTCCTGTCGAAGCATACGCGGCTGATCGCCGCGTTCGACCACCGCGACATCTTCATCGACCCCGACCCGGATCCGGCGGTCTCCTTCGCCGAGCGGGAGCGGCTCTTCAAGCTGCCGCGGTCAAGCTGGCAGGACTATGACCGCTCGAAGCTGTCGAAAGGGGGCCTTATAGTCTCGCGCTCGCAGAAGTCGATCACGCTGAGCCGCGAGGCGGCGGATGCGATCGGCTTCAGCTGGACCACCGGCTCGCCGTCCGAGATCATGAGCGCGATCCTGAAAGCGCCGGTGGATCTCATCTGGTTCGGCGGCATCGGCACCTATGTTCGCGGCTCATCGGAATCCAACGAGGATGTCGGCGACCGCACCAATGACGCCATCCGCATCACGGCGGCCGAACTCCGCGCCAAGGTCATGGGGGAAGGCGCCAATCTGGGCGCGACGCAGCGCGCGCGCATCGAATTCAGCCTGCGCGGCGGCCGCTGCAACTCGGACGCCATAGACAATTCCGCAGGCGTGAATTCGTCCGACGTCGAAGTCAACATCAAGATCGCCCTGGCCGCCGCCATGCGCAACGGAAGCCTGACACGGCCGGCACGCAACAAGCTGCTGGCTGAAATGACGGAAGAGGTCGCCCGGCTGGTGCTGGCCAACAATTACGAACAGACGCTGGCGATTTCGCTGGTGCGCAAGCGCGGCCTTTCCGAACTGCCGCATCAGAGCCGTCTGATGACGCTGTTCGAGAGCCGCGGCCTGCTCGACCGCGAGATCGAGACCCTGCCCGGCCCGCAGGCCTTGGCCGATCGGGAAAGCCGGGCCGAACCTCTGACGCGGGCCGAGATCGGCGTGCTCCTCGCCTATGCCAAGATCGTGCTCTTCGACGAGCTCGTGGCAAGCCCGATCCCGGACGAGCCCCATTACGATGCCGATCTTGTCAGCTATTTCCCGGACCGCATGGCGAAAAAATACCGCTCGGAGATCGAGGGGCACAGGCTGCGCCGGGAGATCATCGCCACGCAGCTTGCCAATGACGTCATCAATCGCGGCGGACCGACTTTCGTTACCCGACTGCAGGATTTCTCCGGCAGGCCTGCGCATGACATCATTGCCGCCTATTCCGTCGTGCGTGACGGATTCGACCTGCCGGCGCTCTATCGGGAGATCGATGGGCTCGACAACAGGATCGACGGCGACATCCAGCTCGAGCTTTACCAGATCCTCTGGCGTCTCCTCCTTTCATCCACCTCCTGGTATCTGAAGAACGACGACGGTTCCCTCACGGTGGCCGAGCGCATTGCCGCGCTTCACGGAGCGCGCAAGGCGCTCGAGCCCGAGCTTTCATCGATCATGCCGGCCCTCATCCGGGATCGTCTGTCCGAACACAGCCGGAGGCTGCAAGCCAATGGGACCCCGGAAAAGCTGGCCGAGCGCCTTGCCTTCCTGGGCATTTCGCAACTGGTTCCGGACATCTCGAAGGTGGCCGGGTCCGTGAAGGCCGATCTGCCCAAGGCGGCGAAAACATTCTTCGCCATCACCGAGGCTTTCCGCATGGCCCGCATCGAGGAAGCCGCCAATGCGATCAGCCCCGCAGATTACTATGACGGGCTCGCGCTTTCCCGCGCCAGGGACATGATCGACCAGGCCCGCCGCAGCATGACGATCGCTGCCCTGAAGGCATATCCGGGTTCCGACGATCCGGCAGCCGCCTGGATCGAAGCCGGCGGGGAGCGTGTGGTGCGCGTGCGCGAAAGGCTGCAGGCCTTGACCGAAGCCGGCGACCTTACCGTCTCCCGCTTGACCGTGGCGTCGGGCTTGATGAGCGATCTCAGCGCGTAGGCTCGGAAGCCCGACGGGAGCGGGATATGATGGAAGTGGTTCGGGCATCCGTTCCCAAGCGCGGCATCTGGGGATGGATGCTGTTCGATTGGGCGCAGCAGCCTTTTCACACACTGATCATCACTTTCGTCTTTGCGCCCTATTTCGCCGCCTCGGTCGCTCCCGATGCGGCGCGCGGCCAGGAGCTATGGGGTCTTGCAACGGGGATTGGCGGGCTCGTGATAGCGCTAACATCCCCGGTGTTCGGCGCCATTGCCGACGCTTCCGGGCCGCGCAAGCCATGGATTCTCGCTTTCTCGGTCATTGGCATGGCAGCCTGCTGTGCCCTCTGGTTCGCAATGCCGGGCATGGAGGATCTGTTATTCGTGCTGATCGCGGTCGCGCTCGCCGTTTTCGGCATGGAATTCGCCGCCGTATTCAACAATGCGATGATGCCGGACCTCGTGCCCCGCTCGGAGCTCGGGCGGCTCTCCGGTTCTGCCTGGGGTCTCGGCTATGTCGGCGGGTTGATCTCGCTCGTGCTGGTGTTGGGCTTCATGGCCGGCCAGCCGGATACCGGCCGCACCCTGCTCGGCTTCCAGCCGATCCTCGGGCTCGATCCCGCGACCCGTCAAGGGGATCGGGTTGCCGGTCCACTGACGGCGATCTGGTATGCCATATTCATCCTGCCCATGTTCCTGTTCACGCCCGACATCGCGCGCCGCGCGGCCCCAAGCGGCGCTCTGCGCCGCGGCCTGGCGGAACTGGGCGGCACCTTGAGGCGACTGCCCTCCGAGCGCAGCTATTTTTCCTATCTGCTTTCCAGCATGTTCTATCGAGACGCGCTCAACGCGCTCTATGCTTTCGGCGGCATCTATGCCGCCGGCGTCCTGCAATGGAGCATCGTGCAGATCGGCTTATTCGGCATATTGGCCAATATCACCGGTGCCATCGGCGCCTGGCTGGGAGGCCGCACAGATCAGGCTTTCGGGTCCAAGTCCGTGGTGGTCGGTTCTATCCTGATCCTGATCGTCTGCTGCATCATGGTGATCTCCACCACGCAGACGGAAGTCCTGTTCGTCACCGTTACTGATACGGCCGGCGCATCCTCTCTGCCCGATGTCATTTTTTATGTCGCCGGAGGACTGATCGGGGCCGCGGGCGGGTCCATCCAGGCCTCGTCGCGGACGCTCCTGGTCGATCAGGTGGAACGGGACAGGGTGACGGAAGCTTTCGGTCTCTATGCCCTTTCCGGCAAGGCGACGACATTTATCGGCCCGCTTTCGATCGCCTTCGCCACCGGATATTTCGCCGACGAAGCCATGGGGCTCTCCGCGCAGGATGCGCAACGCCTCGGCGTGACCCCGATCATTGTCCTTTTCCTTATCGGCCTCGCTCTGCTGCCCCTGGTCAGGAGCCGCTATCAGGATTCGCTTGCCGCGAGCCGTATCTGATCAATGCCGGAAATGACGCATGCCGGTGAAGACCATGGCAATGCCATGCTTGTCGGCGGCCGCGATCACCTCGTCGTCGCGCATGGAGCCGCCGGGCTGGATGACCGCCGTCGCGCCCGCTTCGACGGCCGAAAGCAGCCCATCCGCAAAGGGGAAGAAAGCATCCGACGCCACGACGGACCCTTTCGTCAGCGGCTCGGCATTGGCTGCCGCGTCCTCGGCCTTGCGGGCGGCGATACGGGCGGAATCGACACGACTCATCTGGCCGGCGCCGATGCCGACGGTCGCCAGGTCCCTGGCATAGACGATGGCGTTCGACTTCACATGCTTGGCGACACGGAAGGCGAAGCGCAGGTCCGCCATCTCCGCTTCGCTCGGTGCGCGTTTGGTGACGATTCTAAGCTCCAGATCATCAACGACACCATTGTCGCGTGACTGCACCAGGAGGCCGCCCGACACGGTTTTCGCGGTCAGGCCGCCGGCCCGCGGATCGGCCACGCCTCCCGTCACCAGGAGGCGGAGATTCTTTTTCGCCGCGATCAGGGCCTGAGCCTCTTCCGTCGCATCGGGCGCAATGATGACCTCGGTGAAGGTCTTCACGATCTCTTCCGCCGCCGCAGCATCGAGCAGGCGGTTGAGCGCGACGATGCCGCCGAAGGCCGACACGGGGTCGCAAGCCAGCGCCTTGCGATAGGCGTCGAGCAGGGTTGTTCCCTCCGCTACCCCGCAAGGGTTGGCGTGCTTGATGATGGCAACGGCGGCGGTCCGCTCGGGATCGAATTCCGAGACGAGCTCGAAGGCCGCATCGGTGTCGTTGATATTGTTGTAGGAAAGCTGCTTGCCTTGAAGCTGCCGGGCCGTCGCCACGCCGGGCCGCCGGTCGCCGGTCACGTAGAAGCCTGCGCTTTGATGCGGGTTTTCGCCATAACGCATGACCTCGGCAAGCCGTCCGCCTAAGGCGCGCCATTCTGGATTTTCCAGCTCCAGGCTCTCGGCAAACCAGCTCGAGATCGCCGCGTCATAGGCGGCCGTGCGCGAGAAAGCCTTGGCGGCCAGTTCCTGGCGCAGGCGGTAGGGAATCTTGCCTTGGTTCTGCCGCAGGGCTTCCAGCACCTGGTCGTAATCCGCCGGATCGGTGACCACCGTCACATAGGCGTGGTTCTTTGCGGCCGCGCGCAGCATGGCCGGCCCGCCAATATCGATATTCTCAACCGTCGAAGGATAGTCGCCGCCGCCGAAGCGAACCGTCTCGAAGGGATAGAGATTGATGACGACAAGATCGATCGGCTGGATGGAATGCTCTTCCATGGCCGCTTTGTGCTCGGCGTCGTCGCGGATGCCGAGGAGCGCGCCGTGCACGGCCGGATGGAGCGTCTTCACCCGCCCGTCCATGATCTCGGGAAAGCCGGTCAGTTCCGATACGTCCCGCACGCTCACACCCGCCTCGGCAATCGCCGAAGCGGTGCCGCCCGTCGAGACGATCTCCACCCCCATTTGCGAAAGCGCGCCTGCAAAGGCGGTGATGCCGGTCTTGTCGGAAACCGAAAGCAGCGCGCGGCGTACGGCCACGAACTCCGGAACGGGCACTTTCTTCGAAATAACGGTCATTGGCGGGAATCTCCGGCGGCGGATCTCAACGAGAAGATCAGGGGCCTAGCACAGTCCCGGCTTGAATCAAGCCACTGGCTTCCGGGTTTTGGGCTTCCCTGTCAGTCAGCGGAGCCTGTGCGTGTGCAGACCAGCCGCCAATATACTTCCGGCAGCTCGGAAGCATTGAAATGAAGCACGATCTGCCGGCTTCGACGCGGTCCGCTCAGGCCGGCGAAGAAGATCGATTCCTCCACCACCGGTTCGACGTCCTGGCATGAGAAGGTCCATGTGTCGGTCCCGGTGCCAAGGAGCACGAGACGGCCCGCTTCGTCGCGGAAAAGTTCGATATCGGGATGGATATGGAAGCGCAGGGCGACGCTGTCACCGCCCTTGCCGGCCCGGTGCTCGCCCCCTGCGCGCCGGAATCTGTCCGTGCCTTCGAGCATGTCGCCATTGGCCGACAGACGCAGATCCCGCTGGTGATAGATGCCGAAGCGGGCGACATAGGCGTCATGGCCTGCAATGAAGCCCTGGATGCCGCTCGAGTCCGTGCGTTCGCAATAGACTTGGCGAGGACCGCCGACCAATGGCGTGCCAACCCAACTGTTCATGCCCGTCGACAGGGTGAAGTGTGCCTGCGAGGTATCGTTGAGGGTTGCGGTGGAATGGGCCGCAGTCGCGCGCGCGAGCGGCCGGAAATCCTCCGCGCCGTAACTGTCTACCCCGCAATTCACGATGAACTGGTGGCGTCCGGAAGAAAGCTCGAAGGAAAGGCAGCCGGCATGGGCCCAATGGGAAAGATCGCCGCTCGGTGCCGGGCCGGTATCGGCAATGACCGTTGTCCGGCCAAGGGAAAGCCGCTCATATCCGGAATGGGGCGCATGCAGGAGTGGTGCGCCGGCCGTATCGTCATGGCGCAGGATTGCCGCCACCCGGTCGTGGATCGTCACGCCCATGCCGTTGAAGCGCGCGAGACTGCCGTCGCGGTGGCGGAAGAAGCGCAGCGCCGGCAGCATCCGCTCCACCGCACCCATGAGCTCGGCAGGCGGCGCTTCCGCCTGATTGGCATAGGTCTGTCTGAGCGGCAACAGATCGGTCAGAAGTTCCATCACCGCCCGCGGATTGCGTGAGATATGGCCGCCGTCGGGCAGGATCTGCCTGTCGAGCTCCATGGCAAGGTTTCTGGTGGCGCTGCGCAGGGCGGAAACCGGAGCCGGCAGCGACAGGGCGGCAAAAGCAAGGGCAATGCGTGCCCGCAGCTTCTCCTCCCCGTCCGGCATTTCCGCCGCCATCGAGCGCAGATAGCGCACCTGCACGGCAAGCGACTTCAGATACTGCCGATAGAACGCGAAATCCGCGCCTTGCAGAACCACGGCGGAATGCTGCAGCCAGGCGATGACGCGACGCGCCGTGACGGCCGGGTCCCAGGGAAGGCCGCTGATACGCTTGCCATGCGCGGCGATCCAGTCGGAAACGAGGGCGCGGGCATTGGCCGCCGCCAGATCCGTCTCCGCCGCATGCATATGGCGCAGCCAGCGGAAGCCGTGCAGCGTCTCCAGCCAGGCGCGGTTGCCGACCTGCATCTGGAAGGGCGACTGGCCGCCCGTCTCGACCAGATGACCGGCGAAGGGAAAGCGCCCGTGATAGATCTCGAAGGCGATCTGCGGATCGGCCAGGCGCAGGTCCGGCGGCGCAATGAGGACACGTTCCGGCGTGCGGCCGGAATAACGCCAGCGAAAGACCGGGCCCGCGCGCAGCCTGCGCCGGACCTTTCGCCAAAGCTGTTGGGCAACCAGTCCCCAAAGATACGGGGCATAGCCCCTCGCATTCGCCAATGCGATCCCTTTTCCCTCACACGCCCCTTTCCCACGGCGAAGATTCTAGATGATTCAAAAGCTTGTGCGAAGGGGAATTAGGCTCACCTGCGGCGCAGCCGTGCGGCAAAGAAGCCGTCGAGGCCAGCCATCCTGGGATCGGCCGCCGGCAGACCTGCCGGCGTGGTGCGCAAAGTGCCGAGCGGCGTGACGAATTCCGCGAGGCCAGGCATTTCGTCTGCCACTATAGGATCAAGCGTAGTGCTGTCTTTTTCGGCAAGGAAGTCGGCGATCAGCTCCTCGCCTTCGGAAGGGTCGAGTGAGCAGTTGGAAAAGACCACCAGCCCACCCGGCCTGACGAACGTCATCGCGCGGTCGAGAAGGCTGCGCTGTAAAGCCGCAAGCTTCTCTATATCGGCGGGCGATTTGGTCCAGGGCACGTCCGGATGACGACGGACCGTGCCGGTGGACGAGCACGGCGCATCGAGAAGCACGGCATCGAACAGGGCCGGAGGTTCATACTTCCTCAGATCGGCTTCCACGATCTCGGCCGATAGCCCAAGCCGCGAGAGGTTCTCCGAAAGTCGTTTCAGCCGGCTGCCGGAGATATCGATGGCAGTCACCTCGGCTCCGGCATAAGCGAGCTGCGCCGTCTTGCCGCCGGGCGCGGCGCAAAGATCGGCCACGCGCAAGCCCTTGACCGGGCCGAGCAGCCGCGCCGGGAAGCTTGCGGCGGTGTCCTGAACCCACCACGCGCCTTCCGTGAAGCCGGGCAACTCCCTTACCGGCGCCGCTAGCCTCCCCACCCGCACCGAGCCGGTCGGCAGCACGATACCGCCAAGCCGCTCGGCCCATTGCTGCGGCTCGCTCTTCACGGTGAAATCGACCGGCGGCTCGACGCGATGGGCGGCAAGAATGGCGTCCGCCTTCGCACCGTAGGCGGCCTGCAGCCGCTCAACGAACCAGCCCGGCGCATCCCGCGTGTTCGCCAGCATGGACGCCAGTTGCCTCTCCTTGGTCCGCGCAATCCCCCGCAGCACGGCATTGACCAGATTGGCGAACCGGCTCGTGCGCGGGTCGCTCTTGGCGTGGGTGACAGCGAGGTCCACCGCCGCACTGTCGGGAATGTCGAGGAACAGGATCTGCGCCGCCCCGACATGCAACACATGCGCGAGCGCATGGGCGTTCGGCGGCAGCGGGCGATCAAGCCGCCTTGCGATCAGCTTTTCGATGGTCATGCGATACCGCAGGGCCGTGACCAGGATAGCCCGCACAAGCGCGCGGTCCCGTGGGTCGAGCTCCATGAACTGCGGATGCCCGTGCTCGCCGTCGGTGAGGGCATCGAGCGGCGTCTTCGCGTCGATCACGGCCGCCAGAAGCCGGACGGCCGTCTTTCGTGCGGCGAGGCCGGCAACGTCTTTCGTTTCAGGGCGAGATGGTCTGCTTGATCTGTGCGGTCCTGCCTGCCGGGATGCAGGCTTTATCACGACCACGGACCTTTCGGCTTCCCGGCATTGACGCCCCACGGGCCAGAAGCGGACGACGCGCCGTGATCCCACGGGCCTGTTCCGGGCCGCTCGGAGGGAGACTCGTTGAACTGTGTCGACGCAGCCGGCTGGCCGCCTATTTCGGCCGCCATGGCCTGCAAGGCGGCGATCCGGTTAGCGGTGTCCGGATGGGTCGAGAAGAGGTTGTCCATGCGCTGGCCGGAAAGCGGATTGATGATGAACATATGCGCCGTCGCCGGATTGCGCTCGGCATCCGGATTGACGATCTGCTTGGCGCTGCGGGCGATCTTGTTGAGCGCCGAGGCCAGCCACATGGGGTTGTCGCATATCTCGGCACCGCGCCGGTCGGCGGCGTATTCGCGGGTACGGCTGATCGCCATCTGCACCATCATCGCAGCCAGCGGCGCGACGATCATGGCGACGAGAATGCCGATGAAGCCGAGCGGATTGTTATTGTCGCGATTGCCGCCGAAGAAGAAAGCGAAATTGCCGAGCATGGAGATTGCGCCGGCCAGCGTCGCGGTGATGGTCATGGTGAGCGTGTCGCGGTTCTGCACATGAGCGAGCTCATGGGCCATGACGCCGGCAACCTCCTCATGGGTGAGCCGCTCCAGAAGGCCCGTGGTTGCCGCCACGGCAGCATTCTGCGGGTTGCGCCCGGTGGCAAACGCGTTCGGCTGCGGATTCTGGATGAGGTAGACCTTCGGCATGGGCAGGCCCGCCCGTTTGGCTAGTGCAGCGACAATGCCGTAGAATTCCGGTGCCGTGCGCTCGTCCACCTCGACCGCATGGTGCATCCTCAGCACCATCTTGTCGGCGTTCCAGTAGCTGAAAAGGTTCATGGCGGCGGCCATGACGAAGGCGATCATCATCCCGCCGGACCCGCCGATCAGATAGCCGACGGCCATGAAAAGCGCCGTCAGGAAGGCGAGAAGCATTGCCGTGCGAACAAGGTTCATTTTTCAACTCCGCTCTCTCGCGCCTCGGAAACATCGGTCGATCTGCGCGAAACGATCGCTTATATGATGGGAAAGAGCGAAGAATCTTTCAATGATCAGCATGGGCGACATCCGTGACAAAAAACCTCGCCGAAGAACCAGGTATTGATGCGTCAGCTCCGCAGCGGCGGTTCGAGGATCTGCCGCCGCCGGCTCAACGCGCCCTCAAGGAGGCGGAAGCCCGGCGCAAGACATATGAGAACCGGGTCGCAGCTCTGCCGAAGGAGGTCGGCGGACGCAAGGGCACCGAGCCGGCGCGTTACGGCGACTGGGAAGTGAAAGGCATCGCTACCGATTTCTGAGATGCTGCGCCTGCAAAGAAAAAGGCAGGCGCGTGAGCCTGCCTTTTTGCCGGATATTGGTCGATCCGCTCAGGAAGCGGCTTCCTCGGCCGCAGGCTCTGCAGGCTCTTCGCTTGGAGCATTGGCGGCCGCCGCTTCCTCCTCGGCCTTCTTCGCGGCTGCTTCTTCCTCGGCCTGCCTGGCGGCGGCGATACGCTCCTGTGCCTTCTTGCCGGGCTCGGCCTTCTTGGGATTGTTGCGGGTATCGCGCTTGGCGATGCCGGCCTGATCGAGGAAGCGCAGCACGCGGTCGGTCGGCAGCGCGCCATTCGACAGCCAGTGCTGGATGCGTTCTTCGTTCAGCTTCACGCGCTCGGCGTCCTTGGGCAGCATCGGGTTCCAGGAGCCCAGCTGCTCGATGAAGCGGCCGTCGCGCGGCGCGCGGACATCGGCCACGACGATATGGTAATAGGGACGCTTCTTGGAGCCCGCGCGGGCCAGACGGATTTTCAGTGCCATTTCTTTCTCCTGTTCGTGAAATCCGTTGAGATTCAGTCTTTGTTGTCGGAACCGCCGTTTTCGGCGGCGATCTGTTCGTGATGGCGGATGACCTCGCGGATCACGAAGTTCAGGAACTTCTCCGCGAAATCGGGGTCGAGATTTGCTTCGTTGGCGAGGCGGCGAAGCCGGGCGATCTGGTGCTGCTCGCGGGCCGGATCGGCCGGCGGCAGTCCGTAGGTCGCCTTGAGATGACCGACGGCCTTGGTGCAGCGGAAACGTTCGGCGAGCATATGGATGAGGGCGGCGTCGATATTGTCTATCGATGCCCGCAGTTCCGATAATACCTGTTTCGCATTCCCTGCGTCGGTCACATCCTGCATTCCGTCCTCCCGCTCACTTCTTCTTAGGCAGACCAGGCAAACCGCCGCCGAGACCGGGCAAGCCGGCACCCGGACCGGGAAGCCCCGGCAAGCCGCCCGGCAGGCCCTTCATGCCCTGGCCGAGACCCGCCGCCTGCGCCTGTTTCTGCAGGGCTTCGAGCTGCTTGGGGTCCATTTTCGACAGATCCGGCAGGCCACCCATCATGCCCCCCGGGCCTCCGAGTCCACCCAATCCCATCTTCTGCGCCATGCCGCCCATGAGGCTGCGCATCATGCCGCCGCCTTTGCCCTTGCCGCCCATCGCCTTCATCATGTCGGCCATCTGGCGGTGCATCTTCAGGAGCTTGTTGATCTGCGCTGCGTCGGTGCCGGAGCCAGCGGCGATACGCTTTTTGCGGCTGTGCTTGAGGATGTCGGGATTGGCCCGTTCCTGCTTCGTCATGGAAGAGATGATGGCGAGCTGGCGAGCGAACATCTTGTCGTCCAGGCCGGCAGCGGCGATCTGATCCTTCATCTTTGCCATGCCGGGCATCAGGCCCATGATGCCGCCCATGCCCCCCATCTTCTGCATCTGGCGGAGCTGATCGGCGAGGTCGTCGAGGTCGAACTTGCCGGCCTGCATCTTTTTCGCCATCGCCGCGGCCTTCTCCGCGTCGATGGTCTCGGCCGCCTTCTCCACCAGGCTGACAATGTCGCCCATGCCGAGGATGCGGTCGGCGATCCGCTTGGGATGGAACTCCTCCAGCGCATCCATCTTCTCGCCGGTACCGATGAGCTTGATCGGCTTGCCCGTGACGGCGCGCATGGAAAGGGCCGCACCGCCGCGGCCGTCGCCGTCCATGCGGGTCAATACGAGGCCGGTGATACCGACGCGCTCGTCGAAGCTCTTGGCGAGGTTCACCGCGTCCTGGCCGGTCAGCGAATCGGCGACCAGCAGGATCTCGTGCGGGTTCGAGGAGCGCTTGATGTCGGCCATCTCGGCCATCAGCGGCTCGTCGATATGGGTGCGGCCGGCCGTATCGAGGATGACGACGTCATGACCGCCGAGCTTCGCCGCCTGCACGGCGCGGCGGGCGATATCGACCGGGCCCTGGTTCGGGACGATCGGCAGCGTGGCAATGGAAACCTGTTCGCCGATCTGTCGAAGCTGCTCCTGCGCGGCGGGACGGCGCGTGTCGAGCGAGGCCATCAGGACCTTCTTGCCCTGGCGCTCCGAAAGCCGCCTGGCGATCTTGCCCGTGGTGGTCGTCTTGCCCGATCCCTGCAGGCCGACCATCATGATCACGACCGGAGCCAGCGCATTGAGGTCGATGGTCTCGCCCTCGCTGCCCAGCATCTCGACAAGCTCGTCATGAACGATCTTGACGACCATCTGGCCGGGCTTGACAGATTTGAGAAGCGCCGCTCCGATGGCTTTCTCCCGCACGCGGTCGGTGAAGGAGCGCACCACCTCCAACGCCACGTCGGCCTCGATCAAGGCCCGGCGCACCTCGCGCAGCGCGGCCGAGACATCGGCCTCCGAAAGTGCGCCGCGCCCGGTCAGCCCGTTCAGGATGGAGCCAAGGCGCTCCTGCAGTGATTCAAACATTCCGCTTCCTCTTTCCCGAGTCTCGACCCGAGAGGTAGTGCCCTGCGACCAGCGATCCAAGCAATCGCCAAAACCAAAAAGCACCCGGGGGCGCATCGCGCTGCCGGGTGTTGACCTCCGGGATCGTCCTCCTCCTTGGCGAGAAGCGTCCCGGTCGGCGGCTCGGAGTCTCAAACTCGTCGCTGAATTTCGGGCTGGATAAACAGGAAAAGCAGGAAGAAGTCAACCTTGCCCCGTCGGACGGGAGGTGAGCCCGACGGGAGCAAGCCGATGATTGCCAGCTTGTTATTGCCGGACCACATAGACGATGCGGCGCGACTGGGGCTCGATCAGAACCGGCTGACCGTTCACATAGGAGTAACGGTACTGGTAGTCGGGGATTTCGCGCATGACGACCGTTTCCGGTACGCTGGCGCCGACCACCACCTCACCATCGAGATAGACGGGATCCACCTCGTTGGACGTTATATAGGTGCGAACCTCCGGCGGTGGTGCCGCAACCGGTTCCACCATGACGTCCGAAGAACGGCCGATCAGCGTGCCGGAAGCCACCGAGCCATCGGCCCGGCCGACCAGGACGTCGCCGGTCGAGGAGGTCGATTCATAAGTGACAAGCGGAACCGCCTCGGCAGGCCGCTCGGTGACGATGACCTGCCGGCTGTCGAATGTGGCGGTCAGATAGTCGGAATAGGCCCAGCCTTCCACGCCGCCGGCATTGACCCGGCACCATTTGCTGCCTTCGATGCAGCCGTCCAGCGTGGCCTCTCCCGAGGCGCCGATGACGCCGACGACCGGATATTGCGGGCCCGGACCAGAGCGGATATTGAGATCTGCCGTTGCGGTTACGGCCGTCTGAGCGGAGGCCGCACCGGTCAGGGCCATAAGCGCCGCCGCAGCGGCTGTGGCTTTGAGGAAATGCGTTGTCATGGATGTTCTCCATCTGAATGCCCTTCGGCAGCTAAAACGGGACCGGATGGCTTTCGTTCCGAGCAAGACGACGGGACAGATGGTCCGGGAGAAAGAGATCGCGGACCGGCCGCAGAGGTTGTATCGGTTGAAAAGTACAATCCGCCGGGAGAAATCTTAAGGTTTTGACGGTATGATCCGAAGATATCGAGCTATCGTGGAGAGCAGCATGGCAGTGCGATTCAAGGCATCGCTCCTGGCCGCATCAATTATATCATTGTTTCTGGCACCTTCCGCCTTGGCGGCACCGCAATGCGGCAACAACTCCGCCGGGTTCGAGAACTGGAAAGCGGCCTTCATCCAGCAGGCCGCCAGCCGGGGCGTAGGCGAAAGGGCGCTGAGCGCGCTGGCAGAAACGCGCTATGCAAGCAAAACGATCGCCGCCGACCGCGGCCAGAAAAGCTTCAAGCTCTCGCTTTCCCAATTCATGCAGAAGCGCGGCGCCAATGCGATCACGTCGCGCGGCAAAAGCATGAAGAAGCAATATGCGTCACTTTTTGAAGGAATCGAGCGCCGCTATGGCGTTCCGGCTGGACCGCTGATCGCCATCTGGGGCATGGAAACCGCATTCGGCGGCTTCATGGGCAACCAGAACATCCTGTCGGCGGTGGCCACGCTCGCTTATGACTGCCGGCGAAGCGAATTCTTCACCGAACATCTCTATTCCGCTCTGGCTCTGATAGAGCGGGGATCGCTCAGCCCGTCGGCGATCGGTGCGGCGCATGGCGAAATCGGCCAGACCCAGTTCCTGCCGGGCAATGCCCTGAAATATGGCGTGGATGGCGACGGCGACGGCCGCGTCGACATGATCCGTTCGAAAGCGGATGCGCTCGCCTCCACTGCCAATTTCCTGCGCGCCCACGGATGGCGTCCCGGTGCCGGCTACCAGCCGGGAGAGCCGAATTTCAGAGCTCTCCAGGGCTGGAACGCGGCCAGCGTCTATCAGCAGGCGATTGCCATCATCGGGGCGGAGATCGACGGCTGAGGCACTCTCGGCACGCCTTGGCAGCCAGGATGCGCCGCAAAAACCTGGCGTTGGCCTCGAAACAGGGCCTTCTGCGCGAAGGAGCGGAGGTTGTTCCTGTCGTCTGCCCGCTGGAGCCGCAGTGCGTCGTTCAGTCCTTACGCTTACGCGCGGCGAGCGTGCGCAGCCGAAGCGCGTTCAGGCGGATGAAGCCTTCGGCGTCTTTCTGGTCATAGGCTCCGCGATCGTCCTCGAAGGTGACAAGCGCGTCGGAATAGAGAGACTTGTCGGAGCGGCGGCCCGTCACGATGACATTGCCCTTGTAGAGTTTCAGACGTACTTCGCCTTCGACATCCTCCTGGCTCTTGTCGATCAGCGCCTGCAGCATCTCGCGCTCCGGCGAGAACCAGAAGCCGTTATAGATCAGCTCCGCATAGCGCGGCATAAGCTCGTCCTTGAGATGCGCGGCCCCACGGTCGAGCGTGATCGATTCCATAGCGCGATGCGCCGCGATGAGTATCGTGCCGCCCGGGGTCTCGTAGACGCCCCGGGACTTCATGCCGACGAAGCGGTTTTCGACAAGATCGATGCGGCCGATACCGTTGTCGCGACCGAGATCGTTAAGCTTCTTGAAAAGCGTGGCGGGCGACATTTCCTTGCCATCCAGCGCGACCGGGTCCCCCTTCCTAAAGGTGATGGCGATTTCCGTCACCGCGTCGGGCGCCTCCATCGGCGAAATGGTGCGCTGATGGACATATTCAGGAGGTTCCTGCCAAGGATCCTCAAGCACTTTGCCCTCCGAGGAGGAGTGAAGCAGGTTCGCGTCGACCGAGAAGGGCGCTTCGCCCTTCTTGTCCTTCGTCACCTGGATCTGATGCTGTTCGGCAAAATTGATGAGATCGGTGCGTGACTTGAACGACCAGTCGCGCCATGGCGCGATCACCTTGATATCGGGATTGAGCGCATAGGCCGAAAGCTCGAACCGCACCTGATCATTGCCTTTGCCGGTCGCTCCATGGGCGATGGCGTCGGCTCCCGTTTCGGCGGCGATTTCGACCAGCCGCTTCGATATCAGCGGCCGCGCAATGGAAGTGCCGAGCAGATAGGTACCCTCGTAAAGCGCATTGGCACGGAACATCGGGAAGACGAAATCGCGGATGAACTCCTCACGAAGATCCTCGATATAGATTTCCTTGATGCCCAGCTGTTCGGCCTTGCGTCGTGCAGGCTCGAGTTCATCGCCCTGGCCGAGATCGGCGGTAAAAGTGACGACCTCTGCACCGAGTTCCGTCTGCAGCCATTTCAGGATGATCGAGGTATCGAGGCCGCCCGAATAGGCGAGAACGACCTTCTTGACGTCTTTCCATTTCGACATTTGCTGATCCGCGTAAAGCTTGCACCGCCTCCGCAGGCGGCGTTTCGGGCGGCACTTTTAGCAGGAATGCCGAAGCGGGCAAGGGCAGTGCCCCCGCTTAGACGGTATTCGGCGCGTCAGCGTGATGCACACGATCTGGGATATATCTGGAGCAGGGAACCTTGCAGACCATCGACGACCCGTTCGGCACCAGGTTGTCACCCATGTCTTAGGGACAATCTGTTACCCATGTCTCCGGGCCGTACATTGGAAACTGGAGCGGGCGAAGGGATTCGAACCCTCGACCCCAACCTTGGCAAGGTTGTGCTCTACCCCTGAGCTACACCCGCTCGCGCGGCCATCGACCGCAAGCGGCGCTTATATGGCCGAACTGGCGGGCGAATGCAACAGGGAAATATTCTCTTGCGGTTTCCGTTTTGAGACAGCGCCAATCGATTGCCAGGGTGCGCGGATGGCAGCCGCCGGCAATCGGGCGTTCGGGCCTGAAAAATTCTTGCCGGGCTTGCAAATCCCCTGTCGCGGCAATTAGACGGGATAAAAACATTCTTCTCACTATTGCACGGAATCCATGCCGAAATCCCCAGACGAACTGTTCGCCTTTCTTGCCGATCTCGGCATAACGGTGAAGACCGTCAACCATCCGCCTCTCTTCACAGTAGCCGATTCCCAGGCTCTGCGCGGCGAGATCGATGGCGGCCACACCAAGAACCTGTTCCTGAAGGACAAGAAAGACAATTTCTTCCTTGTCACCGTGGAGGAGGACGCAGTGGTCGACCTGAAGTCGATCCACAACCTTATAGGAGCCGCTGGCCGCGTCTCCTTCGGCAAGCCCGAAAGGCTGGCGGAGCTTCTCGGTGTGGCGCCGGGCTCCGTAACGGTCCTCGGAGCCATCAACGATCACGAAAAACGGGTGAAGATTATATTGGACGAAAAGCTCATGCAGCATGATCTGATCAATGCCCATCCGCTTACCAATGAGGCGACGACGACCATTGCAAGAGACGATCTCCTGCGCTTTCTGGAGGCGACCGGACACCATCCGATGATCTTGAAACTGTCGTCATAATGGCCACATTCTGGTCTTTTAGCGGGCGTCGGGGAATCCATGGCGCCAGACCCCGGCAGCCGGCACATTCGGAAGAGAAGAATATGAGCAACCAGGACAACCCCTATGCGATCGGCGGCGGCCAATATGTTGCGAGCGCCGAAACCGGCGGAAAGCCGGCGACGGCCGGCTTCTCGCTGGGCGGTGCGGAAGCTGCCGCCGCACCTGCTCCGATCAAGGACACGACCACAGCGAGCTTTGCCGCCGACGTTATCGAGGAATCGCGCAAGCAGCCGGTCCTGGTCGATTTCTGGGCACCCTGGTGCGGACCATGCAAGCAATTGGCGCCGGCGCTGGAGAAGGTGGTCGCCGAGGCCGGCGGCAGGGTCAGGCTCGTCAAGATGAACATCGATGATCATCCGGCTATTGCCGGCCAGCTGGGGATACAATCAATCCCGGCCGTCATCGCCTTCAAGAACGGGCAGCCCGTCGACGGCTTCATGGGCGCCATTCCCGAGAGCCAGATCCGCGAATTCGTCAACCGGGTGGCCGGCGACAGTGGCAAGGACGAAATCGCCGAGGCGATCGCGGCGGCAGCACAGGCTCGCCAGGAGGGCGATGACCAGACGGCGGCCCAGATCTATTCGGCTATTCTCCAGCAGGCACCCGACAATGTCGATGCTCTGGCCGGGCTTGCCGACATTCTTTTCGAGGCCGGCCAGGCGGACCGCGCCCGCGAAATTCTCGATAGGGCTCCGGAGGCCGGAAGGGATGCCGCCCCGATAGCGGCCGTCAGGGCCAAACTGGCGCTGGCGGAACAGGTGGCCGGCCTGGGCGATGCGAAGGAACTTGAAGCGCGGCTCGCAGCCAATTCGAAAGACCACCAGGCTCGCTTCGATCTCGCCCTGATCCAGAACGCCCGTGGAATGCGCGAAGAGGCGGCGGACAATCTGCTTGCCATCATAAAGGCGGATCGAGCCTGGCAGGACGATGCTGCGCGAACCCAGCTCCTTAAATTCTTCGATGCCTGGGGACAGGCGGACGAAGCAACCCTGGCGGCACGCCGAAAACTGTCCTCTATATTGTTTTCCTGACCGCGATCCTTCGGGCGATTGAGTTTTCGGAGGACTGCGCCACCTATAGGATGAGGTGAGGACGGAGGCAGGCGCAGTGCAGGCAGGCAATGCCCATTACAGGCGAGCGGCGGATTTACCCGAGACCATACCTGTTTTCCCTTTGTCGGAAGCAATTCTGCTTCCCGGCGGCCGCATGCCGCTCAATATTTTCGAGCCGCGCTATCTGGAAATGATCGACAAAGCCCTGGCGGGGTCCCGCGTCATTGGCATGATCCAGCCCCGGCTGGACGACAGCCGGTTGCCGAACGGCGAGCCGGAGATTTGCGAGGTGGGTTGCGCGGGCCGCATAGTCTCCCTGGCCGAAACCGGCGACGGACGCTACCTGATTTCGCTTAACGGGATTTGCCGCTTCCGGGTTATCGAGGAATTGAAGGTCCGCACGCCATACAGGCAATGTCGGGTGGTGCCTTTTGAGACCGATCTGCATGAGGATTCCGCTCCCGTCGATATTGATCGTCCGGCTCTTCTGAGGGCTTTCCGAGCCTATCTGGAAGCAAATGATCTCGAGGCGGATTGGGACAGCGTCAGCCGGGCGGAGAATGCAATATTGGTCAATGCCCTTTCCATGATGGCTCCTTTCGGGGCGGCGGAGAAGCAGGCGCTTCTGGAGGCGGCAGATCTCAAGGCGCGCGCCGAGACCCTGATCGCGATTGCTGAAATAGTGTTGGCGCGCGGCGACGATGATTTCGCGCACAAGCTGCAGTGAAGCTCTAAAGATCGGCGGGGTGAGCAATGGTGAAGGAAAGCCGCAGCGCATATGGGCTTACGGATCCGAAGCTCCTGGAACTGCTCGTCTGCCCTTTGACCAAGAGTCCGTTACGGTTTGACAAAGAGCGGGGGGAGCTCGTGTCCAAGGCAGCGCGTCTTGCATATCCCATCCGGGACGGCATACCGATCATGCTGGTATCCGAAGCGCGGCAGATCGAGGATGAGTCACCCGCGCGCCCGCAGCCGTGAGCGCGGCATCTGCCTGGCCAGTGGCGAGGGGCGAGACAGCAGCTTACCCACTCTACTGGAAATTGCGTCCCTTCGGCATGACGCTTCCAACCTTTTGCGACAGCGTCGCCAGGTCCCGGCCGGTCGATGGGGGCTGCTTTTGCCGGCTGGCGGAATCTCCGCCGGCATGGTTGCTATCGGCAGCCTCTTCGAGCAGCACCGCCAGCCAGGCCGTCAGGTCCTCGATCTTCTCGGCGACAATATGGATCACGCCCGATTCCGATTGCAGCTTGCCGGTCACACGGACGAAACGCGCACCCATGATGACGGACCGGTAGCGTTCGAAGGTTCTTTTCCAGAAAATGATGTTGGCGATGGCTTTCTCATCCTCCAGCGTAAGAAAAATGGCATTGCCGTTGCCTGGCCGCTGCCGCACGAGGACAAGCCCGGCGACGGTCACGCGCCTGCCGTCCGGCATGGAAGAGAGGAACGCGTTCGGAATGACCCCCGAGCGGTCGAGGCGCGGACGCAGGAAGCTTACCGGATGCGCCTTGAGCGACAGGCCGAGCGCGCGATAGTCGTGGATCACATGTTCCCCGAGTGGCATCGAAGGGAGCTTCGTTTCTGGCTCCAGTTCGCGCAAGCGCAGTGAAGGCCGGTCGAAAAGGGGAAGTTTTTCGGCGGCGCTCTTCCCGTCGAGCGCGCGCACGGCCCACAGGGCGGCGCGGCGGTCGATGCGGAGGGAGCGGAAGGCGTCCGCTTGCGCCAGTCTCTCTATCTCATCGATGTCGAGGCCGGAACGAAGCCAGACATCACGGACAGAATCGTAACCGTCGCCGCGACGCCTCACGAATTCCTCCATCCTGTCTTCCGACAGGCCCTTTATCCGCCGGAAACCGAGCCTCACCGCATGCCTTGTGAGGATCACGTCCCGCATTTCGGCATGACGCGCGATGATGCGCTCCGGGTCGAAGGGTGCTTCCTCCAGCGTACAATCCCAGACGGAATGGTTGATGTCGACATCGCGGATTTCGACGCCGTGCTCCTGCGCGTCGCGTACGAGTTGGGCCGGTGCGTAAAACCCCATGGGCTGGGAATTGAGGATCGCCACGCAAAAGACGTCCGGATAGAAGGTCTTGAACCAGGAAGAAGCATAGACCAGGAGTGCGAAGGAGGCGGCATGGCTTTCAGGAAAGCCGTAGTCGCCGAAGCCCTCGATCTGCCTGAAGCAGCGCTCGGCGAAATCGCGTGGATATTCATTACCCACCATGCCTTCGATAAATTCCTCGCGCAGCTTGTCGATGGTCCCCATCCGGCGGAAAGTGGCCATGGCACGGCGCAATCTGTCGGCTTTGTCCGCCGAGAAGCCAGCAGCTTCGATGGCAATACTCATCGCCTGTTCCTGGAACAGAGGCACTCCCAGTGTTCTTTCGAGGATCTTTTCAAGGACAGGGCCGGGATATTCGACTTTCTCCTTCCCCATTCTTCGCCGAAGGTAAGGATGCACCATGTCGCCCTGGATCGGCCCCGGCCGCACGATGGCAACCTCAATGACCAGATCGTAGAATTCACGGGGCCTTAGCCGCGGCAGCATGGACATCTGCGCCCGGCTTTCCACTTGAAAGACACCGATCGTGTCGGCGCGGCAGATCATATCATAGACACGGGAATCCTCCTTGGGGATCGTATCCAGATCGACGATTGGCCGACCTCGCTCATTGCGAGCATCGTAATGTGCGCCGAGTAGATCGAAGGCGCGCTTCAGGCAGGAGAGCATGCCAAGCGCCAGCACATCGACCTTCAGAATGCTGACGGCGTCGAGATCGTCCTTGTCCCATTCGACCATCTTGCGCTCGTCCATGGCCGTCTTGACGATGGGGACGATCTCGTCGAGCCGGTCCTTGGTGATGACAAAGCCGCCGACATGCTGGGACAGGTGGCGAGGGCACTCCGTCTTCATGAGTTCGTTGGCGAGATTGATGACGTGAGCCTTCATCAGGTCGTCTCCGGAGATGCCGCCTACCTTCGCTTCTCTTTCTCCCAGTTTCTCCGACGACCATCCCCAGATCGATCCGGAAAGGGCGGCCCTTACATCCTCGGACAGGCCCATGGCCTTGGCCACCTCTCGGAGGGCTGAGCGGCCGCGATAGCTGACCACGGCGGCCGCGAGAGCGGTGCGCTTCTCGCTGTATTTCTCATAGATGTATCTGATGATCTCATCGCGCCGCTCATGCTCGAAATCGACATCGATATCCGGCGGCTCGTCGCGTTCCGTCGAGACGAAGCGCTCGAAGAGAACTTCCGTCAGATTGGGATCGACCTCGGTGATGCCGAGGCAGTAGCAGATTACCGAATTGGCGGCGGAGCCGCGTCCCTGGCACAGTATGCCGACTTCCTCCGAACGGGCGTAGCGGATGATGTCGTGCACGGTCAGAAAATACCGCGCGTATTTCTTCTCTCCGACGATCCCAAGCTCGTGGCGGATCAGGCCTGCTACCTTTTGCGGGATTCCGTCGGGATAACGGTTTCGGGCGCCTTCCCAGGTCAGCTTTTCCAGTTCCGTTTGCGGGTCCACGCCTTCTTCCGTGGTCTCGTCCGGATAGTTGTGTTTCAGCTCGCTTAGGGAAAACTTCAGTTCCTTCGCAAAGCACACCGTTTCCGCCAGCGCTTCCGGATAGCGGTGGAAAAGGCGAGCCATCTCGGCGGACGGCTTCATGTGGCGTTCGGCATTGGCCGCAAGCGCAAAGCCGGCCTCGGAAACAGGAGTATTGAGCCGGATCGCCGTCAGCACGTCCTGCAGCGGACGCCGCCCGGATGCATGGTAGAGGACATCATTGGTCGCCATCAGCGGCACGCCTGCTGCCATGGCCATACACGCCGCCTGCTCGATCCGGAACTGGTCATGGCCGCGATAATCCGGGGCGACGGCAAGCCGCAGGGCTTTGCCAAAGCGGTCCTTCAACCGACGAACAAATGCGAGTTCGTCTTCCGGGTGCTCCGTCAGTGCCGGAAGGACCGCGAGTGACATCAGGTCGCCCCACTCGAAAAGGTCCTCCAGATATAGAAACGGCGCGCCCTTCTCACTTTCCTCGCGCATATTCGCCTGGGTGAGCATGCGGCAGAGATGCCCCCATCCTTTCCGGTCCTGCGGGTAGGCGAGAATGTCCGGCGTGCTGTCGGCAAAGACCAGCCGGCAGCCCGGATGGTAGGGCAGGTATACCGGTCCGACAGATTTTTCCGGCTCGCCCTTGTTCTCGATGTGAATGAATTTCGACTGGCTCCACGCGCGCACGACGCCGGCGACCGTATTGCGATCGGCAAGCCCCATTCCCGCATGACCGAGGAGGCAGGCGGTCACGACCAGTTCCTCGGGCCTCGATGCTCCGCGCAGGAAGGAAAAATTCGACTGGACGCCGAATTCGATATAGGCGGGCTCGGTTGGCTCGCTGCGGGGCGGAAGCTGATCGCTCACGCGAACAGCCCGTGCAGGAACCAGCGCGGAGCTTTATCGGACATTCCGTAAAGACCTTGCCGGTAGAGCCAATATCGCCGCCCTTCGGTATCCTCGACCCGAAAATAATCCCGGGTAAGGCGCGCCGCTTCCATCGCGGCAACTCTGTTCCGGACTACTTCCGGATCCTCGCCATCCTTCACCTTGATTTTGGGGATGGTTTCCCGCCACCATTCCGCCGCGATGCGCTCCGGGCCTTCGGCGCGCACGACGCGATGCAAGGCGCGCCGCCAGCGGAAGTGGAGCGGCGGACCCTCCGGCACTTCGGTTGCAGGCACCTCGATCGGTTCGGGCGAGTGGAAGAGGCGGATGGGATGCTCAGGCCGGGAGACGGACAGTGGGACCGGATCTCTTGCCTTGCCCGGTTTTTTCGCGGCGCTGTTTTCCAGCTTCACCTCACGGGCAAAAGGCACCGTCAGGACGGCGCGCTCCGGCAGGTGGCTCTCGACGGTGACGGGCTTCAGGATTGCTTCTTCGCCGAGGCGGGCGCGTATGCGATCGGCAAAAAGCGCGATATCGGCATCGTCGTCATTCGCCTCGCCGACAAGGTCGGCTTGCCGGATCTCGAACGGAGCGGTGGAAAGCACGGCAAGACGGATGAGGTCGAAACCGAAGCCGACATCGAAATCCTGTCCGATCGCGGAAAGCTTCTCATGGAAGAGCTTTTGGATTACCGGCGGCTCCCGCAGGGGACGCGAGGTGCCGACGGCAATGCGGCTGACGGCGCCATCGGTCCGGAAGAGTATGAGGGCAAGCCTCCTTGCGCCCTCGCCGCGCTGCTCAAGCTGACTCTTGAGCGTCGTTGCGAGCGATTCCGTCACCAGTTGGACATGCTCGATCTGGGTTATGGGTTCGGCCAACTGCCGTTCGACCGAGAGAGGGGCAGCGGGCAGGCGCGGAGATATGGCTTCATCGAGCCGGCCAAGGGCCTGATCGAGACGCAAAAGCAGCGCCGCGCCGAAACGGCGGACGAGCGGCGAGCGGGGTGCGGCCATGACGGCTCCCGCGGTGCGCAGGCCGACACTTTCGAGACGGGTCCGGTTCTCCTGCTCGATGCGCAGCGCCGACAGGGGCAAAGGGCCAAGAAAGGCCTCTTCTTTGCCGGGAGCGACAATATGGTTGCCGGAAAACCGTGCCGCCGCCCATGCCGCGCCTGCCGTCGAGGCAATGCCGGCGCGTACGCCGAAGCCCTGATGGAAGAAACGCGACAGCATATCCTCCAGCATGGGCTTTTCGCCACCGAAGAGATGGGCGCAACCGGTTATGTCGAGAAACAGGCCATCGAGGCCGTCGAGGGCAACCAGAGGTGTGTAACGGTCGCACCAGTCCGCAAGGCTTTCGAGCAGGCGCCGGTCGGCGTCGGGATCGGCTTCCACGACCTCAATCGTGGGATGCATGGCACGTGCATCGGCTATCCCCATTCCGCGCTTCAAGGAAAGCGCCTCAGCCTGTTCGTCGAGAGCGGCGATGCGTAGGGCGTTCCTGTCGCGATGGCTGATGACGAGGGGCTTGTGCCGGGCCGGTCTGGAACGCCAGCACCGTCCCAGTCGCTGCCGCAGGATCCGCTCGGCCGAAAGATGCGGGAACCAAAGTGACAGGATTCTCTGTCCTTTGTTTCTCCCCGGTTCGTTCTTCGCTTCTTCTTTCTTCGAATGCGCGTTCATCGGGATTCCACTCCAATGTGAATTGTCCGGGCAGGGCGGTACGGCTCTTGCTGACCGCGACAGTGAAGGCGGGGCGGCCGATCGAGCCGGCGAGAGGCCCGATGATGGTTTGACGCGCTGCCGCCGAAGCAGGAGACACGACAAGACGACAGGGCGCGGCCGTCGGTTCGGCCAATGCTGCCTGGCGCAGCAGGAAAACCGGCCGCCCGCTATCCTGCGCCCGGTGATGCAGGCGGCGGGTGGCGGTGAGGTCCAGACGTTCCGGGTTGCCGCGGATTTCCAGGACGACGGCCGACAGGGCCTTCAGCCGAGCGGCTTCTTCGGCAACCCACAAGGCATCCTGGATTTTCGGCACCTCGGAAAAGAGAAGGGCTTCTGGATCAATGCCGAAAAAGGCGCGCAAGCCTCCCGCATAAGGAAAGCCGGCCTCGCTGAAGATTTCAGAGGTGCCGGCCCACAGCACCGGCGCTTCCGGCGGCGATGTCTTCAGAAGGAGACTGAGGAGAGCAAGCGCGAAACCTGCGACACATCCCGCATCACGGGTCTGGCCGCCGTGAATCTCCGTCAAGGCCGCTTTCGGCAGTCCGCCGCCCAAGGTCTCATCGAGGCGTCTGATCCCGCTGCGCAGCAGGGGATCGACCGCCATGCCGCCGCGCCGGATCACGGTGGCATCCCTGCCGTCCGGTGTCTCGAAACGCTCGGGGAGGATGCCTTCGATACGGGCGATTTCCCGGCGCAGGGCAAAAACAGTCTCCCGCGTCACGGCGAGCTTCGCCATGCCGACACTCCAGCATATATGTTCCTGTTATGTTCTCATAGATTCCAGAGCTGTCGGGAAGAGTCAAGCATACTTGCGAAGAAGAATTTATTCCTTTTGAGCTTTGGGTAATGCCCTTGTCGCTGCGGATTTTCTCAAATGCCTCGAAAGGCAGGGCGTAAACCGCTATATGCCCGCCCAAAGGAACAAATATGGCTCGCATCTATCAGACCCGCGCCTGGCGCGACCAACTTTCACCCTCGATGCAGGAGTTCGAGCTTCTGGCGCTCGAAACCTATGCCAATCTGCCGGAAGATTTTCGCGCGCTTACCGGCGAGATCGTGATCCAGATCGCCGAGTTTCCGACCGAGGAAATCATGGACGATCTGGCCCTGGAAACGCCGTTTGACCTCCTCGGGCTTTTCGAAGGACGCGGCATTGCCGAACGCTGGAACCCGGCGACCGGCGAAGGGCCGAACCGCATCACGCTCTATCGACGCGCTATCCTCGACTATTGGGCCGAAAACGAGGAAACCTTGGGCGACATCGTCGCCCATGTCCTGATCCATGAAATCGGCCACCATTTCGGCCTTTCGGACGACGACATGGAGCGGATCGAGGCGGCGGGGGAATAGCTTCCGGCGTCAGTACTCGCCGAGCTTCATACCGGGATCATATTCGATGCCGTCGATCTCCTTGTAGACAGCCTGTCCGCAACGCATGGTTTTCGTTTCGGCATCGAAGGCATAAGTCGGCGAGCCATGCAGCAGCCATCCCTTGTTCAGGGCGGCCGTCACCTTGTGACAGAAGCTTGAATCGTCGGGTCCCGTCAGAAATCGGTAAAGTCTCATGATCCGGTTTCCTCGATTTCCCTCGCCTTGGCGAGCAGTTTTTCGGCCTGGGCGAGATGCAGGCGCTCCACCATGCGGCCATCAAGGGCTATGACGCCCTTGCCGGCGTTTTCAGGCCGGGCAAAGGCTTCCAAAATCGCCAAGGCTTCGGCACGCGCTTCCGCAGTCGGGGCGAAAACCGCGTTGGCGATATCGATCTGGGCCGGGTGGATCAGGGTCTTGCCATCGAAGCCCATGGAAGCGGCTTCCCGGCATTCCTTGCGAAAGGCTTCGAGATCGCGGAAATCGTTCGAAACCCCGTCGAGCACGTCAAGGCCGCCAGCCCTTGCCGCCAGTACGATCTGCATAAGCCACGACATCAGATAGCGCCGATCCGGTGTGGCCGCCACGCCCGTATCCTTGACGAGATCGTTTGTTCCGGCCACGAAACAATCCAGCCTCGAGGCCATGTCGCGCCCGAGTTCGGCGATCGCTCCGATATTGAGCACAGCGCGCGGCGTCTCGATCATCGCCCACAGGCGCAAGGATGCGGGCGCATCCGTTTCATCCAGCGCATCATCCGCATCGTGGATATCGCCCGGGCCGTCGATCTTCGGCAAGAGGATTGCGTCGGGCTTGCAGGCGCGTGCTGCAAGCAAGTCTTCCGTTCCCCATTCGCTAGAAAGCGCATTGATGCGGATGATCGTCTCGCAGCGTGGGCGGCTCTTCTCGGCAAGGATGGAACGGAGCCTTTCCCGGGCCTCTTCCTTCTGTTCCGGCGCGACGGCATCCTCAAGATCGATAATCACGGCATCGCAGGCAAGCGAACCGATCTTGGCCAACGCCTTCTCACTACTGGCCGGAACATAGAGGACGGAACGGCGGGGGCGAGACTGTCTGAGCTGCATGCTTCTACATGACGCAGTGCAGAAAGGCGCGCAAGAGGCTGCTCCCAAAAGACTCCGCTTGCAGCGCCCGCGGGAAGCTGGTTCCTTCCCGCCGGGACAACAACAACGAGGCAGGCATGGCACGTTACGACATCGTGATCATCGGCGGTGCGATCGTGGGCAGTTCGATCGCATGGTATTTGCGCGAGGAGAAGTATGCCGGTTCGATCGCACTGATAGAGCGCGATCCAAGCTTCGCCCGTTCCGCCACCACATTGTCATGCGCCTCGATCCGTCAGCAATTTTCGATTCCCGAGAATATCAGGCTTTCACAATTTACCCTGGGCCTGTTCCGCGAGTTGCGCTCCCGCTTCGGGGAAGATGCCGATATCGCCTTCCGTGAGAAAGGCTATCTCATCCTCGCCAGCGAGGCGGGGCTGCCGGTGCTCAAGGCCAATCATGCGATACAGGAAGCGGAAGGCGCCGACATCCTTCTGGAAGACCCGACCGCATTGAAGAACCGCTTTTCGTGGATCTCGACGGAGGGTATCGCCGCCGGCGCCTATGGATGCAGCGGCGAGGGCTGGTTCGACGCCCATGCCCTGCTCTCCCTTTTCCGCAAGGGCCTGAAGACCCGGAACATCGATTTCATATCCGGTGCGGTAACGGGAATTAGGCTCGAGGGCAGCCGCGTGACCGCGGTCGAGCTCGCAAATGGTGAGACAATCGAGGCCGGCACTGTCGTGAATGCCGCCGGCACAGGGGCTGGCCGGGTCGCAGCCATGGCGGGACTTTATCTGCCGGTGGAGCCGCGAAAACGTTCGGTTTTCGTTTTCGAGGCGCGGGAGCATTTCGACGACATGCCGCTTCTGGTCGATCCCTCCGGTATCTATGTGCGCCCCGAGGGCAGCGTCTACATAACAGGCGGTGCCGAAGCGCACGAGACCGACAAGGCGGCGGATCCGGAAGACTTCGATCCCGATTGGCCGCTCTTCGAGGAGGTTATCTGGCCGGTGCTTGCCGAGCGCATCCCGGCCTTCGAGGCCATCAAGCAGACGGGCGGATGGGCGGGCCATTACGACTACAACACCCTGGATCAGAACGCCGTCATCGGGCCGCATCCGGAAGTGGAGAATTTCCTCTTCTGCAATGGATTTTCGGGCCATGGCCTGCAGCAGGCTCCCGCGGCCGGCAAGGCCATCGCCGAGCTTGTCGTTCATGGGCGCTACCGCACCATCGACTGCTCGGCCTTCGGCTATGAGCGCATTACCGAAAACCGGCCCTTTCGAGAGCTCAATGTAATCTGATTTTCCCGGCAAAGTCCGACGACAGGATCATGCGGATCCTGCCGCACGTGCGGTTTCACCGCAACGTGACTTCTTCTTGAGGGGTGGTCTGCCTAAATTGCCTGCAAAAGCACAAAAAAGGGGCCGTCAGGAGCGGAATTTTCTCACCTATGGCAGGACATGCTTTTCTCCTCAAAGTAACGCTTACCCTTTTCGCGGTCATCTTTTCCGGCGCCGTACAGGCTCAACAACGCACGCAGAAGCCGCTGGGTGTCGTCGAGCTGTTTACGAGCCAGGGATGCAGCTCCTGCCCGCCCGCCGACCACGTATTCAGCAGCATAGTCCGTAATGGTAATGCCGTGGCTTTGGCCTATCACGTGGATTACTGGGACTATCTCGGCTGGAAGGATACGCTTGCCACCAAAGAGAACACCAAGCGGCAGCGCGATTATGCACAGATGCTCGAAAGCCCAGTCTATACGCCGCAAGTGGTCATAAACGGCCGTGTCCATCTTCCCGGCTGGCGCGGTGAGGAAATCGAGGATGCGCTGAAGACCATGGACGGTACGCCGGAGGGACTGACGGTGGATGTTAACGTTTCCGAAACGGCAGACAGCGTGATCATCGAGACCGGCGACGTCCCGCAAAGGACAAAGGCTCATGTCGTCCTCGTCTATTTCACCACGCGGCAGGCGGTGGAGATAAAACGCGGCGAAAATGACGGCAAACTGGTCGAATATTGGAATGCCGTTACCGATCTGCAGACGATCGGGATGTGGCATGGCAAGGCGACGCGCTTCGAGCTGCCGCGCAGCGAGGTGGAAAAGCAGGACGGGGGTTGCGCGGTCCTGCTGCAGAGCGTGGAGGACGGCGCGAAGCCCGGCCCGGTCCTCGGCGCGGCAATGATCAGGCCGCCTCAATCCTGAAACGAAAAAACCGGCATTGGCATTGGCCAATACCGGTCATGATTGCTTTGGGATCGTCGCACTTCTAAGCCTCCGGGGATACCCGGAGTTGGTTCGATCCGGCCATGACCCCGTGGGCGGGGGGCTTGGGGTTTACGGAGCCGGTGTCCGGACCGAACCGTCTCAGGCAACGAGTGGATCGTTGCGGGACATTGGGGCGTTAGCTTGGATAATTTACGGCAAGAATGTGGCAGAACATCACCAATTCCGACACTGTGTTCTGTTTCGTGAGGAGCCATGACTGCCTGCGCACGTTCTGGTTGTTTCAGCCGGGGACTTGCATTTCATCTTTCAACGCGCGAACCTTGTCGCCACGGTGTCACAAAAGGGCAGATAGATGGTGGATCGTGGCAGTGGAGCGGAGGATAGGGAAGATTCCGGGATATTGATCCCACTCCACGAGGTGAGGCGAGCAAGGCTCGATCTGCCTGTTACCTTCGAGCGCCGCGAGCTTGATGCGATTCTCCGCGTCTATGGCCGCATGGTGGCCGCCGGAGAGTGGCGCGACTATGCGATCGACCATCTGAAGGATCGCGCGGTTTTCTCGGTCTTCCGGCGCAGCAGCGAGGTTCCGCTGTTCCAGGTCGTGAAGATCCCGAAACTTGCCCGCAAACAGGGCGCCTACTGCGTGGTGGCGGCGAGCGGTGCAATCATGAAGCGCGGCCACGAGCTCGCGCGTGTGCTTAGCTTCTTCGACAAGACATTGAAGCTCGTGCGGGCATAAAGCAGGCGTTTTCCGGCGAGGGGGCCAATCTCAAGCCTGGCGGAACATCTTCTCCGGGAGAGATTCGGGATCCGGCGGAGTGGCTGTGCCACCGTTCATCTCGAGCTGCATGAATACCGTATCTAGCCAGCGGCCGAATTTATAGCCGGATCCGACAAGGTTGCCTGCGTGGCGGAAACCTGCCGCCTCGTGCAAGCGCACCGAGGCGCGATGATTCGCGCCGTCGCCGATGACGGCGATCATCTGGCGGAAGCCAAGTTGCGTGCTTTCGGCAATAAGGGCATCCAGTAATTTCCGGCCAAGGCCTCTGCCCTGTGCCGCCGGAGCGATATATACGGAATCCTCTACGATGAACCGATAGGCACGGCGCGGGCGGAACGGGCCTGCATAGGCATAGCCCAGTATCCGTCCATTCTGCTCGGCGACGAGATAAGGATAGCCTTTGGAGACGAGCGCCTCATGCCGCTCCGCCATGTCTTCCCGGCTCGGCGGTTCGAGCTCATAGCTTGCGGTGCCATGAGCCACGGCATGGCCGTAGATCGCGGTGATTGCAGCTATATCCGCCGGAGTGGCGGCTCGGATCGAGATTTCACCCATGGATGGATTTCTGTGCCCAGGACGACATTTGATGGCAGGAAGAGGCCCAAAAGAAAAGGGCGACCAAAAGGCCGCCCGCTCTTAATTCATTGCTCCGCCCGGCTTACTCGCGATTGCCGAGGAATTGCAGCAGGAACATGAACATGTTGATGAAGTCGAGATAGAGCCTCAGGGCGCCCATGATCGCCTTGCGGCCGGCGACGAGCGTGTCGTCACCCTCGTAATACATCTCCTTGATCTGCTGGGTGTCGTAGGCCGTCAGGCCGGCGAAGACCAGCACGCCGATCGCCGAGATGGCGAACTGCAGGGCGGAAGAGGCCAGGAAGATGTTGACGAGCGAGGCCAGGATGAGGCCGATCAGTCCCATGAACAGGAACGACCCCATGCCCGTGAGATCACGCTTCGTCGTATAGCCCCAGAGCGACAATGCGCCGAAGGAGGCCGCCGTGATGAAGAAGGTGCGGACGATGCTCTGACCCGTATAGACGAGGAAGATCGTCGAAAGGGACAGGCCGACAAGGGCCGAGTAGACCCAGAAAGTCGTCTGCGCCGCTGGAACGCTCATCCTATGGATGCGGAAGCTCAGGAAGAATACGAGTGCGAGCGGGGCCAGTATGACCACCCAGCGGAAGGCGCTGGCATAGATAAGCTGGCCGAATGCCGTAAGCTGGCCGTCGGCGACGGCGAAGTTGAATGCGCCCCAAGCGGCCACGCCGGTGATTACGAGACCGAGCGCCATCAGGTTATAGACCCTGATCATATAGGCGCGAAGGCCTTCGTCTATGGCAGCGTCTGCGTAACCGGCGGTCGCGATACGAGCCTGATAATTGCGAAGGGGTTCAGCCATGATTTCCTCTACTGCTTCTGTTCCGTCGGGTGTCGGGCACACGCCCAGGCGCCGCTGGCGGAACTCCAGCATGCCTGACGGGAAATATGAGGATAATTTCGGATTACGACAAGACTATTGCGCTGGGAAATTTAGCGTGAAAGCGGCATTTTGTCCTGTTTCCGGCTGAATCGTGCAACTGCTAGCCTCTGTCAAAGATTGCGCAGGACCGGAGCGGCCTTGTGGCCGAGAACGCGCCATGTGCCGATCAGACCGAAACCGACCGTCAGGACAAGGGCTGCCAGAATAGTGAAGACCGCCACATCCGGCAGGAAAACCACGGGCAGGTTCATGATCTGAGAGACCACGAACCAGGCAGCGGCAGTGCCTGCTGCCAGCGCGAAAATGGCAGTCGCTAGGCCGATCAGCATATATTCGAGGGAGAAGGCCGCGATCAGGGTTCGCCGCGTCGCGCCGAGCGTCTTCAAGACCACGGCATCATGAATGCGAGCGCGGTTTCCTGCCGCAAGCGCCCCCGAAAGCACGAGCACGGAAGCGACGAGCGCGACGGCCGCCGCGACCCGGATCGCCGTGGCGAGCTGGCCAACAAGGCGGTTCACCACGTCGAGGGCATCCTTCACCCTGACCGTGGTGACCGACGGGAAGGCGCGCGTGACCGCGTTCAAGAGACGTGATTCGTCGGTGCTGCTCGCCTGTTCGTCGAGAAGAGTCGCCAGCCAGGAATGAGGGGCGCCTGCGAAACTGGTGGGCGAGAAGACCATGACGAAATTGATGCCCAGCGATTCCCACTGGACCTGCCGGAAATTGGCGATGCGCGCCATGATGTTGCGACCGAGCACGTTGACGGTGATCGTGTCGCCTATTTTCAGCCCGATCTCGCGTCCTTCCTCTTCCGAGAAGGAGACGAGCGGCTCGCCGTCATAGTCTTCGGGCCACCATTCACCTTCGGTCAGGGTGGAATTTTCCGGCGGATTCTTCGCATAGGTTATGCCGCGATCACCCCGCAGGACCCAGGCGCCTTCCGGCGGAACCTTGATTTGCCGCACGTCGGTGCCGTTTAGCGCCGTGATGCGGCCGCGCAACATCGGCACGCGCACCAGTTTGCCTCCCGGCGCTTGGCGTTCGATCAAGGCCGCGAAATCGTCCACCTGGGCGCTCTGGATGTCGACGAAGAAGAAATTCGGCGCCTGTTCCGGCAGATTGCCTGTGATCTGCCGACGCAGATTGCCGTCAATCAGAGCCAGCGTCACCAGCAAGGTGAGGCCGAGGCCCAATGAAAGCACCACGGATGGCGTCAATGCGCCCGGCCGGTAAATGTTGCCCAGCGCAAGCCGCAGCGGAGTAGAGCGCACCCTCGGACTTTGTCGCGCAAGCCATTGAACGAGAGAGCCAACGCCTCTCAGCACAGCGAAGGCGAAGATGGCCGCGCCGACGAAGATGGCGGCGACGCGCCGCTCGTCGGAGAACCAGATGGCCAGCAGGGCCAGTATCGCCGCAATGGCAATGGCGGCAGCGAGATAAACGGGGCGTGGCCAGCCGCGGGCATCGACGCCCATCTCGCGGAAGAGCGCGGTGGCCGGAACATCCCGCGCACGGCCGAGCGGAAGCAGCGCAAAGGCGAGCGTGACAAGGATGCCGAACAAGGCTGCGATGCCGAGGGCTCCCGGATAGATGCCGCCCTGCGCCGGCACGGGAAGAACGGAGGCGAGGGCGGCGCTGGCGGCAAAAGGCATGGTTGCGCCAAGCACGAGGCCGATGGCGATGCCTATCAGAGCGATAATCAGGATCTGCACCAGATAGACGGTGAAGACGAAGCCGCCGGATGCGCCGAGGCTCTTGAAGGTGGCGATCACGGCGCGCTTGCCGTCCAGATAGGCGCGTACGGCATTCGCCACCCCTACTCCGCCGACGACCAGGGCCGTCAGCCCGACAAGGGTCAGGAACTGCGAAAAACGCTCGATATTGGAGGACAGGGCAGGGGCGGCGTTCAACCGGCTGCGGATGCTCCAACCTGCTTCGGGAAGCTCTTCTGCGGCACGGTTGCGGATGTCGGAAATCTCCGCCTCTCCCGCCTCGGCAAGCTGGAGCTTGTAATTGTACTCGACCAGGCTGCCGGGCTGGACAAGACCCGAGGCGCGCAATCCATCCAGCGAGACCATGAGCCGCGGCGCGAAACCGAATCCGTCGGAGATCGCGTCGGGTTCGGTAAGGAGCATGGCGCGAAGTTCGAAGCTTCCGCTGCCCAGCATCAACCTGTCGCCGATCTGGAGGCCGAGACGTTCGAGAAGGAGGGCCGGAGCGACCGCGCCATGCGCACCGCCCCTCTCGCCGAATAGCTTGTCATGGGGAAGCGCGGGTTCCGTCACCAACGCGCCGTAGAGCGGATAGGCCGCATCGACGGCCTTCACCTCTACAAGCGCCTGGTCGGACCCGTCCTCGAGCCGGGCCATGGAACGCATGTTAGCGCTAACAGCAAGGGTGCCGAGGCCCTCCAGGAAAGCCAGCTCGGCTTCGGAGGCCTCGCGTTGGTTGAGCTGGAAGCGGATATCGCCGCCGAGCAGTTCCTGTCCCTGGCCGGCGACACCCGTCCCGATCGCCCGTGCGACGGAATTGACCCCGCCGATGGCGGCGACGCCCAGCGCGATGCAGGCCAGGAAGACGATAAAACCTTTGAGTCCTCCGCGCATTTCACGCAGGGAAAAGCGTAGGGTGAGTCGGAACGTTCGTATGAGGCCGCTCATCGCAGCCACTCGAATTGCGGGCTTGCCATCGGAAACGTTTGCATCGCGATCAGGCCGTTGCCGCAAATGCGGCAGGCTGTTCTATCCGCCCGGAGCGCATGGCCACCTGCCGGTCGCAGCGCGCAGCAAGCGCCGGGTCGTGGGTAACGAGCATCAAAGTAGTGCCGCGTTCGGCAGCCTTGGCGAAGAGCATGTCGGCGATCTGCCTTCCTGTCAGCTGGTCGAGATTGCCGGTCGGTTCGTCGGCAATCAGGATCGCAGGCTGCGGCGCCAGTGCGCGGGCAATCGCCACACGCTGCTGTTCGCCGCCGGAAAGTTCGCCGGGATAATGCGTCAGCCGCTCCTGGAGGCCGACGGCGGACAATTCCTTTTCCGCAATACGAAAGGGATCGGGATGACCTGCAAGTTCGAGCGGCACGGCGACGTTTTCCAGCGCCGTCATATTGGGGATGAGGTGAAATGACTGGAAGACAATGCCGACGCTTCGTCCGCGGAAGGCGGCGATCTCATCCTCGCTGCGCTCATTGATGACCTCTCCGGCTATCTTGACCGTGCCCCGGTCAACGCGCTCCAGCCCCGCAATCACCATTAAAAGCGTCGATTTTCCTGAGCCCGAAGGTCCGACCACCGCAGTCGATTCGCCGCGCGCAACCTGAAGGCTCACTCCCTTCAGGACATGGACAGAGGAAGCTCCTTCGCCCAATGTGAGGGAAACATCGTGCAGTTCGATGACGGCTTCTGTCACGGAGAGCATACCCTATATGAGTACAAAAGAAGGGGCGGCAATTCCGCCAATATGGGTTGAGATTAATGGCTTTCAAACATCTTGCACGCCTGTTCTTCGCCACGACCCTGACATTTCTCTCCGTCTTCGCAGCCTTTGCCGAGCCAGTGCGTATCGTCGGCTTCGGCGATAGCCTGATGGCGGGATACCAACTCGCGCCTGGAGAATCCTTTCCGGAAAAGCTTCAGGAAGCGCTGCATGAGAAGGGATACGACATCGAGGTCGCCAATGCGGGCGTTTCGGGCGACACCACGAGCGGCGGTCTTTCGCGGCTCGACTGGTCCGTCCCGGATGGCACGGATGTCGTAATCCTGGAACTGGGCGCCAACGACATGCTGCGCGGCGTTTCTCCGAAGGTGGTCGAAGAAAACCTTGCCGAGATGATCGAGAAATTGCAGGCGCGCGGGATTCGCATCCTGCTCGTCGGTATGATGGCCGCCCCCAATCTCGGGGCCGATTATGCCGAAGCCTTCAATGCCATCTATCCGCGACTGGCTGAAAAATATGATGTCCCGCTGCATCCATTCTTTCTCGACGGCGTTGCCGCCAACGCGGCCATGCAACTCCAGGACGGGATGCATCCCAACGCAGAAGGCGTGAACATTATGGTCGAGAGAATCCTTCCGGTGATGGAGGAGATGCTTTCGAAGGAAAAGACAGACGCCTGATCCCATTCCCCACAAACCGCTTGCCCTTGAAGGCAATCGGTGATTCGCTGAGGACAACGTCCCGATTCGAGGAGGTAGCCATGCCGCGACTTTTCACCGCCCTCGAGATTCCCCGCGACGCCGCTCTTTCTCTCTCGCTCCTGCGTGGCGGCCTTCCCGGCGCCCGCTGGATCGATGTCGAGAACTATCATCTCACCCTGCGCTTCATAGGCGATGTCGAAGGCCATGTGGCCGACGAGATCGCCAATGCGCTCGACCGGGTGCGGCGGCCGTCTTTCCAGCTCGAGCTTTCCGGCGTCGGAGCCTTCGGGCAGAAGAAGCCGCATGCCGTCTGGGCCGGCGTGGCGACCTCGCCTGATCTGAACGCATTGCAGGCGGAAATCGAGCGCATCTGCCAGCGCCTCGGCCTGCCCGCCGACCCGCGCAAGTTCATCCCCCATGTCACATTGGCCCGGCTTCGCAACAGCAGCCCTGCCGACGTGGCGAACTATCTGTCCGCGCGCGGCAATTTCTCGGCGGCTCCCTTCGGAGTCGGCCGTTTCGTGCTCATGTCGTCGAAGGATTCCGTCGGTGGCGGACCTTACATTATCGAGGAAGCCTGGCCGCTCGCAGGATCGGGGAATGTCCGGCATGGCGGCTTTGCAGCCACCTGGCCGCAGGCCTTTCCGTATTTGCGCTAAGAGCGCCAGAGGCTCGCCGCATTCGTGGATGGATCTGCGTGGTTTGCGGTTGCAATCCTTGCAAAGCCGCAAAGTTCCCCCCACATTTTCCGGGCAAGGAGCGACATGCCCATGGAAGACGTCAAGATCGGCGAAATCCTCGAACCCGTTGGCAAAGAGGAAAATGAGAGCCGCGAACAACGCGTGCGCCGTAAGTTCTGGAGCACCGCCAAGCGGGCCGCACGGCAGATCCCTTTCATGGAGGATGTCGTCGCCGGTTATTACTGCGCCCTTGATCGCGACACGCCATTCCGCGTCCGGGGCATGCTGCTTGCCGCATTGGCCTATTTCGTGCTGCCCATCGACACCATACCCGATCTTTTCGCCGGCATTGGCTTTACCGACGACATGGCTGTCCTGATGGCAGCGCTGGCAGCGGTTCGGGCTCACATCACGCCGGCGCACCGCTTGGCAGCAAAACAGGCTTTGGAGAGCGAGGACTGAAGCTGGCCTGTTACCAGCACCTGAAGCGGTCCGCGGCTGGCCGTACCCAGCACGCCAAAATCAAACGGCGCCCAAGTCAAATTCTTGCCTTTTTCGTCCGCTTTCAACCCTTCAGGCGATCTGCGGGTGGGGTGTCCGCGCATCGGGTCGTCCATGGGTTACAGGGTAGTCTTGTCTTCAAGCTTCACCCTTTGATAACCCAAATTAAATAAAAATGAAGCGATCGCGTCCGCAGGCGGTCGCCCGCGGGTTTCACATGACACCAAGCAGAACGGTCAGAACGATGCGTGGACTGATTAAGACCATATCCCTTTTCTTTGCGGTTGCGGCGGCGACGCCGGTATTCGCGCAGGCCACGGCGGTAGGCCAGTACCGCGACTGGGGAACCTACAGCTACCAGAGCAACAACGGCAAGGTATGCTATGTCATGAGCGTTCCGAAGCAGAAGGAGCCGTCGAGTCTGGACCATGGCGACATCTTCTTTTTCGTCAGTCAGAAGCCCGGCCAGAATATCGCCTATGAGCCGCAGTTCATCGCTTCCTATGATTTCCAGGCCAATTCGAAGGTGACGGTCAGCGTCGGCGGTCGTAACTTCTCCATGTTCACGCAAGGCAAATCGGCATGGCTGGAGAATGCAGCCGAGGAACCACAACTCGTCACCGCTATGAAGTCCGGCTCCGACATGAAGGTCGCGGCCGTTTCGGGGCGCGGAAACAGCACGAATTACACTTTTTCTCTGCTCGGCCTCACCGCAGCTCTTGATTCCATTGCGAGCTGCAAATAGCTGACGTGAACCAACCGGGCGTGACCGCGCTATCCGCCCGTGATATTGATGGTCGAGGATTCCGGGCGGCGTTTGCCGCCCGAACCGCTTTGAAAGAACCAGCAGAAGATGAGCCTTTCGTTCGACATAACGGATCCGGCGACGCGTACGCGTCTGCGTCCGGCCGCTGCGGCGGCCGAAAAGCGCCCGTTGATCGGCCTGTCGCGTGAGGAACTCGGCGAGGCGCTGGCGTCGATCGGCGTGCCGGAACGGCAGGTGCGGATGCGGGTCCAGCAGCTTTGGCATTGGCTCTATGTGCGCGGTGTCGCCGATTTCAGCCTGATGTTCAATATTTCCAAAGATCTGCGGGCTGAACTCGACGCGAATTTTACCATCGCGCGGCCTGAGATCGTCGAGGAGCAGGTCTCCAATGACGGCACGCGCAAATGGCTCTTCCGCTTTCCTCCGCGTGGCGCCGGGCGCCCCGTAGAAATCGAGACGGTCTACATTCCCGAGGAGGGACGCGGCACGCTCTGCATTTCGAGCCAGGTCGGCTGCACGCTGACCTGTTCCTTCTGTCATACGGGAACGCAGAAGCTGGTACGCAATCTGACGGCAGGCGAAATCCTCGACCAGTTGCTCACCGCGCGCGAGCGGCTGGGAGACTTTCCCGACGCCGCCACGCCGGATGGCGCCATCGTGCCCGCGGAAGGTCGCAAGATCACCAACATCGTCATGATGGGGATGGGCGAGCCGCTCTACAATTTCGAGAATGTGAAGAAGGCGCTGCTGATCGCCTCGGATGGCGAGGGCCTGTCGCTGTCGAAGCGCCGCATCACTTTGTCGACCTCGGGCGTCGTGCCGGAAATCTACCGCACTGGTGAGGAGATCGGCGTCATGCTGGCTATCTCGCTTCACGCGGTACGCGACGATCTGCGTGACATGTTGGTGCCGATCAACAAGAAATATCCGCTCAAGGAACTGCTTGACGCCTGCCGCGCCTATCCGGGCCTGTCGAACGCCAAGCGCATCACTTTCGAATATGTGATGCTGAAGGACGTTAACGACTCCCCTGAGGACGCCAAGGAACTCGTACGCCTGCTCAAAGGCATCCCGGCCAAGATCAATCTGATACCGTTCAATCCTTGGCCCGGATCGAACTACCAGTGCTCGGATTGGGAGACGATAGAGAAGTTTGCCGACTATGTGAATCAGGCGGGCTACGCATCGCCGATCCGCACCCCGCGCGGTCGCGACATCCTGGCGGCCTGCGGTCAGCTCAAGTCGGAATCGGAGCGTCTCAAGAAATCGGAGCGGCTGGCGCTTGAAGCGATGATGATTGCGGGGCACGGCGAGGCTTGAGCGATCTTCTCGCCTGTCTCGGCCGGTTCTTCATGATCGTGTTCGGCTTCCTTGCCGCGATACTGTCAGCAAGCCTGTTCATCAATCTTCTCGTCATCTCGGCCTTTCGATTCGATGCCGAGCAACTGCCGGACGCGCTTGCCGGCGGCCTCTATGTCGGGGTTCCCTTGCTTGCGGTCTTCGTTGGCTATCTTGCCTTCTGGCCGGCTGCGGCCGTTATCGTCGCGCTGGAGATCTTCGCCAGGCGCGACTGGCTCTTCCATGCGCTCGGCGGCGGGGTGGTCGGGCTCGTCGTGTCAGGTTACTTCTGGCTGGAGCCTCAGGAAAACGCGTTTTCCGACGCGGCTCTTATCCTTGCTCTGATTGCCGCCGGCATGGTCGGCGGCATCGCCTACTGGATGGTTGCTGGTCGCTCGGCCGGCAGATGGCTGCAAAGATCTCCGACGTCGGAAGAATGAATCAGCGCGCCTGTGCTGTAAGGATTTTCAGCGCAAAGGCGGAGAAGATACCCGCGAACAGATAGTCGACGATCCTCGTCACCTTCGGGCTCTTACGCAGAAGGCGGGCAAAGCCGTCCGCAGCGATGACCATGGGCGCTGTGATCGGCAGTGCCAGCGGGATGAACAGCAGCCCGAGGAAAAACAGCTTCTGCGGCGCATATGGATCAGTGGGCGAGACGAATTGCGGCAGGAAGGTCATGAAGAAGAGGATGATCTTCGGGTTGAGCAGGTTGATGCCGAGACCTTTGGCCCAGTTGCGGAAAAGCGAGTGCCCGCCCCCGGCCTGTTTTTCCGGCGAGAATGCCGAACCGTGGCGCAGGGCCTGCCAGGCAAGCCAGATGAGATAGCCTGCGCCCGCGACCTTGAGCACGAGAAAGGCTTCCGGCGAAGCGACGATGAGGGCGGAGAGGCCAAGCGCAACCATCGTGGTGTGGACGAGTATCCCGGTCATGGCGCCGAACATGCAGGCAAAGCCCGCGGCACGTCCCTGGCTCAGCGCGCGGCCCACGAAAAGCGTCATGTCAGGCCCCGGTGTGATCGAGAGCACGAAGGTCGCGACAGCAAATTGCAGCAGCGTGGCGAGGTCGGGAATGAATGGCATGGTAGCTTCCGTGAAATGCTTTGGGAAACTACTATAGACCGGACCTTCAGCCAAGCCGTCGCAACGTCACTGCGATCGTCCGTTTCCGTTCTTGCGGTTGAAGCGCAGTTCCAGAGCGAAATCGAAAGCCGCCATCAGAATCACGATGCAAAGCACCGTGATCAGGGCAGCGTCCGGCACTTTCTGGATGAGGGGTATGAAATACGCGGCCAACCCCAACAGGGCAATCACGGCCAGAATTACATCGACCATTGTTGTTGTTCCCTAGGTTCCTCATGCGGCACCGTGCCTGCCGCTTCCTGTCTGAGTGTGCCGACAAGCCACCGTGCGGTGCGCAGGAGCCGGGCATCGTCACCGCGCCGGCCTACCAGTTGGACGCCGATCGGCAATCCGCTGCTGCCGCTTAAAAGCGGGAGCGTAACGGCGGGTACGCCGCAAAATGTCCATAGCGTTGCGAAGACAGGGCTGCCGGTCGTCTCCAGGCCGATTGGGGCTTCTCCCGTCGCCGCCGGCGTAACAATCGCGTCGAACCGTTCGAACAGGCGATCGAGGGCCGCATTCAGAACCTCGATCCAGTCATGCGCCAGCGCATAATCGACAGCCAGCACGCGCCGGCCTTCTGCGATCATGCCGGCTAGCGTCGTGCTCAGTTGCTCCCGCCCATATTCGTAGTAGCTTGCAAAACTCTTTGCGATGTCGGCCAGCATGATGGCTTTATGCATGTCATGCGCCCGCGCGAAGGGTTCGGGCAGGTCGACGCTGTCCATCGCGTTACCAAGGGCCGCGGACAGCTCCTCGAAGCCCGCCTTCACATCCTCGTCGGCTTCGTCCCACACCGAGGTACGCACCAGCGCCAGATTGGGCCGCAGCGGCGGCGGCGAATTGGCAATTGCGGCCAGCCGCGGCGGAGCCGATGGTTGCATTGCTCTGTCCTGCGGGTCGAAATCGGCCAGCACGTCGCCAAGGAGAACGGCGTCTTCGACATTGCGCGCAAAGAGCCCTACCGTGTCCAGCGTCGGTGATTGCGACAGGATGCCGCTGCGTGAAACGAGTCCGCGCGAGGGCTTGTAGCCGACGATGCCGCAATAGGAGGCTGGGCGGATGATGGAGCCGTTGGTTTGCGTTCCCACCGCAAGTGGTGCCAGATGTGCCGCCACCGCCGCAGCCGAACCCGATGATGAGCCGCCTGGCGTACGGCCCGGATCGTGCGGGTTGCGGGTCTTGCCCGGATGATAGACCGCCAGCTCGGTCGTCACCGTCTTGCCAAGAATCACCGCTCCGGCCTGACGCAGGCGGGAGACGATGAAAGCGTCCGTTCCTGGCATCCGGCCGGCATCAAGCATTGTGCCATTCTCGCAAGGCAGCCCGCGCACGTCGATGATGTCCTTGATGCCGATCGGGACTCCATGCAGCGGACCGACCGCGCGCCCGGTCGAGCGATGCAGATCGAGCGCCCGCGCCTGCCTGAGAGCATAGTCAGCGTCGACATGCGCCCAGGCGCCCAGTGCCTCATCCTCATCGGCGATGCGGTCGAGGAAGGCTTGCGTGACCGCCTCCGCCTTCACGGCGCCGCGCCCAACCATATCGGCGAGCGCCGTGGCGCCAAGCTCCGTGAATTTCCGGTCAGGCTTCCTGATGGTCATTTCCTACCTGCCGTAGATCAGGTTCGGTAGCCAGTAGATTGCACTGTCGAAATTATAAACGACCACCATGGTGAGCAGGACCATCACAAGATAGGGCATCACTCCGGTGAATATCTGCACCAGGGTTACATGCGGCGGTGCAATGCCCTTGAGATAGTAGGCGGCCATGGCCATTGGCGGCGACATGAACGAGGTCTGCAGGTTGAGTGCGATCAGGATGCCGAAAAACAGCGGATCGATGTCGTAGACGCTCAATAAGGGCAGAAAGATCGGAACGAAGATGATGATGATCTCGCTCCATTCGAGCGGCCAGCCGAGCAGGAAGATGATGAGCTGCGCCAGAAGCAGGAAGGTCAGTGGCGAAAGCTCTAGCCCGACGACGAATTCCGCTATCAGATCTTCGCCGCCGAGATAGGAGAAGACCGAGGCGAAGGTCCAGGAGCCGACGAAAAGCCAGCAGACCATCGCCGAGGTACGGACGGTCAGATAGACGGATTCCTTCAATCGCTCCCAGGTCAAGGCTCCATAAGCCGCGGCCAGTAGGAGGCCGCCAAGCGCGCCAATGGCCGCTGCTTCGGAAGGCGTGGCCAGGCCGAAGACAATGGCGCCGAGCACGGCCATGATCAGGACCGCCAATGGGGCGAAGGACGTGAGCAGCATCCACGCGACGTTCATGAACGAAACATCGCCTATTTCCTCGCGGCTCGGCTTTGGCGCGAGAGACGGATTCAACCAGGCCCGCCCGATAACATAGATGACGTAGAATCCAGCCAGCATGAAACCGGGAACGAACGCCGCCGCATAGAGCTGAACCACCGACACCCCGGACGTTGCGGCATAGACGATCAGCATGATGGAAGGCGGGATCAGGATGCCAAGGCAGCCGCCAGCGCAGATGACGCCCGAGGCCAACGGGATATCGTAGCGCGCCTTCAGCATCGCCGGATAGGCCAGCAGCCCCATCAAGGTGACGACTGCCCCGACTATACCGGTCGCCGTGGCGAAGAGGGCGCAGGTGATCAAGGCGGCTACCGCCATGGAGCCAGGTAGATGACGGGTGGCGATGTTGAGGGTGGAGAAGAGGCGCCCGATGATGTTCGACCGCTCGACGATATAACCCATGAAAAGAAACAGCGGCACCGCAGTCAGGGCGTCATTCGCCATGACGGAAAAAGTCTGGTTCACGAGAAGGTCGAATATGCGATTGGTGCCCAGGCCTTGAATCCAGGCCAGCAGGGTGTCCAAGGCTCCAGGACTTTCCCCTGCCAGCCGTTCGACGGTTCGGCCTATCCGCGCCCAGTCGAAATACGCATAGTAGCCAAAGGCGACCGCCATCCCCATCAGGGTAAAAGCGATTGGAAAGCCGAGCATGATCAGGAAGATGAACGAACCCAGCATCAGCAGGGCGACTTGGGGATCGGTCATCGTCCGCCGTCCTTTCCAGATTGTACATTACCGGGATCGATAAGGTCGTCGGCTTCCGAGCCATGCCCGAGCACGCCCTGTTCATGCTCGCGTATCAGCACTTCCTCAAGCTCCTCCACGTCGGCCAGATGCCTCGGCCATGCGCCGGTGCGGATACAGACGATGCAGCGCATGACCTGTGCTATGCCTTGCAGGAACAGGATGGCGCCCGCGGCAACAATGATCGTCTTGAACTGGTAGATCGGGATATTGGCCGGGCTGAAGGTGCTTACTTCGAGATATCGCCAGGATCGGGAAGCATAACGCCAGCCGGCGAAGATCAATGCAAGCACGCCAGGAAAGAAGAAGAGGAAATAGAGAACAAGTTCCACCGTGGCCTGGGTTTGCGGTCGCCAGAGCCGGTAGAGGAAATCCGCCCGCACATGTCCGTCCCGCGACAGCGTGTAGGCTCCGGCCATCATGAATAGCCCGCCATACATGATATATGTGACGTCGAAGGCCCAGCTCGTCGGGTGGCGCATCACATAGCGCATGAAGACCTCGTAGCTGACGCCGAGCGTCATCGCCAGAATCAGCCAGGCAAAGGCCTTGCCGAACCAGCTCGACACCTTGTCGATGAAAAATATGGTGTTAAGCATCCTGCGCGGTCCCCTCACATGCTCTCGGGAGCGGGTGCGACGCCGGCAGCGCCGCGCCCCTGATTGCTCGTTGCGTGCTCAGGAAGAGCGTCAGTAAGTCAGCTTGCCCGGGAAATAGTGGTCGTAGGCGGCCTTGTAGTCGGCCGAATTCATCAGGCTGTAGAATCCGACGCGCTCGGCCCACGCCTTCTGGCTCTCGACGATACGCTTGAACAGGTCGTCCTCCATCAAGGGCTCGATGACCTTGTCCCAGGCCTCGAGTTGCGCCTCCATGATGGACTGCGGCGTGCGCTTCACATTGACGCCCGCATCATCGATGAGAGCCTGGAGGTCCTTCGAATAGTTGTCCATCGCCAGGCCGTAATTGGCGGTGTTGGCTGCCTCAGCGGCATAGCGCAGGATCGCCTGCAATTCCGGCTCCAGTGAATCAAAACGATCCTTGTTGAAGATCAGTTCGAAGGCTTCGCATGCCTGGTGGTAGGAGCCGAGCATGTAGTTCTTGACGACATCCTGGGCGCCGAAGCGTCGGTCGGAGGTCGGGTTATTGTATTCGAAGGCATCGATGACCCCACGCTCCATCGCCGGGACGATCTCGCCGCCGGGAAGCTGTGTTACGGCAAGCCCCATCGCCTGGTTGAGATCGGCCGATAGGCCGACGGTCCGGTATTTGAGGCCCTGAATATCCTCGATGGAGGTCGGCTCCCTTGAAAACCATCCGAAGGGCTGTGTCGGCATGGCGAAGGCATAGAAGCCGACGACGTTCAGCCCAAGCACTTCCTGGACCAGTTCGTTGTAGAGTTCCTGGCCGCCGCCATACTGGAACCAGGCGATGATCTGCGCGCCGTCGATCCCGAAGACCGGCCCCGTGCCGAACAGGGAAGCGGCCTTGTTCTTGCCGTACCAATAGGCGGAAACGGTATGGGCGGCATCCAGAACGCCGTCGTGGCAGGCATCCTGCACCGAGAAGGCGGCCACGATCGCTCCGGCGGGCTGCAGGTCGATCTCCAGCCTGCCGCCGGACATCTCGCTGACACGGTCGGCATATTGCTGCGCCATCTCCTGGAAGATGTCGGACACTGGCCACGAACTCTGCATCGTCAACTTTGTGGTCTGGGCCCGCGATATCTGCGGCATGGCCAAAGTGCCCGCTCCGGCAAGGGCAGCGCCGGTAAGGAATTTGCGGCGGCCAATGCCGCGTTTCTTATTTTCCTGGGTCATGCGTCGTCTCCTCCTGTTTCACTTCCAAGTCGCCACTCCCCATCCGTTGGCGAGATGGCGGACGTTCCCTTGTGAATAGTACTGACGCTCTGAAATGCCGGTCGGCTGTCTGCCGGCTACCATCCGCGCCTGCTGCGCCGATGGCATTGTTACATGCTACTTGACGATCCTCCCTCGAATGAAAGAGGATTGTAGCTTCTGGATTCCAGCGGGAAACAGTCTTTCGGGCTTTATTAGACTAAAGTAGTGCCCGTGGATAAAAGGCATCCAGGCCACGAGGTAGTTTCGCAGGAGTCGATCAAGCACAGCATCGAGACAAGGTCTTGATCTCCGCGACTGCTCCGGATTACGCCTCAGCCGCAGCAACAGGTTTCATTCTGGAAAGCCTGGCGATTTCCTTCTCGTCGAGAGTTTCCTTTTCCAGGAGCTCGCGGGCGATCCGCTCCAAGGCGTCCCTGTGCTCGTGTAGAAGGTTGACGGTCTTTTCGAACGTGTCACCCACAATGCGCTTTACCTCCCTGTCGATGGCGGACGCGGTCTCCTCCGAATAGGTGCGCTCCTGCGGTCCGTAGTAGGGCTGTTCCATTCCGAGGAATGAGCGTCGGTCCTTCTCAAGGGCCACATGGCCAAGCTCCTCGGTCATGCCATAGCGGGTTACAATGGCCCGCGCTATATCGGTCACCTTGGTGAGGTCATCCGCCGCTCCGGTCGACAGATGACCAAAGACGATCCATTCGGCGGCGCGGCCTCCCAGAAGCACTGCCATCTTGTTTTCCAGTTCCTCCCGGGTCATCAGGAAACGGTCCTCGGTGGGACGCTGGATCGTATAGCCGAGCGCGCCAATGCCGCGCGGAATGATCGAGACCTTATGCACGGGATCGACGCCGGGAAGCGCCATGGCGACCAGTACATGGCCTGTCTCATGATAGGCGACGATCTCGCGCTCCTTGGGATTTAGAAGCCGGTTGCGCTTCTCCAGCCCAGCCACGATGCGTTCGACGGCATTGTTGAAGTCCTCCATGGTAACGGCATCGGCCCTGCGGCGCGTGGCAAGCAGCGTAGCCTCGTTGACCAGATTGGCAAGGTCCGCACCGGTGAAGCCAGGCGTGAGCGCCGCGATTTTCTCCGGTTCGACATCGGGCGCGAGCTTGGCCTTTTTCAGGTGCACATGGAGGATCTGGACGCGCCCTGCCTTGTCAGGCCGGTCGACCAGTACCTGACGGTCGAAGCGGCCGGCGCGCAGCAGCGCCGGGTCGAGAATCTCGGGCCGATTGGTAGCGGCTAGCAGCACAAGGCCGGTCGAAGAGTCAAACCCGTCGAGCTCGACCAGCAACTGGTTCAACGTCTGTTCCTTCTCGTCATGGCCACCGGCCATGGGCCCCATGCCGCGGGCACGACCGAGCGCATCGAGTTCGTCGATGAAGATGATGGCCGGCGCCTTGGCGCGGGCCTGCTCGAACAGGTCGCGTACACGTGCCGCACCAACACCGACGAACATCTCGACAAACTCCGACCCGGAGATCGAGAAGAACGGCACGCCCGCCTCGCCCGCGACGGCCTTGGCCAGCAACGTCTTGCCGGTGCCGGGCGGACCGACAAGAAGTACGCCCTTCGGCATGCGTCCGCCGAGCCGGCCATATTCCGTTGGATCTTTCAGAAAATCGACGATTTCCTTAAGTTCGTCCTTCGCCTCGTCAACACCAGCGACATCCTCGAAGGTAACGCCGGTGTCCTTCTCCACATAGACCTTGGCCTTTGACTTGCCGATCTGCATCAGTCCGCCACCGATGCCGCTGCCCATGCGTTTCAGAACGAAGATCCAGATACCTATGAAGAGCACGACAGGCAGAACCCAGGAAAGCAGGTCGCGCAGAAAGGTACTCTCGATCTGTCCGGTAACGACGACCCCATGCTCCTGCAATTGACGGGCAAGGTCGGGCTCGACCCGGGTCGTGATGAACATCGGCCGCCCGTCGATCGGCTGCTTGAAGGTTCCCTGAATGAAACGGTCGGACACCGCCACCTCTGCGATCATGCCATCGCGCAGATAGGTCTCGAACTGGCTGTACGGAATCTGCGCCACCTGCGTGGCGGTCGTGAACAGGTACTGAAACGCCATCAGGATGAAGAAGGCGGCTATCCAGTACCAGATATTGAACTGTGTTTTCTTGTTGATACCCATGGCCGCTTTCTCCGATTACCTGACAACCAAAAGCAGGGACGTTCCGTCCCGCACGATCTCCACGGCGAGCGTGGCCGGATGATCGGATGTCCAGCGACGGATATCCCTGATCGATGTCACAGGAATGCGATTGATCGCGACGATCATGTCACCCGGCCGGAAACCGGCGCGCTCGGCGCGGCTTGCCGTTGCGACACTCTCCACGATCACGCCGCCTGTCCCGGCTGCCTGAGCTTCCTCTGCAGATGCGTTCCGCAAGCCCGCGCCCTCGAATACAGTTCCGGCAAGCTGCGAGAAGGGGCTTCCGCCTCTTTCGATCGGGACGCTAATCTCGCGCTCTCCGTCTTTGCGCACTATCGTCAGCTTGACCTTCGTTCCGACAGGCGTGAGGCCGATCCGATTGCGCAGATCCGTGGAGCTGTGAATATCACGTCCGTCCACCGCAGTGACAATATCCCCGACCTGCAAACCGGCGCGCTGAGCCGGCGAGCCGGGCTCGACATTGGCGATCACTGCGCCACGCAGGCCGCCCAGCCCGAGCGCTTCGGCCAGATCGGGGGTCACGTCCTGAATTCCGATGCCGATCCGGCCGCGCCGCACCTCGCCATGTTCGATCAACTGGTTCATGACGGCCACGGCCATGTTGCTGGGAACGGCGAAACCGATGCCGATATTGCCACCGGCCGGACTCAGGATCGCGCTGTTGATGCCAACAAGCCTGCCATCCAGCGTGACGAGAGCGCCGCCGGAATTGCCCGGGTTGATCGAAGCGTCGGTCTGGATGAAATCCTCATACCCCTCATTGCTGAGACCGCTGCGGCCAAGGGCGCTGACAATGCCGGAGGTGACTGTCTGCCCGAGTCCGAAGGGATTGCCGATGGCGACGACATAGTCTCCTACCCGGAGGCGGTCGGAATCGCCGATTTCCAGAGCTGCAAGGTTGCTGCCCTCGACCTTGAGAAGGGCGATGTCCGTTGCCTGATCCGAGCCTACGAGTTCGGCATTCAGCCGCCGCCCATCTTTCAGCGTGACGGTGATTTCCCGCGCATTCGCCACCACGTGATGATTGGTAAGCACATGGCCTCGGGCGGCATCGATGATCACGCCGGACCCGGCGCTCATCCGCTGTCGCGGCGGCGGGGCATCAGGGAGATCGAAGAAGCGCCGGAAGAATGGATCGTTGTAAAGCGGATTCGACGCTGACGCCGTCTCAGAGACGACCGAGATGTTGACGACTGCGGGCGTCACCCGCTCGAGCACGGGCGCGAGGGTGGGAAGTCGCCCTGCAATGCCTGGAACGGGTTGTCCCAAGGCCGAAGAAGGCAGCCCGGTCGCAAATGCAAGAACAATACAGAAGAAAACGGCGCGGCATGGGGTTGTGACGTTTCTGAACACGAGCGAATCTCCCTCGGGCCTGATGGCTGGCGATCTCCCCTTTCCGCCTGAGTCAGACAGGGAGAAATGGCCCGGCATCATGCCGGGCCGATTTGTGTCGTCACGCGGTGGAGTACGGACGGTTGGTCCTAAGCCAGAGGCTGCCCGTGAGGGCGGAGAAGCCGAGGACCCAGGGCGCGATCACGGTCCAAATGCCGAGAGCAAGATTGATCCATTCCTCAGCCTGATGGAACGCGAATAGCGCAACCGTCGCGATCAAGGCGATTGCGGCGCCCGCAACCCAGGCATTCCATGCGGCATGGCTCTCAGCCGCATAGCCGAGATACCAGGGAGACAGGGCAAGCCCAAGGCCGGCAACGATATTGACGATATCGAAAGCCGTACGGTTGTCGAAAGACAGAGACTTCAGCATCGTTCATTTCTCCTTGTCGACTGGTTTCGCCATCAATGAACCGTCTCCCGCGGACGGGAGACGGGTGCGGCAGCGGCCTTCGAGGGGCCGCTGTCGCGAAGCTCGTATTGTGTTGCGGGTGGCAGGAGCAACGCGCTACCGGTCCGATCCGACAGGAACGGCGCGAGTTCCTGCTGCGTGAACACGCCCGCCGCGATCTCATGCAACGCAAGATCAACCGTGCCGGCCGCCGGCTGGTCGAGCCGCGGAGCGCGTCCTCTGTTGAGTGCGCGGCTGCGTGCTGCTGCCGCCAATGTCAGAGCAAACCTGTTCGGCAGGATCTTCTGACATTCAAAGACGACGAGTGGATCCATGACTGCACCTCATCCGCTTTCCGTGGCTTTGGATGGGCCTGGCCAGCCAGGTCTTTGCACTCGAGTGCAAGCAACGCCTGCTCAACCTCATCCAGACGCGATGGCCGGTTGTTCTCCGGCATGCCTTCATTGGTCGCCTGATCGATAAGGTATTCGGACCAGGCCCAGTTCATGAGGATTGAGCGTTTGGCATCGAGCGACAGCCTTGTGTCAGCGACGACGTCCATCGGTGATGCCCATGTTCCAGAGCCCAAGGGATCGTTCTGATTCACGGCACCCGCCAAGGCCCTGCCGTAGCTTTCCTTAAAGGCTTTCAGGCCGAGCTTCTCCAAGGTCGCATCGGAGAAGGAATGTGCCGTGGTTGCTGCGCGCAGCTCTTTCGGACGTATCTGCTCAGCCACGCCCTCGACCACAAAGGTCAAGCCTTGCCGTTCGGCGTAGCGGACAGCCGATTGGAGCGTCGGAAAGCTCAGCTCGATCTGGATCAGGGTGTCGTCGCCGCCCGTATAGCCCATCAGTGGCTCGATGAAGGGCGCGGTGCGCCGCTCGAACACGAGACGCCAGCCCTTTGTGCGCGCGGTGCCGGACGTCGTCATCGCGCGGGACGGCTTGTAGATGCGCGCGACCGCGTCGGCCGGGAAGATCGAGCGTCCCATCGAGAGGGGTTTGTGCCGGTTGTCGTTCGACGGCCACCCCTGCGCGATCGGTGTTGTGGTTGATCTGTTGACCTGTCTCGTCTTCTCCATCGTTCATCCCTCCCTCTCTGGCGAAGGATGCTGCCGGCGACGGCCAGATGGCCCGCCGCCGGCGCCTGCCATGCGTCAACTCCTGATGGCGATCCGCTTGACCTGCGACTGCGCCTTTTCGCTTTTCGGCAAGGTCACGGTCAGCACACCGTTTTTGAAGCGGGCGTCGACCTTGTCCTCCTGGACCTCGACCCCAAGCGGAATGCGGCGCTCGAAGCGGCCGTAGAAGCGCTCGGAGAACTGCCTGTCCTTGTCCTCGGTCTCGGAGCGCTTCTCGCCCTTGAGCGTCAACACTCCATCATCAAGCAGGACTTCGATGTCCTTCTCCTCCAGACCGGGCACCTCGGCTGTTACCTTGATCTCCTTTTCGTTGTCGGAGATTTCGACGCTTGGCCAGCCTTCGCCGAAAGAGAATCTTCTGCCAAAAGACGGCAATCGGCTGTCGAAGGAGCGGAAGACGTCATCGAAAAGCCTGTTCACCTCGCGATGCAGTGACAGGAATGGATCGCGGTCGCCATCACGAAAGAGGCTGGGAACCTGGTTGCCATTGTTCCGGCTCCAAGGGATCAGATCACGTACACTCATTGATTTTCTCCTTTCTGTTCTTGCACGGGACACAACCCTCCCGCCGGCGCCGGGCAGATTGCCCAGCGCCGCCGCTGATGTTCTCTCGCGGAAAGACCTCAGGCGGCCTTTTTCTCTGCCTCGATCTTCCTCGTTTCGACCTTGGGCAATGCCTCCCCGGTCGCTATCTCGATCCGACGCGGCTTCATTTCTTCGGGAAGCTCGCGCTTCAGGTCGATGGTCAGCAGACCGTTGACGAGGCTGGCGCCCACCACCTTGACGTGGTCGGCCAGTTCGAAACGGCGCTGGAAGGCCCGCCCGGCAATGCCGCGATGCAGATACTGGCTGTTGTCCTCACCCGTCTTCTGGCCAGACACAATGAGCATGTTCTGCTCCTGAGTGATGGCCAGTTCGTCCTGAGAGAAGCCCGCCACCGCCATGGTGATGCGGTAGTCGTCCTCACTGGTCTTGGCTATATCGTAGGGAGGCCAGTTATCGATCTGCTCGACGCGGCTTGCGGCCTCGAGCGCGTTCAGCATTCGGTCGAAACCCACGCTCGACCGGAACAGTGGAGTAAAATCGAAAGTGGTTCTCATAGCCACATCCTCCTTTGAGCAACATGGATACAAGATCGTTGCCGTCGGTTGCTCTCGCATCCGACCGGCTTGCCGGGTCTCCAAGGAGCCCCCGGAACATCCAATGATTTAGGATAAACGACAAAGCTTTCAAGTCACCGTGGAATTGCCCTTTCCTCCGGGCGGTGGGCGCTTATCTGGGAGGATGCGGACACATCGTAACAAGAACCGAAATCGACGCCAGGACAGAGGAGATGGCGGCATGCGAATGGAAGAGATCACTGCCATTTTGGGCCCTCTCGACGAAGAGTTGGTCGCGGAGATCAACAAGACGGGAGCATCCACGGAAGAACTCGCCCAGGCATGGGCGTGGTTGAATGCCGACGAAGCCTTGATCAATGATGGTCGGCCTCTGCCTTCCGGCCGGGTTGCGGAGCTGGTTGCCTTGCTTGAAGCCTCTGAATTGGATGCAGATGAGTAAGCATCAGAATGCTCTGACCGATGAGAAGGGGACCCTGCTCACCCGGCGGAATCTGGCTTGGCGAGGTCCTCTTGAACTGAGCCGGCGTGATTCCTAACTCGAACATCGTCTGCAGGTGTGGCTCCTGCGGGCGACCAGTTACAATATCAATCATTTGCAGAAGGAGGGTCCCGTCAGGCCCTGCTTCTCTCGTTTGCAGTCCCCGTGGCATCGGCGGACAGGACGGGTGATGCGGAAATCCGATTCCCGTCAGACGAGATGACGGCAGGCAGTCCTTGCTGAACACTGAATGAGGCCATGCCACGCCCCGTAGGGGTGGCTGACCTGTCCGATGCGCTCATTGCAACACTTTGCTCAACCGAGGAGGTTTTGCCGATGAAGATCGCCCAGATCGCCCCGCTTGCCGAACGTTGTCCACCCAGGCTCTACGGGGGTACGGAACGTATCGTATCCTATCTGACGGAAGAACTGGTGCGCCAGGGGCATGAGGTTACGCTGTTCGCAAGTGGGGACTCCATAACAAATGCGGAACTGGTGCCCTGCTGCGACATGGCATTGCGGCTCAATCCGACCGTCAGGGACCCTCTCCCCTACCATTCAGTCATGCTTGAACAGGTACGCCGCCGCGCCGCCGAGTTCGATATCCTGCATTTCCACATCGATTATCTGCACTATCCGATGGCGGCGTCGTTCTCCAACAAGATGGTGACGACGCTGCACGGTCGGCTCGACCTTCCGGACATTAAGCCTTTTTATTCGGTATTTCCGCATTACCCTCTCATATCGATCTCGGACGATCAGCGCCGCCCTATGCCGAGAGTCAATTGGGCCGGTACTGTTTATCATGGCTTGCCAAAGGATCTGCTGCCATTTACCGAAGTGCCGGACGGTGACTATCTTGCTTTTCTCGGCCGCATTTCGCCGGAAAAGCGTCCTGATCGCGCCATCGAGATTGCCGCGCGTGCCGGCATGAAACTCAAGATTGCTGCGAAGATAGACAAGGCTGACCAGACCTATTGGGATGAGATCATCGCTCCGATGGTCGCAAACCATCCCAACGTCGAATTCATCGGTGAGATCAACGAGCATCAGAAGGCCGATTTCCTCGGCAACGCTCGTGCGCTGCTCTTTCCCATCGACTGGCCGGAGCCCTTTGGTCTGGTGATGATCGAGGCGATCGCCTGCGGCACACCTGTCATCGCGTTCCGCAATGGTTCGGTGCCGGAAGTTATCGACGACGGCCTCACAGGCTTCATCGTCGATAATCTCGACGATGCGGTGGCTGCGGTTTCCAAAGTCGACAGCCTTGAGCGGAGCGCCGTGCGGTCCGTTTTCGAGGAGCGATTTACGATCGAACGGATGGCGCTAGACTATCTGGCAATCTACCGCGAACTGGCAGGTGTGGAGCATACATTGCCTATCGCAGTCTATGATGGCAAAGGCACGGAAGGCCGGGTCGCTGCTTAACGCGGGAGATACAATCAATGACGTACATGGATATCGGCGCTCCTGTCCGTCATCCCGTATCGGCCGGACAGGGCAGGACTCCCACCCAGTTCTTCATTCCGGCCGCCGCTTCTCTCCAGGAGCGGCGGCCCCGCACGCTCAAGCATGGCGATACCTTCGCCGTGTTCGATCACAATGGAGATGCGATCTCAGGCCCGGGCAGTCCGGAAGGACTGTTTCATCGCGATACGCGCTATCTTTCACATCTCTATCTTACGATCGACGGTCAACGACCTCTTCTTCTTTCCTCGACGCTGCGCGACGACAACGCGACGCTGACTTGTGATCTCACCAATCCTGATCTGTTCGACAGCGGCGGCCAACTGGTTGTCGAGCACGACCTGCTGCATCTTCGCCGCTCGCGCTTTCTCTGGGATGGAGTGTGCCATGAGCGGCTGGCGGTCCGCAATTTCGACGAGCACCGGCGACAGGTGAAGGTTGAGATTTCCTTTGCGGCGGATTTCGCGGACCTGTTCGAGGTGCGCGGCATGCATCGGGAGCGCCGCGGAGACATGCAGACGCCCGAAATCGGGAGCGACCATATAGTGCTTGCCTATGTCGGCCTGGATGGCCGCCGCCGGGCAACGACGCTGCGCTTCGATCCCATCCCACATGAGATTTCTGCAGATCATGCAACATTCCTATTCGATCTCGAGCCGCGCCAAGCCCGGATCGTCGTGATCGAGATTGCCTGTGACAGGGTGACCGCGGGACCGCTGCGGCGCAGCTTTGGCGCCGCACTCAGGAAAGCACGTCAGGCTTTGCGCTCGTCGTCCGCACGGGCGGCCGGGATCGAGACATCCAACGAGATTTTCAATGAGGCGGTACGCCGCTCCATTTCCGATCTTTACATGCTGATCACGGACAAGCCGGAAGGGCCCTATCCCTATGCCGGCATTCCCTGGTTCAGCACCGTCTTCGGGCGGGATGCCTTGATTACCGCGCTCGAAACGCTCTGGCTGCATCCCGCCATCGCACGCGGCGTACTTTCGCATCTCGCCTCAAAACAGGCGACCGATATCGATCCGGCCACCGATGCCGAGCCGGGCAAGATCCTGCACGAGGTGCGTTACGGCGAGATGGCGGAACTGAGGGAAGTTCCCTTTCGCTGCTACTACGGCAGCATCGACTCCACACCCTTGTTTGTCATGCTGGCGGGCGCCTATCTGGATCGCACCGGTGACATCGTTACTTTGCGGCGTCTTTGGCCGAGCATCGAGGCGGCGCTCGATTGGATCGAGCGATTTGGCGATCGTGATGGGGATGGCTTCCTGGAATATGGCCGGCAAACGGACGATGGATTGATCAATCAAGGTTGGAAGGACAGCCACGATTCCGTTTTCCATGCAGACGGCACATTGGCGAAAGGTCCGATCGCGCTGGCCGAGGTGCAGGCTTATGCCTATGGCGCCTGGCGTGCCGCTGCCGCAATTGCGCGCGCCCTTGGTCTGACGGATAGGGTTGCCGGTTTCGAGAATCGCGCTCGGGTGCTGCGTGCCGCTTTCGACGAAGCATTCTTCGATGAGCAATTGGGCACCTATGTCCTTGCCCTTGACGGGGAGAAAAAGCCTTGCCGCGTCCGGGCTTCGAATGCCGGTCACACCCTGCTGACGGGTATTGCGCATCCCGATCGCGCTGCGGTGCTGGCCAAGGTGCTCATGGCGTCCACTTCCTTTTCCGGCTGGGGCGTGCGTACCTTGGCCACCACGGAGGCGCGCTACAATCCGATGAGCTATCACAACGGCTCCGTATGGCCGCACGACAATGCATTGATTGCCGCCGGTCTCGCCCGCTATGGCTTCAAGCGCGAGGCGGCACGCATTTTCGAAGGGCTTTTTGCTGCTTCCACCTATATAGACCTTCGCCGTCTTCCCGAGCTTTTTTGCGGCTTCGCGCGGCAGCATACGCGGGGCCCGACTTTCTACCCGGTCGCATGTGCGCCACAGGCCTGGGCAGCGGGGGCGCCTTTGTACATGCTGCAGTCCTGTCTCGGTCTCGGATTCGATCCGAGCCCGGTTCAAATCACCTTCGATGAACCGATGCTGCCGGAGTTTCTCGGAGACGTCACCATTCGCAATCTTGTGCTCGACGGAGGTTCCGCCGACATTACACTGCGCCGCTCCGGGTCCCAGGTGGTTGTCGATGTTCTCGATCGTCGTGGGCCTGTCCGTGTGGTAACCACTGCGTGAGACAAGGTTTTCCGGTGCTTACGTCTCTCTGGCGGCGGGGACCGGCAGGCTAGCTTGATGTCGACAAGGCGGATGCAATTTCCGCCACCCCGATTATAATGGCCTTTCCGGACGTTCCAACATGGGCCGCGCTCGATCGCCGATCCCGTTAGATGCTCGGGACGAGCCTGGTGCAGGCCGGAGGGGTTGTTGCCGCCTGCGCCCGGCGGGAGGGGGCCGAGCCGCAGTTCGCTCACCGTCTCCATGCCGAATGCAGGAAGGTGCTTCCATGTCGGAACTTCTCCAACCCTCGATCAGCCGTCAGACCCGCAAATATGCCAAGGCCGTGTTGAACCCGCTGCTTGGCATGCTCCGTCCGGGAAACGTTGCCATGTTTCATGTCGGCCGCGTCGGCAGCACCGTGCTGGTGGGAATGCTGCAGCAGCATCGACGCATCTATTGGGCGGGCGAGGTGTTTCAGAGGGAACATGACCGCTACATGAAAGCTGCTGAAGGCAGCTATTCTCTTCCGAAAGATCCGCTGAAGGAGCTGCGGGCTGAAATGCGCGAGGCGCGCAACCGGATGTTCGGTTTCGAGACCAAGTTTCTTGACGAGCATCATCTCAAAGTGATCGGCCTTGATCTTGAGCGATATGTGGACACGCTGTCCGAGCTCGGGTTCGAGCGCTTCGTCGTGCTCAAGAGGAAGAACATCCTGCGCCGGCTGATTTCCGGCGCCGTCCTGCGCGAAACCGGCCAGTTTCATATCCGCGCCGGCCAGAAACGGCAGAAGAGACGCTTCCATCTCGATGTGCACAGGATACCGATCGGCGCCAGACATCTCGATCTGATCGATGCAATCCGCATGATCGAAGAGGGCCATGCGCGTCTCGACAGTCTCTTGGCGGGTAAGCAGGTCTGCCAATTGAATTACGAAGAGCATATCAGCGACGATCCATTCGTCGCTTATCGCAAGGCAATAGAATTTATGGGGCTGAAGCCCGAAAAGCCGGACATCCTTCTGCGCAAGACCAATCCTGATCCGCTTGAAGAGACGATCGAGAACTATGACGAACTGCGTGAAATGATCGGGGATACGCCTTATCGATGGATGCTCGAGAACGCATGAAGGGACTGCGGTTCCTGGCGGACGGTTTGCGGCCGGCTGGCCAGCCTCATGCGGCCTCGACTGCACGACTATTGGCAGCCTTGGCCAATATCTCCTCCATCTGGTCGATCTGGCGCGTACGATCGAGCTCCGGACGTTCTGCGTAACGCATCGCAACCTGGGAAAGGGTTTCATAGAGGGTTGAATCTTCCCAAAGGGAGCGCAAAGCCTCTACCCATTCCGACAGTTCTGCCTGCGGTGGGAGGAGAATGCCACCGGGCCCGACGGCCTCGGTCAATCCGCCGATCCGCGTACCAAGAACAGGGATTCCGCTGTAATGCGCTTCGGAAGCAATGCGCCCCCAGGTTTCCTCCCACCGGCTGGGGACCAGAACGATACGGGCTCGACGGTAGTGCTCGCGCATGTCGTCCGTCCGCGGATGCAGTGTTACATTGCCAAGCCCGGCCATGCCTTGCTGAAGTGACGATCGCTGGTCGTTCGACAATGTCCAGCTTTCCACGAAATCGAAGGGGATATCAGGACATGCCCGCGCAAGCGCGATGGCGAGATCGACCCCTTTCAGCGGATGGGGGTTTACGAACAGGACCCGTTCGCGGCGCGAAGCGACTTTGTAGCGTTCAGGCTGGAAAAGCGGATTTATGACCGTCGAGCGAATTCCGCAGGCATCCTGGTAGCGGTCAGCGGTGAACTGCGAGTTGGCAAGGAAGATGGCATCCCGGAAATCTTCGATCGGCTCCCCGTGATCCTCAAACTCCACATTGTGAAGATAAATGACGGTCGGCAGGCCCAAATCCCGGAAGGCCTTGGCTACGCGCAGGATCTTGCCGGATTGTGCCACAATGACGTCCGGCGCCACCGAACGCACCACATCGGCCGCCCCCTCCCAGGCGAACCAGGAACGGAAGACGGGATAGCCCTGGCTGCGGTCGCAGATGGCTTTGCGCCGCGACAGCTTCATCAACACTCGACTGCGCGTGCCGATCCAGCCGTCGAGCGTCAGCCCGGCTAGGACGCTAACCTCATGTCCGCGCGCCAGAAGCTCCCGCGTCATTTCATGGGTGTTCGATTGGCTGCCGCCGGCAATCTGCGGAAGATAAGGGTGTGCGCTCGCGAAAACGATATTCAAAACGGTCGTCCTATTATTCGCTCGCCGGGTCAGGGTTGCGGACTGGCTGCCTGGGTCTTGAATGTGCGGTGATGGGCTGGAACGCGAAGGCAGGTCCTTGGAAAATGAAACCAGAACGAGGGCAGTTCCCGTGTGATTCTTAAAGCTGCGCGCAGAGTGACGAGCGGCCTGTAACGCAGGTTTCTGAGACACAGAAATACCAGATGGTCGCGCGTTTCCTGGGCTTCCTGTTCGCTTAACCCTCTTTGCGTCGGATCCAGATCGAAGATGGTGACAAGCTTGTCCCTGAAGACAAGCCCGTCGATCAGGCGATCGGGCGCGTTGACCGAGTCCCATGCAAGAGCTTCCCGATAAACCGACACCCCCCGTCCGCGCGACCCCATGACGGCAGTGGAATAACTGACCTTGTCGGATTGCTTTGCGAGTGTGATCCAGAAGAGCTGATCCTCACCGGTCCGGCGCAATCTGGGATCGAAGCGCACATCGCGATGGGGCGGAAACCTGTATACGACATTGGAGGTGTGCGGGATGCAGCGAACCAGAAACTCGTTGAATGCCTGCTGCCCCGATATCGATCGTGTCTCGGGTTCCGCACCCACGCTGACGTCGTGGTTTCTTGTCATGTATTCGAAATAGGAGAACGACGTGACGCCATCGTGCATGCTGTTGGCGAAATAAAAATCCGTTCCATCGGCAAGCATGGCGACTGCCTGACGGAGATGGCCGGGGTACCAAACATCATCCGAATCCAGAAAGGCCACATAATCCGTTTCCGCCGGATCCAGATGATCGAGCGCCGTGTTCCGCGCAGCGCCAGGGCCACCATTGCCTCGGTTCAGCACGACGAGGCTGTATGAAGAAGGTGGATTGAGACCGCTAAGCTCCGGCTGCGGGGGAAGGGGCGATTCGTCGTCGACGATGATAATTTTCACATCGACGCCGTCGGCCAGTTCCTGGGCAACAACCGAATCGATAGCCTTGCGCAAGATGCCCGGTTCCCTCTGGAAATAGGGAATGACGACAGCGATCGTGGTATTCATGGCCGCCGCTCCATGACGGGAGCGCGCGACCGGACGAATTCCTCGACGGCCTGCAATGCACGGTCGGAAGCATCGTTGATACGATCGTCGCGGCTCAGTTGCGGCTCACGCCGGCTCAATTCTGTGAGATGACGCGCGGCGAGGGAAATCAGAACCCGGTCCGCTGGCGCCGCAAGCGCGCTCGTGCCTAATCTCCTCGCGCGACCTTCGTAGTAACGCCGGCCTTTTGTCGCACTTACATAGAGCTCGAACAGGCTCGACGGTTGGAGCGGGTGCTGGCTCAGGTCCAATCCGAGGGATTCGGCCCAATCAAACCATTTGGCGGCATTCTCGGCATGTATCGGGCGCACCGCAAGCCATGGAGTTCTCAGGGCATCGGCGACGATGGCGCCGTGCATGGCTTCGGTAATCAGCATGCGCGCCCCGCGAATCTCGATCAGGATCTTTTCGACATCGTTGCGGGGATCGATAAGGCGAATGCCCGCCTTTGCGCAGGCTTCCGGCCAATGGCCTCTTGAGAAGCTGTGATAATGCGGCATAAACGCAATGCCGAGGTCTTCAGCCGCCGGCGGCAGGTCGAGCTTGCGCAAGAGAATCGCGCTGTCGCAAATGGCCTTGGACGGTGGCAGGTCGAGCCGCGCCGCCGTCCGGGGGCCGCGCACGAATATCACGTCCCATGTGCCGTTGTGGACATCGGGAGGCGCTGCATATCCCCCATATCCCGATCCGAACACATGTTTGTGGGCTTCCTTCGGATGATGTTCCCAGAGTATCGAACCGATGCCGAGAAACAATTCGCTGTCGTCCTCGTCGAGGAAGTCCTGTGGCAACAGCCGCGGCCACATATAGGTGTTCAGCTCGTCTCCGAAATTGGGCACGTTGCCCCTGAAATAGGTGAGTTTCATACCGAAACTGCTCCTCGCTTCAGCACAACGTCGCGTATCCGGAAAATTCGGCGGCTGTCGAGAGCGCCAAGCACGATACAATAGACCATTGCACCGAACAGGACCTCGCTGATGAGGCGCAGCGATGCCGAATCCTCAATCATGTATTGCCGCAGGGCAAGAACGCCGACCAGCATCGCCAGGCTGGCAAAGGCGGGTGAGAGAAATGGCCGAAGATAGGTCCAGGGACCGATCTTCAATATCTTCAGGACCATCCAGACGGCAATCGGCCACATGAGGAAGGTGTGTACGGCAAGGGCGAAAACCAGCAGGGAAACGCCAAACCGATAGAAGACCACGATCACCAGCACCGTCGTCGCCTGCTTGGCTGCCATGTAGTAGAACCACCAGTTGGCATTGCCCTGGCTGTTAATCAACGATGCCTGAAGGATGCCGATACAGCTCAACAATCCGATGACGCAGAAACTGCGAAGGGCGGGGATGGCGTCAACCCAATGGGCGCCGAAAAGCACCGGGATGAGATCGCCTGCGACGATGGCCAGTCCGACGAACACCGGGAACGAGAGAGCCGCGGAGGCGAAGGTCGCGAAAAGAAACGCCTCTTTCAGCTTCTCATGCTCGCTCTGCAGCGAGGCGAGCAGCGAATAGGAAACAGCGTTCAGCGCACCGGCAATGAAATCGTTGAGGAGCTGGAATATCCGCCGCGCGAAGCTGAATATGCCGAGCGCCGTCGTGCCCAAAAACATGCCGACCAGGATTTGATCCAGCCTGATCATGCCCAATATCCTGTGGCCCGATGCGAACATGCCGTAATGGGCAAGCTCGCGCAGTGCACGCAATTCGAAGCGCAGGCCGGGTCGCCAGTTGACCGACAGCAGCGTACCTATGCATATGGCAACCGACGAGGCGAGCTGCGACAGCGCCAATGCCCAAAGTCCGTATCCCAGAACCAGCAAGACAAGACAGACGGCCGCTGAAACGAGCGAGGCGATCAACGTCCGCACCGTCATCTTGCTGAATGCCATGGCACGCGAAAGAAGGGCATTCGGCACGACGACGGCAAGATCGAAGAGGAMAMRCAAGCCGATAACAGGCAGGAGCATCGCCAGGCCAGGTTCCCCCATGAAGTGTGCGAGCAAAGGGGCAGCCAAAACGAGTACTATGTAGATGGCCAGCGCGACGAGCACACAGAGCCAGAATACCGAGTCGAGATGCCGCCGTCCGAGATCGTCGCGCTGAATGAGCGCCTGGCCGAAGCCCGCCGGGGCGACGGCGCTCGCCAGCAGGGCAACGCTTGCTGCCAGCGCCACCAGGCCGAACTCGGCCGGCGTGAGGAAGCGCGAGGTGACGGTGAATACGCCGGCGGCAACCGCTGCCGGCGCAAAGCCGCTCAGGGCCGACCAGAAGACGCCGTGAACGGCTGCGCGTGTCCGCCCGCTGCGCAGACGGCCGTAAACGACCTGTTCTTCCTGGTCGAGACTCTTTTCGCTGCGATCCAGCAAGCCCTCTGTCCCTTTCAGTAGCTCGCTGCCCGCATCGGCAGCCCGCATGCCGACACAGCGGCCGTGGCGGAAGTCACAGGGCGCTGCAGGCAGGCTGCGTGCGCCCAATATGTGTCCACTCTTCTACAGCCAGCCATCATTCACTCACTTTCTCAAAACGGTGTGTGTCTCGACGCCTTGATGCTGCACCGCAACATACGATGCCACCGGACGGGTGGTTAAACAACCGGAGAGTTCATTGGTGGGCGATCGTGGTAGCTTGTTGGCGTTTGCCGATGGCCGCATCACATGGACTGGCTAATTTCGAGCAACTTTTATGTAGCGCCTGCATAAACTGTGAGTGATGTGCCTACCATTCGCGATGGTGCGCTCTGCCTTGGAATCGCCACCAGAAGCGGCCAGCTTGCGAGCCGCTATTCTCAAAATCTGGCTTTCGTCCTTGCTTCCTCGCTATTGGTTCGTTCCGTTTCTCGCGGGCATCCTTCTGATGCCGAATGGGGGCGTGGCTCAGGAACAGAGCTGCTGCGATCCGACTGGGCCTTTCAGGCCCGGTGAAGGCTATGCTGACGAACCGGCGACATGCGAGACGATCGGTACATGGGTTGACCGGGCGCCACAGACGGACGCCAGGATCACGCTTTCCATCGTCGGTCCTTTGTCGGCGGTCGAGTTCGATGGCACTCTGGCCTATCTGGTGATGTGTGAACAGCCCGGCGTGCAGGTGATGTGCGTGACCTACAGCACCAATGGCATGCAGCCCGGCAATGTGGTCCTCTTCGGCGGCGGCTACAAAAGGGTGGGCGACCAGCAGGTTATGCTCGATCCCTGTCTGGCCTCCGTATCGTCACAAAATTAGGAGTGGAGGCCAGCCCCTCCCATCAGAGCCGATATGCCTTTTTCGCCAGCGTATAGGCCAGGTCCCTCGCCACCTCGAAGGCTTCATTCTCGTCGAGCCTGTGCTCGGCGACAAGCCGCGCGAGGAAGGCGCAGTCCACCCGGCGTGCCAGATCGTGGCGTGCGGGAATGGAGGGAAACGCTCTCGTATCGTCGTTGAACCCGACGGTGTTGTAGAAGCCGGCAGTCTCGGTCGTGAATTCGCGGAAGCGGCGCATGCCTTCCGGGCTGTCATAGAACCACCATGCGGGGCCAAGTCTGAGCGCCGGATAGACGCCGGCAAGCGGAGCGAGCTCGCGTGAATAGGTCGACTCGTCGATCGTGAAGACAACGATCGTCAGATCCCGCTCCAAGCCTACCGCATCGAGCATCGGCTTCAGCGCACCGACATAGTCCGTCCGGGTCGGTATATCGAAGCCCTTGTCGCGCCCGAAACGCGCCATCATGGCATCGGAATGGTTGCGCCAGGAGCCGGGATGTATCTGCAACACCAGCCCGTCGCTCAAGCTCATCTTGGCCATCTCGGTCAGCATCTGCGCCCGGAACAGCCCGCGTTCGTCTGCATCGGCCTTGCCGGTCCGAATACGGTCGAAAAGCAAGGCGGCCTCGGCACTGGGAAGGTTCGCCGTGTCGGCGCTGGGATGACCATGGTCGGACGACGTCGCGCCGAAGGATTTGAAGTAGGCCCGCCGCTTGCGATGAGCCTCCAAATATCCGCTCCACGAACCGGTATCCTCACCGGTGATTTCACCCAGCCTGTCGAGATTGGCGGAAAAGCCTTCGAAATCCGGGTCCACGACTGCATCAGGGCGATAGGCGGTAACGACTCGTCCCTTCCAGCCGCTGTCGCGGATCATGCGGTGCCATTTCAGATCGTCCAGCGCACCTTCGGTGGTAGCGATCACCTCGATATTGAAGCGCTCGAAAAGAGCGCGTGGCCGGAATTGAGACTCGGCCAGGCGCTCGGAAATCCGGTCATATTGCCGGTCGGCATTGGCCGCGCTTGGCCGCTCCTCCAGCCCGAACAGCGACGACAGGACATAGTCCATCCAAAGCCGTGTCGGCGTGCCGCGGAACAGGTGATAATTGCTCGCAAACAACCGCCAGATTGCCCGCCCATCCGTCTCGACCGGCGCCCCGTCGAGTCTTGGCACGCCGAGATCCTCGAGCCGGATGCCCTGGCTGAACAGCATTCGGAATATGTAGTGATCCGGCACGACAAGAAGCTGCGCCGGATCGGGGAACGGCTCGTTGAGCGCATACCAGCGTGGATCAGTATGTCCATGAGGGCCAATGATCGGCAAGTCCGCTACTGTCTCGTAGAGCGCGCGAGCCAGCGAGCGTGTCGTTGCTTCCGCCGGAAAAAGGAGATTCCGATCGACAAGTGCGTTCATATGCGGTGGCGCTCCTTCCTCTCGGCGGCGTTATGGCTGTGCGCCGAAGACAATGTCAACATACCAACAAAATGAATGGTTTGCTTGATGACTCGATTGCAGCAGGCGCGTGAGCCGTTATACCCGCAGGAGGAACATCGCTCGTGCGACAAGGGAAGAAATGCGTGCAACAGGATCGGTCCACCCGGCTTTGTGACGGCAATCTCGGCAAAATAAATCGTGAGGTCGAAACACCCGCCTATGATCGTAACGGCATCAGCACCGGCATCGTGCATATCGGCACAGGCGCCTTCCATCGCGCCCATCAGGCCGTCTATGTCGACGATTGCCTGGCGGCCGGCGAAGGTGATTGGGGGATCGTAGGCGCCTCGTTGCGCAGCCCGGATACGCGTGATGCTCTTGGCCCTCAGGATGGCCTTTATACGCTGGCCGTACAGGACAAGGCCGGCGAGAGGCTGCGGGTGATAGGCTCGATTGCGAAACTGCTCGTCGCACCGGAAGACCCGCAGGCTTTGGTGGCGTATCTGGCCGATAAGGCTACGCGCATCGTCACGCTGACGGTGACCGAAAAAGCCTATCTGCGTCGTGGCGACGGCAAGCTCGATCTCGATCATCCCGATATCGCCTGGGATCTTTCGAACCCGCAGCGCCCTCGCACCGTCTACGGCTTTCTGTCCGCCGGCCTCGAAAATCGATTCGCCTCCGGGTTACCGGCCTTCACTGTCCTTTGCTGCGACAATCTTCCGGCCAATGGTGAAACCGTGCGCCAGCTGTTTCTCGAATATGTGACGGCACGCGGCTCCCAATATGCGGAAGCCATGGCGGATGTGGCTTTCCCTTCGACCATGGTAGATCGCATTGTCCCCGCCACGACCGACGAGGATCGCAGCCGGATATCCGGGAAGATCGGCGTGACGGACGCTTGGCCGGTCAAGACCGAGCCTTTCATGCAATGGGTCATCGAGGATCAGTTCCCGCTGGGCCGTCCCCGATGGGAGCGCTTCGGAGTCACGATGGTCGAGGATGTACGGCCATTCGAGGAGATGAAACTCAGGCTCCTGAACGGTGCTCATTCGGCAATGGCCTATCTCGGTCTGCTTGTCGGTCGCGCAAGCGTGGCAGAGGCTTTCAACGATCCTGATATCCGCACTTTTATCAATGGCCTCTGGGAGGAGGCGATCCCCACGCTGCCCCGCGAAGCGGGACTGGAGCCGGACAAATATACCGCTGCACTCGCCGAGCGTTTCAGCAATCCGGCGCTGGTCCATCGCACCGCCCAGATCGCCATGGACGGTAGCCAGAAGCTCCCGCAGCGTATCCTTGCCGCTGCGGCGACGCGACTGCGCGATGGTGCCCCGACCGGCCATCTGCTCACCGTCGTCGCGGCATGGATTGCCTGTTGTGAGGCGCGCGGCAGGACACTGCCGGCGGGACACTTCGCTGATCCGCTCGATGACAGGCTTGCCGACCTCTTTTCCGGAATGTTGTCGGTGAGCGAATTGGTAGCGCAAGTCTTCCAGGTTGCCGGCTTCACATCAATCGACGAAAGCGGCGAGATAGCACGAAGGGTAGCCGTTCATCTCGATGCGATCAGAAATGGCGGGGCACTCGCTGCAATGCGAATGGCCAACGCGTAAGGGACTGCGGAATAAACCAGGCCTCCGCACCGGTTCGACGACTCGATCCGGCTTACGGCGTCTCGGCTAGGGCGCTCGGCCGGAACCGGCCGGCGCGTGTGGGACGACAATATCAGTTGAACAGGAGGTCGGGGACGAAGAGAACCGCCTCCGGGATGAAGATCAGGACCAGCGTGACCAATGTGATTGCTGCCATCAGGGGGAGTGATTCACGCGTATATTCCCCAATCGGGCAGCGCATGATCGAGCAGACCGTGTACATGGCCGCGCCCACCGGCGGGGTGAAATTGCCGATTGTGGCCGCGACGATGAAGACCAGGCCGAAATGCACTGGATCGCCATCGAGCCCCGCGACAAGCGGCAGGAAGATCGGCGTCAGCATGATGATGAGCACCGTGGCGTCGACAAAGAAGCCTGCTATCAGCGTGAAGATGACAATCAGCACCATGACGCCGGAGAGATTGTCGGTAATGCCGAGTATCCAGCCGGAGACGATTTCGGGAATATGCTCAAGGACAATGCCATAGCTGAAGATGGCTGACAGCGCGATAAGGAACATCACGGAGCCGACATCGGAGAGGCTGCCTTCCAGCGCGGCCAGGAAACCCTGTCGTTTCATCTTGCGGTAGACGATGACGCCAATAAAGACGGCGTAGAGAACGGCGAAAGCACCGATCTCGGAGGGCGTGAAGACTCCCAGGCGCAAGCCCAGGAGCAGGAAGACCGGAAACAGCAACGCCCAGATGCCGCCTCGGAACGCCTGGCCAACCTCGCTTGCGTTAGGCCGTGTGTTGCGCTCCGGCGGATAACCACGCCGTTTGGCCGTCAGCCAGACGGCGATGCCGAGTGCGATCCAGAGCAGGAAAGCGGGTACAAAGCCTGCCGCGAAAAGCCGTCCGATGGAAACCTGCCCGATCGTACCGTAAATGATCATCCCGATGCCGGGCGGTATGGTGGGCGTCAGCACCGCGCCGAAAGACAGCACACCAGCGGCAAAACCCCGCGAGAGGCCTCGACGCACCATCTCCTGTCCCAACATGCGCGACTGCATGGCTGCGTCGGCGATTGCCGAGCCGGAGACCCCGCCCATCAAGGCAGACAGGGCCAGCGAGACTTGCGCCAGCCCGCCCTTCAGCCTTCCGGTCAGCACCGAAGCCAGATTAAGCAGCTTTTCGGTGATGCCGGAGTGGTTCATGAAATTGCCGGCCATGATGAAAAGCGGCACCGCCAGCAGGGCGAAGTTCTGCGTTTGCGACACCGTTACCTGAACCGGAATGGTGAATGGCAATTCGGAGTGCTGGACAAAGAACAGCGCTCCGGAAATGCCGATGGCGAAGGCTACCGGCATGCCCATGAGCAGGAGGATGACGAAGGCGACAGAGACGATCAGCATTTCGGCCTCATTCGGTGCTGACCGCTGGTCGCCGCAGCAAGCCGTCATCGAGCATGGCTTGGCGGACCTTCAGGATCGTGGTGATCAGCAGGAGCGTGGCTCCGACCGGCAGACTCATCGTCACCCAGGAATAGCTGACACCCGGAATGCCGTTGAAGCTGCGTGCACGGCTGACCCACGACAAAAGCAGGCCGGAATAGATGAGATAAACGAGGAAGATCGAGATGATCAGATAATTCAGATAAGCAAGCGCCTGCCGCATCCGCTCGGGCGCCCGTTCGGCCACAAGGTTGATCGACATCAGAGAATTATTGCGCCAGGCGATGTCGGCACAGAGGAAGCACGCCCAGGCAAAGAAGCAGGTGGCAAGGTCGATGGTCCAGTTCAGCGGGTTGCGCATCAGCCTTGCTACTCCGCCGGTGAAGATCAGTCCCACCATAAGGAGCAGGAAAATACCGGCGAGGATTGCCTCGATCCTCAGGAGATATGAGTAGAGCGCGCGCATGGCGATCCTCGCCTTCTGATTTTCTTCCCTGCCGGCTTACTTGCCGATCTCTTCGTGCACCTTGTTCTTGGCCTCGGCCAGATCAAGCGCTTCGTAAGCCTTCTCCCCGGCAGCGCGGAAGGCATCCATGTCGACGTCGCTGACAACAGTCATGCCCTCTTCCTGCACTTTGGCCTTTGCCTCCTCGACAGCCTTGGCGACGGTCGCGGAAGTCTCCTGCCCGACGGCGCGGCATTCCTCGACCAGCGCCGTCTGCTGGTCTTCCGGCAGGCCGTTGAACCATTGCGAGCTAACGACCTGAAAATTGACCAGCAGGATATGCGCGGTCTCGTTGGCATATTTCAGCACTTCGTGAAGCTTGCCGGCCGTGATGTTGGGATAGACCAGCTCGGCTCCATCAATCGCCTGCTGCTGCAGTCCCGGATAGACATCGCCGAAATTCATCGCCGTCGGTTCGGCTCCAAGCGCGCGGATGGATTCCTGCCAGATCGGCGCCGGCGGCGTGCGGATGCGCAGACCTGCCAGATCCTCGGGTGTGCGGATTTCCTTGTTCGTGAAGAAATGCCGGAAGCCCTGGATCCAGTCGAAGCAGACCACCTTGAGCCCATGCTGGTCCGCCAGTTCATTCTGCCATTCGATCATGGTCGGCGAGTCGGCGAGGGAGGAGACTTCCTCCAGAGACTCAACGAAATAGGGCCCATTGACCACGGCGATGCCCGGCACATAATTGCCGAGGCGCGCGGCGTCCGTATTCTGGCCGATGTTCGCCCCCTGGCGAATTTGCTCGATGATGTCCTCCTCCACGCCGAGCTGGGCGCTGTGGAAGACCTCTATCTTGAGACCGCCATTGGTGCGTTCTTCGACGCGCTTCGCCCATTCCACAAAACCTTGATGGAAGGGCTCGCCGGGTCCAAGCACATGGTTGAAGCGCAGCGTGTTCTGTTCCTGGGCTATGGCAGGCGCGCTCAGCGCCGACACAATGCCCAGAGCCGCTGTTGCCAGCGCCAGTCTGTTGAACATTTTCATCTTCTCCTCCTGTCTTTTCCTCTATTCCTTCCCGCGGCTTGTCGGGCCGCGGCTTCCTCATCAAAAAGGCATGGCGAGCCCGAAGCGCTCGGCGAGCTTCCTGAACGCTTCTTCCGTTTGCGGATCGATCGGGACGCCCTCGCGGGCGCGGCGGTCGGCTTCCGCCCATTCTCGATCGCCCGGCGCCATGACGGCTTCGCCCGCTCTCGGCTGCGAACTGCGCAGACTGGCCAGATAGCGGTCCATGCCATCGTCGAAGACGGCGCGGTCCACGAATGCTTCCGGTTTGAGCGCCATGACAAAAGCGCCGAGTTTGCGTGGCGTCGCCATATCTGGCCCGCTCATCGGCAAGATATCCGTGCTGAGCCGCATGCCGGTGAAGATGGCGCTGAATATCTCCACCATACCGGCAAGCCCGGCTCCCTTGAATCCAAAGGCACCGCCAAGCGGAGCAAGCATTTCGACCAATTCCGGATCGTCCGTATCGAACCCGTCTGTGCCCGAAGCAACGCCCTCCGGCAGCCTGAGACGCAGCGATCGGTAGAGTTGGACCCGGTTGTAGGGGACGGCGCTGGTCGCCATGTCGAGCAGCCACGGCCGCTGATCGGGAACCGGCACGGCACAGGCGATGGGATTGGTGCCGTGAAACCGGGCAGCGCCGCCATGCAGTCGCACAAAACTGTCGGAATTGCAGAAGGCAAGGCCGACGAGACCGGCTTTGGCAGCCTCAATGGCGAAAGCGCCAGCCGGGCCGAAATGCGAGGAATTGGCGACGGCAACAGCTCCAATGCCGTTGCGTTCGGCAAGACCCACCGCGTGATCCATGGCGGTATAGGCGGCAAGAGCCCCATGGCCGTCATCGGCATCAATCGTCGCCACAGCGCCGAATTCCCGCAGGACGCGCATTTGAGGTTTACCATTTACCCGTCCGCCAGCGAGTACCCAGCAATAATGATCAAGAAGGCGTACGCCATGGCTGTCGATTCCGAGGCGGGAACCATGCATCATTGCCCGGGTCGCGGCGTCGGATGTCGCATTGTCGGCTCCCACCGCCAACAATGCGGCCCGGCAAAAGCTCTCCAGCTTTGGGATGGGTGCCTGGACCGGCGCCTCGACGAGTTTTTCGGCCGCGTCTGTCACAGGGTCTGTCCCCCATCGACCACTATGACGGTACCGGTGGTGAAAGCCGACTCGTCGCTGGCGAGATAGACGGCAGCGGCGGCCATCTCCTCCACCTTGCCAAGCCGGCCCATCGGCTGACGCTCCGTGAAGCGTTGCCGCATATCTTCTGGATTTTCGCTCGACCGGATCCGTTCCTCCAACGAGGGCGTAAGGGTTGTGCCTGGGCAAAGCGCATTGCAACGCACGCCCGTGCGGATGAAGTCCCGTGCGACGGCCTTGGTCATGCCGATCACCGCGGCCTTGCTGGCGCCATAGGCGAAGCGGTCGGCAACGCCGGTCAGGCTGGAGGCGACCGATGCCACATTGATGATGGAACCGGTTCCGCGCTCCAGCATGCCCGGCAGCACGGCGCGGATCGTATAGAACATTGATGTGGCGTTGTGGTGGAGGCTTTTGGTCCAGTCTTCCTCGCTGCAGTCGAGGATCGTGCCGGTATGAACCCAGCCGGCGCAGTTGAAAAGAATATCCACCTGCCCGGCCTCGGCGACCACGCGCGCCACCTCATCGCCCTGCGTCACGTCGAGCGCAAAGGGCTCTATGGCCGGCTGAAGATCCGGCAAGTCCTCCATTTTCGAAAGCGTGCGACTGGTGGCGACAACACGTGCCCCTTCCTCCGCGAAGGCAAGAGCAACGGCACGGCCGATACCTTGACCTGCACCCGTAACCAATGCGTGCTTGCCCGCCAGGCGGCCTGCCATCCCTTCCTCCCCGGAACCAGATACGGACTCATGTCCACACTGTACTGTCTTATGTAGACACTAGACATTTTTTTGCCTGTTGGGCAAGCTGAAATTTGTCGGCCAGCTGCAAACTCCGGGGTCCTGCCTTGCCGCGTTTGGACACTGCGTTGCCGCGCGCCCGCGCAGCGTCTAGAGCGGATGCGACAGGAGAAAAGACCGTATGGGCGAAAGCGCCAAAAACACGAAGAATCAGACGGCGGGCGCGGTCGGCTCCTCTCCACGCCTTTACCAGCGTGCCTTCGATATACTGGCAGGACAAATCGCGAGAGGGGAACTGGCCGCCGGTACGGAGCTGAAGGAGACCGGCATTGCCGCCCAATTCGGCATCAGTCGTGCGCCGGCGCGGCGAGCCCTGGCGGAACTCGCCGAGGCTGGTCTGGTCGAGCGGCGGCAGGGGCAGGGCTTCATCGTTTCCCGACTACGGAACCGAGCAGGTATCGGGAAGCGCAATTCCCGGTCCTCACCGGCGGCAAACGAGGTGCGGCTGGTCTCATTGCCGAGCTGGGAACGCATCTATGGCGAGGTGGAAAGCGAGATTGCCGCGCGTATTTCATTTGCCACCTGGCGCGTCAATGAGGCGGAACTGGCACGCCATTACCGGGTCAGCCGAACTGTGGCGCGTGACGTCATCGGGCGGCTGCAGCAGCGGGGCCTCCTGCGCAAGGACGACCGCTCGCGCTGGTATGCCCAGGCGCTGACGCCGGACCATGTCGGCGAACTCTATGAACTGCGCTGGCTGCTTGAACCTGTCGCTCTGCGCAAGGCGGCGCCGAACGTTCCGCGAGAATTATTGCAGGCGATGCGCGACCGGCTGGGCGATGCGCTTGCCAATGCACACAATATCGATGGTGCCACGCTCGACCGGCTGGAGCACGACCTGCATGTGACGCTCCTTGGCTATTGCGGCAACCAGACGCTCATGCAGGCCATAACGCTCCCCCAATCGCTCCTGATCGCACATCATTTTCTCTACCGCTGGACGGCTCGGCTGTTCGACATAGAGCCGCTGCTGCCCGAGCATATCGGGATCATCGACCGGCTTCTGGCTGAGCGGATCAAAGATGCCTCGACAGCGCTTGAGCGCCATCTGCGCGTGTCGCGTGATCGCGCCATCGCGCGCATCGACGTTATAGCGCGTGGGGCCGAACCGGATCCGCTCCCCTATCTGATCAGATCGGCCTCCGTTTCGTCCTGATTGGCAGCGCCAATCGCTGGTCAGCGAGGGAGGACGCCGATACTGTCCTCGGTAAGGCTGGTGATGATGAGAAGGCTTTCCGGCCCCTCCACGACACCTGTGATCGAGGCATAGGAGCCGGACGGATCCTGCAGGGTTTCCAATATATTGCCATCCTGATCGAAATGGAGAACGAAACCGTAAGGTTGGGGCACCGGCCGCAGCGCCTGCGGCAGCCGTGCCAGGACCTTGCGCAGGAACGGATAGCCGGAAAGGGCGTCCACGGTTGAGGAGCGCGGGCTTGTCAGACCGAGCCAGAATGTCCCGTCATTGGCGCGGCTGGCATTTGCCGGCAGGCCGGGAAGATTGCCGATCAGTGGCTCCACTTCTCCTGACCTCTCGCCTTGAAGCCATAGCCTGAGTACGCGGTAGCTTCCCGTCTCAACCACCAGAAGTGCCGTCTCGTCCTGCGTCAGCGCCACTCCGTCGGCGAATTGCAGCCCATCCAGCAGGACCTCGACACGGCGTGAGGAAGGATCATATCTGAGCAAACGACCGGTGCCGGCATGTTCGAGCAAGGCGGCAGAGGTTGCGATAGGCCCGGCCTCCCTATCGTCAAAATCCCGGATTGTGGATTCGGTCAGGTAAATCGTGCCGTCGGAGCGTACATCCAGTGCTTCCGCATTCGTTATGGGATCGCCCTCTCCAAGCTCGTCCGCCAGCACTGAAACTTTGCCGGCACCGTCAATGGCAAGCAGGCCGCGATCAGCGTCAGCCACGAACAGCCTGCCATCTTTGCCGAAGGTCAGGCCGCGCGGAGAGCCTCCGGTATCGGCGAATAGAGAAAACTGCGCGGTAGCGGCGTCCAGCCGAAGGATTTCGCCTCCCCGGGTAGAGACATAGACATCGCCGTTCTGCGCCACCGCCGCGCTTTCAGGCCCGAAACGGCCCTCCAGCGGCAGCCGCTTCATGGCAATCAGCATATTGTTCGGAGCATAGACACCAGAATAGCCCGGATCACGCGGAGCGGTCCAGGGCACAGGCTGGATGGGGACCGGCCAGAATGCCAGATAGGCAGCGAGGACGACAGCAAGCGCCAAGAGCAACCAGCCGACCCGCCTCATCATGCCAGATTCCTTCACATTCACCGAGGCCGCATCCTTCAACAGCTTGCGACGAACTGCAATGGTGAAGCCTGATTGTCCCGACCCAAGTCTGAGGGCTCAGACAGCCTTCCTCTCGTCGCGGGACAAGGACGCGATAAGGTCGCTGAAGCGGTCTCCCTGCACGGCAATATGACTTCGTAGCAGGTCGCGGGCAGCTTCCGCTTCTCCGGCCAGTATTGCCTCTACGATACGGGTGTGTTCGCTGAAAGATACCTTCATGCGGTTCCGGACCCGCAATTGCAGACGGCGATAGGGTCGCAAGCGGCGGTGCAATGCCGCGCACTGGTCGTAGAGAAAGCCGCTGTGACTGGCCTCATATATTGCGTTATGGAATCTCTCGTTGTCGTAGTAATAGGCGTCCGTATCGCCGCTGGTTGCCGAGCGCTCGCATTTCTCATGGGCCGCGAGCAGCTTGGCGCGGTCTTCCTCGGCATGGCGCCGGGCGGCAAGCGCGCCGGCCATCCCTTCCAGTTCGGCCATGACCTCGAACATTTCGTAGATCCGGTTGGGGCCGGGATCCACGACGACTGCGCCGCGCCGCGGCCTTATCTCCACGAGTCCAATAGCCCCTAACTGGATCAATGCCTCGCGGATCGGCGTGCGTGAGACGCCAAACCGGTTGGCAAGCTGCACCTCGTCGAGCCGTTCACCCGGTGCAAGGGTTCCCGTGACAATGCCGTTTTCAATCTCGTCCCGCAGTTTATGGAAGGTGGTGGCAGCCAATGAACTGATCCTGCTTATGCGAACTTTCTCATCTTGTATACAAGAGCGTTGACTTTGCGCGCAAGAATGGTGATCAATTACCTGATCTGACCAAGAAGGTCGGAAACGCAGGGAGGAAAATCATGAAGAAGTTTGCCGGCATCTTGAGGCTGGCGGCTGTATTCGCCGCAGGCTGTGTGGTCGCGGGAACAGCGCAGGCCCAGACAGTCCTCAAAGCATCGCATCAATTTCCCGGAGGCAAGGGCGACCCCCGGGACGAGATGGTGCAGATCATTGCCAGGGAAGTGGCCGCTGCCGATGTCGGCCTGGAGATCCAGGTCTATCCCGGTTCCTCGCTCTACAAGCCCACCGAACAATGGAATGCCATGACGCGCGGTCTGCTCGACATGTCGTCCTTTCCTCTCGACTATGCATCAGGCCGTCATCCGATCTTTTCGGCGACACTGATGCCCGGCCTGGTCGGCAATCTTGATCGTGCGGAGCGGCTTAACGAGTCCGAATTCATGGCCGACATCAAGAAGGTCATCGAAGAAGCGGGCGTCATCGTCATCGCCGATGCCTGGCTGTCGGGCGCCTTTGCCTCCAAGAAGACATGCGTCACCTCACCCGACACCATCAAGGGTCAGGTTATCCGTTCCGCTGGTCCGGCTTTCGAGGAAATGCTGGCTGCTGCCGGCGCGTCGATCTCTTCGATGCCGTCGTCGGAGATTTATTCCGCCATGCAGACCGGTGTGCTCGACGCAACCAATACCTCGTCGGCCAGCTTCGTCTCCTATCGCCTTTACGAACAGGTCAAGTGCCTTACCGCTCCCGGCGACAATGCGTTGTGGTTCATGTATGAACCTATCCTGATGTCAAAGAGAAGCTATGATCGCCTGTCCGAGGAACAGCAGCAGGCAATCATGGCGGCCGCCGAAAAGGCCGAGGCTTATTTCTCGGAAGAGATCAAGAAGGGTGACCAGGAAATGGTCGACACCTTCGAGAAGGCCGGCGTCGAGGTCGTGGAGATGTCCCAGGAGGACTATAACGCGTGGCTGGCAATCGCCAGGGAGTCTTCCTACAAGAACTTTGCGGAAAAGGTTCCGAACGGCGCCGAGCTCATCGAAAAGGCTCTCGCCGTAGAGTGATCCTTTCTGGTGGCTCGTTCCGCGGGCCGCCCACCCGGCTCCGGATGTGACAATGATAGAAACTTATATCCGCTCCGTGAGCAATCTCTCGCGGGCGCTCGCCATCATAGCGACCTTTCTTCTCGCACTGGCCATGCTGGTGATCTGCGAGATGATCTTCGTACGCTATATCTTACGGCAGGCGACGATCTGGCAGACCGATTTCGTCGTCTTTGCAGCAACGACCTCCATCTTTCTAGGCGCACCCTACGTGCTCCTGAAGAAGGGGCATATTGGCGTCGACGTCATCGAACATCTGGTTGGCGAGGCCACGCGCCGCAGGCTGCGCCTTGCCGGATGCTGGCTCGGCTTCGTCTTCTGCGTCATCATGCTGGTAGCGAGCTGGATCAATTTCCACGAAGCCTGGGTGAATAACTGGACGACGTCGTCTGTGTGGGGTCCGCCATTGTGGATTCCCTACTCGGCCGTACCGGCAGGCTTCGCATTGCTATGCCTGCAATACGTCGCCGAGATTCTCCGCCTTCATATCGATGCAAATGCCGCTGCGCTGGAACCGGAAGCCGAGATATCCGCCTTCAAGGAAACCGCCGAACCCGGCAAAGGAATCCCCTCATGAGCCCGACCGTTGCCGGCCTCCTTCTCATTGCAGGTCTTTTCGTCCTTCTCGGCACCGGCATGCCGATCGCCTTCGCGCTCGGCCTGGCCGCCGTCACCGCTCTGCTCCTGCAAGGCGGTTTCGGTATGCTCTATGTTCTGTCCGAAACCATGTATGCCGGCATTGCCAATCTCGCCTTCGTGTCGATTCCGATGTTCGTGCTGATGGGGGCAGCCGTCGCGTCATCGCCTGCCGGAGGTGACCTCTACCAGGCGCTCGATCGCTGGCTTAACCGCGTTCCCGGCGGGCTCGTATTGTCCAACATCGGCGCCTGCGCCATTTTCGCCGGCATGACCGGCTCCTCACCGGCCACCGCCGCCGCGATTGGAAAGATGGGCATCCCCGAAATGACGAGCCGCGGCTATCCATCGTCGGTCGCTGCAGGGTCGATCGCGGCGGGCGGCACGCTCGGCATACTGATTCCGCCCTCGGTGACACTGATCGTCTATGGCATCTCGACGGAGACCTCGATAGGCCGGCTCTTCATGGCCGGTGTCATTCCGGGCCTGATGTTGACGGCCATGTTCATGGCCTGGGCGCTGATTGACTGCAAGCGCAAAGGCTATGACTTCGCCGCACAGGCCATACGCTACAGCCTCGTTGAAAAATTCTCGAACCTGCCGCGGGTGCTGCCCTTCCTGATCATCATCGCCGGTACGCTTTACGTACTTTACGGCGGCATCGCCACGCCCTCGGAAGCCGCCGGCGCCGGTGCCTTCCTGACCTTGGCGGTGATCATCGTCATCTATCGTCTTTTCAAGTTTCGGCCGGTTTCAACCATATTCACGACCGCCATGCGCGAGAGCGTGATGATCATGATGATCCTGGCAGCGGCAGAACTCTTCGCCTTTGCGCTTTCATCTTTGTTCATCACCCAAACGATCGCCGCCGCCATTGCCGGAATGGAGGTGAACCGCTGGGTGCTGATGGCCGTGATCAACCTGTTTTTGCTTGTTGCCGGCATGTTCCTGCCGCCGGTTGCCATCATCGTCATGTCGGCGCCGCTGCTCTTTCCGATCGTCACCCAGGCCGGCTTCGACCCGTATTGGTTTGCCATCGTGCTGACCATCAATATGGAAATCGGGCTGATCTCGCCGCCGATCGGGCTCAACCTTTTCGTCATCAACGCCATCGCGCCGAATATCCCGACAAAGGAAATCCTTTGGGGTGCCTTGCCCTATGTTCTGGTAATGCTCCTGGCTATCGTCATCTTGTGCATCTTTCCCGGTATAGCCACATGGCTACCGAACCAGATGCTGGGAGCAGCCCTATGAACACGTCATCGATCTTCGGTGATATGCTGCAGGCGATAGCCGATCGCGGGAGGAGGCTTCTGTCCTTTTCCGGCTGGCAGCCGCTGCAGCCGCACAATCGAAAGGACCTGGAAAAGGCCTGCGAGAACCTGCTCTCGCGGCGCGGAGAGGCGTCGGGGATGGCGCTGGCAGGGGACATATTGCAGCGCTGGGAACGCTCGAGTGACGACGAACGGCGTGCTTTCATGGTCATGCTCCTGGAAAAATTCGGCCCCGATTCCGAACGTCTCGAAAAGGCTATAGAGGCTTACCGGGCTGAACGGACGCCCCAGACATTGCGCGAACTTCACGACGCCGCCGAACCACGGCGACAGGAATTGATCCGCCGGCTCAACCTCGCTCCGAACGGTATCGCGACGCTGGTGCGTATGCGCGAAACGCTGCTCGACCTGAAAGCGGAACAGCCCGATCTCGAAGCCGTGGACGCCGATTTCGCCCATCTTTTCGGCTCGTGGTTCAACAGAGGCTTTCTTATGCTGACGCCGATAGACTGGTCCACGCCGGCCAATATCCTGGAAAAGATCATTCGCTACGAGGCTGTGCACGAAATCCACGACTGGGATGAATTGCGCCGGCGGCTAGACCCGGAGGATCGCCGCTGCTTCGCCTTTTTCCATCCGCAACTTGTGGACGAGCCGCTGATCTTTGTTGAAGTTGCCCTGACCAAATCAATATCCAGTTCCATCGCCGAGCTGCTCGACGGAGACCGGACGCCGATCCGCCCTGCCGAAGCGACCACCGCAGTCTTCTATTCAATCTCCAATTGCCAGAAGGGCCTGCGCGGCATTTCCTTCGGCAATTTCCTCATCAAGCAGGTTGTCGAGGAACTGCGCCGGGAACTGCCCAGGCTTGAAAACTTCGCCACCTTGTCGCCCCTGCCGGGCTTCGCCGCCTGGCTTGCCGCCGAAAGGGAAACCGACGCCCCGGCTCCTGCCGTGCGTGATCAGGAGGCGCTGGCGCTGCTCGATGAACCAGGTTGGCCGGATGATCCCGAGGCGAGAGCAACGCTGGAGGCTTTTCTGTTGCCGGCTACGGCCCATTATCTGCTGAGAGCCCGCAACCGGCGCGGCTTGCCCGTGGATCCCGTGGCCCGTTTCCATCTCGGCAACGGGGCCCGGCTGGAAAGAATCAACTTTCTGGCCGACCGTTCGCCGCGTGCCATGCGTCAGTCCCACGGCATGATGGTCAATTATCTCTACCGGCTCGGTGACATCGAGGCCAATCATGAGGCCTTTGTTGAACATGGAGAAGTGGTTTCGGCCCCTGCCGTCAAGCGGCTGCTGCGCAACGAACGCCCCGCCCCCAGAGCGTTGCCGCCGGCAAAACGAAAAGATGCCGATCAGGAGCTGACTTCATGACCAATCACATGTTCGATGCGATCCGCGGAGCGATCGCGTCGGAAGAAGCCGTCTTCATCGAAACCATGGAAGGGCGGATCTGGACCTATGGCGAAATGCTGGAATTCTCCGGCCGCTTCGCCAATGCGCTGGCGGCGCTCGGTGTCACCCCCGGCGACCGTGTAGCCGTGCAGGTGGAAAAAAGCGTCGAGGCGCTGATCCTATATATTGCATGCTTGCGCGCAGGCGCCGTCTATCTGCCGCTGAACACTGCCTATACGCTTGCCGAGCTCGACTATTTCATCGGCGATGCCGAGCCCCGAATTGTGGTTGCAAAGCCCTCGATAGCCGACGGCATCCGGACGGTTGCGGGGAAACATGGGGCTCTTGTCGAGACGCTCGGCGAAGCGGGCGACGGCTCCCTGATGGAGAAAGCCACAGGATCGAAGAGCGAGTTCACCGATATTGTACGCGGTGCCGATGATCTTGCGGCGATCCTCTATACATCGGGCACGACCGGCCGTTCCAAGGGCGCCATGCTGACGCATGACAATCTGCTGTCCAACGCCCTGACGCTCAAGGACTACTGGCGTTTCACTGCCGAGGATCGGCTGATCCACGCTCTGCCCATCTTCCACACGCATGGCCTTTTTGTCGCGACGAACACGGTCCTGATGGCGGGAGCATCCATGCTTTTCCTGCCGAAATTCGATGCCGACAGGATTCTCGAACTGATGCCGCGCGCGACCACCATGATGGGCGTGCCAACTTTCTATGTGCGGCTCCTGCTGCATCCCGGCCTCAACCGCGAAATCGCGGCAGGCATGCGGCTTTTCGTGTCAGGCTCGGCGCCACTCCTGGCCGATACGCATCGGAGCTTCCACGAGCGCACCGGTCACGCCATCCTGGAACGTTACGGCATGACCGAGACAAACATGAATACGTCGAACCCTTACGAAGGCGAGAGGATCGCCGGCACGGTCGGCTTCCCGCTTCCGGATGTGGAGTTGCGCGTGGTCGATCCTGAAACAGGTTCGCCTCTGCCTACAGGCGAGACCGGAATGATCGAGGTGAGGGGGCCGAATGTCTTCAAGGGCTATTGGCGCATGCCGGAAAAGACCAGGGCCGAGTTCCGCCAGGACGGCTTCTTCATCACCGGCGATCTCGGCAAGATCGACGACCGCGGCTATGTTTCGATCGTCGGTCGCGGCAAGGACCTGGTTATTTCGGGCGGCTACAACATCTATCCCAAGGAAGTGGAGGTCGAGATAGATCAGCTGCCCGGCGTGGTCGAAAGCGCCGTGATCGGCGTGCCGCATCCCGATTTCGGCGAGGGCGTAACCGCGGTCGTGGTCAGGGAGCCGGGTTCCGGCATAGATGAGAAGACGGTTGTCGCCTCGTTGGCCGATCGGCTTGCCCGCTACAAGCAGCCCAAGCGTGTCATTTTTGTCGATGAGCTGCCGCGCAACACGATGGGCAAGGTTCAGAAGAACGTGCTGCGCGACACCTATGCCAATCTCTTCAGGGAGAATGAGCAGGCCGGCAGCTAGAGTATCCTTTCCTTGACCAAAACGGATACTCTAACCGGCCCGCGCATCCTTGACTGGTCCAGCCGCTGTCTATTCCGCGGCCCAGCCGGAAATGGCTTTCACTTCAAGGAATTCCTCGATACCCCAGACGCCGCCTTCGCGTGCGCGGCCGGAGGCCTTGACGCCCCCGAAGGGGGAGCCAGCCCCGCGCGGCTGACCGTTCATCTCCACCATGCCGGAGCGCAGACGTCGTGCCACCCTGTTGCGCTTCTGGCCATCCTCGCTCTGGACATAATTGGTTAGGCCGTAAGGCGTGTCATTGGCGATCTGTATCGCTTCTTCCTCGGTCTCGAACGGAATGATCGAGAGCACCGGGCCGAAGATCTCTTCGCGCGCGATGGTCATGTCATTGGTCACATCGGCAAAGACGGTCGGTCGCGCAAAGAAGCCGCGATTCAATCCGGCTGGCCGGCCCGGGCCGCCGGCAACGAGGCGAGCGCCTTCATCGATCCCCTTCTGGATCAGACGCTGGACCTTCTCGAACTGGGCCGCGGAAGAGAGGGGCCCGATATGCCTGCCGGCCTCGTGGGCCGATTTCACCTCGGTCGCTTCGGCCACCTCGCGCGCGATCTCGACCGCCTTGTCGTAGATCGGGCGCTCCACCAGCATGCGCGTGGGCGCATTGCAGCTCTGGCCGGAATTGTTGAAGCAATGCACCGTGCCGCGCTTGACCGCCTTCTCGTCCGCATCGGCAAAGATGATGTTGGCGCCCTTGCCGCCCAGTTCGAGAGAGACCCGCTTCAGGCTATCGGCGGCCGTTTTCGATATGGCGATGCCTGCGCGGGTGGAACCGGTGAAGCTGATCATCTCCACGTCGGGATGCGATGAAAGCTGCGTGCCAACGCCGGCACCATCCCCGTTTACGAGATTGAAGACACCGGGCGGCACGCCCGCGGCATCAACAATCTCAGCAAAGACCATGGAAGAGAGCGGAGCAATTTCCGACGGCTTCAGAACCATGGTGCAGCCCGCAAGCAGAGCGGGAATGACCTTCAGCGTCACCTGGTTCATGGGCCAGTTCCACGGCGTGATCAATCCGACGACCCCGATCGGCTCCATGGCGATCCGGTCGTTCGGCGCATGATCTCCGAGTGGCCGGAGGAACTCGAATGATTTGAAGGCGGTTATGAAGTTCGATATGTGCCAGGTACCGGCCCCGACCTGGCTCTGGCGCGCCATGTCGATCGGCGCGCCCATTTCCATGCTGATCGCCTGCGCCATGTCCTCGGCGCGCGACTTGTAGACTTCGAGGATCTTCTCGACAAAGGCGAGACGGTAGGACGGTTCGGTACGGGACCATTCCTCGAAGGCCCGTTTGGCCGCCGTCACGGCCTTGTCCGTGTCGGTCTGGCCGCCAAGGGAGATGACGGCGCAAGGCTCTTCGGTGGAGGGGTCTATCACCTCACAATCACTTGGCGTGGCAGGTTTCACCCAGCGTTCGTCGATATAGAAATCTCTCTTTTCAATCATCGCAAACTCCTGAAAACCCCTGCACGGGTAAGAATGTAAGTAGCTTACCGGATCAAAAAAATAGGCCTCGGCGAGCCAATTCAATGCGACAGCAAAAACTCCAGCGACACCCTTCCGAATGCCGCTGCCGTGGTTGGAATGGCCGTTCGGCCTTGCCTATGCCGCCTCGAGCTCGTTCTTCCACTGGCCTTTGGCCGCCAAGCCATTCATGCGCGCACGATGCGAGAAGGCGGCTTGGGCGGCGGCAACGTTTTCGGCCTTGCCCGACCAGGCTTTTTGCGGCGCGGCCTGCAGGGCGCGGCCATAGGAGAAGGTCAGCTTCCACGGATGCGGGCCGATGGCATTGATCGCATTGAGGTTGGCTGTCGCCTCCTCGTCCGACTGACCACCCGACAGGAAGGCGATGCCGGGTACAGCCGCGGGTACGACTTCCCGGAACAGCTTGATCGTCCACTCGGCGACCTCCTCGGGGCTGTTCGCCTTGCCCGATTTCTTGCCGGCGATCACCATGTTCGGCTTCAGGACGGTGCCTTCGAGCTTCACCCGCGCGGCATACAGCTCCCCGTAGAGCTTGAGGAGCGTTGCCTTGGTGACCTCGTAGCAGGTTGCGATGTCATGCGAGCCGTCCATCAGCACTTCCGGCTCGACGATCGGCACGATGCCGGCCTCCTGGCAAAGCGCGGCATAGCGCGCCAGCGCATGGACATTGGAGCCGATCGCGGTAGCCGAGGGGACACCTTTGGCGACGTCGATGTCGATCACCGCGCGCCATTTGGCGAAGCGTGCGCCGAGCTTGTAATATTCCTCAAGCCTCTCGCGCAAACCGTCCAGCCCTTCCGTGATCGTGTCGCCCGGGAAGCCGGCCAGCGGCTTGGCGCCCTTGTCGACCTTGATGCCGGGGATGGCGCCGGTGGCCTTGATCAGATCGACGAGCGGGGTGCCGTCGGCGGCCTTCTGGCGGATCGTCTCATCGAAGAGAATGACGCCGGAAATGTAGTTCTTCATGGCCTCCGTTGAGCGGAACAAGAGCTCACGATAATCCCGCCGTGTTTCCTCCGTTGAGGGCACGCCTATGGCGTCGAAACGCTTCTTGATTGTGCCGGAGCTTTCGTCGGCAGCCAGAATTCCCCTGCCGTCTGCAACCATGGCGGCTGCGATGTCTTCAAGCCGTTCGCTCATCATATACTCCTGACCTACGGGTTACACCGCCCGCGAATAGCAGATGATCGGGCAAAACGGAATGCACCCTTCCAATCGCTAATCGATTGAAAGGAAAGCTTTTTCGCCTATTTTGCGAGAGCGTCCACGCCGGGCAGCGGCTTTCCCTCCATCCATTCGAGAAATGCCCCGCCCGCCGTTGACACATAAGTGAAGTCGTCAGCCACACCCGCATGGTTGAGGGCCGCGACCGTGTCTCCGCCGCCGGCGACCGAGACCAGCGCGCTTTCGCGCGTGCGTCGGGCCGCATGGCGAGCGGCCGACACGGTGGCGTCGTCGAAGGGTTCGATCTCGAATGCTCCCAGCGGTCCGTTCCAGACCAGGGTTTTCGCGCGGTCGATCCATTCGATGACGGTCTTCACCGTGTCCGGGCCGACATCGAGGATCATCGCGTTGGCCGGCACGCTGTCGACGGAGACTGTCTCATTGTCGGCCCCCGACTTGAACTCGCGCGCCACGACCGAGTCGGAAGGCAGGACAATCGCGCAGCCGCTCGAGGCGGCCTCGATCATGATCTGCTTGGCTGTGTCCGCCAGATCGTGTTCGGCAAGCGATTTTCCGACCGCAGTGCCCCGCGCGGCAAGGAAGGTGTTGGCCATGCCGCCGCCGATCACAAGCGCATCCACTTTCTTCACCAGGTTCATCAGGAGATCGATCTTCGTCGATACCTTCGCGCCGCCAACAATGGCCAGCACTGGTCGAACCGGATTGCCGAGTCCTTTTTCCAGCGCCTCCAGTTCCGCCTGCATGCTGCGCCCAGCATAGGCCGGCAGCAGATGGGCCAGGCCCTCGGTCGAGGCATGGGCGCGGTGAGCGGCGGAAAAGGCATCGTTTACATAGATGTCGCCATTGGCTGCCAGGGCACGGGTGAATTCCGGATCGTTTGCCTCTTCGCCGGCATGGAAGCGGGTATTTTCAAGTAAAAGCACCTTGCCGTCCGACATGGCGGCGATCGCCTTCGAGGCGGCGTCTCCAATGCAGTCAGCCGCGAAACGGACCTCCTTGCCAACAACCGCACTGGTGGCATCTGCAACCGGCGCAAGGGAGAATTCTTCCGACGGCTTGCCTTTCGGGCGGCCGAAATGAGCGAGCAGGATCACCTTTGCGCCCTTGTCGGAAAGCTCCCGGATCGTCGGTACGATGCGTTCGATGCGAGTAGCATCGGTGACTTTTCCGTTCTTCATGGGAACGTTGAGATCGACACGCACCAGAACGCGCTTGCCTGCTACCGCCGCCAGATCGTCAAGTGTCCTGAACCCGCTCATCCATCGTCTCCCCTGTCATCCAAGGCCTGCGAAGATACCGCCGAACTGGGCGGAGACAAGGCACGCGGCAGCGACTAATGGTCCTGCTTGGTCATAGGAGCTTCATCGGCTACGGCGGCCGGAGGCTGTGTACCGGATCGCCGGTTTCTCCTGCTTGCGACGAAATCGCGCACCCGATCGAGGATCTCGCCGGCACTGAGAAAAACCGGTACCCGACGCGGTGACATCATGGGTTCGAGCGACAGGCCAACGGCCGTGATATTGCCGTCGTCGTCCACATCGCGAACAATCAGCTCAATCGGGCCGAGAGCCACGCGATCGCCATAGCCCGCGTGACCTCCCAATCGCTCGCCGATCAGTTCCGCGATCGTGAGACCCAGTTCCCTTTCGGACAAACCGGGCGCATAGGCCGCCTCGATATCCGTCGCGGGCCTGTCCGGCTCGACTGCGAAGGCACCGAAGAAATCCGCATCCTCTGGATCGACTTCCGCGCGGCTGGCAAACAGCCGGTCGAGCAGGCGCGGATAGCGATCGGGCACAAAGATATAGACCAGATCGCCTGCAACGAGCCTGCCGGCATATTGATATCCCATCGAGCGGCCGTCCCGCACGACGAGAGAAGGCCGAGCCCAGCGCGGGATGCGTTGCCCGCGCTCCACCGGACTGCCGGCCACCACCCTGTAGGCAAGAAGCTCATGATGTGCCGATCCCGGAAGTTCGAGTTCGAACTTCTCCAGAGGCCCTATGCGCGGCGGCAGGACCAGACCCAGGCGGCGCGCCAGCGGTCCGACGGTCCAGCCCTGGACAACCAGGGAGGTCAGCACGGTAATAAAGGCGAAGTTGAAAATCGCGCGGCCGTTCTCCAATCCCCCGATAAGGGGCGTGATCGCGAGCAAGATGGAGACCGCCCCGCGCAGTCCCACCCACGAGATGAACGCTGTTTCAGCGCGCGGGAAACGGAACGGGAGCAGACAGACGGCAACCGCGATGGGCCGAGCGAGGAAAATCAGGATCAGACCGATGGCAAGGGCCGGCAGCAGGATCTGCAAGAATTGCGAAGGCGTGGCAAACAGGCCCAGCACCAGAAACATGACGATCTGCGCCAGCCAGGTCGTGCCGTCCAGGAAACGCTTCAGGCTGGCGGTCGAGCGCATCCCGGAATTGCCCGCCACGAGACCTGCCACATAGACGGCGAGGAAGCCGGATCCGCCTATTGTCCCGGCCGCTGCGAACAGGAGGAGCGAGAGCGTCAGCACGAAGATCGGCAACAGGCCCTGATCAAGTTTCAGCCATTCCACGAGACGGGCGATGACATAACCGCCGGCGAGGCCAGCGGCTGCGCCAAAACCCATCTGCTTCAGGAAACCGAGCACGATTTCGCCAGTAAGTTCCGCCGTTTCGACCTGTCCGCCCGCAGCTATCACGCCGACCAGCGACAGCGTGAGGAATATGGCGATGGGGTCGTTGGAGCCAGATTCGATCTCGAGCGTCGTGCGGACGCGTTCACGAACGGCGATATTGCCCGCGCGCAGCAGGAAAAATACCGCCGCGGCATCCGTCGAGGCCACCGTGGACCCGAGAAGAAAGGATTCGAGCCAGGTGAAATCGGTCAGGAAATGAATTGCCAAACCCAGCAGGCCAGCAGTCAATACGACGCCCAGCGTGGCGAGCGACAGGGCAGGCAGTGCGGCCTGGCGGAAGGAAGCGAGCGATGTGCCAAAACCGGAATCGAAAAGAATGATCGCGAGTGCCAGCGAACCGATGAAATAGGCGAGGTGGGCATTGTCGAAATCAAGACCGAGCCCGTCAGTGCCTGCAACCAACCCTATCCCCAGAAAGATGAGGAGCAGAGGGGCGCCGAAGCGATAGGCGATCAGGCTCGAAAACGCTGCTGCGAGTATCAGCGCGGTCACCACCAGCGTTACGAGATAGATGCCTTGCTCCATTCCCCTCTCTTTCCTTCGGCCGCCCATCAGTTGGACTGCGGCAACGCGAAGACCTCTCAGACAGGCGTATACACGCCGTCCGCCGGATCGACGTGCATCTGATTACACGCACATTTATTCATATCGGATGACGAAACAAGGAATACCCGAACGCAAAACGCCCGGCCGAGAAGACCGGGCGGCTTTCGCAGGTGGCCTGAGAACCAGGTCAACCGATCGTCTTGCCCAGAGCGACAGCCGTGTCCGCCATGCGGTTGGAGAAGCCCCATTCATTATCGTACCATGACATGACGCGCACGAGGTCGCCCTCGATGACCTTGGTCTGGTCGAGCGCGAAGGTGGAGGAGGCCGGATTATGGTTCATGTCGATCGAGACCAGGGGCTCCCGCGTATAGGCGAGGATGCCCTTCAGTTCGCCGTCGGCCGCCTTGACCAGTGCCTCATTGACCTCCTCGACCGTGACTTTCCTTTTCGGCACGAACTTGAAGTCGATGACGGAGACATTCGGCGTCGGCACACGGATCGACACGCCGTCGAGCTTGCCCTTGAGCTCAGGCAGCACGAGGCCGACAGCCTTCGCCGCGCCCGTGGAAGTCGGGATCATCGACATCGCCGCCGCACGGGCGCGATAGAGATCCTTGTGCATGGTATCAAGCGTCGGCTGGTCGCCCGTATAGGCATGAATCGTCGTCATGAAGCCCTTCTCGATGCCGAAGGCGTCATGCAGAACCTTGGCGACCGGGGCCAGGCAGTTGGTAGTGCAGGAGGCGTTGGAGATGACCACGTGGTCCCTGGTGAGCTTATCGTGGTTGACGCCGTACACGACGGTGAGATCGGCGCCATCCGCCGGCGCGGAGACAATGACGCGCTTGGCGCCTGCCTGAAGATGCGTGGACGCCTTTTCCTTGGAGGTGAAGATGCCGGTGCATTCCAGCACAATGTCGACGCCGAGATCGCCCCATGGAAGCTTCGACGGATCACGTTCGGCCAGGACCTTGAAGCTGTCCTTGCCGACCTGAATGGTATCGCCCTCGACCTTCACCTCGCTCGGGAAGCGGCCATGGACGCTGTCGTAGCGCAAGAGATGGGCATTGGTTTCGACCGGACCGAGATCGTTAATCGCGACCACGTCGATATCGGTGCGGCCGGATTCGTAGATGGCGCGAACAATGTTGCGGCCGATGCGGCCAAATCCGTTGATAGCGACCTTTACTGTCATGAACTTCTCCTTGGGGAACCGGAGGCGCACGCACGCGGCGCTCTATCATCTTGGGACGGTCGCTTCATACCGAGTGCGACGCAAAGAATCCAGACTTTGCGCTCGCCAATTGCTGATCCAGAGGAGAGTCCGGCCTGTCAGGCAGCTTTTGGCAGCCTCGCCTGCACGGCTTTTACGACCGCCTCGGCCGTGATGCCGAAATGCTCGAAAAGCTTTTCGGCAGGCGCACTGGCACCGAACCCGGTCATGCCGACGAAAAGACCATCATTGCCGATAATCTCGTCCCAACCCTGGCGGATGCCTGCTTCGACGGCCACTTTCACCGGCGCGGTACCGATGATCGCGGCGCGATAGTCCTCATCCTGCTCGTGGAAGAGTTCGAAACAGGGCACGGAGACCACGCGTGCCGGCCGGCCGCTGTCTTCCAGCAGTTTCCGGGCGGCAAGAGCGATCTCGACTTCGGAACCGGTGGCGAAGATCGACACTTCCGCCTCGTCGCTTGCCGGAGCCAGCTCATAGGCGCCGCGCGCACACAAATTCTCTTCCTCGTGCTCGAGGCGCACGGCCGGCAGGTTCTGCCGCGTCAGGGCGAGGGTCGAAGGCGTCTTGGTGGCGTTCAGGGCCAACTGCCAGCATTCGGCGGTTTCGACCGCATCGGCCGGCCGGAAGACGTAGTGGTTGGGGATAGCGCGCAGGGCAGCCAGATGCTCGACCGGCTGATGTGTCGGTCCATCCTCGCCCAGTCCGATCGAATCATGCGTCATGACGAAGATGGTGCGAATGCCCATCAGCGATGCCAACCGCATCGCGGGTCTCGCATAGTCCGAGAAGGTGAGGAAGGTGCCGCCATAGGGAATGACCCCGCCATGCAGCGTCATTCCGTTCATGACCGCCGCCATGCCGTGCTCGCGGATCCCGTAGTGAATATAGCGGCCGGAATAGTCGCCTGCCTTTATCGGCTTGGTCTGGCTGGTCTTTGTGTTGTTGGAACCGGTCAGGTCCGCCGATCCGCCGATGGTCTCGGGCACGCAGTCATTGATGACCTCGAGCGCCATTTCAGACGATTTGCGGGTTGCGACCTTCGGCTTCTCCTGGACGAGCCGCCGCTTGTATTCATCGATCGCCGCATCGAGGCTGATTGGAAGGTCTCCGCGCATACGCCGTTCGAATTCACCGCGCGTCTCGGCGTCGCTGGCCGTGAGCCGCTTCTCCCATTCCTTGCGCTCGCGCGCCGAACGAAGACCGGCAAGACGCCAGTCATCGAGGATATCCGAGGGCACGACGAAGGGAGCCGAGTCCCAGCCCAGCGCCTTGCGGGCCCCGGCGATCTCCTCCGGGCCGAGCGGCGAGCCATGGGCTTTGGCCGTACCGGCCCTGGTGGGAGCGCCAAAGCCGATGGTTGTCTTGAATGCGATCAGGGTCGGGCGGTGTGACGCGCGTGCGGCCTCGATGGCGGAAGCGATCGCCTCCGGGTCCTGCCCATCCGCCCGCAAGGTATTCCAGCCGGAAGCGGCGAAGCGCGCGAGCTGGTCAGTCGAATCGGCAAGAGAGACGGGACCGTCGATGGAGATTTCGTTGTCGTCCCACATGACGATCAGCTTGTTGAGCTTCAGATGTCCGGCGAGCGACAGCGCTTCCTGGCTTATACCTTCCATCAGGCAGCCGTCACCGGCCAGCACATAGGTATAGTGGTCGACGAGGTCGTCGCCGAAACGGGCGTTCAGGATACGCTCGGCAAGCGCCATGCCCACTCCGTTGGCCAATCCCTGTCCGAGTGGCCCGGTGGTGGTCTCGATGCCGGCGGCGTGGCCGTATTCCGGGTGCCCTGCTGTGCGCGAGCCTAGCTGGCGGAAATTCTTGATCTCATCGATCGTGATGTCTTCATAGCCGAGCAGGTAGAGCAGCGAGTAAAGCAGCATCGATCCGTGGCCGGCGGACAGGACGAAGCGGTCGCGATCGGCCCAGCGCGGGCTCTTCGGATCATGCGTCATGAAACGGGTGAACAGGACCGTCGCGATGTCGGCGGCCCCCATGGGCAATCCGGGATGGCCGGAATTTGCCTTTTCAACGGCATCCATGGACAGGAAACGGATCGCATTCGCCATCCGGTCGTGTTTTTCGCGTGGGATCATGTTCGCTCGCAGTCGATGGCGGCTGGACTTTGCCCGGGGAGCAATCCCCTGAAAGGCAGGCGACACATAGCAGGTGAGGTCGCCAAGTCAACAAAGCGAGCCGGACCATTCAGAGATTCGAACAGCCCTGTCGAAGGCGCTGTATCCGATACCGGGGGATAGGTGAACTGCTTTGTTGACGCCGGCTTAACACGCTGCCTAATCTTTTCCATATAAGGCGTTAGTAATGCGCGTGATTCGGCACTGGGCGGGCTTGGAACGACAACCATGACCGGCGAAACCACACTCAGAGAAGCCATAAGCCGCCTGGGGAAGGCCATAGACACGCTCGAACACACAGTCGAACTGCGGCTTGAGAAGGAACAGGATTTCGGCGAGGCTGAAGCCGAAGTGCAGCGGATGAACGCCGACCGCGCCCGGCTTGCCCAGGAGCTGGACAAGTCCGAAGCCCGGGCCGAACGGCTGGCGGATGCCAATAAGGAAGTTTCCCGCAGATTGGTGGCGGCGATGGAGACGATCCGCGCCGTCCTCGACCGATAGGCGGACGCCATGGCGCAGGTTACGGTCACGATCGACAACAAGCAGTACAGGATGGCCTGCGACGAGGGGCAGGAGGAGCACCTCATCGATCTCGCACAGCGGTTCGACCGCTATGTCACCCATCTGAAGGAAACCTTCGGCGAGATCGGCGATCAGCGCATCACAGTGATGTCCGGCATCATGGTGATGGATGAGCTTTCGGAACTGCAGAAGCGCGTGCGCGGCATGGAAAGCGAGATCCTCACCCTGCGCAAGACGCGTGACGAGGCGCTCATCAAAGCAGACAAGAATGATGCCGCGCTGACCGGCGTGCTGCTGCAACTGGCGGAAAAGATCGAAACCCTGAACGCCAAGCTGAGTGCCGGCCTGAGCGAGGCTGATTAGGGGCCTACGCTCTAACCGGAAGTGCGTACGCTCCTCGGCATTTGGATGCGGATTCGGATTATTCCGAAAGGGCAGTTCCTGCTTTTCGGAACGATATCCTAACTACCTTCAATCTCCTCGCGCAGCAGCTCCAGTTCCAGCCACTCCTCTTCCATGCGGCCATGTTCAGCGCGCTTGTCGTCAAGCATCGCTGCCGTCTTTGCGAAGCCGGCCGGATCGCGGGTGTAGAAATCCGGATCGGCCAGCTTCGCTTCCAGTTCCGAAATTTCCTGCGCGACGGAGGCGATGTTTTTCGGCAGGTTTTCCAGTGCGAATTTCTGCTTGTAGGAAAGTTTCCGGGAAGCTTCTTTCCTGTCCCGATCCGCCGACCTGTCCCTGTCGGCCCGTGCAGGTGATCTCGCGTTCCTTTTGCGGTCCCCCAACCGCGAGCCGCCTCGCTGGGCAAGCATGTCGGAATAGCCTCCGGCATATTCCGTCCAACGGCCGTCGCCTTCCGGAACGATCGTGCTGGTCACGGTGCGGTCGAGGAAGTCGCGATCATGGCTGACGAGAATGACAGTGCCGGGAAATCCGGCTACCAGTTCCTGCAAGAGATCGAGCGTTTCCATGTCGAGGTCGTTGGTCGGCTCGTCAAGGACCAGCAGATTGGTTGGTCTTGCCAGGATGCGCGCCAACACCAGCCGCGCCCTTTCGCCGCCGGAAAGATTGCGCACCGGCGTGCGCGCCTGTTCCGGCTTGAAGAGAAAATCCTTCATGTAGGAGACGACGTGGCGCTCCTCGCCATTGACGATGACGCTGTCGCCGCGGCCGTCGGTGAGGAAATGCGCCAGCGTTTCGTTCGGATCGAGCGCGGCGCGTTTCTGGTCGAGCACTGCGATATCGAGATTTGTGCCAAGGCGCACGCTGCCAGCGTCGGGCTTCAATTCACCCGTCAGAAGCTTCAGAAGCGTCGTTTTTCCCGCACCATTCGCCCCGACGAGGCCGATCCGGTCGCCGCGTAATATGCGCGTGGAAAAATCCTTCACCACCGTCAGATCGCCATAGCTTTTCTGCAGGCCGTTGGCCTCGAGGACGAGCTTGCCGGATTCGGTCGCGTCTCCGGCGGCCATGATCGCAACACCCTCGGCACGCCGGTGCGTGCGGTGGCGTTCGCGCATGGCCTGCAACTCGCCCAGACGGCGCATGTTGCGCTTGCGTCGCGCGGTCACACCGTAGCGCAGCCAGTCTTCCTCACGGGCGATCTGGCGGCCGAGCTTGTGCTGCTCGCGTTCTTCTTCCTCCAGCACCTTGTCGCGCCAGTCCTCGAAATGGGCAAAGCCGCGATCGAGCCTGCGTGTCTGCCCGCGATCGAGCCAGACTGTCATCTGGCTGACCTTTTCAAGGAAGCGGCGGTCGTGGGAGATCAGCACGAGTGCGGAAGATGTTCGTGAAAGCTCCTCCTCCAGCCATTCGATCGTCGTCAGATCAAGATGGTTGGTCGGCTCGTCCAGGAGCAGGATGTCGGGTTCTGGCGCCAGAACGCGGGCGAGCGCAGCCCGCCGTGCCTCGCCGCCGGATAGCGAAGATGGTTCCTCCTCGCCGGTCAGCCCGAGGCGGTCGAGCACCAGCGCCACGCGATTGATGTCGTCCGCCGGACCGAGCCCCTGCTCGACATAGGAGCGCACGGTCGCATGACCCTCCATGTCCGGTGCCTGGGCAAGATAGCGGACAGTAGCGGTCGGCTGGCGGAAGACCTCGCCTTCCTGCGGCTCCACGGTGCCGGCTGCGATCTTGAGCAGGGTTGACTTGCCGGAACCGTTGCGTCCGACCAGCGCAATTCGGTCGCCGGCAGACACGGACAGTTCCGCGCCTTCGAGGAGCGGTGTGCCGCCGAAGGTCAGATGAATATTGTCGAGCTTGAGGAGAGGCGGAGCCAATGTCTGCTACACTTCCAGGATGCGATGGACGACGAGAATCGCGCGGCCCTTTGCCAGGCTGATACGAAGCCGGCCGCGCACCTCGTTGGAGATGGTGAGGGACGAACCGAATGCAACCTCGACATTATCGAGCGGCCATTTCGCGCCCTCGACCGTCAGGCCCGAAAGGTCGGAGAAGCCGAGGATGCTGAAAAGCGTTCCGTCCGCGTAGTCAAATTCATGTTCCCCGACGAGCAGGGGCCGGCCTTCCTGCGCGCCGCTGGTGAGCAGCACCGGTATCCCTTCTTCCTCCAGTCGCAGGGCCTGCGCCAGATGCAGATAGGCATGATCCGCCCTTGCGCCGCCGAATGCGCCGGCGAGCACCAGCGCAGTCGCCCCTTCTCGCAAGGCCGCGGTGATGGCCAGTTCGCCATCGGTGAAATCCTTCTCCAGTGGAAAGACCTCGCGCTTCACGTCGGAATGCGCGGCCAATGTCTCCTCGGAGACGGAATCGAAATCGCCGAGCCACAATTCCGGCGTCACGCCGAGCAACCTGGCATGGCGGATTCCGGAATCGGCCGCGATCACCCGCGTGCCGGTGATCTGGACGCCCAGTTCAGGGGTGCGGACAAGATCGCCGCCAAGCAGGATTGTGAATCGGCTCATGGCGCGCCCTTACCACGGTAAAGGCGCAGAGCGGAAGCGGGGTGAGCATGCTTGCGCGCTCCGCTGGCGGCCCCTATGTTTTTTAGGCTCTAACGGGGTGCCGGACGCAAATGCTTTCGGCTGAGAGGCGAAGGATATTCGCTAACCCGCAGAACCTGATCCGGCTCATACCGGCGGAGGGATTAGACGCTCGTTATCTGGCGCCTCAATTCCCTGAAAATGAAGAAAGGAGGCGTCATGCCGTTCAGATCGATCATCGGTGCAATCTTGGCGCTTGCGGCGATTGTCGTCCCCGCAAAAGCGCAGGAAAAGCTCACCGTTTACACCTATGAGAGCTTCACCGCGGAATGGGGTCCCGGCCCGGTCGTGGAAAAGGCGTTCGAGGCTGAATGCGATTGCGACCTTGAATTCGTATCAGTGGCCGATGGTGTGGCGCTGCTCAACAGGGTGACGCTGGAGGGAAAGAACACCAAGGCAGATATTGTTCTCGGTCTCGACACCAATCTCACCCATGAGGCGGAGAAGACGGGTCTGTTCGCTCCTCATGGCATCGACACGGCGCGGGTGAACGTACCGGGTGGTTTCGAGGACGATGTCTTCGTTCCTTATGACTACGGCTATTTTGCCTTCGTCTACGATACCGAAGCGCTGGATAATCCGCCGAAGAGCCTGAAAGCGCTGGTGGAGGACGATTCCGACCTCAAAATCGCCATTCAGGACCCGCGTACCTCCACTCCGGGGCTGGGGCTGGTGCTGTGGATGAAAGCGGTCTTCGGCGACGAAACGGCCGACGCCTGGGCGAAGCTCAAGAACAAGGTCCTGACCGTCACACCGGGCTGGAGCGAGTCCTACGGTCTCTTCACCAGTGGCGAAGTGCCGATGGTGCTGTCCTATACGACCTCGCCCGCCTATCATCGCATTGCCGAAGACAAGGACCGCTACAAGGCCGCTGCCTTCGAGGAGGGGCATTACCTGCAAGTCGAGGTGGCGGCGCGCACTGCGAAAGCTGCTGATAACGAACTCGCGACGAAGTTTCTCTCCTTCATGACAGGGCCGAGCTTCCAGGACGCCATTCCGGAAACCAACTGGATGTTCCCCGCCGGCGAGATGTCGAAACCCCTGAATCCGGTTTTCGACGAACTAGTGGAGCCGGCGGAGACCTTGAGCTTCCCATCCAAGGAGGTGGCTGAAAACCGCAAGGCCTGGGTGAACGAATGGCTCTCCGTGATGAGCAGGTAGAGTCATAGTGCCTTTTTACCCCCCTCTGGTCTGCAGGCCTCTGACATGTCCCAGATGATCTCCGGTCGCATCGCCGGCGGGATCTTCGCCCTTGCGGCAACCGCACTTCTCGTCCTGGGCGCCCTCGGAGGGCTGCTCATGGAAGCGGCGGGGAACTGGAACGGCGCGACCGCGGCATTCGATGCTTATCTCTTGCGGGTCGCGCAATTCACCCTCTGGCAGGCATTGCTTTCAACCTTGCTTTCCGTCGTGCCGGCGATCTTCGTCGCCCGCGCCCTGGCGCGCCACCCGTCCTTTCCCGGACGGGCCTTCATCCTTCGGCTGTTTGCCCTGCCGCTCGCCCTGCCGGCAGTCGTCGTCGCCCTCGGGGTCCTGGCCCTCTACGGACGGGCGGGTTATTTTGCCGGCCTCCTGACGCTAACTTTCGGCGAGCGGTGGCAAGGCATTTACGGCCTGTCCGGCATCCTGGTTGCTCATGTATTCTTCAATCTGCCTCTCGCGACGCGTCTCTTCCTCGGCGCACTCGAAAGCGTCCCTTCCGGACAGTGGCGGCTTGCCGCCCAGCTTGGCATGAATGCGCGGGCCTCTTTCCGCTTCATCGAATGGCCGGTCCTGCGCTCCGCCATACCGGGCGTGGCCGGGCTGGTTTTCATGCTCTGCGCAACTTCCTTCGCGATCGTGCTCATGCTCGGCGGCGGTCCGCGCGCCACGACGCTGGAAGTGGCGATCTATCAGGCATTGCGCTTCGACTTCGACCCGGCTCGCGCGGTTTCACTGACATTGGTTCAGGTGCTCCTGACGGCGGCAATCGTTGTGTTCCTCGGGCGGCTCGGGGCATCCATGACCGGCGATGCCAGCCTTCCCCTGGCGCCGAACAGACGCATCTGGCGAAACGGCGGCGAGACGCTCGCCAATATCGTGCTTGTCCTGCTCGCGTTGGCGTTCGTCGCCGGACCGATGCTTGCCATCGTTGCGGGCGGCCTGCAGGCGGATCTTGTGCGTCTTGCCGGCGAAAGAAGCGTGCGCGCCGCTGCCCTTACGAGCCTGATCCTTTCGGCGAGCGCAGCACTCCTGTGCGTTATCCTCTCCTTTGCTCTCGTGGCGGGAAGGCGCGCGCTGGAGCTTCGGCGTGGAAACATGCCTGCCGGACCCGCCGAAAGATTCATGGACAGCGGCGTGGCGATGGTGCTGGTCGTACCCCCCGTCGTGATCGGTGCCGGATGGTTTATCTTGTTGCAAAATGCGGGGGACGTCTTCACCTTCGCGCCACTCATGGTGGTGACGGTCAATGCCGTCATGGCCATGCCTTTCGCGGTGCGGGCGATCCGGCCCGCCTATGACGCCGCCAGCGCGCGGCACGAAAAGCTCTGTCTTTCCCTCGGCGTCACCGGCTGGAACAGGCTCCGCCTCGTCGACTGGCCGAGCCTTCGTCGGCCGGGGGCTACCGCACTTGCCTTCGCCATGGCGCTTTCCTTCGGCGACCTCGGCGTCATAGCCCTTTTCGGCAGCGAGAATGTGCAGACCTTGCCCTATCTCCTGCTTTCACGCATGAGCAGCTATCGCACGGCCGACGCCGCGGGGCTTGCGCTTATGCTCGCAATATTGTGCCTCGTCCTCATGATGGCGGCGGAACGGCTTGGAAGGGCAAGGGCGTGAGGAAAGATCACAAGGGCACAAGCGGCGCTGCCATCAGGCTGGACAATGTCCGCTTCACTTATCCGGGCGGGCCGCCGATGATCTTCGACCTTTCGGTAGGGCCCGGCACCATTGTTGCGATCATGGGTCCCAGCGGGTCGGGAAAGTCTACCATGCTCAACCTGATCGCCGGCTTCGAGCCTCCCTCCTCCGGCAGGATCCTGATCGCGGATGCGGATGTAACGGCGCTTCCGCCAGCCAAGCGGCCGGTCTCCATGGTGTTCCAGGAGAACAACCTCTTCGCCCATCTCACCACGGCGGCGAATGTCGGCCTCGGTCGCTCACCTTCCCTGAAGCTCTCAGAGGAGGATCGCCAGGACATCACCCAAGCAATCGCCCGTACCGGTCTTGCCGGCAAGGAGATGCGGCTTCCCCACGAGCTTTCAGGCGGCGAGCGCCAGCGGGTGGCGCTCGCCCGCGTCCTTGTTCGTGAACGTCCTGTGCTCCTTCTGGACGAAGCTTTCGCCTCGCTCGGCCCGGCCCTCAGGGACGAGATGCTCGATCTCCTGGCCGAACTGCACGCGGAGCGCGGGATGACCGTTCTCATGGCGACCCATGATCCGGCCGATGCCGATCGCGTGGCAGAAATCATCGCCTTCATCGATGAGGGACGGGTGGCAGCGGTCGGGCTGGCGAAAGATTTTCTGTCCGGCTATGGGCCTGATGCTTTCGCGCGCTATGTAGGGGAACGGCATGCAAATCGGGACCCCGCTCTTGCCCGGAAGCGGACATAATTCGAGGCAATATGCCTTGTGATTCCGGGGATTCTTGTTTGTCCGATGGAGTGTGGCTAGGGTCTAGCCAATATCGCAGCAGCCGGATTCGCCCTCCGGCCCGGTCGTCTGAAAGGATTCCGACCCTGCCCATCAAAGCGTCGAAATTGATGGCGTTGCCTATCGCCGCACGCTCTCCGCGGCGAATCCACCCTGTCGCTGGCCTGCTGGCGACGGCAATTCTGTCTGCCTGCCAGATGGTGAATCCGGACGGTGACGCATTCGTGCCGTCTCAGAATCCGGTTACGGTCGATGCGGTCACGCGTGGCGACCGACTGGCCAGCATCGCGCGCGAGCAGCACCCGCGCATTCTTGCCACCTACGGCGGCGAATATTCCGATCCCAAGCTCGAGCGCATGGTGGCAAAGGTTGTGGGTTCACTGGTTTTCGACCCTGAACGACCTAACCAAGCTTATCGCATTACCATCCTCAACTCTCCCAATGTGAATGCCTTCGCTCTACCGGGAGGTTATCTCTACGTCACGCGCGGCCTGCTTGCACTGGCCAATGATTCGTCCGAGGTAGCGGCGGTCCTCGCCCATGAAATGGCGCATGTGACAGCAAATCACGGATTGGAGCGGCAGCAGAAAGAGGCCGAGGAGATGCTCGCCTCGCAGGTCGTCTCCGAGGTGCTGGGCGGCAGCCAGATCGCCAAGGCGGCCCTAGTTCGCGGCAAGCTGCGCCTTGCCCAGTTCTCCCGCAACCAGGAGCTGGAGGCGGATGCGATCGGTATACGCACGGTCGGCAATTCGGGGCTTGATCCCTATGCGGCGGCGCGCTTCCTTCAGTCCATGGCCGCTTACCAGGATTTCCGCAATGTCAGCGGCGCTAACGACACCAGCCTCGACTTCCTTGCCAGCCATCCCAACGCTCCCCAGCGCATCGAGCTCGCCACGCGTCATGCCCGCCAGTTCGGCCCGCCCGGAATCGGCAAGCGGGACCGTGAGTCGTTTCTCAACGGCATAGACGGGCTGGTGTTCGGGGACACGCCCGAGGAGGGCTATGTTCGGGGGCGGAGCTTCCTCCACCCTCGCCTTGGCATTGCTTTCTCCGTGCCTGAAGGCTTCGTGATCGACAACTCGGCTGCCGCGGTCACTGCCGCGGGTCCGGGCGATATGGCGATTCGGTTTGACGGCGTGTCCGTGTCAGAGCGCTTGGCGCTGACCGACTATCTCACCAGCGGCTGGGTCTCGGGCCTCGATCCGCGGACGGTCCGCGGCACCACCATCAACGGTAATGAGGCCGCGACGGCGCATGCACGCGCCGATGGCTGGCAGTTCGACGTGACGGTGATCCGCGCGGGCCCGCAGGTCTACCGCCTCCTGACGGCCGCGCCTCTCAACAGTACCGCGCTCGAACCGACCGCCCGTGCCGTCAGCGGCAGCTTCCGTGTCATGACCGAGGCAGAGAAGGAAGCGCTGAAGCCACTGAGAGTTCGCGTTCTGACCGTCGGCCCCGGACAGAATGTGGCGACCTTTGCCGCGCAAATGGTGGGGGTGGATCGCAAGCTCGAGCTTTTCCGGCTTCTGAATGCGTTGGGGCCAGGAGCCACGCTGTCGGCAGGCGACCGGGTGAAGATCATAACCGACCGCTGACGGCTGGAACGGCCTTCGACCCTGGCGTTACTTCAAAACTTCCCTATCGCTGCGATGCGAAAGGTCGGCTGCCAAGGAAGTCTGCTCGGCTTCGCCACTGTCGCCGCAGTCGAACTACAGCTATCCTTTGTCCACGAGCGCTGCATGACGCGGATTTTCCGCCTGCGTCCCAAAGGCGCATCCCTCGTCAACTACCGGTCTTGCATCCTGTCTTTCCCGCCTCTACGGCTTCACCTGATTTTCGACAGGCAGATACGGCTTTGAATATTATCGAAATCCTCCTCCTGCTCCTCGCGGGCTTCCTCTCCGGTGTCGTCAACGCCGTGGCCGGCGGCGGCACCTTCATCACTTTCGGGGCGATGAGCCTTGCTGGCGTGCCGCCTATCGCGGCGAACGCCACCTCGTCCATCTCGCAATTCCCTGGCTACGTCACCTCGACGCTTGCCTATTGGAGCGACATAAGGCGCATCTGGCGCAGCGCCTTGCTGCTCGCCGCTGTCTCGATCATAGGAGCGCTTCTGGGGGCCCTGATCCTTCTCGCGCTCGACAATCCGTCTTTCCGCGCCATGGTACCTTGGCTGCTTCTGGCCGCGACGGCCTTGTTTGCCGCTGGTCCCTGGCTGAAGCCCAAGCCCCGGCCTGATGCGAAGATATTCGGAGGGGGCTCCATCATGGGTTCCCTTGTCCAATTGGTGACTGCCATCTATGGCGGCTTCTTCGGGGCCGGGATGGGTGTGATGATGCTCGCCACCCTTGGTCTGACGCAAAGCGGTGACTATCACCACCTCAATGCGCTCAAGAACCTTTTATCCATCGTTATTGCCGCGGTTGCGATCATCGTTTTCGTCTCCGGCGGCGTCATATCATGGCTGCATGCGCTTCTTCTGATACCGGGGGTGGCGCTGGGCGGCTATGCCGGGGTGTGGACGGCCAAGCGCGTGCCGCAGATCGCGGTGCGCCTGTTCGTGATCGGGACAGGTCTTTTCCTGGCGGCCTATTACTTCGTCTGGCCCTGATCCGGCTCGGGCAGCAGATCGGGCCTGCGCTCGCGCGTCAGCCGCTCCGCTTCCTGCCTGCGCCAGGCTTCGATATGGGCATGGTTGCCGGAAGTCAGCACTTCCGGAATGCGGCGCCCTTCGAATTCCTGCGGACGCGTATAGTGCGGATGCTCCAGAAGGCCGTGCTCGAAGCTCTCGGTGATGCCTGAATTTTCGTTGCCCATGACGCCGGGCAGGAGGCGGATCACCGCATCAAGAAGGACGAGCGCTGCCGGCTCGCCGCCCGAGAGTATGTAGTCGCCGATCGAGATCTCCTCCAGCCTTCGCGCTTCGATGAGCCGCTGGTCGACGCCTTCGAAACGTCCGCACAGGATGAGGACGCCGGGGCCGGCAGCCAGTTCCCGGACACGTTTCTGGGTCAGGGTCTTCCCGCGCGGGCTCATCAGGAGCCTCGGCCGCGGATCATCCTTTTCCAAAGAATGGTCGATCGCCCTCGCCAGCACGTCGGCGCGCATGACCATGCCGGCGCCGCCGCCGGCCGGCGTGTCGTCTACCGAACGGTGCCTGTCCACCGCGAAATTGCGGATCTGGACCGTCTTCAATTTCCAGATGCCTTCGTCAAGGGCCCGTCCGGCCAGTGAAAGGCCAAGTGGCCCCGGAAACATTTCAGGATAGAGCGTCAGAACCGTAGCGTGGAAGCTCACCGGTTTCCTCCTGCCGCACTCGGTCCGCGGGGCCGGCTTGTGGGATCGAAATGATGGCTTTCCTCGTCCGACCCATGAGCGGCTTCCGGCTCCTCTTCCAGCCCGGCGGCAAGGCTGTCGACACGGATCATTCCTTCCGCGAGATCAACTTCGGGAACGGCCGTCCTGGTGAAGGGGACCATTGTGGACCGACCGGAAGGCAGCGTGATCTCTATTATGCTGCCGGCTCCGAAATCATGGACGGCAGCGACTTTTCCCACCTTCTCTCCGGTCTCATCGATGACCAGCAGGCCGATGAGGTCCGCATGGTAGTATTCATCGTCCTCGAGATCGGTCGGCAGCGACGAGCGGTCCACATAGAGCGCCAGGCCGGTCAGCGCCTCGGCCGCGGTGCGGTCCTTCACTTCCCCGAAGCGGACGACAACGATATTCTTGGCGGGCCGGACCGAGGTTACGGTGAAAATGCGTCCATCTTCCGTCTGCAACGGGCCGTAGGCGCCGAGCGCCATCGGATCGCCGGTGAAGGTCTTCACGCGCACTTCTCCCGAAATGCCGTGCGGCGCGCCTATCACGGCCATCTGAACAGGATTTTCCAGTCTTGGATGCCTGGACATGGATCAGGTCCTCATTGCGCCTCCTGCCGCTCTATCGGCAGTTTGCGGCTTTTTCAATTCAACCCGCCGCTCTTCACCCGATGATAACCGGTGCCAGACATAGATTTGACCAGGCATCCCTCCGAAAGGGCCGACGTGCAGGAATTTCTCATATCGGCAAAGACCGATCTACAGAATGCGAGGCAGGAATGGCTGAATGCGCTGGCCAGGGAGCGCCGCCTTTCCGCCCTGACCGTCGAGGCTTATGAGCGCGACACGCGGCAATTCCTGCAATTCATCACGGGGCATTGTGGTGGGCCTCCCGGACTTTCCGACATTGCCGATCTCAGGCCGGCAGATCTGCGGGCTTTTCTAGCCTTTCGCCGATCCGCAGGGGCGGGTGCCCGATCCCTCGGGCGAGGCCTGGCCGGGATCCGTTCCTTCCTGCGTTTCCTGGAACGGCGCGGCTTGGCGAATGCGGCCGGAGCGGCAGCGCTACGGGCACCGAAGCAGCCGAAATCCCTGCCTAAGCCGCTGACTTCGGCCGATGCACGGCGGGCAGTCTCGAGTGAGGGACAACTTGCCGAGGAGCCCTGGATCGCGGCCAGAAACGCGGCTGTCCTCACGCTGCTTTATGGCTCCGGGCTGCGCATCTCGGAAGCGTTGGGACTTTCCGGGGCAGAACTGGCTTCGGACGGCGAAACGACCTTGCGCGTGACGGGCAAGGGCGGCAAGATCCGCGTGGTGCCGGTGCTTCCTGTCGCCTTGAAGGCGGTAGCCGAATATCGCCGGCTCTGCCCTTTTCATCTCCCGGCCGGTGGGCCGCTTTTCCGCGGTGCGCGCGGCGGTGCACTGCAGCCGGCCATCATTCAGCGCGAGATGAAGAAGATGCGCGCCGCCCTCAATCTGCCCGACACGGCGACCCCGCACGCGTTGCGTCATTCCTTTGCCACTCACCTTCTCGGGCGTGGCGGGGATCTGCGTGCCATCCAGGAACTGTTGGGACATGCGAGCCTCTCGACGACGCAGATCTATACGGCCGTGGATACCGCCCGGCTGCTCGAAATCTACGATGCTGCGCATCCACGCGCATGAGCTTTAAAGGGAGTTGTCGTCAGCTCCAAACCTTTCCGCCGCTTAACGATTTGGCTTTCTTTCGTCGCTAGTCATCATTGTCATGAAATTCGGGATCGCCATTTCGGATCGCCTTGCGGCAGCGTCGCTTCGGCTCGGCGCTGCCATCCATATTCTGTTTTTAATGTCGCTGGTGACCGCGATCGTGCTGGTGACAGGCGATACCCGGGCCGACACGCCCCGATGCAAGGGAAAGGACATCACCGCCGAACTCGCCAAAAACGATCCGGCGAAGCTTGCCCAGGTCCGTGCCGAAGCGAAGAAAGCACCAAACGGCAAGGGACTGCTTTGGAAGATCGAGAAGAATGGCAGCCCGCCCTCCTATCTCTTCGGTACGATGCATATGACCGATCCGCGCGTGCTGGAATTGCCGGCTGAGGCGCAGGCCGCCCTGGATGTTTCCCGCAGGGTGGCCATAGAGACCACAGATGTGCTCGATCAGAAGACGATGACTGCCGCCATGCTCCATCGGCCTGATCTCATGATGTTCACGGATGGCTCCACGCTGGGAGAGTATCTGACGCCGGACGATGCGAAAGTGGTTGAGGAGGCTCTCAAGGAGCGCGGCATCCCCCCGGCAAGCGTGCAGAAGATGAAGCCGTGGATGCTGATTTCGCTGGTGTCGCTGCCGGCCTGTGAACTGGCCCGCAAGAGCACGGGAGCGCCCGTTCTCGACGTCACGCTTGCCGCCGAGGCCCAGAGCAAAGGCAAGGTACTGCTGGGGCTTGAGAGCGTAACCGAGCAACTTTCGGCGATGGCTTCGCTGCCGATGGAGCTTCATATTCGCGGGCTCGTCGATACTTTGAAACTGGGCGATCGGATTGATGATGTCATCGAGACGATGATCGTCCTCTACAAATCAGGCGATACCGGCATGTTCTGGCCGCTGTTTCATGCCGCCATTCCATCACAGGACGGCGACGAATCGGCCTATGCCAAATTCGATGAGGCTATCGTCAAGGCTAGAAACCGCCTGATGGCTGAACGGGCCGTTCCGATCATCGAGAAGGGCAGAGCCTTCATAGCTGTGGGTGCCCTCCATCTGCCGGGCGATGAAGGTCTCGTAGAGCTTCTGCGAGACGCCGGGTATCGGGTGACGGCGGTCGAGTGAGCATGATCCGCAGGGATGTCTGAACAAAGCGTGATTTGTGCACGAGCCGCATCGCTGATACCTTTCCTTGCGTAAAGTCGTCAGGAAAGGAATTGAGGATGAAACGAGCGCTCCTGATTGCAGCCGCACTCGGCCTCTCCGTTACCGGGGCTTATGCGGAATGTGCTGGCCACCGCGTCAGTGCCAGCGTCGACAAGGATCTCACAGTGGCGAGCGTTGCCAGCGAGAAAAAGGCCATGTCGACCTCTGAGACGAAGGCCGAAGCTTCGTCAGCCACCACCGTTACGACTCCGGAACAGACCGACTAGACCGCTCCGGATCGCGTCCGACACTAAAGTAAGGCGTTTTAATCACGGAGCCCGATAGTATCGGGCACCGTGGCTTTCACAGCACGCTTTCCGCAGGGAACTGATGATCCCTCTTACGCGTTTAGGTCCACCCAGACCTGACAGAGGGAGAGTGTTATGGCGGAATTCGACAGAGATCGCGATCCGAACAAGCCTGCGCCGGACCCTGCGGCCGCGCCGCCCGGGTCGCCCGCCAATCAGACTGTCGTCCAGAGCGGGGGCAGTAGCGGCGTCATCGTCGCTGCCATCATAGCGGCCATATTGGTCATATTGTTCCTGGCTTTTGGCGGCGGAGCTTATTTAGGCGGATCGGAGACCACTGCGCCGGAGACGGGCAGCGAATCCACCGTGACACCTGAAAGCGGCGGCACGGCCGCGCCAGCGCCCGGCGACACCGGTTCCGATGCGGCGGATTCGGGCGCTTCGGGCACGGATACAGGTACTACCGCGCCTGATACCGACAGCGGAGCGGCGGGCGGCGCTACCGGAACCGGTGCAGGCACTGGTACCGACACGGATGCTCCCGAAGACACGGGCACTTCGACCACGCCGGCACAGGAGCAGTAAGGCCTATATATCATAGAAGGAAAAAGCGCGGCCGCCACGGCCGCGTTTTTTGTTTGAGGAAGCAGGGGCGTCAGATGTGGATCGGTTTCGCGAATGCGCCGAGCGCCGCTTCCTTCACCGCTTCCGACATCGTCGGATGGGCATGGCAGGTACGGGCCAGGTCCTCGGACGAGCCGCCGAACTCCATCAGCACCGCCGCCTCGTGGATCATCTCGCCGGCCCCAAAACCGACGATGTGTACACCGAGCACACGGTCCGTCTTCCTGTCGGCCAGGATCTTCACGAATCCGTCCGTATGCAGCATGGCGCGGGCGCGGCCATTGGCGGTGAAGGGGAATTTGCCGACCGCATATTCCACGCCGGCCTTCTTCAACTCCTCTTCCGTCTTGCCTATGGATGCGACTTCCGGGCTGGTATAGACGACGCTCGGAATCACATTGTAGTTCACATGCCCGGCCTGGCCAGCGATGATCTCGGCTACCGCGACGCCTTCCTCTTCGGCCTTGTGCGCCAGCATCGGCCCTGCGATCACGTCGCCGATGGCATAGATGCCGGATATGTTAGTGCGCAGATGGTGATCCGTTTTCACACGGCCGCGGTCGTCCACCTCAATGCCAGCTTCCTGGAGACCGAGGCCCTCCGTATAGGGTTTGCGGCCGGTGGCGACCAGGACCACATCCGCCTCAAGCGTCTCCGCGTCGCCGCCCTTGGCGGGCTCGAAGGTCACCTTGGCCCCCTTTTTCGCTTTGGATACGTCCGTAACCTTGGCGCCGAGCCGGAATTCAAAGCCCTGCTTGGCAAGCAGGCGCTGGAACTGCTTGGCCACCTCGCCGTCCATGCCACCAAGGATGGTGTCGAGATATTCCACCACGGTGACCTTGGCACCGAGTCGCGCCCATACGGATCCAAGCTCCAATCCAATCACGCCGCCGCCGACCACGATCATGCTGTCGGGCACCTTGGCCAATTCGAGGGCGCCGGTCGAGGAGATGATCACTTTTTCGTCGAACTTGACGTCGACGCCGGGAATGCCTGCAACCTCCGAGCCAGTGGCGATGACGATGTTCTTGGTCTCGATTTCCTGCACCTTGCCATCCTCGCCGGCAACACCGACCTTGCCCTGGCCGAGAACCTTGCCGGTGCCCCGGAAGACGTCGATCTTGTTCTTCTTCATCAGGAAGTCGAGGCCCTTGGTGTTCTGCTCGACGGTCCTGTTCTTGTGCTCCAGCATCTTCTTCAGGTTGAGCTTCGGCGTGCCGACATCGACCCCGAGTTCGGCGAAGGAATGGCCGGCCTCCATAAACGCTTCGGAGGCATGGAGTAGGGCTTTCGAGGGGATGCAGCCGACATTGACGCAGGTTCCGCCATGGGTTGCCCACTTCTCGATCACGGCCGTCTTGAGACCAAGCTGTGCAGCCTTGATGGCGCAGACATAGCCTCCCGGGCCCGTTCCGATCACCACCACATCGTAAGCCATCATTCTTCCTCTTAAATCGCGGCTCAGCGGCCGCCGCTGATGTTCAGGAGAGCGCCCGTAGCGTATGACGCCTTGTCGGAAAGAAGCCATAAAATGGCTTCTGCGACCTCTTCGGCAGTGCCTGCCCGCTGCATCGGAACGGTGCCGGCCAAGCGGGCGATACGGTCGGGCTGCCCGCCGGAGGCATGGATTTCCGTCTCTATGAGGCCCGGCCGCACCGCATTGACGCGGATGCCTTCCGCCGCGACCTCCCGCGACAGGCCAATGGTGAAGGTATCAATTGCGCCTTTCGACGCGGCGTAGTCCACATATTCGCCCGGCCCGCCCAGAATCGCGGCCATGGAGGAAACATTGACGATAACGCCGCCCTTTCCTCCATTCTTCGTGGACATGCGCCGCACAGCCTCGCGGGCGCAAAGCAGCGACCCGATCACATTGATGCGCATCATGCGCTCCAGGCGCGCGAGGTCCATTTCATCGATGCGGGCCTTCCGATCCACCACGCCGGCATTGTTGACCAGGGCATCAAGTCTGCCGAAGCGCTGATCTATAGCCTGGAACAGCGCCAGAACATCCTCTTCATTGCCGACATCACCGCGGATGGCCAAGGCTTCGCCTCCCTTGGATCCGATATCCGCGGCTAMCSCCYTKGCCGCCYGCTCGTCTGAAACATAGCTGAGGGCGACGCGATAGCCAGCCTCAGCAGCGAGTCTGGCCGTGGCCGCGCCGATTCCGCGCGAGCCCCCTGTCACGAGAAGGGTCTTTGTTTCGACCGGGGCAGCCAAGGCCATCGTCACACCATACGGCCTAGAGGTCGAGAACCAGTCTTTCGGGATCTTCGAGGACTTCCTTGACGCGTACGAGGAAGGTCACGGCTTCCTTGCCGTCGACGATCCGGTGGTCATAGGAGAGCGCCAGGTACATCATCGGGCGGACAACGATCTGTCCGCCTAGGACCATCGGTCGCTCCTGGATCTTGTGCATGCCCAGAATGCCCGATTGCGGGGCGTTGAGGATGGGCGTGGACATGAGCGAGCCGTAGACGCCGCCATTGGAGATGGTGAAGGTGCCGCCCTGCATGTCGGCGAGCGCCAGCTTGCCGTCGCGCGCCGCCGCGCCGAGCCGGCCGATCTCCTTCTCGATCTCGGCGATGCCCATACGATCCGCATCGCGCACGACCGGCACGACAAGGCCCTTGTCGGTGCCGACAGCGACGCCGATATGGCAGTAGTTCTTGTAGATGATGTCCGTGCCGTCGATCTCGGCATTGACGGCAGGAATCTCCTTCAGCGCGTAGCATACGGCCTTGGTGAAGAAGCCCATGAAGCCGAGCTTCACGCCATGCTTCTTCTCGAAGAGGTCCTTGTACTTCTTGCGCAGGTCCATGACGGCAGTCATGTCCACCTCGTTGAAGGTGGTGAGCATGGCGGCCGTGTTCTGTGCATCCTTGAGCCGGCGGGCGATGGTCTGGCGCAGTCGGGTCATTTTCACCCGTTCCTCGCGCGCTTCGTCACCGGCAGACGAGGGCGCACGAGCAACCTTGGGAGACTCGGCCGGTTCGCTGGGCGCCCCACGGCCCCGAGCCGCGCCGCTTTCGATCGCGGCGAGCACGTCGCCCTTCAGGATCTGGCCGTCCTTGCCGGAGCCGGTAACATCGGAAGCACTCAAACCCTTCTCCTGCATCATCTTGGCTGCGGAGGGCGCCGGCGGACGACGCTCCTCGATCTGCGGTTCGCCGCCAACCGCAGCCGTCTTCTCCTCCGCCTCACGCTGGACCCGGGCGCCGGCCTCCCCTGCGGCTTGAGCTATCGCCCCGGACTTTTCGCCGGCGGCGGCACCCTGCTCGATTCGAACCAGCAAAGCGCCCACCTTCACTTCGTCGCCGCTAGCGACCACGATCTCGCGGATCACGCCGTCAACCGGCGACATCACCTCCTGCGCTGCCTTGTCGGTCTCCAGCTCGAGGATCGGCTCGTCTGTCTTCACCGCGTCGCCGACCTTCTTGTATACGGAGCCCACCTGAGCCTCCGTTACCGATTCCCCGGCGGAAGGCACCTTCACCTCAACCAGCTTGCCGGCATCGGATTTCTCCGCTGCGGCGGATGCCTTCTCGGGGGTCTGGGCAGGCTCCTGTTGCGCCGTGGCGGCATCGGAAGCCTTGGCGGCCTTGGATGGTGCGGTGCCGCTTTTTCCGTCAGCGATCATTCCCAGAAGAGCGCCGACTTCCACGGTCTCGCCTTCCTTCGCCGTGATCTCGTCAAGGGTGCCGGCCGCGGGGGCCGGCACTTCGATCGTTACCTTGTCGGTCTCCAATTCCACGATCGGTTCGTCTGCGGCAATTGACTCGCCGGCCTGCTTGAACCAGCGGCCTATCGTCGCCTCGGTCACGGATTCACCGAGAGTGGGAACGCGGATTTCAGTAGCCATTGATCTGTTTTCCGTCTTCTCTGCTTGGCCGTGTCAGTTGCCGAGGGCGTCTTCCAGGAACGCTTCGAGCTGGGCGAGATGCTTCGACATGAGACCGGTCGCCGGCGAAGCGGCCGCCGGACGTCCGGTGTAGCGTACGCGCTTGTGCTTGGCATCGATATGCGCCAGCACCCATTCCAGATAGGGATCGATGAATGCCCAGGCGCCCATGTTCTTCGGCTCTTCCTGGCACCAGACCATCTCGGCATTCTTGAAGCGCGACAATTCGTTGATCAGGGCCTTGGCCGGAAAGGGGTAGAGCTGCTCGATGCGCAGGAGATAGATATCATCTATGCCGCGCTTCTCGCGCTCTTCGTAAAGGTCGTAATAGACCTTGCCGGTGCACAGCACGACGCGGCGGATCTTGGAATCCCTGACCAGCTTGACGGCCTGGTTCTTGAGGGTTTGCGCGTCGTCCCACAGCAGGCGATGGAAGGTGCTGTCCCCCGCCATTTCCGAAAGATTGGAGACTGCCCGCTTGTGGCGAAGGAGCGACTTCGGCGTCATCAAGATAAGCGGCTTGCGGAAGTCACGCTTCAACTGCCGGCGCAGGATGTGGAAATAGTTCGCGGGCGTCGTGCAATTGGCAACCTGCATATTGTCTTCCGCGCACATCTGCAGGAAGCGCTCCAGACGTGCGGAGGAATGCTCCGGCCCCTGGCCTTCATAGCCATGCGGAAGCAGGCAGACGAGGCCCGACATGCGCAGCCACTTCCGCTCGCCCGAAGAGATGAACTGGTCAAAGACGACCTGGGCGCCATTGGCGAAATCCCCGAACTGCGCTTCCCACAAGGTCAGGGCGCGGGGTTCGGCCAATGAGTAGCCGTATTCGAAGCCGAGCACGGCTTCTTCCGAAAGCATCGAGTTGACAACCTCGTAATTGGCTTGCTGCGGCCCGAGATTGTTGAGGGGGATATAGCGTCTTTCATCGCGCTGATCGTAAAGCACCGAATGACGCTGCGAGAAAGTGCCGCGCTCCGAATCCTGGCCTGAAAGGCGGACGGGGTTGCCTTCCATGAGAATGGAACCGAAAGCCAGCGCCTCGGCGGTCGCCCAGTCGATATCCTCTCCGGATTCGATCATCTTTCTGCGATTGTCGAGGAAACGCTTGGCGGTCCGATGAACCTCGAAATCCTTCGGCACCTCGGTCAGCTTGCGGCCGATTTCCTTCAGCATCTTGATGGGCACGCCGGTTTTGCCCCGACGCTGCTCGTCCTCGTTGTCGGCGCTTCTGAGGCCGGACCAGACGCCGTCGAGCCAGTCTGCCTTGTTGGGCTTGTAGGACTGTCCGGTTTCAAACTCGCTTTCGAGATGGGCACGCCAGCCGGCCCTCATCTCGTCGATTTCCTGCTCGGTTATCAGTCCCTCGTCGATCAGTTTCTGCCCATAGAGCTGCACCGTCGTCTTGTGCGACTTGATGGTCCGATACATGATTGGCTGCGTGAATGCCGGTTCGTCGCCTTCGTTATGGCCGAAACGGCGATAGCAGAACATGTCGATGACAACAGGCTTCTGGAAGCGCATGCGGAATTCGATCGCCACCTTGGCCGCATAGACGCAGGCTTCGGGATCGTCACCGTTGACGTGGAAGATCGGCGCCTCGATCATCTTTGCGACATCCGAGGGGTAAGGCGAGGAGCGCGAGAAGCGCGGATTCGTCGTGAAGCCGATCTGGTTGTTGATGATGAAATGGACCGTCCCGCCGACGCGGTGGCCGCGCAGGCCGGAAAGGCCGAAGCATTCCGCCACAACGCCCTGTCCCGCAAAGGCCGCGTCGCCGTGGATCAGCAAGGGCAGTACCTTGGCCCTTTCCGCCTGGGGCACGACCTCCTCGCGCTTGCGGCCGAAGACCTGATCCTGCTTGGCACGGGCCTTGCCCATGACGACCGGATTGACGATTTCCAGATGCGAGGGATTGGCGGTCAGCGACAGATGCACCTTGTTGCCGTCGAACTCGCGATCGGAGGAGGCACCGAGGTGGTACTTCACGTCTCCGGAGCCTTCCACATCGTCGGGCGCGAAGGAACCGCCCTTGAATTCATGGAAAATGGCCCGGTGCGGCTTGCCCATGACCTGGGAAAGCACGTTCAGACGTCCGCGATGGGCCATGCCGAGCACGATCTCGGTGAGCCCCAGCGAGCCGCCGCGCTTGATGATCTGCTCGAGGGCGGGGATCAGCGATTCACCGCCGTCGAGGCCGAAGCGCTTCGTGCCCTTGTACTTCACATCGAGAAACTGCTCGAAGCCTTCCGCCTCGATAAGCTTCTGCAGGATCGCCTTCTTGCCCACATCGGTGAAGGCAACGCCCTTGTCCGGACCTTCGATGCGCTCCTGGATCCAGGCCTTTTCCTCGGGATTGGAGATATGCATGAACTCGACGCCGAGCGTCGAGCAGTAGGTGCGCTTCAGGATATCGAGCATTTCGCGAATGGTCGCGAATTCGAGCCCGAGCACATTGTCGATGAAAATCTTGCGATCGTAATCGGCCTCCGTGAAGCCATAGGCTTCCGGTGAGAGCTCGTTGTAGTCCTCTAGGGGCTTGGCCAGCCCCAGCGGGTCGAGATTGGCGTGGAGGTGGCCGCGCATGCGGTAGGCGCGGATCATCATGATGGCCCGCACCGAATCCCGCGTCGCCTGCAGCGCTTCCCGGTCGCTCAGGGCGACGCCGCCTTCGGCAGCCTTCTGCTTGACCTTGCCGTCGAAATGCCGCTCGACCTCACCCCAATTGCCATCCAGTGCCGAAACCAGTTCGCCATTGGCGGTTATTGGCCAGTTCGGCTTTTTCCAGGACGCGCCGGCTGCGCTCTTCTTCACATCGGCGGCATTGTCCTTCAATTCGCCGAAGAAGGTTCGCCAGCCGTCATCGACCGAAGCCGGATCGTCCTGATATTTTGAATAGAGCTCCTCGATATAGGCGGCATTGCCGCCATAGAGGAACGAGGTGAGGGAGAATTCGTCGTTGGCCTGATCCTGCCGTGCCATCTCTTCATCGGAGCCTGCCGCTCCGTCTCCTTTTGATCGGCAGTCGGTCTTCGGCAGGTCGGCACCCGACTGCCTATTGCCTACTGCCGATTGCCCCTTCAGCCCTTGATCGCCTCGACCAGTGTCTTGCCCAGCCGGGCGGGGGAAGGCGATACCTTGATGCCGGCCGATTCCATGGCCGTGATCTTGTCCTCGGCACCGCCTTTGCCGCCGGAAATGACCGCACCGGCATGTCCCATCGTCCGTCCCGGAGGCGCGGTGCGGCCGGCAATGAAGCCCGCCATCGGCTTCTTCCGGCCTTTCCTAGCCTCGTCCTTGATGAACTGCGCGGCATCCTCTTCCGCCGAACCGCCAATCTCGCCGATCATGATGATGGATTCGGTTTCGTCGTCGGCGAGGAACATTTCGAGCACGTCGATGAACTCCGTGCCTTTCACCGGATCGCCGCCGATGCCGACCGCAGTCGTTTGTCCAAGCCCTTCATTCGTCGTCTGGAACACGGCTTCATATGTAAGCGTGCCCGAGCGCGAAACAACGCCCACCGAACCCTTCTTGAAGATGTTGCCCGGCATGATGCCGATCTTGCATTCGTTCGGCGTCAGCACGCCGGGGCAATTCGGGCCGATCAGGCGTGATTTCGATTTTTCGAGCTTGGCCTTCACCTTAACCATGTCCATGACCGGAATGCCCTCGGTAATGCAGACGATCAAGGGAATCTCCGCCTCGATTGCCTCGATGATTGCAGCCGCAGCACCTGCCGGTGGCACATAGATGACCGAGGCATTGGCGCCGGTCTTTTCCTTGCCCTCGGCGACGGTCGCGAAAATCGGCAGCGGCACGCTTCCGTCCCAGGTCGTTCCACCCTTTTTCGGATGGACGCCGCCAACCATCTTGGTGCCGTAATAGGCAAGCGCCTGCTCGGTATGGAACGAGCCGGTATTGCCGGTGAGCCCCTGGACGAGAACCTTGGTGTCTTTGTTGACGAGAATGGACATCCGGCTCAGCTTCCCTTCACTGCAGCAACGATCTTCTTGGCGGCATCGTCGAGGTCGTCGGCGGGCACGACGTTGAGGCCGCTTTCGTTGATGATCTTCTTGCCGAGATCGACATTGGTACCCTCGAGGCGGACCACTAGGGGTACCTTGAGGCCGACTTCCCTGACGGCGGCCACGACGCCTTCGGCGATCACGTCACAGCGCATGATGCCGCCGAAGATGTTGACCAGGATGCCCTTCACGTTCGGATCGGCGGTTATGATCTTGAAGGCGGCAGTCACCTTTTCCTTGCTCGCGCCGCCGCCGACGTCGAGGAAGTTTGCCGGTTCGGCGCCATAGAGCTTGATGATGTCCATCGTCGCCATGGCAAGGCCCGCTCCATTCACCATGCAGCCGATATTGCCGTCCAGCGCCACATAGGCGAGATCGTATTTGGAGGCCTCGATCTCCTTCTCGTCCTCTTCGGTCGTGTCGCGCAGCTCCATCACTTCCGGATGGCGGAACAGCGCGTTGTTGTCGAAGGACACCTTGGCGTCGAGAACGCGCAGGCGGCCATTCTCCATGACGATCAGCGGATTGACCTCGAGGAGGCTCATGTCCTTCTCGACGAAAGCCTTGTAGAGCGTCGGGAACAGCATTTCACCGTCCTTGGCCGCGTCGCCGGTCAGTTTCAAAGCCTGGTTGAGCTTTTCGACATCGGCCGCCGTGACACCCGTTTCGGGATCAATGGCGACGGTGACGATCTTCTCGGGCGTTTCTTCGGCCACGGCCTCGATATCCATGCCGCCTTCAGTCGACACCACGAAGGAGACGCGGCCTGCCGAGCGGTCCACGAGGATCGACAGGTAGAGCTCGCGGTCGATGTCGGCGCCGTCTTCGATATAGAGGCGGTTGACCTGCTTGCCGGCCGGACCGGTCTGCTTGGTGACCAGCGTGTTGCCGAGCATCTCCTTGACGTTGGCGACAACCTCGTCCACTGATTTGGCAAGACGGACGCCACCCTTGGCGTCAGGTCCCAACTCCTTGAACTTGCCCTTGCCGCGCCCGCCGGCATGGATCTGGCTTTTCACCACATAGAGCGGGCCGGGAAGCTGTTTGGCGGCTGCTTCGGCATCAGCCACATTCAATACCGGCACGCCCTCGGCAACCGGCGCGCCATAGCTCTTGAGAAGCTGCTTGGCCTGGTATTCGTGGATGTTCATCGCCTCCGGGGCTCCTACTTCTTCAGGTTGGGCGCGATCTCGGCACAAGCCTCGCAAAGACCCTGCACGGCTGCCACCGACTTGTCGAACATCTTTTGCTCGGTCTTGTTCAGGTCGATCTCGATGATGCGCTCGACGCCGCCTGCACCGATGACGGTAGGCACGCCGACATACATGTTCTTGACGCCATACTGGCCCGAAAGATGGGCCGCGCAGGGCAGCACGCGCTTCTTGTCCTTGAGATAGCTTTCCGCCATCGTGATCGCGGAAGCCGCGGGGGCATAGTAGGCCGAGCCGGTTTTCAGGAGGCCGACGATCTCGGCACCGCCGTCACGGGTCCGCTGGACGATGCTTTCCACCTTCTCCTTGGAGGTCCAGCCCATCTTGACCAGATCGGGAATGGGGATGCCAGCAACCGTGGAATAACGCGTCAGCGGCACCATGGAATCGCCATGGCCACCGAGCACGAAGGCCGTGACATCCTCGACCGAGACCTTGAATTCCTCGGCCAGGAAATAGCGGAAGCGCGCCGAATCGAGCACGCCGGCCATGCCGACCACCATGTTCTTGGGCAGGCCGGAGAATTTCTGCAGGGCCCAAACCATGGCGTCGAGTGGATTGGTAATGCAGATGACGAAGGCATTGGGGGCATATTTCCGGATGCCTGCGCCAACCTGTTCCATCACCTTGAGGTTGATGCCGAGCAGATCGTCGCGGCTCATGCCCGGCTTGCGGGGCACGCCAGCCGTCACGATGCAGACATCGGCGCCCTCGATCGCCGCATAGTCGTTGGCTCCGAGCAGCTTGGCGTCAAAACCCTCGACCGGCGAGGATTGCGCGATGTCCAGTGCCTTGCCCTGGGGTGTGCCTTCGGCGATATCGAAAAGAACAACGTCGCCAAGTTCCTTGAGGCCGGCCAGGTGGGCGAGCGTTCCGCCGATCATGCCGGAGCCGATAAGAGCGATCTTGTCGCGAGCCATGTGTGCTGATTATCCCCTTGCGTAATGCCGAGCCGTGGATCGGCCAGCCAACTTGGTCCAAGCAGGTCTGACGAGGCCTAGCCCACCACCCGAAAGTCCGGAAGGCATAGTCGTATCGCCAACGAAATTCAACCGTTTCTTTCTGTCGCAATGATTTCAATCGTTTAGACAGTATGGAATTTACGTAAACGTAAATATTTGCCGGCTCCGATATTGCCGTCAGCCGCCCGCGGCCGCCATGGGACCATCATCCTTCTGCCTTGCTATTCCCGCCCGACGCGCCCCGGCACCGTCCACCCAGTCACGGCTTTGCATTTCGAAGAGCCGGGAAGCCGTTCGCTGGAATTCGAAGGCTTCCGTGCCGCTCCTGCCTGTATAGAGCTTCTCCGGTGCCGCTTCGGCGCTCAGGACGAGATGGGCGCGGCTGTCATAGAGCGTGTCGATCAGTAGGATGAAGCGCTTCGCCTCGTTGCGCTGCGCCTCGTCCATGACCGGAACGTGATCGATGAAGATCGTGTCATAGGCTTCGGCGATGGCCATGTAGTCCCGGGCGCCATGCGGCTGTCCGCACAGGTCGTGAAAGGAAAAGCGCGCCGCGCGTCCGGCTGCGGCCGGCACGACGATCTCGCGGCCTTTGACGGAGATTTCCGCGGGACGAATGTCATGTCCTTCGGTCGCCGCCCTCCATGCCTCATCCATCATCCGATCCGTATCTGCACCGATGGGTGTCATGTAGACCGGAAGATGATGGAGCTTTTCCAGCCGGTAGTCGGTTGCCGTATCGAGCCGCATCACCGTGACGTGCTGCTTGAGGACATCGATGAAAGGCTCGAACAGGCCGCGATTGAGCCCGTCCCTGTAGAGATCCTCCGGCGCTACATTGGAGGTCGCGACCAGAACCACGCCGTGTTCGAAAAGTGCTGAGAACAGGCGCGACAGGATCATGGCGTCGGCTATGTCCGTCACCGAGAATTCGTCGAAGCATAACACCCATGCCTGTTCGGCAAGCGCTTTCGCCACGGGCGGGATCGGGTCCCGGTCTCGCGTAGCGCCGGCCTTGAACGCTTCGCGATGACGTCCGATACGGTCATGGACATCGGCCATGAAGTCGTTGAAATGGGCCCGCCGTTTTGCTTCTACCGGGACAAGTTCAAAGAACATGTCCATGAGCATGGTCTTGCCGCGCCCGACCCCGCCATGGACATAAAGGCCCATGATGTTTTCACGCGCCTTGCGGCGCTTGGCGAAAAGCCAGCCAAGGGCGCTGGATTTCAGCGCCAGACGCCGTTCGTCTATATCTCCGATCAGCCGGTCGAGAGCCTTTGCGACCGCTTCCTGCGCCGGATCGCGCGACAATGCGCCGAGTTCGACGAGGTGATCATAGCGCTGCGTGACGGAGGGGTGCGTTACGAGGCCGTCGCGCAAGGACATGTTTCAGGTTCCGGCCAAAAAAGCTGTCGGGAAGGATTTAACGATCCGTGAGGGTCAGCGAGAGAGGGATATGGGCTGGCCGGTGCTTGTCTGGCCGTTGAACTGCTCGTTGCCGCTGGAAGAAAGGCGGGCGAGCACACCGCCGCTCTCGTCGTAGAAGGCCAGTTGGCCGCCTTCGACGTTCCACGACTTCACCCCGTCGAGCGGGGCCGGGCAGCGAAGCGGCCCTGCGCGATAACCCTGGCCGAATTTCGTTTGCGGCGTGGCCACCCGGCAACTCTGTCCGGCAACATTGACGGTCCAGACGCCTGCGACGCTGCCCGCCGAAATTTCGGGGCCGCTGGCGGCAGCATTGGGGTCGAGAGCCGCCATCTGCTGTTCCTGCTGCGGCGCTTGAGGGAACTCTGTTGGGGACAGTGGTCCGGACGGAGGCGGAAGCTGGCTGGACTGGACGGTGCCCGACGGAGCAGGGGTCAGCGGGGCCGGACCAGCGCTTTGCGGTTGACTGAAACGGTCGCTCTGACAGCCTGCTGCAAGAAGCGTCGTCAGCGATACGGCGACCATTGCAATTTTTGATCGTGACATCCCGTCCTCCGTTGGCGGCACGCGATGCACCGCTTGCGGTCCCTTCAATAGCCGAATCATGGCGATGTTGCGGAAAAGATCAGATTTCAACGTGGTTAATATCAGGTTCATCCAAGTGGCACAGCACTGGGCTTACTGGACAGATATGCTTGTACAGGCACAATTGCGCAAGCAGCGCGGTTTGTCCATGCAAGGATCGCTGGCAAAGATGGCTCGAACTTGAACCTGCAAGGCCAATCACTATTCTCCAGCAATGAACAGACGCAAACTGCTTGCATGGCTGGGATCGGGAAGTGTCGGCGCCGTGGTTGCCGGGAGTGCCGCGACAAGCGGGAAAAAGACCGGCAACCGCTATTATAAAGGCCCGGTCAGCGACCATTTCGATGGCGAAGTCTTCTTCAATCCCAAAGGCGTGCCGCCGCGATCGCTCGGCGATCTGCTGAAATGGCAATTCTGGGAAACCCGCGCCAAATGGCCGGCATCCTTTCCTAGCCCGCATCCGCAGGCGAGGCCCGTTGCCCGTGTCGATGGCGGCGGCTTGCGCGTGACCATGATCGGGCATGCAAGCCTGCTGGTTCAAATTGCAGGGCTGAACATATTGACCGATCCAGTCTGGTCCGAACGCTGCTCGCCCTTCAGTTTCGTCGGGCCCCGGCGCGTGAACCCGCCGGGGATTGCCTTCGAGAACCTGCCGCGGATCGACCTCGTGCTGCTCAGCCACAATCACTACGACCATATGGACATGGCCACGCTGGCGCAGCTCAGGGAGGCGCATGACCCGGTCGTGATGACGCCGCTCGGGAACGACACGATCGTGAAAGGCTCCATTCCCGGCATGAAGATTGTGACGGGCGATTGGGGTGATCAGGTTTCGTTCGGGCCGGCGATGATCCATTTCGAGCCGGCGCATCACTGGTCCGCGCGCGGCATGGGAGACCGCCGCATGGCGCTCTGGGCTGCCTTTGTCGTCGATACACCCGCCGGCAGGATTTATCATGTCGGCGACACCGGCTTTCACCAGGGCATCAACTATCGCGCCGCAGCCGAAAAGCATGGCGGGTTTCGTTTCGCCATTCTTCCGATCGGTGCTTACGAGCCGCGTTGGTTCATGGAGGCGCAGCACCAGAATCCCGAGGAAGCCGTGAAAGGCATGCTGCTTTCCAACAGCGCCTTCGCCGCCGGCCATCATTGGGGAACGTTCCAGCTCACCAACGAGGCAATAGAAGAGCCTCGCGAGCGGCTCCTAGCCGCCCTTGATGCGGAGGGCTTGTCAAAAGATCGTTTCCGTCCGATGCAACCCGGCGAAGTCTGGGACGTCCCCGAAGAGATCGGATCGGTCTTTTCGAGGGCCCAGGGGGCACAAGGAACGTAATCGTCGCCGCAGCGTTCTCCTGAAGCCGCATTTGCGCGGCTCTAAAGGAGGGTCGTTTCCGATGATCAAATGGATTCTCATTCTTCTTGTCGTTGCGGCGGTAGCAAGCCTGCTCGGTTTCAATTCGCTGGCTGGCGTGGCTGCGACCGGTGCGAAGATACTGATCGCGATCGTGCTCGTCCTCTTCCTGCTGGTCATACTGGGCATCGTCGCCATCGCCTGAGCAGATATTCACCGGCTGGTAATTTCCGCTTCGATCCGCCATATAGGCGCCAAACCGGAATGATCGGTGCGCTATGGCGGTTGAGGTACAGTTCGCGAAGATGAACGGGCTCGGCAACGAGATCATTGTTGCCGATATGCGCGGTCGTGCGGACCGTGTGAGCCCCGCCGCGGCGGTTGCGCTCAATGCCGACCAGGCCACCCGGTTCGATCAGATCATGGCGATCCATGATCCGCGCACAAAGGGCACGGCGAACTACATAGAAATCATCAATTCCGACGGCAGCCAGGCGCAGGCCTGCGGCAATGGCATGCGATGTGTGGTGCAGGCGCTGGCTTCCGAAACCGGCCAAAGGATTTTTACTTTCGAAACCATGGCCGGCATCTTGAACGCCGAAGAACATGCGGATGGCTTGATCTCGGTCGATATGGGCAAGCCGCGTTTCGGCTGGCAGGATATTCCGCTGGCGAAGGAGTTCCGCGACACGCGCATGATCGAATTGCAGGTCGGGCCCGTCGTCGCGCCGGTGCTGGACTCTCCATCGGTCGCCTCCATGGGAAACCCCCACGCGATCTTCTGGGTGGAGGATGACGTGTGGAATTATGACCTGGAGCGGTTCGGGCCGATGCTCGAGCATCACCCGATTTTTCCCGAGCGCGCCAACATCACCATTGCACAGGTCAAAGGGCGTGACGCGCTGACGATCCGCACATGGGAGCGTGGCGCCGGGCTCACCAAGGCCTGCGGCTCGGCTGCTTGCGCAGCCGCCGTCTCGGCCGCCCGCACGGGCAGAACCGACCGCTCCGTTACCGTCACCGTTCCCGGCGGGCCGCTGCATATCGAATGGCGGCAGGACGATCACGTCGTCATGACCGGTCCGGCGGAATGGGAATTTTCCGGCCGCTTCGATCCCGAAACCGGGGCGTGGCAACGCGATGAAGAGGTCGTCGCCTGATGGCAGTCGAGGTCGTCACCTTCGGCTGTCGGCTCAATACTTACGAGTCGGAAGTCATGCGCCGCGAAGCCGAAGCCGCGGGGCTTGGGGAATTGACGGGCGGCGCAGTCGTAATCAATACCTGCGCCGTCACCGGCGAGGCGGTGCGGCAGGCCAAGCAGGCGATCCGCAAGGCGCGGCGTGACAATCCGCAGGCACGCATCATAGTCACCGGATGCGCCGCTCAGACGGATCCGCAAGGTTTCGGCGCGATGGAGGAAGTCGACCTCGTGCTCGGCAACGAGGAGAAGCTGAAGGCGCACAATTATCGCGCCTTGCCCGATTTTGGTGTCAATCAATTCGAGAAGGTGCGCGTCAACGACATCATGGGAGTGCGCGAGACCGCATCGCACATGGTGGACGCCATAGAAGGCAGGGCGCGCGCCTTCGTGCAGGTGCAGAACGGCTGCGATCATCGCTGCACCTTCTGCATCATCCCTTACGGCCGAGGCAATTCGCGCTCGGTACCCATGGGCGCGGTGGTGGATCAGGTGCGGCGGCTGGTCGAAAACGGTTATGCCGAAGTGGTGCTGACCGGGGTCGACCTGACCAGCTATGGCGCAGACCTGCCCGGAAAGCCGAGGCTTGGCCGGCTTGTGCAAGCTATACTGCACCAAGTGCCGGAACTGGCCCGGCTGCGGCTCTCATCCATCGATTCCATCGAAGCCGACGAGGGCCTGATGGAAGCGATCGCGGATGAGAAGCGCCTGATGCCGCATCTGCACCTGTCGTTGCAGGCCGGCGATGACATGATCCTGAAGCGCATGAAGCGCCGCCATCTGCGCGACGACGCCATCCGCTTCTGCGAGGATGTTCGGAAGCTTCGCCCCGATGTCATCTTCGGCGCCGACATCATTGCCGGTTTCCCGACAGAAACCGAGGAAATGTTCGAAAATTCCCTGCGCATCGTCGAGGAATGCGGGTTGACGCATCTGCATGTCTTCCCCTTCAGCCCGCGCGAGGGAACGCCCGCCGCGCGCATGCCACAACTGCCGCGCAAGTTGATCAAGGAGCGTGCCGCGCGCCTGCGCGAGGCAGGCGAGCGTGCCTATCGGGCGCATCTGAAGGCGCTTTCAGGCACCCGCCAACGCATTTTGATCGAGCGGGAAGGGCTCGGCCGGACGGAAGGCTTTACCCTCGCAGCGGTTCGAGAAGGAGTCCCGGGCGAGATCGTAGAAGCAGCAATCATCGGTGACGATGGGGCGCGGCTTCTGGCCGAAGCATTGCGTGCAGAGGCAGCCTGAGGCTATGTCGATCTGATGGCATTCGGTCTCATCAAGAAGATTTTCTCCTTCGGCAAGAAGGCGATTGAAGAGGTTCCCGCGGACGGAATGGAAGCGGCCCAGCTTCCCGCGTCCGAGCCCGCGCGCCCTGAAACTCCGGGAAACGAGCCCGCGCCGGGACCACGCCCGCAGGAGCCGCCACCGGCAGAACCGGAGACCCCTGAACCGCCGAAGGAACCTGAACCGGTCCCTGCACCAGAGCCGGAAACCGCGCCGCCTCCAGAACCGGAGCAGGTGCCAGCGCCAGTGCCACAGGAAGTCCCGACACCGGCGCCCGAGAGACCTGCGGAAGTGCCGCCGGAACCGCGACCGGTGCCGGAAGTCCCGATTGAGAAGCCGGAGCCTGCGCCCGAGCCGTCGCATCTCGAAGAGCTCCTTGCGCGCGAGCCTGGGACCTCGGCGGAGTCGTCCGCTGAAATGCCTTCCAAGCGGGAGCTGGAACCCCAGAACGAGCCGTTGCCGGAGGAGCCGGAACCATCGCCGCCGGAAGAGCTGCCTGTCAGACAGGAAGCGCCAGAGACCGAGGCACCTGCGCCAGGCCTGCCCGTGGACGAGGAACCCGTCGAAGGCGATCGCCCGGATGCGGTAGAGGAAGAAGTGTTCGACCAGGAACAGCTCGTCCCGGAGGCTTCCGCCATTCCCGAGCTCCCGATTCCGGCTGAGCCGCGACCAGCGGGCAAGGTCACCGTTTCGAGAACCGTCGAGCGGCGTGAGGAGCCTGTACAGGCGGAGCCGCAAGCCGCGCCGCGTCTGTCCTGGCTGCAGCGCATGCGTCAGGGGCTTTCCCGGTCTTCACGCGAGCTTGCCGACAGCATTTCCGGCGTCTTCACCAAGGGCCGTCTGACGGACGAGATAATGGAGGATCTGGAGGATGTCCTGATCCGTGCCGATCTCGGCGTCGAAACGGCAATGCGCATCACCGACAAGCTCGCTTCCGGCCGCTACGGGCGACAAACGACGGAGGCCGACGTGCGCGCCGTGATGGCCGAGGAGATCACGAAGGTGCTCGATCCGGTCGCCTTGCCGCTCGAGCTCGATCTTTCGCACAAGCCGCATGTGATCCTCGTCGTCGGTGTGAACGGCACGGGCAAGACCACGACGATCGGCAAGCTCGCCGCCAAGCTGACTCAGGGCGGGCTTTCGGTCATGCTGGCGGCTGGCGACACCTTCCGTGCCGCGGCGATCGAACAGCTGAAGATCTGGGGCGAGCGGACCGGTTCGCCCGTGATATCCTCGAAGCTCGGCGCCGATGCGGCGGGCCTTGCCTGGGACGCCTATGTGAAGGCCAGGGAGGCGGGCTCCGACGTGCTCATCATAGACACGGCCGGCCGGCTGCAGAACAAGGCCGAGCTGATGGCCGAACTGGAAAAGATCGTCCGTGTGCTCGGCCGCCACGATCCGGATGCGCCCCATACGGTGCTGCAGACGGTGGATGCGACGACCGGACAGAACGCCCTCAATCAGGTCGAAATCTTCCGCAATGTTGCTGGCGTGAACGGGCTGGTAATGACCAAGCTGGACGGCACGGCGCGTGGCGGCATCCTGGTTGCGATCGCCGCCAAGCACAAGCTGCCGGTCTATTTCATCGGCGTCGGCGAGCAGGTCGACGATCTCGAACCCTTTTCCGCAAGCGATTTTGCCAAGGCGATCGCAGGAGTCCAATAATGGCCAACCACATTTTCGAGCGCGACCCGACCGATCCCAAGCGCAAGGAGATGAACCCGCTGCTCAAGCTGGCCCTGGAGCTGGGGCCGCTCCTGATCTTCTTCTTCGCCAATGCGCGGGGCGAGTGGATCGTCGCTCAATTTCCGGCGCTCGGTGCTCTCGGCGGACCGATCTTCCTTGCCACCGGACTGTTCATGGCCGCCACCGCTATCGCGCTTGCCGTCTCCTGGGTGCTGACGCGATCGCTGCCGATCATGCCGCTGGTGTCGGGCGTGGTCGTTTTCGTGTTCGGCGCGCTGACGCTTTATCTGCACAACGACACTTTCATCAAGATGAAGCCGACCATCGTCAACACGCTGTTTGGCGCGCTGCTGCTTGGCGGGCTCGCCTTCGGCAAGTCGCTGCTGGGCTATGTCTTTGATTCCGCCTTCAAACTGGATGCGGAGGGCTGGCGCAAGCTGACATTGCGTTGGGGTCTGTTCTTTCTGTTTCTGGCCGTTGTCAACGAGATCGTCTGGCGCTCCTTCTCGACAGACGCATGGGTCGCCTTCAAGGTATGGGGCATCATGCCGATCACCCTTGTCTTCACCATGAGCCAGATGCCGCTGATCATGCGCCACACGGTTGAGGAGCCGTCGGGGAAATAGGTCGAGCGAGGCGCCAGACCGTGGTGCGCTTGACTTCCGAATCTTCCAGTAGACGCGTTACCGGGACTTCATAAACGGCGAGCCGCTCCAGACCTGAATTCGGCAGATAGCTTCGGCCGGGATCTCCAATGAGAATGGTCACGCCTTTCCGGTGCAGCTCTTCGAACCAAGGCACCAAGTGCCCGGCCAGCACTTTGTCGTAAAAGACATCGCCGGCGAGAAGCACATCCCAATCGCCCTTTTTACCGATGAGGTTGGCGGCGGTGAAGCCGATCTCCACCTGATTGGCGGCCGCATTGAGGCGGACTGCCGTTTCGCAGAAGGGATCGGTGTCGGCTGCCATGACGCTTTGCGCACCGGCCATTGCAGCAGCGATGGCGACCAGCCCTGAACCGCTGGCGAAATCGAGCACATGGCGGCCTGCTACAAGTTTCGGGTGGTCCAGTATGCAGCGGGCGAGACCTTGCCCTCCTGCCCATGCGAAAGCCCAGAAGGGCGGCGGCAGGCCGATCTCCTGGAGCTCTTCTTCCGTCTTGTGCCACAGATCATGGACCTCGTCCGCCAGATACAGGCGGATTTCCGGCACATGCGGCGGAGCCATCAGGCTGGTATTGCCGAGGATGAATGCCTCGGCATCTTCGGGCGTGATCCTGCGGGCGTTCACTGCGCCGGATCGAGCCCGCCCATGCGGCAGACCTCGATCCATTCCTCCTTCGTGACCGGTTGCACCGAAAGGCGCGAATTGTTGACGAGCACCATCTCCTTGAGCTTTGGATTGGCCTTGATGTCCTTCATCGTAACGGGCTTCGGCATATCCCTCACGGCGCGGACGTCGACGCATTCCCAGCGCTCGTCATCCGTTGTGGTGTCGCGATGGGCAAGCGCGCAGACCTCGACAATGCCGACCACTTCAAGGCCCTCGTTGGAATGATAGAAGAAGCCGAGATCGCCGATCTTCATTGCACGCATATTGTTGCGTGCCTGGTAGTTGCGTACCCCGTCCCATTGCTGGCCGGCGTCACCTTTCTTCTTCTGCATCTCCCAGGACCAGGTCGAGGGCTCGGACTTGAAGAGCCAGTATGCCATCACGCTTTCTCCGGACTGTTGAACACCCAGTTCCAGGGATGGATCTCGACGGATGCGAAAAGGCCTGCGCGTGCATAAGGATCGGCATCGGCAAGCGCCTGCGCAGCATCATGATCGTCCGCTTCGATCATCACCAGACTGCCGCAGGGTTTGCCTTCAGCGTCGAGGAACGGTCCGGCGAATTTCAGCTTTCCCTCTTCGTTGAGCCCATTCAGATAAGCCACATGGTCCGGTCGCGTGTCGAGCCGTGTCTGGAGTCCGCCGGGCTTGTCCTTGCAGATGATGGCAAACAGCATTTCAATTCCCTCCTAAATATCGTCCTCGCTCTTCAATGGCCGCGACAATAGCAGCCTTGTCGCATCATCGACCGTGATCTCGCCGCGCAATATGCGGTCCACGATGTCGGTGATCGGCGCATCTATCCCGCGCTCGCGCGTGATGCGCGCCGCGATGCCAGCCGTCGCCACGCCCTCTGCCAGCGGCAGCCCGGCCAGATTTTCCTTGCGGCCGAGCGCAAGGCCATAGGCGAAATTGCGCGACTGGGACGAATTGCAGGAGAGGATCAGATCGCCGAGCCCGGAAAGACCCAACAGGGTCTCGGGCCGTGCGCCCAGGGCAGCGCCGATGCGCCTCAATTCGACGAAGCCGCGCGTGACGATGGCCGCCTGCGCGCTGGCGCCGAGATTGGCGCCCGAAGTCGCGCCGGCGGCGATGGCCATGACATTCTTCAGGGCGCCGCCGATCTCCACGCCGATCAGGTCGTCGGTGGAGTAGCAACGGAAATGCGGCGTGCTGAGAAGGGCGGCGAGTTCGGCCGCCAGACCCGCATTGGCAGCCGCGACCGTCACGGCCGTCGGCAGGCCGCGCGCAACGTCGGATGCAAAGCTTGGGCCGGAGAGCGCGCCGACCGGATTTTGCGGAAGGATATCGGACGCGACGGCAGACAGCAGCTTGCCGCTTTGCCGGTCTATCCCCTTGGCGCAAAGCACGAGGGGGGCGCCGGAGGGAATGCGATCCTTGAGGCCGTCAAGCACGGTGTGGAGGGTCTGCGCCGGCGTCACCATGAGGATGCAGTCGGCGCCACGCAGGGCAGCAGCGGCATCCTGGGTCGCAGTCAGCCTGTCGTCGAGCCGGAGGTCCGGCAGGTAGCGCGGGTTTACATGGCGTTCATTGATGGCCGCGACCGTTGCGGCGTCGCGCCCCCACAGCCGGACATCGTGGCCAGCGCGCAGCATGGTCATGCCCAGGGCCGTGCCCCAGGCGCCGGTTCCCATAATCGCAATGGTCTTTCCCGTCCTCATGCCTTGGCTCCGCGCCGGCCGGAGCCGATCATGGGCTCGGCCTCCATGTCGAGGGGCCACCGAGACCGTGGCGCGAATGCAAAGGGATCGTCCTCCGTAAGGCCTGCTTCGAGCCGTTCGAGACCTGCCCAGGCGATCATGGCGGCGTTGTCGCCACAAAGGACGGCCGGTGGAGCAACCAGGCGGAAACCGTGTGAGACGCAAAGACCATCCAGGGCGTCCCGGATTTCACGATTTGCAGCCACGCCGCCGGCTACGACCAGAACGGGTTCGGAAATCGCAGGAAACATGTCCCGGAAGCGTCCGAGGCTGCGGCCGACACGTTCTGCCAGGGTTTCTGTCACGGCACGCTGAAAGGAGGCACAGATATCGGCAATCGCTTTTTCATCAAGCGGTTCGAGTTCGCTTGCCGCCTTGCGCACGGCGGTCTTGAGGCCGGAGAAGGAAAAATCGGGGCGGCTTTCGCCCTTGAGGGGACGGGGAAAGGCGAAGCGCGTCGGATCGCCCTCCTTGGCCGCCTTCTCTACGCTCGGCCCTCCCGGATATGGCAGGCCGAGGTGCTTGGCGGTTTTGTCGAAAGCCTCGCCGAGCGCGTCGTCTATCGTGGTCGCCCAGCGCGCATAGCGGCCAACACCGGTTACGAGCAAGATCTGCGTATGCCCGCCGGAAACGAGCAGGAGCAGGTAGGGAAATTCCAGCCGGTCGGTCAGGCGGGCGGTCAGGGCATGGCCTTCCAGATGGTTGATCGGCAGGAGCGGCTTGCCGGCTGCGGCAGCTATCGCCTTGGCCGTCGTCAGCCCGACGATGAGGCCGCCGATCAGGCCGGGTCCGGAGGTGGCGGCGACCGCGTCGATGTCGGAAAGCCCGAGGCCGGCCTGCGACAATGCGGCTTCAATCACGCCGTCCAGTGCCTCGACGTGAGCGCGGGCTGCGATTTCCGGCACGACGCCGCCAAAAGCTGCGTGATCCTCGATCTGGCTGAGCACCACGTTGGAAAGAATGGAGGGTGCGCTGCCGGCATCGACGACCGCCGCAGCGGTCTCGTCGCAACTCGTCTCTATTCCGAGCACGCGCGTCATTCCGTCCGACTGTCCTTTGTTGATGGTCCGCAATTTCCGGGTTAGGGCTGGCACCCCGCCCGAATGGGGGTTATCACGGACGCAGTAGCATGCAAACCGATGTGATTAGAATAGGGACGCGCGGCAGTGCCCTGGCGCTTGCCCAGGCCGCGGAAACACGCGCGCGCCTGATGACGGCCCATGCCTTGCCTGAAGAGGCCTTCGATATCGTGGTGATCTCCACCAGCGGCGATCGTATTCAGGACCGGTCGCTTGCGAATGCCGGCGGCAAAGGCTTGTTCACCAAGGAACTGGAAGAGGCGCTTTTCGACAACCGCATCGATCTTGCCGTGCATTCCTCAAAGGACATGCCGACGATATTGCCGGACCGGCTGGAGATATCCGCCTTCCTGGAGCGTGAGGATGTTCGCGATGTCTTTATCGGCCGCGCGGCGAAGCGTCTGGAAGACCTGCCTCAAGGCGCAAAGCTCGGCACATCGTCGCTGCGCCGCCAGGCGCTCGCATTGCGGATGCGGCCGGACCTGAATGTCAGCCTGTTCCGCGGCAATGTGCAGACCCGACTGAGCAAGCTCGAAAACGGTGAGGCCGAAGGCACGCTGCTCGCCCTTGCCGGCCTGAAGCGACTGCAACTGGAAAGCGTGGCGAGTGAAGTGCTGCCGGTCGAGCGCTTCCCGCCGGCGCTCGGGCAGGGTGCGATCTGTATCGAAAGCCGCATCGGCGACGAGCGCATCCGGAAGCTGGTCGATGCCATTCATCATGAGGAAACCGGCATCGCGCTCGCTTGCGAGCGCGCATTCCTGGCCGCCTTGGACGGGTCGTGCCGGACGCCCATCGCCGGTCATGCCGCCGTCGTAGGCAGCCGACTGGAATTCCATGGCATGATCCTGACACCGGACGGCAGCCAGGCGCATGAGGTCGCGGCAAAAGGCCCGGTCTTGGATGCGGCGTGGATCGGTACCGATGCGGGCTCGCGCGTTCGAGACAAAGCCGGTACGAGTTTCTTCGAAGGCTGGGGATGAATGCGCCGCATACTGGTCACGCGCCCGGAGCCGGGAGCTTCCGACACTGCCCGGCGGCTTGAAGCAGCCGGTTTCGAACCGGTGAAGCTGCCGTTGACGCGGATCGAGGCCATTGTCCCCGAGAGGATTCCCGATCCTTCGGATTATGACGTGGTGGCGGTGACCAGCGCCAATGCCCTGCACCATGCGGGGACGGCTCTCATCGGCAGCATGGCGGGGCGCAGATGTTATGCTGTCGGAACGCGCACGGCGGAGGCTGCGAGCCGGGCCGGACTTGCGGTCCAGGTCGCCGGCCACGGAGATGCCGAAACGCTGGCGAAGGCCATCGTCACGGCCGAGCCCGGAGGAAGGATAGCCTATCTTTGCGGACGCGTGCGGCGCGATTCCTTCGAGCGCATATTGGGCGAGAACGGGCTTCGGGTTGAAGCGATCGAAACTTATGACACTCTGCCAGTCGACTATCCGTCAGAAGCTCTTTCGGTGGCGACGGACGGGAACCCGATCTGGGGCGCGCTTGTTTACTCGGTTGCGGGTGCGCTAGGGCTCAGGGAACTGGTCGCAGCGCATAAGGCGGATCCGGTTTTCGCACGGATGAGGTTCTTTTGCATATCGCGGCGTGTTGCCGATGCGCTTGCGCGCAATGGGCAGGGTCCGGTTCATATTGCGGAGCGCCCCGCCGAAGAGGCGATGCTACGATTGCTGACGTCTGTCGATTGAGGTGGAAGGTCACCTTTTCATCAGATGTCTGTATGATACGACAGACCTGATCCAAGCCGCGCCGTCACGGCGCCCGTTGAAATCACACGAGCACGGAGTTCCGTGATGGTCAAGACGCCTCAGACGCGCCATTCCAAGACGAAAAGGGAGCCGGTGACGATCGATCTCGATCCGGAAACCGTCAAGCGCGTTCCGCAAGGGGCGGAGAAGGCCACATCGGCCAAGAATCCGAAGGAAGCCGCGGAAGCCAAAAAGGAATCGGCGGATAGTCCGGCGAGTGCCGCAAGGCCATCGCAGGCGGAGGCTTCCAGGCCTGAAACCAAACCGGAGCAGAAGGCATCCGTATCCGGCACTGCGTCCACGGCCACGAGCAAGACTGCTGCAACCGGAACATCTCCTTCTTCTGCAAAGGAGGAAGCCAAACCCTCCGCGACAGGCACGGCCTTTTCAGGGAGTGCAACGGGAGGAGCAACGAAGCCTGGGGAGCAGAAAGCCGAACCGGCGGCGCGTGAAAAACCAGGTGCGGGGGCATCACTCGCGGCCGGCGTGGCGGGCGGTGTGATCGCGCTGTTGTTGGGCGGCGCTCTGCAATGGGCAGGCCTGGTGCCGACCCCGGCGCGGAACACAGAGGATTCGTCGGCGGAACTGGCCTCGCTGAGACAGGAACTATCTGCCGCTCAGAGCCAGATCGCCGAGGTCCGGGAACTGGCGAGTGCGCCCGCTGGTTCGAGCGGAGAAGAACTTGCTCAAGCCAGCGAACGGATCGGTCAATTGGAAAACAGTGTAGACACTTTGCGCGGTGATCTGGATCAGCTCCAATCTGCCGTCGAGTCGGGCGGGGCGGGCGAGAGTGCCGGCCTTGACGCGCTTCAAACCCGGATTGCGGAGCTGGAAACAAAGGTGGGCGGCCTGGCCCAGACAGACGGCGCGGCACCGGATGCCGCCGCGATTGCAGAGCGGATTGCCGGTATCGAGCAGCAGATAGGCTCGGTGAACGAGGCTGCTTCCTCGGCCTCCTCCGCGGCAGCGATGAATGCCGAACGTCTGTCGGCGCTGGAGAGTGAGTTGAAGGCTCTCGGCGAGCAGGTGGCCGCGCAGGACGAACAGCCGCGCATGGCGCGCATCGTGGCGGCCTCCGCGCTCAAATCGGCGGTCGAGAGCGGATCATCCTTTACGGATGAACTCGAGACCTATGCCGCCATCGCGACGGACGATCCGAGCATCGAGGCGTTGCGGCCCTTTGCTGCCGAAGGCATTCCGACCCATGCAGCACTTTCGGCCGAGGCTTCGCAGGCCGCAAAGCAGATGCTCGTCGCGACGCGACCGGCGACTCAGGACGGCGGTGTGGTCGACCGACTGATGGCGAGCGCCCGCTCTCTGATCACGGTTCGTCCGGTCGGCAATGTCGAGGGCGATGATCCCGCGTCGATTGTCGCGCGCATGGAAACGGCGGTGACGGATGGCGACTATCAGCGCGCACTGTCGGAATATGAGAAGCTGCCGGAAAATGCGAAGACGGCTGGCGCGGAATTCGCCGACAAGCTGAAAGCCCGGCTGGCCGCTGACAAGGTTGTCGACAAAGCGCTGTCCGATGCGCTCAAGCCGGCCTGAGGATAGTGTCGATGTTCCGTATCCTGTTCTATCTGATCATCGTTTTTCTTCTCGGCCTCGGCTTCGCCTGGCTGGCGGAGAGGCCTGGCGATCTTGTGCTGACCTTCGGCGGCTACCGTTACGAGGTGTCATTGATGGTCGCCGCTGTCGCCGTTGCGGCGATCGTCGCGACCGTCATGATCCTGTGGTGGCTGGTGCGCTCGCTCTGGAACAGCCCCTATGCCGTGGCGCGGTATTTCCGGGTACGGCGTCGCGATCGCGGTTATCAGGCACTTTCCACGGGCATGATCGCGGCGGGAGCAGGTGATGGGGGGCTCGCCCGACGCATGGGGCGCCAGGCATCGAAGCTGATCGATTCCGACAGGGAGCCGCTGCTCCATCTGCTCGATGCGCAGGCCGCGCTTCTGGAGGGCGATCACGATACGGCGCGCAAGCGGTTCGAGGCCATGCTCGATGATCCGGAGATGCGACTTCTGGGCCTGCGAGGTCTCTATATCGAGGCGGAACGTCTCGGCGACCGCAGCGCAGCGCATCATTACGCGGACCGCGCCGCCGAGATCGCGCCGCAACTCGGCTGGGCCGTCAATGCGACCATGGAAGCGAGAACCGAACAGGGTGACTGGGATGGCGCGCTGAAGCTGGTCGGCGCGCAGAAGGCATCGGGGCAGGCCGATCGCGCAGCCGCGGCGAGGAAGCGCGCCGTGCTGCTCACCGCAAAGGCCATGGCGGATGCCGATACCGATCCGGCGGCGGCACGGGTCGCTGCACTGGAAGCAAACAGACTGCAACCGGAGTTCATTCCCGCCGCGCTCATCGCGGCAAAGCTGCTCTTCCGGCAGGACGAGTTGCGCAAAGGGTCGAAGATTCTGGAGACAGTGTGGAAAAAGGAGCCGCATCCGGAGGTTGCCGATCTTTACGTTCATGCCCGCTCCGGCGATGCCGCCCTGGATCGTTTGGCGCGCGCAAGAAAGCTGCAAAGCCTGAGGCCGAACAATGCCGAATCGGAACTGGCGGTGGCGCGTGCCGCTCTCGATGCGGGCGAATATCAGCTGGCCCGGGTGGCGGCGGAGGCTGCAATCCGCATCTCGCCGCGGGAGGGCGCGTATCTGCTGCTCGCCGATATCGAGGAGGCCGAGACCGGCGATCAGGGTCGCGTACGGCAATGGCTCGCAAAGGCGGTCCGCGCTCCGCAGGACCCCGCCTGGGTCGCCGACGGGCATGTTTCGGACAAATGGGCTCCATGCTCGCCGGTGACGGGGCGTCTCGACGCTTTCGAATGGCGCGTGCCCATGGAACGGCTTGGGCAGGTGGTGGAGGCGGACGAAGATTTCGCGACGGCTCCAGGGAAAACCGTCGCGCTGCCCGCGATCCGGGAAGAAAACAAGCCGGATATCGTCGAAGTGGAAGAGGCCACGTCAGGGAAGCCGCAAGCCACGACGCAAAAGCCCCCCATGACAAAGGCAAGCAATGGCGCGGACAAAGGCCCGGCGGCTCCCTCGGAGAGCGAGACAGACGCAAGTTCCGGCATGGATGGCGCAGCAGATGCCGAGCCGGCAATGTCCGAGCCGGCGCCGAAACCTGCCGACCGGCGGGAAGCCGCTCCCGAACCGCCCCGGCCTCCGGACGATCCCGGCGTGGATGAGGAAGAAAAGCCGGAGGAAACCGAGCGCCGGTTCCGGTTGTTCTGATCGAAGATGCCGCGTAAGACTCTAGGTCCTGACCTAGAGAGCCCCTTGTCCGCTGCGCTCTGCGGCAGACCAGTCATCGTCAAGGATGCGGATGTTCGACCGTCTTCTTTCGTTCCTCAAGAATCTTCCCGGCAATGGAGCAAACAGGCGCCTTTCGGCCGATGATGATCCGCGCGTGGCCGCTGTCGCGCTTCTCTTCCATGTGATGGACGCCGACGGAATCCGGAATGAGGAAGAGAGGAAGCGCCTCAAGACGGCGCTTACCAATGCCTACGGTCTCAAGGGCGGTGAACTTGATGCGCTGATGCGGGCGGGAGAGATGGCAGATCGGGAAGCCGTCGATCTCTATGCCTTCACCAGCGTCATAAAACGGCATCTGGACGAGGATGCCCGTGCCGAGTTCATTCGCATCATGTGGGAAGTGGTGCTTGCGGATGGCGACCTTCATGAACTGGAGGACAATCTCGTCTGGCGGGTCGCGGAACTGATCGGTATCGACAGCCGGGAGCGGATCGCGCTGCGCCAGCAGGTCCAGAAGAAGGCGAGCGAGCAGTCCTGAGCATGCAGAAGAGGGGTACGCAACCGAAGATCCTGGTCGTCCTGCATCAGGAACTGTCCAGCCCAGGTCGCGTCGGGCAAATGCTGGAGGCCGAGGGCTTCAGCCTGGATATCAGGCGTCCGCCGCTTGGAGATCCGCTGCCCGACACGCTTGCCGAGCATCGTGGCGCGATCGTGTTCGGCGGTCCGATGAGCGCCAACGACCATGACGAATTCGTGCGCCGGGAGACCGAATGGCTGTCAGTCCCGCTCATGGAGGACAAGCCGTTCCTGGGCATTTGTCTGGGTGCCCAGATGCTGGTCAATCATCTCGGCGGGCAGGTGAAGAGCCATGACGACGGCCTGGTCGAGATCGGCTGGTATCCGCTCAAGGCGACCGAGGAAGGGCGGCAGATGATGCACTGGCCCGAAATGGTCTATCAGTTCCATCGCGAGGGCTTCTCCCTGCCGAAGGATGCAGTCCTGCTTGCCACTGCCGATACTTATCCCAACCAGGCTTTCCGCTATGGTCGCAATGCCTGGGGCATTCAGTTTCATGCCGAACTGACCAGGGCGATGATGCAGCGCTGGGTCGTTCGCGGCGCGCATCGCTTCGTGCTTCCGGGCGCGCAGCAGGGCCGCGATCACTTGGGCGGCCGCCTTGTCTGGGACATGCATCTGAAGAAGTGGCTGGGCGAATTCCTGGAGATGGTATTCGGCCGCGCCGAAACATCGGCAGAATGATCCCATCTGAGGTTATCTCGCTCTAATGCCGGTGGGAAAGTTCGCGCGTGGCCTCCTCGATGCCGGCCAGCGTCAGCGGGTACATTCTCCCTGCGAAGAGCTCCCGGATTATCTTGATGGAATGCGTATAGCTCCAGTGCTGCTCCCTGACAGGGTTGAGCCAGATCGCGTTCGGCCATTGCGCGAGCACGCGCTGCAGCCAGACAGCACCGGCCTCCTGGTTCCAATGCTCCACCGAACCGCCGGGATAGGCAATCTCGTAAGGGCTCATCGAGGCGTCGCCGACGAAGATCACCTTGTAGTCATGCCCGTATTTGTGAAGGACGTCCCAGGTCGGAATCACTTCCGAATGGCGCCGCCGATTGTCCTTCCATACGCCCTCGTAGAGGCAGTTGTGGAAATAGAAATATTCAAGGTGCCGGAATTCGGCATGGGCAGCCGAGAACAGCTCCTCCACAATCCTGACGTGATCGTCCATCGAACCGCCCACATCGAAGAACATCAGCAGCTTGACCGCGTTGCGCCGCTCCGGCCGGGTCTGCACGTCGAGGTAACCATGCTCGGCGGTAGCCTTGATGGTGCCCGGCAGGTCGAATTCCTCCTCGGCGCCCTCGCGAACCCAGCGCCGCAGCCGTTTCAGGGCGACCTTGATGTTGCGCGTGCCGAGTTCGACGGAGTCGTCGAAATTTCGGAACTCCCGCTTGTCCCACACCTTGACCGCGCGGCGGTGACGGCTCTCGTGCTGGCCGATGCGCACGCCTTCGGGATTGTAGCCATAGGCGCCGAAGGGCGAGGTGCCGGCGGTGCCAATCCATTTCGAGCCGCCCTGATGGCGTCCTTTCTGCTCCTGAAGGCGCTTCTTCAGCGTTTCCATCAGCTTCTCGAAACCGCCCAGTGCCTCGACGAGCTTCTTCTCCTCCTCCGTCAGATGCTTCTCCGCGAGCCGGCGCAGCCATTCCTCGGGCAGATTCGCAACATCCAAGGCGGCTTCGCCTGAAACCGCTTCCACGCCGTTGAAGACGTGAGAAAAGAGCTGATCGAAGCGGTCTATGTGGCGCTCATCCTTAACCAGCACAGAGCGGGCAAGGTAGTAGAAGCCCTCGACGTCATAGGTAACGAGATCGGCTTCCATCCCTTCGAGCAGAGTCAGGTATTCCCGCAGGGAAACCGGGATTTTTGCGGCTTTCAACTCCAGGAAGAAGGGAATGAACATATGAGCTTCTTAGCGATTTCACCGAGCGACGGGAAGGGCCGACGCCATATGGATGCGAACCATCATGCGCCTTTTGCGTTCCCTGTATAGGCTGGCGTATAGGCCGGGGGTTGCCATTTGGACAGGAGATGCGGCCATGATCGAATTCGAAGCTGCAACCGACCATGTGCTTTCCTTCCGCGCGGAAGGCAAGCTGACAAAGATCGACATCCAGGCAGTGGTGCGGAAAATCGACGAGAAACTGGCGCGTCATGACAGGATCGGGTTGGTGAGCGACGTTACCAAGCTCGACGGCATGACCCTGGACGGGATGGCCGAGGATCTCCGGGCGGAGCTGAAATATCTCGGCAAGTGGCACAGGTTTCCCCGATTGTCGCTGATCGCCACCGAAGGCTTCATCAAGAGCGCGGCACAGATATTCGACAAAGTACTGCCGCAGGTGGAGATACGCGTCTTCGAACCGGCGCAACGGGAGCAAGCCATCGCATTTGCTGCCGAAGCAGGCGAGGCGGCATAAACCGAGCGATGCTCGGAACCTATCTCTGATATTTTATGAACGGCGTCTTTCTTGCCACGCGGTCATATAACCGACGCGCCGTGTGATTGAATTCCTGGGTCGTCCAGTAGACAGCGCCCGCACCCAGTCTGTCCGCCTCCGCGTAGACCGCCTCGATGAGGGCTCGGCCAACGCCCTTGCCGCGCATTTGCGGGTCAGCGAAAAGATCCTGAAGGTAGCAATTGTTCTTCTCCGACCAGCAGGTGCGGTGCATGAGGTAGTGGACCAGTCCCACGGGGCTTCCTTCGACGATCGCCAGCATGCCGTTCGGCTCGAATTCGCCCTCAGTGAACAGCCGCCGCCACGTCGTTTCGTAGACGACTTCGGATACGGACGTCTCGTAGAACTCCAGATAGGCAGTCCACAGGCGGCGCCATTCGGCATGATCGGATCGTTCGACAGGACGGACAGTAACGGCGGTCATCGGCAAGCTTTCCTTCAGGCTGCTGCGAAAGTGCAGCATCCTTGCCGAGGGGCATGGTTTTGCCAACGGTCCAGAAGCCGGATATCGGCTGGCCTATGGCCAGGCCGGCACTCACCCCTGCCGCCGCGCCATGAACGCCAGCCTCTCGAAGAGATGGACGTCCTGTTCATTCTTGAGCAGGGCACCGTGCAGCTTCGGCAAGGCATTTTTCGGATCGGCGCGCAGGTCTTCCGGCTCGACGTCCTCGGCAACGAGCAGCCTGATCCAATCGAGCGCTTCGGAGGTGGAAGGCTTCTTCTTGAGGCCCGGCACTTCGCGTATTTCGTAGAATTGGGTCAGTGCCGCGCGCACGAGATTCTGCTTGATGCCCGGATAGTGCACCTCGACGATCCTGGCCAGCGTTTCCGCGTCCGGGAACCGGATATAGTGAAAGAAGCAGCGGCGCAGGAAGGCATCGGGCAACTCCTTCTCGTTGTTCGAGGTGATGATGACGATCGGGCGAAGCTTCGCCCGGACGGTCTCCCCCGTTTCGTAGACGAAGAACTCCATGCGATCGAGTTCCTGCAGGAGGTCGTTCGGAAATTCGATATCGGCCTTGTCGATCTCATCGATGAGAAGCACAACGCGCTTTTCGGCTGCGAAGGCTTCCCACAATTTGCCGCGCTTTATGTAGTTGCGGATGTCGTTGAAGCGTTCGTCTCCGAGTTGGCTGTCGCGAAGACGCGATACTGCGTCATATTCATACAGGCCCTGTTGGGCCCGCGTCGTTGATTTGACATGCCACTCGATCAGTTCGAGACCGAGTGCCGCGGCCACCTGCCGCGCCAGCTCGGTCTTGCCGGTTCCCGGCTCGCCTTTGACGAGCAATGGCCGTTCAAGAGCGATGGCCGCGTTAACGGCGACCATGAGATCCTTGTCGGCGACATAATCCGCCGTTCCTTCAAAACGCATCCGCTGACCCTTGAAAAATGAATCCGCGGAGACCCTAAGGAGCAAGGGAGCGGCGCGCAAGTGTGGTGTGGAGCTTCTCCGGAGAGAGGGAAACCTGTCCGGCTGATGCCGAAAACAGAACGCCCGCGCCGGGGATGGAGGCGCGGGCGTTAGGGAGCGGCGACCTTGAGATCGTCGCTCCGGTATCCACTATGTCTCAGCGGCCATAATTTTCGCTATGGACCGGGTTCGACTGAACCGACGAACCGGCGCCGATGCCGCGGTCCGAACGAACCGTATGGGTCGTCACCAGATCGACACCATCGGCCCTTGGGGCATTGTCGTTGTTGAGGCTCTGCTCGACGGCAGCATCATAGTTGCCGACATAAACGGGAGCCTCCTGGGCGGCAGCAATACCGGTCAGTCCCAAAACGGCGACAGAGGCGATGAGAAAGCTTTTCATGATATTCGTCCTTCTAGAAATACGGACCCTCGGAACCCGGCATCCGCCAGCAAACCAAGGGCGTCCCTTCTTGTCGTGACGGCTCCAATGCCGTTCTTCGACGAGGGTTAGGTGTGCCTTTGAAGGCTTATGTGCAAAGCACAATTTGTTGAGTCGCCGCTCTCGGATTTTTTACCGCCCGCAGGTTGAAAGGCCTTAGGCGATACCTATTAGCCGCCTGATTAAATCTCTGGCGGAATGCTTGCAGGGCTCCTATATTCCGCCCCGGCGGTCTGCGCTTCACGACAGGAGAAACTTTCCCCGGGGCCTTATTGATCCCAAGGGAGCTGTCCCTGATTGGACCCGTGGGTTCTTTCATACGGCGCCCACCTACTTTGTAGGCGCCCGGGATCACCTCTCCATCGGTTGCCGCGGATCGCTCCGCACTTCTTCGCTGCGCTGGGCGGCTTCCTTGACGGGCCGGCAAACATCGGCTTCCCTGCCGCGCGGCGAATTGATCTTCGAGACAGGATGAGCAGAGCACTCAAGAGGCAATTGCGGGCCGAGGCGCTTTCGCGGCGTGATGCTCTCGATCCGGTGTGGCGGGTGGAAGCCTCCCTCGGGATTGCCGAAGCGGCTGACAGCTTCGAGATTGAGCCGGGACAGATCGTCTCCGGTTTCTGGCCGATGCGGTCGGAGGTGGACATCCGTCCGCTCATGGCCGCGCTGCGCGACCGTGGCGCCCGGCTGTGCCTGCCCGCCATCATCGACAAGACGACGATCGTCTTCCGCGAACTCGTGCGGGGGGCGGAGATGGTCGAGATGAGTTTCGGAACCAAGGGACCGGCGGAAGGCGCCGAGATCCTGAATCCTTCCCTTATGCTTATACCGCTTGCCGCGTTTGACGGCAGGGGGCACCGCATCGGCTATGGCGGAGGCTACTATGATCGGGCCATCGAGAGGCTGAGGCGGAAAGGTCATGCGCCGCGGCTCGTCGGCGTCGCCTTCGATTGCCAGGAAGTGGAGCGCGTTCCTGACGAGGGACATGATATCATCATTCCCGAAATGCTTACCGAAAGCGGCTTGCGTCGCCTTGCACCATCCCTGTAGATGATCCAATGAGGCTACTTTTTCTCGGCGATATGGTAGGCCGTTCGGGCCGAACGGCGGTTTGGCAGAGACTTCCCGGCCTGATCTCCGATTTCAAGCTGGACTTCGTCGTCGTCAATGGTGAGAACGCGGCTGGTGGCTTCGGCATCACCGAGGAAATTTTCCGCGAGACCCTGAATGCCGGGGCAGACGTGGTGACGACCGGAAATCATGTCTGGGACCAACGCGAAGCTCTGGAATTCGCGCCGCGCCAGGATCGTTTCCTGCGCCCGGCGAATTTCCCCAAGGGCACGCCAGGCCGCGGCTCCGGCGTCTTCATGGCTCGCAACGGCGCGCGCGTGCTCGTCTCCAACATCATGGGACGCGTCTTTATGCATCCCGAACTCGACGATCCGTTCCAGCGCGTCGAGGAGGAACTGGCGGCTTGCCGGCTTGGCGAGCAGGCCGACGCCATCGTCATCGATTTTCATGCCGAGGCGACATCTGAGAAGATGTGCTTCGCACATTTCGTCGACGGCCGCGCCAGTTTCGTGGTCGGAACGCATACTCACCAGCCAACGGCCGACCACCAGATCCTCAATGGCGGAACGGCCTATATCTCGGATGCTGGCATGTGCGGCGACTACGATTCGTCGCTGGGCATGGACAAGGAGGAACCATTGAACCGCTTTCTCTCCAAAGTACCGAAAGGCCGTTTCGAGGCGGCCGCAGGCTTGGCGACAATCTGCGGGGTCGGCGTCGATATATCCGATCGCACCGGCCTTGCGGAGAAGATTGCCCCGCTTCGGCTTGGACCGAGGCTGGAAGAAACTATACCGTCGTTCTGGCAGGGACATTGACGGGCGCTGCCCGCGTTCCTACCTGACGGCGAATACTTCGCTGACCCGCAATTTTTTCCACGGGCCCCGCCATGGACTGGTTTCTCTCCCATTTCGATTTCGTCTCCAATCCCGAGGCATGGATCGCCCTCGTGACGCTGGTCGTCATGGAGATCGTCCTCGGCATCGACAATCTGATCTTCATTTCAATCCTCACAAACAAGCTGCCCCAGGAGCAGCAGAAGATGGCGCGGCGGCTGGGCATCAGCGCCGCACTGATCCTGCGGCTGGCGCTCCTGGCAACCATTTCCTTTATCGTTCAGTTGACGACGCCGCTTTTCGAACTTTTCGGACACGGTTTCTCATGGCGCGATCTCATACTGATTGCCGGCGGCCTCTTCCTTGTCTGGAAGGCGACGAAGGAAATTCATCATTCCGTCGATCCGGCCGACGGCAAGGAGAACATGGTCGGCACGGTCACGCTCTCAATGGGCGCGGCCATTTTCCAGATCCTGCTTCTCGATCTCGTCTTCTCGATCGACTCCATCATTACGGCCGTTGGCATGACGGACGAGATTGCCATCATGTTCATTGCAGTCATCGCGGCCGTCACCGTCATGCTTCTGGCGGCCGAGCCATTGTCGCGCTTCATCGCCAACAATCCGACGATCGTGATGCTGGCACTCGGTTTCCTTCTGATGATCGGCATGACGCTGATAGCGGACGGCTTCGGCTTCCATGTGCCGAAAGGCTACATCTACGCCGCCATGGGCTTCTCGGCGCTGGTCGAGGCCCTCAACATGCTGGCGCGCCGCAAGCGCAGGCTAGACAAGGAAGGCGGCGGCACGCACTGACGCGCTGCCTCCTCTGTTTGCAGCGAAGGCATTGTTTCGAACGCGTTCTGGCGTCTCGGGGTGATGCTTTGCATGCGCTCCGGCGCGGAGCGTGGGAGAGCCTTACACCCCGTCCAGGATCAGGATGGTGGGCCGTCGCGGCAGGCTTGCCATGGAGACCGTGAACGAGCGCCCGTCCCGGAAATCGACGTTGAAGCCTTCGCCCATCATCGCAGTGAATTCGCCCAGCGGTGTGGCATGGCGATGCATGGGCAGCACGATCGAGGAATGCAGACGCTGCGTGATCTCCGTCATGCCCGACAATGACATTGTCAGCCCACCATCGATGGGAACCATGACGATGTCGAGACGTCCGATTGCCGCGTAATGCTCGTTTTCCAATCGATGATGCAGATGGCCAAGATGGCCTATGCACAACCCCGCCACTTCGAAAATGAAGATCGAATTGCCATCCTTCTCCATCTCGCCCCAGCGGCGGATGTCTGTCGGGACGTTGCGAATATAGACGTCGTCGATGACGAGAGCATGTTTTGCCGGCCCGCCTTCCGGGTTCCAGCCCCGCAAGATATGCTCGATCCGCGGATCAGGCGTTTCCGTGAAGTGGGTGGAATGCGCCTTGTTCATCGTGACGACGCGCGGCGGCGGCTCGGCACCATAGTAGCCGCTGAAATCCGTGGCGATGCGCACGCCTTCGGGCGTCTCGATGACATAGGTCGAATGGCCGGCATAGCTGATCGTCACTTCGCCGGAACCGGCAGCGACCGGTTGATGGCCGACGAAAATAGCGTCCGGCAGCGTCTGGGCCATGGCAAGACAATTGCTGGGAATAGGCTCTTCCTGAGCCAGGGTGGCTGGTACTGTGAAAAAAGCGGTTACGAAAGCAAAAAGGCGGAATGCGTGCATGGGCAGTCCCCTTGTGTCCCTAACCGCATCCTAGTCGACAAGTCCGCCTCGTGACGCTCAAAGCAAAACCGCACCGTTCACGTTTTCGCGAGCATGTGCCCGATGCCCTTCTGGACGCGCGGGGGCATTTTCACTATAAGCGCGCCATTCCGAAACAGATCGAAATTTTCCGAGCAGGAGCCCCATGGCAGGTCATTCCCAGTTCAAGAACATCATGCACCGCAAGGGCCGTCAGGACGCGGCCAAGTCGAAGATGTTTTCCAAGCTGGCGCGCGAGATCACCGTCGCGGCCAAAGCCGGCCTGCCTGATCCCGACATGAATCCGCGCCTGCGCCTCGCCGTTCAGAACGCCAAGGCGCAATCCATGCCGAAGGATAATATTGAACGCGCCATAAAGAAGGCCTCGGGCGGCGACGCGGAGAATTATGAAGAGGTGCGCTACGAGGGATACGGCCCGGGCGGTGTCGCCATCATCGTCGAGGCATTGACCGACAACCGCAACCGTACGGCTTCCAATGTCCGTGCCGCCTTCACCAAGGCGGGCGGTTCGCTCGGCGAAACCGGGTCTGTCTCCTTCATGTTCGATCGTGTTGGCGAGGTCGTCTATCCCACGAGTGCCGGCGATGCGGAAAAGGTGATGGAGGCCGCCATCGAGGCCGGCGCTGAGGACGTCCAATCAGACGAGAACGGCCATGTCATCACCTGCGCTTTCGAAGACATAGGCGAGGTCACGTCCGCCCTGGAAGGAACGCTGGGCGAGGCCGAATCCGTCAAGACTGTGTGGCGCCCGCAGACCGGCACGCCCGTGGACGAGGAACGCGCGCAGTCCATCCTCAGGCTAATCGCCACTCTCGAAGACGACGACGACGTGCAGAACGTTTATGCGAATTTTGAGGTGGACGACGAGACCATGGCACGGCTCAGCGCCGCATGAGCTCGACGCACCGGATCACCATCACTTATTGCACGCAATGCCAGTGGCTGTTGCGCGCGGCCTGGATGGCGCAGGAACTGCTCTCCACCTTCGGACCCGAGCTTGGGGAAGTGGCGCTTATCCCTGGCACCGGCGGGATTTTCGAGATCACCTGCAATGGTGAACTCATCTGGGAGCGCAAGCGGGACGACGGTTTCCCGGAGGCCAAGGTGCTGAAACAGCGTGTCCGGGACATCATCGACCCTGAACGCGATCTGGGTCATAGCGATCGCTAGAAGTCTGTATCGAGCGCCAGGATCGAGCAGGCGGGGGCGGCAGGGCCTGCCCGTTGGAACATTATGCAGCAGCCACGGCCAAAACGAAAAAACCCGCCTCGAGGGCGGGTTTCGGGATTGATCCAGGGCAGTTTCAGATGCCAAGACCTTCGTAACGCTTCTTGAACTTGGAAACGCGGCCGCCGCGATCGACCAGCGTCTGCTGGCCTCCCGTCCATGCCGGATGGGTGGTCGGATCGATATCGAGCTGGAGCGTGTCGCCTTCCTTGCCCCAGGTCGAGCGCGTCTCGAATTCGGTTCCGTCGGTCATGACGACCTTGATAGTGTGGTAATCGGGATGGATATCGGCTTTCATGGGTCTCTGTCCTGCGTTTCGGGGGCGATGCGCAGCCTGCGGCAAAGTCGCCCACACTGAAAACTTGAAGCCGCGGCCAATGAAGGCTACGGCTTCCGAAACTTCGGCGTGCCTATACATCAGCCGACCGGCCAGCACAAGGCCGCCGACCGGACTTATTCTCGGACAGGCGCAGAAGGACCGACCATGGCGGAACCGGCCGTCGCCGCAAGCGACAAGAAAAGGCGATCGCTCGGCCCGCTCGCGCGGCTCTTTCCCTATATCCGCCGTTATCGCGGCCTCGTCGCAGGCGCTGTATTCTTTCTTACCCTGGCGGCCGTGACAACGCTAACATTGCCCATCGCCGTGCGCCGCATGATCGATCACGGCTTCTCCAGCTCCGATTCCACTTTCATCTCCAATTATTTCTCCATGCTGGTGGTCATCGCCGGTGTGCTGGCGACCGCATCCGCCTGCCGTTACTACTTCGTCGTCACTTTAGGCGAGCGCGTCGTGACGGATCTGCGGCGCGATGTCTTTTCGCATGTGACGCGGCTTTCGCCGGATTTCTTCGACCGCTCCCAGTCGGGCGAGATCGTCTCTCGGCTGACAGCCGATGCGACACAGATCAAATCGGCTGTCGGGGCGACCGCCTCCACAGCGCTGCGCAACATCATCATGGGTACGGGCGCGGTGGTGATGATGATCATCACCAGTCCGCGGCTGTCGCTGCTGGTGGTCGTCGCCATTCCCGCCATCGTCTTCCTGCTCGTCGCCTTCGGCCGGTCCGTGCGCCGCAAGTCGCGGCTTGCTCAGGATACGCTCGCGGATGCCTCGGCCTATGCGAGCGAGCAGATCGGCGCGATGCGCACGCTTCAGGCCTTCACAAGCGAGGCGCGCGTGATCGATCGTTTTGCCAACGCCATCGAATCTGCCTTCCAGGCCGCGCGCTCTTCGATCTTCGCGCGCTCCATCCTGACCTTCTTTGCCATTTTTGCCACTTCTGCCTCCGTGGTCGGAGTACTTTGGGTGGGCTCCCAGGACGTGCTGGCGGGGACGATGTCTCCCGGCACGCTCGGCCAGTTTCTCCTCTATTCGGTGCTTGCGGCCGGAGCGCTTGGTGCACTTTCCGAAGTCTGGGGCGAGCTTTCGCAGGCTGCGGGCGCGGCCGAACGCATGACGGAACTGCTCGCAGAGGAGCCGACGATCGCCTCGCCGGCGGCCCCCGAGGCGCTGCCGGTGCCGGCGAGCGGAATGATCGAGTTTCGCGACGTGCATTTTGCCTATCCGACAAGACCTGAAAAGTCGGCGCTGAAGGGGCTTACTTTTTCAGTCAGGAAGGGGGAAACAGTCGCCATCGTTGGCCCCTCGGGAGCAGGCAAGACAACCGTCTTCTCCCTTCTCCTTCGTTATTATGACCCTGCAAGCGGCGAGATACTGGTTGATGGCGTCGACCTGCGTCAGGCCAATCTGATCGAATTGCGTTCGCGCATGGCGATCGTGCCCCAGGACGTGACGATCTTTGCGGCGAGTGTGGCCGACAATATCGGCCTCGGCCGCCCGGACGTCTCGCGTGAGGAGATCGAGGCGGCCGCGAAGGCGGCGCATGCCGATGAGTTTATCCGCATGCTCGATCAGGGATACGATACACTCGTCGGTGAGCGCGGCATCACCCTTTCAGGTGGCCAGCGTCAGCGGATCGCTATTGCCCGTGCCATATTGCGCGACGCGCCGATCCTGCTCCTCGACGAGGCTACTTCAGCTCTTGATTCGGAAAGCGAAACCCTTGTGCAGACGGCGCTGGAGCAACTGATGCGCCAGCGGACCACCATAGTCATCGCACATCGCCTGGCGACCGTCCTCAGGGCCGATCGCATCCTCGTCATGGAGGATGGACGGATCGTGGAGGAAGGTACGCATGCCGTACTTGTGCGCAGGGACGGGGTCTATGCCCGGCTGGCGCGTCTCCAGTTCGAGACAGGCGCAGACGCGTTCAGGGGTGCGGCGGAGTAGTCAATCCGGCCGCCACTCGGCAAGCAACTGGACGCCGCCAAATGTCCTGGTTCTGTCAAAGTGCCTTTTGTCCGCGGTTAGAAAGGTACCATTCCGCACGATTGCCATCGCGTGGTAGATCGAATCCGCCAGTGCTGGAAATCCATGCGCGGATGTTTTGGTCGTCGCGATGGCCTCCGCTTTATTCAGATCCTCGGCATTGGGCTCGATGAAACGGAAGCCGGTTTTCTTGAGGGCAGCTATCAGCCTGACTGGGATATCGAACGGGACGCCATAATGAAGAGCCACGGAGAGGACTTCGTAGAGCGCTAATCCGGGTGCAAGATGTGCGATCCTGCGTTCCGCACAATGAATGACGGCTGCCTTGGCCAGCGGGCTGTCCGGTTCATCTCGAAAGAGTTTGACCAGAATCGAAGCATCGAGCACGAGCATCAATGCCTGGATCCATGCCGCGCGGCCAGATATGTGTCGCGTTCGCTCCGCAATCTGCGAAGCATTTCGACGCTATCTTCGCCATCGCTGGAATAGCCCTCCATGCTGTCGAGCGTCTTCCGCAGACTCTCAATAGCCTCTTTCCTGAGGGCTTCGGCGATGGCTCGCTCCACGAAACCGGATCGTTTGCTCGACGGAATCCGTGCTTCGAGTTCTTCCTTGACCGCACTGTCGATGGAGAATGTAGCGCGCTGCTTGCGTTCATGCATAGCCATGGAAGATTCCTTTCATACCAAAAAGTAATACCATCTGGTATGAAAATCCAGTCTATTGTCCCGCCGCATGCCTGCCGGCATTGCGGCCTGAGAAGATGCAGCCGCCGAGGAAGGTTCCTTCCAGCGCGTTGTAGCCGTGATAGCCGCCGCCTCCGAAACCGGCGACTTCGCCTGCCGCATAGAGGCCAGGTATCGGCTCACCATCCTTATCAAGAACCTGAGCGTCCAGATTGGTATGCAGGCCGCCGAGCGTCTTGCGGGTGAGCACATGCAGCCGCACCGCAATCAGCGGGCCATTGGCCGGATCGAGTATCCTGTGTGGCCTGGCGGTGCGGACCAGCCGGTCGCCCAGATAGTTGCGGGCGCCGCGGATCGCCATCACTTGCGCGTCCTTGGAAAAAGGATTGTCGATTTCGCGATCGCGGGCGGCAATCTGCGCCTCGATATGCGCGCGGTCGAGCAGCGTGCTTCGAGTGAGGTCGTTCATCGCCTGGACAAGCGCGCCGAGCGTGTCGCGGACGATGAAATCCTCGCCCTTCTGCTTGAAGGCTTCGACGGGCGGGGGCGCACCCTCGCCACGGCGGCTTTTCAGCACGGCGCGCCAGCTTTTGGAAGCGAAGTCCGGATTCTGCTCGGAACCGGAAAGCGCGAATTCCTTCCTGATGATCTTCTGGGTCAGGATAAACCAGGAATAGTCATGGCCGGTGGAAAGGATCTGCTTCAGCGTCGTCATCGTATCGAAGCCGGGCAGGCAGGGCGGCGGCAGGCGGTTGCCGAGCGCGTCGAACCACATGGAGGACGGACCAGGCAGGATGCGTATGCCGTGGTCGGGCCAGATCGGCGCCCAGTTCTTTACGCCCTCGGTATAGTGCCACATGCGGTCAGCATTGATGATGGCGCCGCCCGCCTTGCGGGCAATCTCCAGCATGCGGCCATCGACATGGTGGGGAACGCCGGCGACCATGTTCTTCGGCGGTGGACCAAGGCGATCCCTCGGCCAGTTCTTGCGCACGAGCTCGAAATTGCCGCCGATGCCGCCGGAAGCAACGATTACCGCGCCGGCCCTGAACTCGAAATCTCCCACGATCTCGCGGCTCGACTGCTGGCCGCGTTCCACCGACGAGGGTTTCAGCACCTCGCCCGCGACGCCGGTGACCGCGCCCTTCGACCTGATCAGGCGGCTGGCGCGGTGGCGGAATTTCAGCGCAATCAGACCACCGGCCACATGTTCGCGTATACGTCGCTCGAACGGCTCGGTGACGCCCGGGCCGCTTCCCCAGGTGATGTGGAAACGGGGAACGGAATTGCCGTGACCATGCGCCAGCGAGCCGCCGCGCTCGGCCCAGCCGACGACGGGGAACCAGCGCATGCCCATACCGTAGAGCCACGATCGCATCTCGCCGGCGGCGAAATCGATGAAGGCCTCTGCAACCTTGCGCGGCCAGTAGTCCTCGTCGCGATCGAAGCCGGCGGAGCCCATCCAGTCCTGCAGGGCGAGGTCGCGGCTGTCCCGGATGCGTATACGGCGCTGTTCCGGGCTGTCGACGAAGAACAGCCCGCCGAGCGACCAGAAGGCCTGGCCTCCGAGGGAATTCTCTCCTTCCTGCTCGAGGATGATTACACGCTTGCCCGCATCGGCCAATTCGGCCGCTGCGACCAGCCCTGCCAGTCCGCCGCCGATGATGACCGCATCTGCCTCCTCTGCCATCCGCTCCTCCCTTTGCGGCGGCATGGTAGAAGCGATGGGCAGCGGCTTGCAACGCCGTTTTGTGGCTGGCCTAACGCTCGGTCAGCTTGAGTTCGATGCGGCGGTTCCTGGAGCGCGCTTCCATGGTATCGGCTTCATCGAGCGGCTGATATTCGCCGAAGCCGGCGGCGACGAGCCTGTTCGCAGGAACGCCGTTCTCGATCAGGAACTTGACCACCGCGGTAGCGCGGGCCGAGGACAATTCCCAGTTATCGCGATAACGGCCGGTGCCGGAAAGGGGAATGTTATCCGTGTGGCCGTCGACACGCAGCACCCAGTTGATCTCGGGCGGGATCTCCTTCTGCAGGTCGATCACCGCGTCGGCGAGTTTTTTCATCTCGGCCTTGCCGGCATCGTTGATCTCGGAGGCTCCGGAAGGAAACAGGACTTCCGCCTGGAAGACGAAACGGTCACCGACGATACGGATATTCTCGCGATCCGAAAGGATTTCGCGCAAGCGCCCGAAGAAGTCGGACCGATAGCGGTTCAGCTCCTGGACGCGCTGGGCCAGTGCCACATTCAGGCGGCGGCCGAGATCGGCAATCTTGGCATTGGATTCCCTGTCGCGCTGCTCGGAAGCGTCAAGCGCGGCTTCAAGAGCCGCGATCTGCTTGCGCAGGGCGGAAATCTGCTGGTTGAGCAATTCCACCTGGGAGAGCGCCCGCTGGCTTATCTGACGCTCGCTGGCAAGTTCATCGGTCAACTCTCCGACGCGTTCCTCAGCCGCCTGGCTTTCGCCTGCGCCGCTGGTCAGAAGCTGCTCCAGACGGGAATTCTCGGCTTCCGCATCGGAGAGAGAGGCGCGCAGACTGGCGATGATATCCTCCGCATCCTGCGAGTTGGATCGCTCCAGCGCGAGCAATTGCGTCAGTTCGTTGATCTGGTCATTGAGCCTGTTGAGAACCGCATCCTTGCCGGTGATCTCCTGGCTGAGGAAATACTGCGCCAGCACGAAGACCGACAGCATGAACATGATGGCAAGAAGCAGCGTCGAAAGCGCGTCAACAAAGCCGGGCCAATAGTCGACACCCCGTTCGCGACGGCGACCGCGGGCAAGCGCCATGTCAGCTTCTTTCCTCTTTGCTCAGTGCCGCGGCGATCTTCTCCAGCGTTTCACGGAGGGCTTTCTGGTCCTCGGCCTGGGATTCGACCCAGTCGCGCATCATCTGCTGCTCATGGCGCATGTTCTTGACCAGACCAGCGATGCCGTCGGCCAGAGCAGCCATGGAGGCTGCGACACGCGGATTGGGCGAACCGCCGGCTTCCTGCATGCTGCGCAGGCGCTCGGAAAGTATTTTCAGCTCCTCGGAGGAATTCGCCTTTCCGCCATCAGCAAGGTCCGATCCGAGATCGGTCACCGTCGACAGCCAGTTTTCCAGTTCGGTGTAAAATCTGTTCTGGGCTCGTCCCGCCTGGAGGTCGAGGAAGCCGAGGACCAGTGATCCCGACAGGCCGAAAAGCGACGAGGAGAAAGCCGTGCCCATGCCTTGCAGCGGTGCCGAAAGGCCGGATTTGAGCGATTGAAGGATGTCATTGGCATCACCCGAACCCGGATCGAGAGACTGGATCGTGTCGCCAATCGACCCGATTGTCTGCAATAGGCCCCAGAAGGTGCCAAGCAGGCCCAGAAAGACGAGAAGGCCGATGAGATAGCGGGATATGTCCCGGCTCTCATCCAGGCGGGTGGCGATGGAATCGAGTATGGAGCGCATCGAACTTGTCGAAAGCGCCATGCTGGACGACCGGCCGAGAAGGGCTTTCATGGGCGCCAGAAGAACCGGGTCTCCCGCTTCCGTGCCCGCCCTGAAGGAATTGACCCAGCGCACTTCGCGGAAAAGCCTGACGACCTGTGCGAAAGCAAGAAGAATTCCGACTGCGAGCACCCCCAGAATGAGCCCGTTCAGACCAGGATTGGTTTGAAATGCCGAAGATATCTGGCGGTAGAGTATCGCCGCGACGAAACCGACGATCGCCAGGAAAATCAGCATCGAAAACAGGAACACCTGCGGACTGGAAAGGCTGCGCGGATCGTAATCCTCATCGGGGGACAGGCGATCCGAACCCAGTGCTTTCAGCAAGGCCATAGGCTCCTCGAATCCGTTGCTGCATAGAGACTGCCCGTGACTCTAAACGGAAATGCGACAAAATTGAAAGATATCGTCGCCGCCGGCCCTGCGCTGGCGGCGCAGCAAGCCAATTTAGCGGCCCGTCGCCGGCTTTTTCAGGGCTGCGAGCAGGGCTTTGTGGATCGCCTCATTGCCAGCCACCACGGTACCGCTATCGAAGATGTTCTGCCCACCGGTCCGATCGGTAGCGAATCCACCGGCCTCGCGGATCATGAGCAGGCCCGCCGCCATGTCCCAGGGCGAGAGCGCGTCTTCCCAGAAGCCGTCGATGCGCCCAGCCGCCACATAAGCGAGATCGAGCGCGGCCGCGCCCATGCGACGGATGCCCGCGGTCTCGCCCATGACGTTGCGAAGATCGATCAGCGCGCGGCCGTGATCACCGCGCCCGAGATGCGGGATGCCCGTACCGATCACGCAATCGTATAGCCTGCTGCGCGCGGCCACGCGCAGGCGCCGGTCGTTCAGAAATGCGCCGCCGCCGCGCTCGGCGGTGTAGAGCTCGTCCATTGCCGGATTGTAGATGACGCCGGCTACGAGTTGCCCTTGCCGCTCAAGGCCGATCGAGACGGCAAAGATGGGGATGCCGTGCAGGAAATTGGTCGTGCCGTCGAGCGGATCGACAATCCACCGATGCTGCGCGTCCTCGCCTTCGACCACGCCGCGTTCTTCCATGAGAAAGGAATAGCCCGGTCGGGCGCGCTTCAGTTCCGTATAGATGATCTCCTCGGCCTTGCGGTCGGCCTGGCTCACATAGTCGCCGGGCCCCTTGAGGGAGACCTGCAGGTTCTGCACCTCACCGAAATCGCGCGCCAGCGAACGGCCTGCCTTCATGGCGGCCTGAACCATGACATTTATGATTGCGGAACGCGCCATCGGAATGGTCTTCCAAACAAGATTGTGATGCTACGCCTCAGTCGGCGCGGCGGATATAGGTGATTTCGTTCGTATCGACCACGATGCGCTCGCCGGCCGAAATGAAGGGCGGCACCATGACGCGGATGCCGTTTTCCAGTACCGCAGGCTTGTAGGAGGATGCGGCGGTCTGACCCTTGACCACGGGATCGGCTTCCGCAACTTCGAGCGTGACCTGATCCGGCAGGGAGATGCCGATAGGCTTGTCCTCATAGAGCTCGACCGTAACGGTCATGCCGTCCTGCAGGAAAGCCGCGCGCTCGCCGACAAAATCCTTCTGCAATTCGAGCTGCTCATAGCTTTCCGAATCCATGAAGACGAGCGCTTCACCCTGCTCATAGAGATAAGTGAAGTCCTTCTGCTCGAGCCTGATCCTTTCGACGGTTTCGGCAGAACGGAAGCGTTCGTTGAGCTTGGTGCCGTTGATCAGGTTCTTGAGTTCCACCTGATTGTAGGCGCCACCCTTGCCCGGCTTCACAGCATTGGTCTTGACCGCCACCCAAAGGCTGCCGTCATGCTCGATGACATTGCCGGGCCGGATTTCGTTACCGTTGATCTTCATCCTTCAAAGTCCTGGAATTATCTTGCCTGCGGGCCGGATTGGCGCCTCCAAGACCATAAAAAGGGCCGGGAAGCAAGCCGTTGCAGGCGCTTATGCATGAAAACGGCTGGTAGCATCGGCTTGTGTCGTTCAGCGGAGATCGTTCGCTTCCTCGATCGCCTTCTTGCGCTGGTCTTCGGTCAGTCCTTGCAGGAAGTCCTCCATGAAAGGATCCACAAGACCTGCGCGACGAGCCAGCACATACCAGGCAGCCGCCGCAACCGGATCCGCCTCAGTGCCGACTCCGGAACGATAGAGCTTGGCCAGACGGTTCTGTGCCGCCACATTACCGCCTTCGGCGGCCTGCTTGAGCCAGCCGAAACCGGCTTCCGGATCCGCCTTGCCGCCTCGGCCCTCCACCAGCCAGGTTCCCAGATCGAGCTGTGCCGTGTCAAAGTTCTGCCGGGCTGCGAGTTCCAGCCAGCGACGCGCCTCTGCCTCGTCGGCCGGTTTGCCACCGATGCCGTTGGCATAGACTTGCGACATGGCATATTGGGCATCCGCTAGGCCGGCTTCAGCGGCCCGTTCGTAATAGGCGACGGCTTTCTTGGTGCTTTCAAACCCGAATTCGCGATTCATCACCATCTGCGCGAAGTTGAATTCTGCCAGGTGATTGCCCCTGTCGGCTGCTGCCTTCATCAGTTCATAGGCTTTTTCCTCGTCCTTCTCGACATAGCGGCCGTCGATGAGCAGGAGCGCATACTGGAACTGGGCTTCGGGTATGCCTTGCTCAGCCGCCTTGGCATACCATTTCGCGGCTTCCTTCTCATCTCGGGCAACACCCAGGCCGCGGGCATAAATCTCCGCGATTAGCGTCTGCGCGGCGCCATCTCCATTCTCGGCGCGGGGTTTTGCCAGGTTGAGAGCGGTAAGATAGTAGCCGCGCTGGAAAGCGCCGTAGGCTGCATCAGGCACCTTGCCGAAGCGCGAGGGATTGATCTCCTCCGCCGATGGTGACGAACCGTTGTCCCTGCCGGGGCGCGCTTCCTTGCCGTCGGCCGTTGCGGATGGTTCGTCCGCTGCCCATGCGGTTGCCTGGGCATTGCCGAACAACAATAGGGCGAAAGCGAGTGCTGCGGGAGCAAGTCGTTTCGTCATTTTCAGCCTTCAAATCGCGGAGCCTTGGCGTCGAGAATCGAATTCGCGCGACGGACGGCTTCCGCCGGGTCCACTCCTGCGGCGAATACCGCCGAAGACAAGGCAACGAATTCGGCGCCCGTTGCGGCCACGGCCTCCACGGAACTGATATCGGCGCCGCCAAGAACGATGCAAGGCAGCTCGATCATCTCCGACCACCATGCCCCAAGCCCGAGGTTGCGGGGATGCGGCTCCGGTTTGGTGTCGTAGCCGAAACGCCCGAAAAACATATAGTCGGGTTGGGTCTCTCCGAGTTCAAGCGCATCGTCGCGGGTCTTGACCCCGCCGCATCCGACCATCATGCGGTCCTGATATTTGTGTATGGTATTGGCAAGCTCGGCTTTCGAAGCTTCGACATGGATGCCGTCCGCCTTGACCCTGCTGGCAATCCGAGGTTCCCCGGCGATCACGACGGCCACGCCACGCTCCTGAACAAGCGGCGTCAGCCGTTCCGCCCGCCGCTGAAAGCTGGCTTCGTCGAGATCGTAAGCTGGCAGGATCAGCGAAGCCACATCTCCGCCGGCAAGTGCCGCTGAGACGCGTTCTTCCGCATCCGCAGCATCTGGTGCAGATGGAGCGATCAGAACAAGGCGACAGCGGTCCGCGGGGATGGTTTCGGTCATAGCTTCGGCATCTTTAGGAAGCGATCTTGGTTCTATTGGGGCATAGACGATGGGTTCCCTTTTGAACAGGGATCGATTCCACAAAGGCCTCTCGCCAATGCCGCCGCGAAGAGCTAAGCGGTGCGCGAAAGGCATATTCCGCATGACGTCTCTGCTCACCGATCCGTTCTTCTACGCTGCCGCAATTCCGGCCGTCATTCTTGTCGGTCTGTCCAAAGGCGGTTTTGGCGGTGCGATGGCGCTGCTAGGCGTGCCGCTGATCTCCCTGGTGGTGCAGCCGGTGCAGGCAGCGGCCATCCTGCTGCCGATCCTGATCGTCATGGATATGGCTTCACTCTGGGCATGGCGCGGCTACCGCGACGCCAGGACGCTGCGGATCATGCTGCCTGGAGCCATGATAGGCATTGCCATCGGATGGCTGACGGCAGCGGTGGTGACGGCCGGCATGGTGCGGCTCATTGTTGGTATCATCACTTTCCTGTTCTTCCTGCGCTGGGCCGTGCAGAAATTCGGCGGAGGCGAAAAGATCACACCGCACCGGCCAGTCGTCGGAGTCTTCTGGGGCGTTATTTCGGGCTTCGCGAGCTTCGTCGCCCATGCCGGCGGTCCGCCCTATCAGATCTATGCCTTGCTGTTGAAGCAGGATCCGAAGATCTATACCGGCACCAGCGTGATATATTTCGCGATCGTCAATGCGGTGAAGCTCGTTCCCTATTTCCTGCTTGGGCAGTTCGACAGGGCGAATCTCACCGCGTCGTTCGTCCTGGTCCCCATTGCTCCTGCGGCCACCCTTGCCGGTGCATGGATCGTGAAGCGGATGCGGCCGACGGTCTTCTATCCTTTCATGTATGCAATGATATTGGTCATTTCCCTGAAACTGATCTCGGACGGCATATCCGACATCTGGGGCTGGTGACGATCGCCGAGGCTTGTGCTTAAAGATGGCCGAATTCTGGAGGATGTCAGTGACCAACCCTTACGAACAGGATCTCGACAAGAACACGGCCAATTACCAGCCGCTCTCGCCGCTCTCCTTCCTGGAGCGCGCCGCGAAGGTCTATCCGGATCATGCGGCCATCATCCACGGGGAAATGAAGGTGAGCTACAGGGAGTTCTGGCGGCGTGCGCGCCGGCTCGCCTCGGCGCTCACGGGGGAGGGCATCGGCAAGGGCGATACGGTGACGGTGATGCTGTCCAATACGCCGCCCATGCTCGAGGCGCATTTCGGCGTTCCGATGACCAAGGCCGTTCTGCATTCGCTCAATACGCGACTTGACGCGGTGATTATCGCTTTCCAGCTCGATCATGCCGATACCAAGGTGCTGATCGTCGACCGGGAATTTTCCGGCGTGGTGAAGGAGGCGCTCGCGCAGGCCAAGGTCAGGCCGCTCGTCATCGATTATGACGACCCCGAATATCCGGTCGATGCGCCCTATCCAAAAGGGGAAGCGATCGGTTCGATCGACTATGAAGCGTTTCTCGCCAAGGGCGATCCCGACGGCGCCTGGTCCATGCCGGACGACGAATGGGATGCCATAGCGCTGAACTACACTTCCGGCACGACGGGCAACCCGAAGGGGGTTGTCTACCATCATCGTGGCGCTGCCCTCATGGCCTATGCCAATACGGTGCATGCAGGACTGGGCAAGCACTGCGTCTATCTTTGGACGCTGCCGATGTTTCATTGCAACGGCTGGTGCTTCCCTTGGACGCTGGCGCTGCAGGCCGGCACGCATGTCTGTCTGCGCTGGGTGCGCGCCAAGGCGATATACGACGCGATCGCCGATCACGGCGTGACACATTTGTGTGGTGCGCCCGTCGTCATGTCGGCCCTGATCAATGCTTCCGACGAGGATAGGCGGGAGTTTCCGCAGACCGTCACCTTCAACACGGCCGCTGCGCCGCCGCCGGAGACGGTGCTTTCGGGCATGGCGGATGCCGGTTTCTCGGTGACGCATCTCTACGGACTGACGGAAACCTACGGTCCCGCCGTCGTCAATGAGTGGCATGCGGACTGGGACGCTCTTACCAAGGAGGGCCAGGCGACGAAGAAGGCTCGCCAGGGCGTGCGCTATGCGGCGCTCGAGGATCTCACCGTTATGGACCCGAGGACCATGGAGCGGACGCCGCCGGACGGCGAAACCATCGGCGAGGTCATGTTCCGCGGCAATATCGTCATGAAGGGTTACCTGAAGAACAGAAAAGCCACCGACGAGGCGTTTGCCGGCGGCTGGTTCCATTCCGGCGACCTCGGCGTGATGCATCCGGATGGCTACATCCAGCTCAAGGACCGCTCCAAGGACATCATCATATCGGGCGGAGAGAACATTTCCTCCATCGAGGTGGAGGAGGCGCTCTACAAACATCCGGCCATCGGAGCCTGTGCTGTCGTGGCCAAACAGGACGAGAAATGGGGCGAGACTCCCGTCGCCTATGTGGAACTGAAGCCCGGCAAATCGGCGACGGAAGCGGAGCTTATCGAGCATTGCCGCGGGCTGCTTGCCCGCTTCAAATGCCCCAAACAGGTTATTTTCGCGGAAATCCCGAAGACCTCCACCGGAAAGATCCAGAAATTCGTCCTGCGCGACAGGGCCAGAAACCTATGACAAGCGCCGCGAATCCGCCTGCCGTCGATAAAGTTTTAGATTCATTGCAGGGATTAACGGCTTGTTAAGCTTTACGGGGGTTTACTCCAATTCATCCAGTGATCTGGATTCTTACCGAGTGGCTGGAGCCATTCTGTTTGACGCCTCCCTGTTAACTCCTGAGAGCCGCCTTCGCGGCTCTTTTTTTGCCCTTCGAGGACGTTAACCTTTTGTTAAGCATGTGCTTGCCTTAACTTGGGACAAGTTGCATTTTCCGATCCCCGGAACAGACGAACTGAATATGAAATGGCCCCCTGAAGGGCAGGCTAGGGCGACAGGATCAGCAGGGCGAGCGGAATGAAGGAATCGGGCGCGGATAGCGCTGAAACGATCAAGCTGGCCGAGCGCCGGGTTTTTTCCCGGCTGTTCAAGCCCCTCTACAATGACGGCATGACGCTGGTCGAGGAGGCTGCGGAATATCTCGACGGCGAGGGGCGCATCGCCGCCAAGCATCTGTCGCGCGTTGCCGCCACGCTTTACGCAGCCGAATCCATGCGGTTGACGACAAGGCTGATGCAGATCGCCTCCTGGCTGCTGCTTCAGCGGGCGGCGAATTCCGGCGAAATGACCCGCGAGCAGGTGGCGGCGGAGAAGTCGAAAGTAAGGCTGGATACCGCCTCGGCACAGGAGGACGTGCCTGGCTGGGAGGAATTGCCCCAGGCTTTCCGCACCCTTGTCGGTCGTTCGTTGCGGTTGCAGTCGCTGGTCAGACGGATGGACGAGGAGATCTACGGAGACCAGAAGGCGGCCCGCCAGGACTTTTCCAGCACCAATCCGGTTTCTGATCAGATCACGCTCCTGAAGACGGCCTTTGGCCGCGGTTGAGGCACATGCCCGAAACCTGAATGTCGATTGGTCCTGGCAGTTCGGTGTCAATGGCATCGTCAGAGAGTAGAATGATGCCATGAGTGTTCCGATTCGCATCATCGGCATCGATCCCGGTTTGAGGCGCACCGGCTGGGGGATAATCGACAGCTTCGGCAATTCCCTGCGCTTCGTCGCCGCCGGCACGATACGCTCGGATGACAAGGCGGCGCTTGCTTCGCGGCTCTGCCAGCTTCACGACGGGCTTGCCTCCGTCCTTCATCTGCATATGCCGCAGGAAGCGGCTGTCGAGGCTACATTCGTGAACCGGGACGCCGCCGCGACGCTGAAGCTTGGCCAGGCCCGCGGCATAGCGATGCTGGTGCCGGCGCTTGCCGGTCTGCAAGTTGCCGAATATGCCCCGAACGCCGTGAAAAAGGCGGTTATCGGCGTCGGGCACGGTGACAAGAAACAGATCAACATGATGGTCAAGGTCCTGCTGCCGAAAGCTACCTTCGATACGGACGATGCCGCCGATGCGCTGGCGATCGCCATTTGTCATGCTCATCATGACCGCAGTTTGAATGCCCGTCTGGCTGCGGTGCCGTGAAGGGATTTGTTCTTGGCTTGTTCCGGAGGCGGAAATTCCCTACACCATTCGCGGGTAACTGCGCATGAGGCATCCTGGTGATCGGCAAGCTCAAGGGACTGGTTGACGAGATCGGCGAGGACTATTGCGTGATCGATGTCGGAGGCGTGGGCTATGTCGCCTATTGTCCCGCGCGGACCTTGTCGGCTCTGGGCGGCATAGGTACTGCCGTGACGCTCTTCATCGAAACCTATGTTCGTGAGGACATGATCCGGCTTTATGGCTTTCAGACGGCTCTGGAGCGGGAATGGTTTCGCTTGCTTCAGAACAATGTGCAGGGCGTCGGCGCGAAGGTGGCGCTGGCCATATTGTCCACATTGGCCGCACCGGAACTCGCCAATGCCATCGCATTGAGGGACACAGCCATGATCGCGCGGGCGCCGGGCGTCGGCAGGAAGGTCGCGGAGCGTATCGTCACCGAATTGCGCAACAAGGCACCCGCATTGGCCGGCGATGGGGCGGCTGGAATCGGACTGAAGCAGGAACTCGGCGAGGGCGTTGCTCCGGCGCCTGTTTCCGATGCGGTTTCCGCGCTCGTTAATCTCGGCTATTCGCGCGATGTCGCCGCCAACGCCGTGGCTGCGGCGCTCAAGGAAGCAGGCGAGGGAGCGGAATCGGCCAAGCTGATCCGGCTCGGCTTGAAGGAACTGGCGCGGTGAGCTTGATAGCAGCCATACTCCTTACTAGATCGGTAAGTAAGGAGTATAGAGGAAGGTAAGGAATGGGCGCGATCGCGACGATAACCGCCAAAGGTCAGATCACTTTGCCTAAAGAGCTTCGTGATCGGTTCGGGCTCAAGCCCGGCGACAGAGTAGAATTTGTTGAAGAGGACGGGAGGACCTGGGTAAGGGCCCGCAATCTGAGGGCGGCCGATTTGATGGGTATATTGGGTCCGCCTCCCAACGGCGTGAGATTGACAAACGAGGAACTCGATCAGGCTATCAATGACGCTGCTGCTGACGCCGCAGCCGAAGACGATGCGCGTGTAATGCGTGAATGGCGCGACCGAAACGAATGATAGGTGTCGATACCAACGTGCTAGTCCGATTGCTGGTCGCCGACGATGGCAGGCAGGCTCAGGCGGTCGGCGAGTTCTTCGCACAACGGACCGGTGCCGACCCGGCATTCGTGAGTGCCGTGGTGCTGATAGAGTCTCTTTGGGTACTGGGGCGACGGTTCGGCTATTCGCGGTCGACCCTGCTTGATGCTCTTCGCAGGATGATGACCAGTCCCGAGCTCAATTTTGAGCATGGTGGTCGGCTGGCGGAGATCCTGGAGAATGCCGATCCGTCGTTGTCGGATATTGCCGATCACCTGATTGCCTGGTCATGCGAAAAAGCGGGCTGTGAGCGGACTGTCACTTTCGACAAAAGAGCGGCCAAGAGAAACCCCTCCATGGAACTTCTCACATGAGCGAGGCCCAGCGCATCATATCGGCCGAGAAGCGTGGCGAGGATGTCGACGCCACCATGCGCCCGCAGACGATCGACGACTTTGTCGGACAGGCGGCGGCACGCGCCAATCTCAAGGTTTTCGTCGAGGCGGCACGGGGCCGCGGCGAGGCGCTCGACCATGTCCTGTTCGTCGGTCCTCCGGGTTTGGGCAAGACGACCCTGGCGCAGATCGTGGCGCGCGAACTCGGCGTGAATTTCCGTGCCACCTCCGGTCCTGTCATCGCCAAGGCCGGCGATCTGGCGGCACTTCTCACCAACCTCGAAGAGCGGGACGTTCTTTTTATCGATGAAATCCATCGCCTCAATCCGGCGGTGGAGGAGATCCTTTATCCCGCCATGGAGGATTACCAGCTCGACCTCATCATAGGCGAAGGCCCGGCGGCGCGGTCAGTCAAGATCGACCTTGCCAAATTCACCCTCGTGGCGGCGACTACCCGGCTGGGCCTTCTGACCACACCATTGCGCGACCGTTTCGGCATACCGATCCGGCTCGACTTCTATACGGTGGAGGAACTGGAGACGATCGTGAGGCGCGGCGCGCGCATTCTCGGTCTGCCGCTCGCTCCCGATGGTGCCACGGAGATCGCCCGACGGGCGCGGGGGACGCCGCGTATAGCCGGCAGGCTTCTGCGGCGCGTGCGCGACTTTGCAGCCGTCTCCGGTGTCGAAAGCGTATCGCGCGAAGTGGCCGATCAGGCGCTTTCCCGGCTGGAGGTTGATACCCTCGGCCTCGATCAGCTCGACCGCAGATATCTCGCCATGATCGCCCATAATTTCGGCGGCGGCCCCGTCGGCATAGAAACGATCGCCGCCGGACTGTCCGAACCACGCGATGCGATCGAGGACATCATCGAGCCATATCTCATCCAGCAGGGCTTCATCCAGCGCACGCCGCGCGGGCGCGTGCTTGCCGCAAAAGCCTGGAAGCATCTGGGCCTCGAAGCGCCGAAGGATTTGGCGCAGTCGCAGATCAATCTTTTCCAGGAAGAGGAATAAGCTGCCCTTGCCAATCGCAAGGGCCTATGCGCGGCGCAGCCGATGCGGAACTGATGGGGCATAGTCTATGGCCGGAAATGGAAATGCTGACGAAACGACGGGCCTCGCAGGCGTTCTGACGCCCTTCGGACACCGGCTGACGGCGCGCGTCTACTTCGCCGACACGGATTTTTCCGGTGTCGTCTATCATGCGCGCTACCTGGAATTCTTCGAGCGCGGCCGCTCCGATTTCCTGCGTTTGGCCGGAGTCCATCACACGGAACTTGCCGACGGGATCCATGGTGAGAAGCTGGTCTGGGTGGTCAAGCGCATGGAAATCGATTTCCGTGCTCCGGCCAGGATTGACGACATCCTGACGATCGATACGCGAACGGAGAAGATTTCAGGCGCTCGCATCCATATGGCGCAGGAGATCAGGCGCGGCGAAGATCTGCTCGTCGAGGCGAAGGTGGAGGCCGCCATCATCGGCAGCTCCGGTCGGCCTCGCCGCTTTCCGGCGGAATGGGTGGCAGCATTTTCCCCGAAGAACTGACGGCAGGAATTTGCCGAAGAGCCTTGTTCCTAACGGTTAATTAACCATAACGCTCCATTAACATCGGAGATGAGAAATCGGGCGGAATCCGCACGCCTTCCTTTTACCAAATTTCGCCGGAAAAAGGCCGGCGGTGCACGTGACGGGGAATGCTGCCGAGACTGTTCGGTTCAAGAGTTGACGGCATTCGAGCGAAAGCCGCGGTCCGGCGTGTTGCCATTCCGACGATGAGGACGTGAATTCATGGAAAGTCTAACACTCGCCGCTCCTGGTGGTGAATTGTCGATCTGGGCGCTGTTCTGGCAGGCCGGGTGGGTGGTCAAGCTGGTCATGATAGGTCTTCTGGCGGCCTCGATCTGGTCGTGGGCCATCATCATAGACAAGCTGATCGCCTATGCCCGTATGCGCGCCGCGCTCAACCGCTTCGAGCAGATATTCTGGTCGGGTCAATCCCTGGAAGAGCTCTACCGTACGCTATCAGACCGCAAGACCACCGGCATGGGCTCGATATTCGTGGCTGCCATGCGCGAATGGAAAAAGAGCTTCGAAAAGGGTGCCCGCTCGCCCATCGGCCTTCAGACGCGCATCGACAAGGCGATGGATCTGGCATTGACGCGGGAGATGGAGCGGCTGGAAGGCCGGCTCGGCTTTCTGGCCTCGATCGGCTCCTCCGCGCCCTTCATCGGCCTGTTCGGCACGGTGGTCGGCATCATGACGTCCTTCCAGGCGATTGCCGGCTCGAAATCCACGAATCTGGCCGTTGTCGCGCCCGGCATCGCGGAGGCGCTGCTGGCGACTGCCATCGGCCTGCTCGCGGCGATCCCGGCCGTCATCGCTTACAACAAGCTGTCGTCGGACGCCGGTAAGCTGGGGCTTCGCATGGAAGGCTTCGCGGACGAGTTCTCCGCCATACTCTCGCGGCAAATCGATGAGAAGGTCGCCGGCAAGGCATAAACGGGCGTAGGAGCAAGCGGCATGGGAATGGCAGTCGGGTCAACCGGCGGACGCGGCGGGCGCGGTCACAGGCGGCGCGGGCGTCATCACGGACTGATATCGGATATCAATGTCACGCCCTTTGTCGACGTGATGCTGGTGCTGCTCATCATCTTCATGGTGGCGGCTCCGCTGTTGACCGTGGGCGTGCCCATCGACCTGCCCGAAACGCAAGCCAAGGCGCTCAATTCCGAGACCCAGCCGATTACTGTCTCCGTCAACAATGCCGGCCAGATCTATCTCCAGGAGACCGAGATCCCCATCGATGAGGTGGTTCCGAAGCTCGAGGCGATTTCGCGTTCCGGCTATGACGAGCGCATCTATGTGCGCGGCGACAAATCGGCCGATTACGGCACGGTAATGAGGGTGATGGCGAGGATTTCTGCTGCCGGCTATCGCAATCTTGGACTGGTTACCCTGCAGGAACAGGACGACTGATCGGGAATGAAGACCGGTCTCATTGCATCGGCTACCTTGCATGCAGCGCTGATCGGCTTCGGCCTGTTCTCGCTGTCGGCGCCGCGCGCCTATGAGGTGGCCGATATCGAGGCATTGCCGGTCGACATCGTGCCCGTGGAATCCATCACTCAGATCCAGGAGGGCGACAAGAAGGCGCCTGCCGCCGAGAAACCTGCTCCGACCCCGACCAAGAGGCCCGATCCCGTCGAGAACGCCGCCAAGGTCGGCGACAATGATGTCGATCTGAAACCACCTCCGACGCCCGAAGCCAAACCGAAGCCGGTGGAGACGGCTTCGACACCACCGCCTTCCGAGAAGCCTGCCCCGAAACCGGCCGAGCGGCCCGAGCCGGAGCCGCAGGAGGCAAAAGCCGAGCCTGTGCCCGTACCTGCGACCGAGGTCACTCCCGAACCCCAGCCGAAACAGGAAGTAGAGCCCGATCCGGCGGCCGAAACGATCGTAGCGGAAGATGCGGAGGCAGAAAGCGTCAAGCTGCCGAAGACTGCGCCTGTCCCGCAGGCCCGTCCGCAGCCGCCCAAGGCGCAGACGGCCAAGGCGCCGGAGCGCAAGAAGGCGGAAGAACCGGCGCGCAAGCAGGCCGCGGCGAGGCCGGAATCGGAAAAGAAAGACGATCTCCTGGACGATGTGGCCGCGCTGCTCAACAAGCAGAAGGCATCTGGTGGCGGCGCGAAGCGTTCGACGGAGGAAGCTGCGCTCGGCGGCGAACGTACCACAAGCGGAGAGAAGCTGTCACAAAGCGAGATGGATGCGTTGCGCGGTCAGATCCAGCGCTGCTGGAATGTTCCCGCCGGAGCCCTTGATGCGGAGAATCTCAAGGTCTCCGTCCAGTTCAAGCTTGATCCGAGCGGTGCCGTTCAAGGCGCTCCGCAGATCATAGCGGGCGGCAGCGGATCTACTGTCGAAAGGGCTGCTGCGGAATCGGCCCGCCGCGCCATCCTGCAATGCGCACCCTACAACCTACCCACCGAAAAATACGATGCCTGGGCCGATGTCATCGTCCATTTCGACCCCAGCGATATGTTCTGACGGGCATCGGTTCCCTGAGAATTTCGAGAGGCAAAGGCTGATGAAGACAATTTTGAGAGCGATTCTGCTGATCGGGGCACTGGCCGGCGCATTTTGTGTCGCGACCTTGCCGGCCCGCGCGCTCGTCGAGATCGATGTCAACAAGGGTATCGTCGAGCCGCTGCCGATCGCGGTAACGGATTTCATCTCCGGCGATGGCAAGGGCGCGGAGATTTCAGGCGTTGTTGAAGCCGATCTGAGGCGCTCCGGCCTTTTTGCTCCGATCGAGAAGGGCGCCTTCATCGAGAAGATATCGAATCCAGATGTCGCTCCCCGCTTCGAGGACTGGAAAGTCATCAACGCGCAGGCGCTGGTCACAGGACGCGTCACCCGGGAAGCGGATGGGCGGCTGCGCGCCGAATTCCGTCTCTGGGACACATTCGCCGGCCAGCAGCTCGTCGGTGAACAGTTTTTCGCGACCGAGGCCAATTGGCGGCGCATCGCACATATCATCGCGGATACGATCTACGAGCGCCTGACCGGCGAGAAGGGCTATTTCGATACCCGCATCGTCTATATCGACGAATCCGGCGCAAAGAATCAGCGCGTCAAGCGGCTGGCGATCATGGATCAGGACGGGGCCAATCATCGGTATCTTTCCGACGGCCGGGCTATCGTGATGACGCCTCGTTTCTCGCCGACCCGGCAGGAAATCACCTATATGTCCTATGAAGGCGGCCAGCCGCAGGTCTATCTCCTGCAACTGGAGACCGGTCAGCGCGAACTTGTCGGCAATTTCCCCGGAATGACTTTCGCGCCACGCTTCTCGCCGGATGGGCAAAGGGTCGTCATGAGTCTGCTCAGGGACGACGGTAACTCGAACATCTTCTCCATGGACCTGCGCAGTCGCAATACCACGCGGCTGACCAACTCAAATTCCATCGACACCTCCCCCTCCTTTTCTCCGGATGGCAACAAGATCGTGTTCACCTCGGATCGTGGCGGACGGCCGCAGATCTATGTGATGGGTGCGGATGGCTCCAATCCACAACGCATCTCCTTTGGCGAAGGCAGCTATTCGACGCCGGTCTGGTCGCCGCGCGGCGACCTCATCGCCTTCACCAAGCAGACGGCAGGCGATTTCCAGATCGGGGTCATGCGCACTGACGGTTCGGGCGAGCGCATCCTGTCGACCGGCTTTCTGCAGGAAGGGCCGACCTGGGCGCCCAATGGAAGGGTGATCATGTTCTTCCGTCAGGCCGCAGGCGCCGGCGGGCCGCGTCTCTATTCGATCGACCTGACGGGCCGCAATGAACAGCAGATACCGACGCCGAACTTTGCTTCCGATCCGGCCTGGTCGCCCCTGTTGGAGTGACAGGCCGCGTTTCCGCCGCAATTGGACCTAGGGTGACCTGCGTCTGCTGCGGAAGATTCGTGGATCGGGGACACCGTAGCGGATAAAGGAAATTTAATGCAGTTTGTTGAGCGTCTGTTAACCGCGACATGGTTACTGATCACTCAACGATTCCATTCAAATGCGAAGGAGAGGCGGCAATGCGCCGTATCGCATCACTGACCACAAATCCGGTTGTCATCGCGCTTTTCACCACGCTGGTCATCGCCGGCTGTGCATCCAGGAAGGTTCCGAACAACGCAGCCGATCTCGGCCTTGGTGCCGGCGCCGGCGCGGCAGCCCCTGGTTCCCAGCAGGAGTTCACCGTCAGCATCGGCGATCGCATCTTCTTTGACACCGACTCATCCGCTATCCGGTCGGATGCTCAGGCCACGCTTGCCCGTCAGGCGCAGTGGCTGAACAAGTATTCGTCCTATTCTATCACCATCGAAGGCCATGCCGACGAACGAGGAACGCGCGAATACAACCTGGCGCTTGGCGCGCGCCGTGCTGCCGCGACGCGCGACTTCCTGGTTTCGCAAGGCGTTGCCGCCAATCGCATCAGGACGATCTCCTATGGCAAGGAGCGTCCCGTGGCCGTTTGCGACGATATCTCCTGCTGGTCGCAGAACAGGCGTGCAGTCACTGTGCTGAACGGCGCCGGAAGCTGAGTGCTGGCCCATGTCGGTTCAAAAAAGGCGGTCCTCGGGGCCGCCTTTTTTACTTGGTTGCGGGAAATCAAAATTTGGCCGAAGTCTCGCGGCCTGATAAAAACCCAGGCAGGGGGCGGTTACGGCCCCGGGGAATACAATCGAGAGCGAGTTTTTGGGGATGAATATCCGAAGATTGCTTGGCAGCGCGCTGGCGCTGTCCGTCCTGTTGGCCGGGCCGGCCCTTGCACAACAAGATCCGCGCATTACCGGCATAGAAGAACAGATGCGCCAGTTGAACGGGCGCGTTGAGGAGTTGAATTTCCAGATCCTGCAGATGCAGGACCAGATTCGCAGGATGCAGGAGGACAACGAATTCCGCTTCCAGCAGCTTGAAGGCGGAGGGGGCGGCGGCGCGTCGGCTCCCGCTTCGACCGAAGGGGGATCGCCGCGTACGGAGGCGCCGAGCCCTGAGACGCCGGCCAGAGCAGAAGCTCCGACGACGAACGACGTCGCAAGATCGGCCCCGGCCGGGGAACAGCCCCAGTTGGGCGTCCCGCCGCGCGAGCTCGGCACGATCACCTTCGATGCAAATGGCAATGTCGTCGGGGGCGGTTCCGGCGGTCTGCTGCAGGGAAGCTCCGATCAGCCTGCGGCCGACGGCACGACTGTCGCTGCCTTGCCTTCGACAGACAATCCCGAGGAGCTCTACCGGAATTCCTATGAGTTCATCCTTTCGGGTGACTACAGTACGGCGGAAGCCGGTTTCCGGGATTATATCGAGCGCTTTCCAAGCGATGATCGCGTCGCGGACGCACATTTCTGGCTTGGAGAGGCACTGCTCGGGCAGGACCGCTACAGAGATGCGGCCGAAGTATTCCTGCGGGCGAGCCGGGATTTTCCCGATTCAAAGAAAGGTCCGGATATGATGCTGAAACTCGGCATCTCGCTCGCAGCGCTGAACCAGCGCGATGTTGCATGCGCGACCTATGTCGAACTTGGCCAGCGCTATCCAAGCGCTTCGTCCGCGCTCAAAGAGCGCGTGAAACAGGAACAGGCGCTTGCCGGGTGCTGAGCGACGTTTCGCTCCCCGATCCTGATGCGATCTTCCAGGACTTCCGCCTCTCCGGACGTGACTGCGTCATAGCCGCCGTTTCGGGCGGTAGCGATTCTCTCGCCCTTCTTGTCCTTCTCCATGTCTTTCTGCGCCGGCATTCGGCGTCGCCCCGTCTTCTTGCCGTGACCGTGGACCATGCTTTGCGTCCAGGCTCTGCCGGGGAAGCGAAAACCGTTGCCGCATTCTGCGCCGCCTGTGACATCGACCACCAGATCGCGGTCTGGAGGGGGCCGAAGCCATCGACAGGCATTTCCGCCGCCGCGCGCGAGGCGAGGCATCGGCTCCTGGCGGAGGCTGCTGCAGCGGCCGGAACGGATCTGGTCTTCACCGGCCACACACAGGACGACCAGGCCGAGACGGTTACAATGCGCGCTTCGCGCGGTTCCGGACGGGGTGCTGCCGGCATAGCGCTCGCTACCCTGTTCGACGGCCGCATCTGGTTCGCGCGGCCACTGCTTAATATCAGACGCAGCGCCCTTCGCGCCTATTTGAAGCAGGCGGGCGTGACATGGATCGAGGATCCGACGAACCGCGATGAACGCTACGAGCGGGCCCGTACGCGTATTGCCATGGATATAGAACGGTTTCGGCAAGCCGTGGAGCACAGCCGGCGGGCAGCAGCCGATCGCGAGCTTTTGGGTCGGAATGCCGCTGAAGTCATTGTCCGTCACGCCGAATGCCCGTTACCAGGGCTTGTACGCTTGGATGACGGATTCCTTTCCTGCGACCGGGATGCCACGCGTTACGCTCTTCGCATCCTGCTTGCAGTGGTGGGCGGTCGTGAGCATTTGCCTGATGACGCCAGAACAGCGGCCCTGCTCGACAAGATCAGGCAGCCCCCGCTACGCGCCACTTTGTCGCGGACAGTCGTGCGGGCTTCGAAGAAGGGGTTCTACTTCCATCGCGAGAGCCGTGATCTGCCCTTCAATCCACTTGGAGACGCGCCCTTGGTATGGGACGGACGATACCTTCTGTATGGCAAGGGGGCAGCCGGCATTTCCGTGGGCCCGCTTGGCATCGGCAATGCACAATCCTTCGATATGCCGGCGAATCTCCCCTCATCTGTGTTTCGAGGCGTCTTGGCTGCCGAGCCGGCCCTTTGGAAGGGCGGGAAATACCTGGGTTTGGCGCGCGAAATGCCGGATCTGACCGTCACGCCGGCCCTTGGACCATGGCAGCGCTACCTGCCAAGCTTCGATTTCGCGCCGGCGAAGGCAGTGGCGTCGCTTCTGGATATTGAGCCGCTGCCGGTATTGCCATTTGCGAGCCACAATGAGAGGTAAAAGTCACGCCTGCCTGATTGCTTAACCCATCGGCAGTGTTGCGCTTGGCAAGGGTGCGCAGGCTCCCTATGTTAGACAAAACCATCGTTGACGGGCCCGAGCCTGTCTGTCGCACCTACGGAACCTATATGAATCCGAATTATCGCAATCTGGCGCTGTGGGCGATCATCGCTGTCCTTTTGATCGCGCTGTTCAATCTCTTCCAGGCACCGCAACAGCGTGGCGCCACGCGCGAAATTCCCTATTCGCAGTTCCTGCAGGAACTCTCCTCGGGCCGTGTCAATTCGGTGACCATTACGGGTAGCCGGATTTCCGGAACCTATTCCGACAACAGCACGCCCTTCCAGACCTATTCGCCCGGCGATTCATCGCTGGTCGAACGGCTCGAGAGTCACGGTGTGACGATCAATGCCCGGCCTGAGACCGATGGCTCCAACTCCATTTTCGGCTATCTGATTTCCTGGCTGCCAATGATCCTGATTCTTGGCGTGTGGATTTTCTTCATGCGCCAGATGCAGTCCGGGTCAGGCCGCGCAATGGGTTTCGGCAAGTCTAAGGCCAAGCTCCTGACGGAGGCACATGGCCGCGTCACCTTCCAGGACGTCGCCGGCGTCGATGAGGCCAAGGAGGATCTGGAAGAGATCGTCGAATTCCTGCGCGATCCGCAGAAGTTCCAGCGCCTTGGCGGCAAGATTCCGCGCGGCGTCCTGCTCGTCGGCCCTCCAGGAACCGGCAAGACGCTGCTTGCCCGTGCGATCGCGGGCGAGGCAAATGTGCCGTTCTTCACCATTTCGGGTTCCGATTTCGTCGAGATGTTCGTCGGCGTCGGCGCCTCGCGCGTGCGCGACATGTTCGACCAGGCCAAGAAGAACGCACCCTGCATCATCTTCATCGACGAGATCGATGCCGTCGGCCGTCATCGTGGTGCTGGTCTTGGCGGCGGCAATGACGAGCGGGAGCAGACACTGAACCAGTTGCTCGTCGAGATGGACGGCTTCGAGGCTAATGAAGGCATCATCCTGATCGCGGCGACAAACCGTCCGGACGTGCTCGATCCCGCGCTTCTTCGACCGGGACGTTTCGACCGTCAGGTCGTGGTGCCGAACCCGGATATCGCCGGCCGCGAGAAGATCCTCAAGGTGCATGCCCGCAACGTGCCGCTGGCGCCCAATGTCGATCTCAAGGTCGTCGCGCGGGGCACGCCCGGCTTTTCCGGCGCCGATCTTGCCAATCTCGTGAACGAGGCCGCGCTGATGGCCGCGCGACGCAACAAGCGCCTCGTTACCATGCAGGAATTCGAAGACGCCAAGGACAAGGTCATGATGGGCGCGGAGCGGCGCTCGCATGCCATGACCCAGGAAGAGAAGGAGCTGACCGCCTATCACGAAGCGGGGCATGCGATCGTGGCGCTCAACGTTCCCTCGGCCGATCCGGTCCACAAGGCGACCATCATTCCGCGCGGGCGCGCGCTCGGCATGGTCATGCAGCTGCCCGAGGGCGACCGCTACTCCATGAGCTATAAGTGGATGATCTCGCGCCTTGCCATCATGATGGGTGGGCGTGTGGCCGAAGAGTTGAAATTCGGCAAGGAGAATATCACCTCGGGTGCGGCCTCCGACATCGAGCAGGCGACCAAGCTTGCCCGTGCGATGGTCACGCGCTGGGGCTTCTCCGACAAGCTTGGCCAGGTAGCCTATGGCGAGAACCAGGAAGAGGTATTCCTCGGCCATTCCGTTACCCGCCAGCAGAACATGTCGGAAGAGACGCAGCAGAAGATCGACGACGAAGTGCGCCGCCTCATCGACGAGGCTTATACTACGGCTCGCGAGATCCTGACCAAGCAGAAGAAGGGCTGGGTTGCGATCGCGGAAGGCCTGCTGGAATATGAGACGCTTTCCGGCGATGAAATCAAGGCTATCGTCAAGGGCGAGAAGCCGGCCCGCGATCTCGGTGACGACACGCCGCCGACCCGCGGCTCGACCGTGCCGAAGGCCGGCGCCCGCAAGCCGGGCAAGAAGGGTGGCGAGGAGCCTGATGCCGGTATGGAGCCGCAACCACAAGGTTGAACGAGTCCAAAGTTCGCAAGACGCTGCGGAACCTTGTGGTTTCGCGGCGTTTTGTTTGGCGGATCGATGCAAGACAACGAGTGGCGGCAGCAAGAGTTGAATAGCTGCCTCTGGAAAATCAGTAGAAATTGTTAAGTTCGTGTCGTTAAGTTACGATTCCTTACACAATGTGATATCGGCCATGCCTAAATTTATGGCAAATATGCACGAAGGGTCGTTACAGCGTGAAAAAGAACAAACGAAGCTGGGGACGACAGCGTAATATGTCGAGACGATATTTCGGAACGGACGGGATCCGGGGACGGGCCAACAAGTTTCCGATGACTGCCGAAGTGGCGATGAAGGTCGGCATGGCTGCCGGGCTTTCCTTCCAGAATGGAAGTCATCGCCACCGGGTGGTCCTTGGCAAGGATACCCGCCTTTCCGGTTATATGATCGAGAATGCGCTGGTTTCCGGTTTTTGCGCGGCGGGAATGGATGTATTCCTGCTCGGCCCGATCCCGACGCCGGCGGTCGCCATGCTGGTGCGCTCTCTGCGCGCCGATATCGGCGTCATGATCTCAGCCTCGCACAACCCCTACCACGACAATGGAATCAAGCTTTTCGGCCCTGACGGCTACAAGCTCTCCGATGAGATCGAGTCGCGCATCGAAACGATGCTCGACCAGGAAGTGGAGATGGCGCTTGCCGATGCCGAAGCGCTCGGGCGCGCCAAGCGCATTGACGGCGTGCACGACCGTTATATCGAATTCGCCAAGCGTACATTGCCGCGCTCCATGTCCCTTTCCGGCCTGAGGGTGGTTGTCGATTGTGCCAATGGCGCAGCCTACAAGGTCGCCCCGGCGGCGCTTTGGGAACTGGGCGCCGAGGTGGTTACGATACATGCCGAACCCAATGGCATGAATATCAACCAGGATTGCGGGTCCACCCATCCGTTGAGCCTTGCCAAGAAGGTCCATGAGGTCCGCGCCGATATCGGCATCGCGCTCGATGGCGATGCCGACCGCGTCGTGATGGTCGATGAGAATGGCACGATCATCGACGGCGATCAGATCATGGCGCTGATCGCCCAGACCTGGCTCGAAAACGGTCGTCTGGCCGGTGGGGGCATCGTTGCCACGGTCATGTCCAATCTCGGACTCGAGCGGTTCCTTGGGGATCAGGGCCTGGCGCTGCATCGTACCAAGGTGGGCGACCGCTATGTCGTCGAACACATGCGCGCCCATGGCCTCAATGTCGGCGGTGAACAGTCCGGCCATGTCGTGCTGTCGGACTTTTCGACCACGGGCGACGGGCTTGTTTGTGCCTTGCAGGTCCTCGCAGCGATCAAGCGCATGAATCGCCCGGCGAGCGAAGTCTGCCGGCGGTTCGAGCCGGTGCCGCAGGTACTGAAGAACGTTCATTTCTCCGGCGGCAAGCCACTCGAAAGCGAGCCGGTCAAGGCCATCATCGCGGATGCCCGTTCCCGTCTGGGAGAGAAGGGCCGGCTGGTCATCCGTCCGTCCGGCACGGAACCGCTGATCCGCGTCATGGCGGAGGCCGACGATCTCGGGCTGGTCGAGCGGGTGGTCGAGGATATTATCGGCGTCATAGCCACCAGCACCAAAACGGCTGCATAAAAGCCGCAGGCGATACAGCCTGCAATTTCAGTCCGGTCTCGCCCGAATGACGGCCTCGATTCGAGGATCGGATTTTTCACGGCATCACATCCGATATACGCGGCGCCTCAACTGATTTCGTAAATTCCATCAGATGCGGCCGCCGCCGGGTGCCCAGGCTTTGGGCGGCTATATTTCGGCTGTTGGAAGATGCCTGTTAACCGATCGTTATCCTTAACCGTGGCTTAACCACTATGGTTAACACTGCGTTGCAGGCGGCGGAGCAGGCATTAAGGACTCCGGTCGCGTATATCGGAGCACGGATCATGCGCCCCAATTGGCTTCTCATTTCTCTTGCAGTTTGCGCTCTCGCGCCGGCCTTTGCGGCGGCGGCCGACTACGATCCGCCCATCGACGTCGATGAAATGCCGGAATATGTTCCGGAGGAAGTCGGATCCGGCTGGTATCTGCGCGGCGACCTTACCTATAATGTCGACCGTCCCGTTTATGACTTCATGCTCCTTGGCGAAGAGACCGACAACATCCGCATCGGAGGTTCGGTCGGTGCCGGCTATCATTTCACCGATTTGCTGCGCAGCGACATCAATATCGGTTTTCTGGGACGGGATCGTTATGAACTCGGCGGGGGAGCCGCCGAGGCCACCAACGACATGTGGACGGGGATGTTCAACACCTATCTGGATCTCGGCACGGTGGCCGGCTTTACGCCCTATGTCGGAGCAGGCGTGGGGCTTCTCTACAGCAAGCAGCAAGTCGATATCGGCGGGACCAGTTTCTATGACGATGATCAATATCGTCTCGCCTATGGCCTCAGCGCGGGCGTGAATTACCAGCTGACGAAAAATCTGTCCGTCGACCTCGGATATCAATATCTGAACTCGCCGCAGACGGAATATGTCGACACCGATACCTTGAGTGTCAGAGAGGGGGTCGACTTCCATCAGGTGAGGGTCGGCCTGCGCTACGAAATCTGGTAGGCGCGGCTACAACCGGATTTCCGACGGCGGGCCCCATGGCCCGCCGTTTTGTTTCCGTGGCGGCATGATGCGCCTGTTCTCGGAGCGGCATCGAAATTCCTCTTGACGCCATGAGCGCAAACGCATATCGCCGTCCGTGGGCCACCCCTCCCCACCGAGGGGCTTGCTATCTGGAAGGATAGACCACTATGACGACTCTCGACGCACCCGGACTCCGTCCGGCCAATCCCAATTTCTCCTCAGGTCCTTGTGCCAAACGCCCCGGCTGGTCACTGGAGGCGCTTCGCGACGCTGCTCTCGGCCGGTCGCACCGTGCCAAGATCGGCAAGTCGAAGCTTGCTCGCGCGATCGATCTCACCCGCGAGGTCCTGCAGGTTCCCGAAACCCATCGCATCGGCATCGTGCCCGCGTCCGACACCGGTGCGGTGGAGATGACGTTATGGTCGCTGCTTGGCGCGCGCGGCGTCGACATGGTCGCCTGGGAAAGCTTCGGCTTGGGCTGGGTGACCGATGTGATCAAGCAGCTCAAGCTGCCCGACGTCCGCAAGATCGAGGCCGAATACGGCAAGCTCCCCGATCTCTCGCAGATCGATTTCGACCATGATGTGGTGTTCACCTGGAACGGCACAACCTCGGGCGTACGGGTGCCGAACGCGGATTTCATTCCGGCCGACCGCAAGGGTCTCACCATCTGTGACGCCACCTCGGCGGCTTTCGCCCAGCGCCTCGATTTCGAAAAGCTCGATGTCGTCACCTTCTCCTGGCAGAAGGTGCTTGGCGGCGAGGCGGCCCATGGCATGCTGATCCTCGGACCGCGTGCGGTCGAGCGGCTCGAGACCTACACGCCCGCATGGCCGCTGCCGAAGATCTTCCGCATGACCAAGGGCGGCAAGCTGATCGAAGGCATCTTCAAGGGCGAGACGATCAACACGCCCTCCCTGCTCTGTGTCGAGGATTATCTTGACGCGCTTGAATGGGCGAAGTCGATCGGCGGACTTGACGCTCTCATTACCCGCGCGGACGCCAATTTCGCTGTCATAGACCGCTTTGTTGCGGCCAGTGCCTGGGCCGCGCATCTGGCCGAGCAGCCGGAGACGCGCTCGAACACCTCCGTCTGTCTTTCGATCGTCGATCCGGAATTCCAGGCTCTCGATGCGGAGGCGCAGGCCGTCTTCGCAAAGGGCATGGTGTTGCTTCTCGACAAGGAGGGCGTTGCCTTCGACATCGGCGCCTATCGTGACGCGCCTCCCGGTCTTCGGATCTGGGCCGGCGCGACTGTCGAGGCGTCGGATCTCGAGGCGCTCATGCCCTGGCTCGACTGGGCTTTTGCAAGGCAGAAAGCTGCACTGAAAGCCGCTGCCTGATCCGCATCTCCGTTCGGAAGGCTGACGCCACGCTTCGGGGTGGAATAAGGCGGCCAGATCCGATTTCTCCTCCCCGATCAATTCCCGGTTTTCAATTACTGCGCGACCACCCTGCCTTTAGGAAGGGCAGGTCAATGACAAGGACCACACAAATGCCTCGTGTTCTCGTTTCCGACAAGCTTTCGCCCACCGCCGTAGACATCTTCAGGCAGCGTGGGGTCGAGGTCGACTATCAACCCGATCTCGGCAAGGACAAGGAAAAGCTTCTTGCCGTCATCGACCAATATGACGGCCTGGCCATCCGCTCCGCCACCAAGGTGACGGAAAAGCTGATCAATGCCGCCACCAATCTCAAGGTGATAGGCCGCGCCGGCATCGGCGTTGACAATGTCGACATACCGGCAGCTTCCCGCAAGGGCATCATCGTGATGAATACGCCCTTCGGCAATTCGATCACCACGGCCGAGCATGCGATAGCCCTGCTCTTCGCCGTAGCCCGGCAGATACCGGAGGCCAATACGTCCACCCATGCCGGAAAGTGGGAAAAGAACCGCTTCATGGGTGTCGAGATCACAGGCAAGACGCTCGGTGTGATCGGCTGCGGAAATATCGGGTCGGTCGTGGCAATGCGCGGCATCGGCCTGAAAATGCATGTGATCGCCTTCGACCCCTTCCTTTCGGAAAAGCGGGCTTCGGAACTGGGCGTCGAAAAGGTCGAACTGGACGAGCTTTTCGCGCGCTCCGATTTCATCACGCTGCACACTCCGATGACCGACAAGACGCGCGGCATGATCGATCGGCAAGCCTTCGCCAAGATGAAGGACGGCGTGCGCATCATCAACTGCGCGCGCGGTGGGCTGATCGTCGAGGCGGATCTCGTCGAGGCACTCAAATCCGGCAAGGTTGCTGGCGCCGGCATCGACGTGTTCGAGATCGAGCCGGCCACGGAGAACCCGCTATTCAACATGCCGAACGTGGTCTGCACGCCCCATCTCGGCGCCTCGACCACTGAAGCGCAGGAGAATGTCGCCCTGCAGATTGCCGAGCAGATGTCGGATTATCTGGTCAAGGGCGCCGTCACCAATGCCATCAACATGCCGTCCATTTCGGCCGAGGAAGCGCCTCTGCTGAGGCCGTTCATCAAGCTGGCGGAAGTTCTCGGCGCTTTCGTCGGCCAGGTGACCGACGAGCCGATCAAGGAGGTCGAGATACTGTTCGACGGATCGACGGCGGCCATGAACACCCGCGCGCTTATCAGCGCCACGCTTGCCGGGCTGATCCGCCCGCAGGTCGCCGATGTCAACATGGTCTCCGCGCCGATCATGGCCAAGGAGCGCGGCATCATCCTTTCCGAGGTGAAGCGTGACAAGTCCGGCGTTTTCGACGGCTATATCAAGCTGACGGTAAAGACCGCGCAGAAGACGCGCACCATCGCGGGGACCTGCTTCTCCGACGGCAAGCCGCGCTTCATCCAGATCAAGGGCATCAATCTCGACGCGGAAGTGGGCGAGCACATGCTCTACACCACCAATGCAGATGCGCCGGGGATCATCGGCCTGTTGGGCACGGTCTGTGGCAGGAATGGCGTCAACATCGCCAATTTCCAGCTTGGCCGCAACCGGCCTGGTGGCGATGCGATCGCGCTTCTCTATCTCGACGGACCCTTCCCGGAGAAGGTGCTCGAGGAAGTGCGCAGCCATGAGGCGATCGTTTCCGCCAAGCCGCTTCGCTTCGACATAGCGAATTGAGCGGATCAACCGGGCGCGCGGTTGCTGCCGCGCGCCTATGCCGCCAGCTTGCGGCCGCTATGTTCGGCAAGCCAGATGCCACCGAGCACCAGCACGATGGCCACGGCATGGAAGGCTTCGAAAGCTTCGCCGAGCAGGAGGATCGACAGCAGCGTGCCGAATATCGGCACGAGGTTGATGAACAGGCCCGCGCGGTTGCTGCCGATCATTTCGTTGCCCCAGATATAGAATACCTGGCCCAGGATGGAGGGAAATATGGCCGTAAAAAGCGCGATGGCCCATCCTGTCTTGTCGGGAAGGATCATGCCTCCGGCGGCATACTCCCATGCGGCGAAGGGAATGGAGCTGATGAAGGCGGCTATCGACAGGACGAGGATCGTCGTCGTCCAGTGAATGACCGGCTTGAAACGCAGCGCCACGGAATAACCGCCATAGGACAGGACGGCGAGTATCATCAGAGCGTCCCCCAAATTCAGATCGAGACCGGCGAGGCGGGAAAAATCGCCATGGCTGGCCGTTAGGCCGATGCCGAGTATCGTAAGCAGCACGCCAAGGATCTGAAGCCAGGACGCCTTCATGCGGAACAGCAGGAAATTTGCCAGAAAGATCACCATTGGCAGTCCCGCCTGCTCGATCGAGACATTTATCGCGGTGGTGAAATTCAAGGCGCTGTAGAGGGCGGCGTTGAAGCCGGTGAATCCTGCTGTCCCGAGAAGGAACAGGAAAGGGAGATTCGACCGTATCGCCGGCCAATCCCGTTGCAGTTTTGCACGCGCGAGCCAGGCGGCGAGGATCGCCGCCATGAGCCAGCGCAGCGTCACCAGAAGCATGGGCGAGATGTGCCCCACCGCAAGCTTGCCGGCGATGGCGTTGCCGGCCCAAAAGAGCATCGTCAGAAGCAGGAGGAGATAGGCGGTGCGATGCATGGGATGTCGGTCGAGATGGCGGGACCTGTCTCATAGACTTCACGGCCTTGCGAGTAAACGCGCGATGCACAGGAATTGGCACTATTCCGAGCAAAGAAAGGGTCGCATAGCGCCAATCCTGACGGTATAGAGGCCTGAGTTCTTCAGCATGCGCCGGATCGGTCGGCGCTGGAAAGGTAATTTATATGGCCAATGTGGTGGTCGTCGGCTCGCAATGGGGCGACGAAGGCAAGGGCAAGATTGTCGACTGGCTCTCTGAACGCGCCGATGTGGTGGTGCGTTTCCAGGGAGGCCACAATGCCGGTCATACGCTCGTTATCGACGGCGTCAGCTACAAGCTCTCGCTGTTGCCGTCCGGCGTCGTGCGCAGGGGCAAGCTCTCCATCATCGGGAATGGCGTCGTTTTTGATCCGCATGCCTTTGTCGCGGAATTGAAGCGTCTGGCCGATCAGGGTATCGAGGTCACACCCGAATGCCTGAAAATAGCCGAAAACACGGCGCTTATCTTGTCCATCCATCGTGAACTGGACGGTTTTCGGGAGGATGCGGCGTCCAACTCCGGAACGAAAATAGGCACGACCCGCCGAGGGATAGGCCCGGCCTATGAGGACAAGGTCGGACGCCGTGCGATCAGGGTGATGGATTTGGCGGATTTGGAAACTCTTCCCCTGAAGGTTGACCGGATCCTGACCCATCATAACGCGCTGCGTGTCGGGCTTGGCCAGCCGGAAGTGGCGCATCAGGCGCTCATGGACGAACTGACGTCGGTGGCGGACCAGATTCTGCCCTATATGGATCGCGTCTGGAAGGTGCTCGACGATGCCCGGCGCTCCGGCCAGCGCATCCTGTTCGAAGGAGCCCAGGGCACCTTGCTCGACATCGACCATGGCACCTATCCGTTCGTCACTTCATCGAATACGGTTGCCGGCCAGGCCGCGACCGGTTCGGGGGTCGGACCCGGCACCATCGGCTATGTGCTTGGCATCACGAAAGCCTACACCACCCGCGTCGGCGAAGGACCTTTCCCGACGGAGCAGGATAACGAGATCGGCGATTTTCTCGGCACCCAAGGACATGAATTCGGCACGGTGACCGGTCGCAAGCGCCGCTGCGGCTGGTTCGACGCGGTACTCGTGCGTCAGGCGGTAGCCGCCAACGGCATCGACGGCATCGCGCTCACCAAGCTCGATGTGCTTGACGGATTGGACGAGATAAAGATCTGCACCGGTTATCGGCTGGACGGCGAGGAGATCGATTATCTGCCGGCAAGCCAGGGCGCCCAGGCGCGGGTCGAGCCGATCTACGAAACGCTCGAAGGCTGGAAGGATACGACGCGCGGAGCGCGAAGCTGGAACGATCTGCCAGCGCAAGCGGTCAAATATGTCCGTCACGTCGAGGAACTTATCGGTGCGCCGGTCGCTCTCCTGTCCACCAGCCCGGAGCGTGAAGACACGATACTTGTGACAGACCCGTTTCAAGACTAGCCTCGCGGGTTGAAACGAAGGCGGCGCGGACAAGCTGCCGTAGAAAAGTGCGGGTTCATCGGAAATGGCAGATTTCGCTGCAGTTTTGAGAAAGACGATCGACGGGCTGAAGGAAAACACGCCTGAAATGCGCCAGAAGGTCTATGACAAGGCCCGCGCCACGATCGACGCCAAACTCGCCGCCGTTACGCCTCCGCCTCCGCAAGCGGTCATAGAGCGTCAGAAAAAACTGCTTGAGGATGCGATTTCCACGGTGGAGGCGGACTATGCGCAGCCTTTACCGGCACCGGATGAAGACAATGATTTCGACAGGATATTCGCCGAATTCGAGAGCAATGACTATCCTCTCAAGCGGGAGGCCGCTGCTCCTTCTCCCGCATTCGACGAGCCTGCGGCTCTTCCCGAGGAAGAGGCCGAAGAAGTCCAGGCCGTTGCGGTAGAAGCCGAAGAAGATCGGCGATCGGATGGCTACGAACCTCTCGAGGGCGAATGGCGTGAGCCGGCGCAGCAACCCATACCGTCCGAAAGTCCGCGGCGGAACAGGGGCATCGGGCGCATTGTGGCAGCCCTCGTCGTGCTGGCGGCTCTTGGCGGTGTCGCATATGGAGTATGGTTGAACCGCAGCGAGTTCGTCACTCTGCTCGGCCTTGACGAGCCGCCGCCAGCCGATGTCGTGATCGACGATGCTTCCGGAGATGACACGGGGACATCCTCCGGAGAACAGGATATAGCCGCCGCACCGGCCAGCGAGACGGAAACGCCACCCGAAGAGACGAAGCCATCGAAATTCACGCAGAGATTGACGCCTGACGGCGAAGAGATCGACGAAGGTCCAGCCGGCGGAACGTCTGGCATGGGTGAGGGACGCTCGGTCGCTGCCGCCACGTCGCCGACTACGGCAAACGAACCCGCGCCGACGGCAGAAGGCCAGGCTCCCGAGGCCACGACCGGAGAGGCGGGTGAGGAGGGCGTTGCCGTCGGGCAGCGGGCGATCTTCTACGAGGAGCGGACCAGCACGTCGCAGGGATCGGCTGAAACGGGTTCGATCGTCTGGTCGCTCGTTCAGGAATCGCCCGGCGGCGATCTTCCGCCGGAACCTGCCATCCGTGGCGAGGCCACCATCCCCGGAAAGAATATCCAGCTCCGTCTCACCATAAGGCGCAATGGCGATGAATCCCTTCCGGCGAGTCATATCGTTGAGATGATCTTCCTGACGCCGGACGATTTCGAAGGCGGGGGCATAGACAATGTCCTGCGCATAGCCCTGAAGCGTTCGGAGCAGGACACTGGCAATCCGTTGCTTGGAATTCCAGCAAAGATCGCGGATGGCTTCTTCCTGGTTGCGCTGAGCGACACCCGGGCGGAAGTAGAGACCAACACTCTCCTCCTTCGCCGCCAGGACTGGATCGATATCCCGATCGTCTATAAGTCCGGTCGGCGCGCGCTGATAACGATGGAAAAGGGTATTCCCGGCGAGAAGGCCTTCAACGAAGCGCTGGATGCCTGGCAAAACGCATCAAGCGGCTGATCTGCATTTTTATAGCGACATAAGAAAGCCGCCGGTTTTTCCGGCGGCTCCTTCATTCCGGCCTGCTTTTTCGTGTCAGGTGAATGCGCGCTGTGCGTCAGCGTCGATGACTCGGGCCATCTGCATCTGCCGCTTGGCGGCTGCCTTGACGGCATTCTGGACCTTCTCGAAGGCACGAACCTCGATCTGGCGCACACGCTCGCGGCTGATGTCGAATTCGCCGGACAGTTCCTCCAGCGTCAGCGGCTCTTCCGCAAGGCGCCGAGCCTCGAAAATGCGCCGCTCGCGCTCGTTCAGAACGCTCATGGCGTCCTCCAGCATGCGGCGACGGGATTCCAGCTCATCCTGCTCGGCAAGCATTTCTTCCTGGTTCTCGTGCTCGTCCACGAGCCAGTCTTGCCACTCGCCGGACTCGCCTTCAGTGGCGCGGATCGGCGCGTTCAGCGATGCGTCGCCGGAAAGCCGGCGGTTCATCGAAACCACCTCTTCCTCGCTCACATTCAGGCGGGTTGCGATCTCTGTGATCTGCTCCGGCTTCAGGTCGCCATCGTCGAGCGCCTGGATCTTGCCCTTCACCTTGCGCAGGTTGAAGAACAGCCGCTTCTGGTTTGCGGTTGTTCCCATCTTCACGAGGCTCCATGAGCGCAGGATATATTCCTGTATGGAAGCCTTGATCCACCACATGGCATAGGTGGCGAGGCGGAACCCGCGCTCGGGCTCGAACTTCTTGACGGCCTGCATCAGGCCTACATTGCCCTCGGAGATCACCTCCCCGATGGGAAGACCATAACCGCGATAGCCCATGGCGATCTTGGCCACCAGGCGCAGATGGCTTGTCACGAGCTTATGCGCTGCATCGGTATCGCCATGTTCCTGATACCGCTTCGCGAGCATGTATTCTTCTTGAGGCTGGAGCATCGGAAAGCGGCGAATCTCTTCGAGATAACGCGTGAGGCCACCCTCTCCCGATGCAATGCTGGGTAATGTCTGGGCCATAGAGCACCCTCCTCTCTCGATACTGCCCCCTTTTAAGGCGGGCTTGTGGCGCAACCGCTTTCAGGGCCGAATGCGCCATATCACATATAGGAACAAATTCCGAAAACAAAAGGCGTCACGTCGCATTGAACAATGCGTGACGCTACCGTGAACGCCAATGGTTCCCGGGCTTATATCATAAAGCCGCGAAGGTGGCGACGAGTTCCGATAAATCTTGAGGGGGTGGCGCCTCAAAGCGCATCGTCTCCTTCGAAACCGGATGGCGGAAGGCGAGCAGGCGGGCATGCAGCGCCTGCCTCGGGAATGCCGCCACCATTTCACGCAACGGCTCGGGGAGGCGATTGGCCTTGGTGCGGAAGGCGCGGCCATAGGTCTGGTCGCCGATCAGTGGATGGCCGATATGAGCCATATGGACGCGGATCTGGTGCGTTCGACCGGTTTCGAGCCTGCATTCCACGAGTGCGGCGACCGCATCCGTATCCTTCCGCTCGCCGAACCGTTCCAGCACCGTGTAGTGGGTGACAGCGCGTCTCGCATCTTCACGCTCGTCGGATACCACCGCGCGCCGCGTACGATCAGCACTTGCGCGACCCAGCGGAGCGTCGATCACGCCCGTGAGGCATGCCGGCGTCCCCCAGACAAGTGCTTCATAGGCCCGTTCCAGGTTGCCGGACCGGCCATGATCCGCAAAGGCTTCGGACAGAGCCCTGTGGGCGCGATCGGTCTTCGCCACCACCAGGACGCCGCTGGTATCCTTGTCGAGGCGATGGACAATCCCCGGACGGCGGACGCCGCCAATACCGGAAAGCGTGTCGCCACAGTGGTGGATCAGGGCATTGACCAGCGTTCCGGTCCAGTTGCCTGCGCCCGGATGGACGACCAGGCCTGCCGGCTTGTTGATGACGATCAGTTCGTCGTCCTCATAGAGAATGTCGAGCGGGATCGCTTCCGGCTGCGGTTCAGGCGCCTCCGGCTCAGGCAGTTCGATGGAATAATGTTCGCCGGCGGCGACCTTGCGCTTCGGCTCAAGGACAGGAGCGCCATTCAAATGCACCGCGCCGCCGCGGATCAGCGCCTGTACCCGGCTGCGGGAGAGATCCGGCGCAAGCACGGTCGCCAACCATTGGTCGAGGCGGCTGCCTTCGGCGCTGCTGTCGGCGGTCAGGTCTTTCCATGCGCCGGCTGGTTGTTTATCAGAACCGCTCATCGATTAACTTCCAGACGGCAGCAATGGCCCAACCTGCATCACATGACGACGACGAGAAGCCGCTCGATCCGGCAGCCGAGCGGGTACGCCGGAAGCTGATGCGGTTTGTTGCAATCAACCTCGGCATCCTGTTCGCTGCCGTTATGGCGGTGCTCGCCGCTGTTGTCTACAAGTCCGGCATTTCGGAATCCGAAGATAAAACGCCGGCCGCCGCGCTGGACGTTCTGCCATCGGGCGAGATCGCGCTGCCGTCGGGAAGCCGCATCATATCGCAATCGCTTTCCGGCAGCCGCCTGGCGCTTCATGTGGCGCTGGCAGGCGGCGCCCAGGCGATCTTTCTTTATGACGTGGCCCAAGGCCGTATCCTCGGCCGGTTCGACATAACCGGCCTGCCGCCGGAGACATGAACCGAAACCGACGACGGAGCAGCCGCGCAGGGAAAGAAAGCTACGGCACGGTCGCCGTTTTCAGCGACCTGTGCGAAAATCTCCGGGGCCTGATCGAGCCCGCCGGATAAACGCGCGCTGGCTGTTGCATTCTCGGGCGATCAAGACTATATCGCCGTCTCGCAGCGCTCCCATCGTCTAGCGGTCTAGGACGCCGCCCTCTCACGGCGGAAACAGGGGTTCGAGTCCCCTTGGGAGTACCAGCCTCTCAAATCACATTGATTTCATTGGCTTTTCGCATGAGATCGTCCCTCTTGGGGTCAAGTGCGGGAATGAAAGCTCACGCCCTTCATTTCTCGCAAGAGGCGATCCTTTTTGGCCCTCTTCAAGTTTGCCAGCCAAAGATCGGACGCTCTCACGAGCCTTTGCGCCCGCGGTAAGTTGCCAGGATTGCGCGCGTCTTGCGCAGGCCAAGCAGTAAGCCACCACTGCCCTTCCCGTGTTTTCACTGATATCAACCTGACTCCCCCCAAGATTGCATAATTCGCTTCTACGGGTTGACACCCGGCTTCGCGGCAATCCAAAACTGCCCTTTCCAGCCGGGAGTTTGGGGCAATGGCCGGGCTTGTTTTCGCATCATTCCTGGTGGTGCTGGTTTTGGCGCCTCTTTTGCTGGTCAAGCCAAGACATATCCTGGTCAACCCGGCCCTCTATATGATGGCGATTGTTGGCTATTCCGTCTTTGCGAAGATGGTCTACATCTCCGTCTTTCACGAGCGCAGCCCGGAACTGGTGGACCGAATATTCACGCTTGAAACGGATCCGTCATTTCTATGGATGGGCGTCGGTATGGCCGCGGTTGCGGTCGTGTCCTATGCGATCGGCTATATTGGCGTCGCCGGACGGGTTCCACCGATACTAACCGGCAGAGGGGATGCCGAAGTCGGCATACGGCTCGAAGGCTTCCTGTTGGTTGGGCTGGCCTGCGTCGTCTGTTTCGTCCTTTTCGTCCTGATCGGGCATCACGACATCTGGGATATCTCCGGCAAGCGCTTCCTCATGGACAAGACGGGGGCCACCACGAGGTTCGAGCGTTTCGACTACTATTTTTTCAAGGCGTCGCTGACGGTGCTGCCTTTGGCGGGTCTGGTCTGCTTTGCCTGGACGCGGCGACCGACCGACTACCGGCTTCTTGCCGTTTTCGCTGTGTCCTTCCTCCTGGGGTTCTATTTCACGATCTTCACCAGCCTGCGGCTGTTCTTTGTCACCCTGACGCTTCAGGTGTTGCTTATCATCTGGCTCAGCGGCATCAGGTGGCGATACATGGTCATGGCCGCGGTCGCGGGCGCCGTCGCTCTACAGGCGGTCGGTGTCACTTTGCTGCGCGGAGAGGGGAATTCGGTTTCCGCCGATACAGGCACGGTCCTGGTTGCCAATGCCGGCAGCGTCCCGGCAGCCCAGGTTGATGCGGCAAGGAGGGGCCAGGCGCGCGGATTTCTGCAGCTTCTGTTCGAGGGACGCTACTTCATGGACGTGGCAAAGATGGCCCATATCGGACATCACTTCCCCGAGAAGAGACCATATCTGCATGGCAGGTCCTTCCTGGGTGTCGAAGTGACGATGCCGGAAAGGTTAAGCGACGTCCTGCCCGAGCGTAACAATTACAGGGGCTGGCAGGTGCCCTGGGGCGGACCTGATACCGAACCCGGAACCACGGTCCGCATGCGGGTCAACAATTATTTGGGCACCTATATTTTCCGCGAACCGCGCAATGGCGTCACGAGCTTTGCCGGGCTCCTATATGCAGATTTCGGCTGGATCGGCCTCGCCGCCGGCTTTCTTCTGGTCGGAGCGCTCCACCGTCTGATGTTCAACCTGATGACCCATGATGTGACGAAATGGTGGATCAGGTTCGGGGCGATCATGGCCCTGCCGACCATGACCCTGCTCCTGCTCAATTCAGGGCTGATTTCCGCCGTGGTCCGGATCGGGACGGACCTCGCGGTCATACCTGCTTGCATCCTGGCCGCTTCGGCCTGGGCCATGGTCAGCTCGCGCTTGTTCCGCCTTGCTATATTGCCGCTTACGCGGCGGCGTTCGTAAGAACAAGACCTCAAAGGCTCGGCTGCGGGCTCGAGCCTGCAGCCTCTAAAGCCTGCGGGCGACCGCCGCGCCGGCGAGGGCGCCGCCGACGCCTCCTACCACCGCGCCTCCGGTGCCAGCGATGGCGTCGCCCACCACGGCTCCTCCAACACCGCCGACGGCCGCGCCGCCGATGGTCTTCTGAGTTGTCGAACAGCCGGCAGTGGCAGCAGCCAGGCTTGCCGCGAGGGTCAAGATTCCAATTCGCTTGATCATCGGTTGCTTCTCCTGATTCGCAAATCAGGCATCACGTTTATGTCCGCTATCGGGCAGACTGATGGCAGAGGCGGCTTTCTCTGAAGCCGTTTCATCGGTTGTCTTCCGATGGCTTGACCTTCCCCCTGCTGGAAGGTCGATTGTTCGGGCCGTCCTTGAAAATGGAAGGTGGTTGCAATGTTCCCTGCTATCGTCAGAACCGTGCTCTTTACGACCTTCGCAGCTTCGGCCTTGATCACTGGCTTGCATGCCCAGACGGATCATGGCGGAACCCATAGGAGCGGAAGCGATGCTTCGCAGGCCTATATGGACGCCATGACCAGGATGGATGAGGAAATGCGGGCGATGAAGATGACGGGCAAGCCCGGCGCCGATTTTGCAGCGATGATGATCCCGCACCACCAAAGCGCGATCGATATGGCCAAGGCTTATCTCGCCAGCGGCGAGAATGATCCGGAGTTAGCGAAGCTCGCCGAGGAAATCATCGAAGCACAGGAGAGCGAGATTGGTTTTCTGAAGAAGTGGCTGTCGAAAAACGGAAGATAGTCGGCTAATTTTTTGCAGTGCAAATGCCCCTTGCGGCGATCATTTCAAACACCGGAGATCGTCGGTGGAGGCTGATTCTATCGCGTCTTTGGGGAGAAGGCAGAAGAATAGCTGAAGCTTAATCGGACCGACACAAAAGTGTCATCTAACTGTTACATACCGGGTCTAAGGCCACACGCGTCGCCAACAGGCGTCGATACGAATTCCGACAGGAGTAGGCCAAATGAAGACTCTTCTTCTCACAGCATCGGCCGCGGCGATCGCCGTGGCGATGTCAGCAGGCATTGCCGCCGCGCGCGACCAGATTCAGATTGCCGGTTCGTCGACCGTGCTGCCTTATGCCAAGATCGTCGCCGAGAATTTCGGCGAGACTTATCCGGATTTCAAAACCCCTGTGGTCGAGTCCGGCGGCTCCTCAGCAGGTCTCAAGGAATTCTGCAAAGGCGTGGGCGAAGATACGATCGACATCGCCAACGCCTCGCGCAAGATCAAGGAGTCGGAACTGAAGGCCTGTGCCGACAACGGCGTGACCGAGGTGCAGGAAGTGCAGTTCGGTTATGACGGCATCGTCTTCGCAACCGATGCGGCAGGGCCCGACTGGGAGTTGACGCCGGTGGACGTTTACAAGGCACTGGCCGCGAAAGTCGTCGTCGATGGCAAGCTGGTCGACAATCCCTACAAGAAGTGGAACGAAGTCAATTCCGCTCTGCCCGACTGGGACATCGTCGCTTACATTCCCGGTGAGAAGCACGGCACTCGCGAAGTTTTCGAAGAGAAGCTGCTGATTGCCGGCTGCGAAGAGGCTGGCGGTCCGGAAGCTGCCGCTGAAGCCGGCCTCGACGAAGATGCTGCGGCATCGGCCTGCAAGGCCGTTCGCAAGGATGGCGGCGCGGTCGATATCGATGGCGACTACACCGAAACCCTCGCCCGCATCGACTCCAACAAGACCGGCGTCGGCGTGTTTGGCCTTTCCTTCTACGAGAACAATGCCGACAAGCTGAAGGTCGCCACCGTCAGCGGCGTGACGCCGTCGGTCGAGACGATCTCGTCCGGCGAATATCCGGTTTCGCGCCCGCTGCAGTTCTATGTGAAGAAGGCCCATATCGGCGTCATTCCCGGCCTCAAGGAATATGTAACCTTCTTCCTGGACGATCAGATGGTCGGCCCCGATGGTCCGCTCGCCGAGTATGGCCTGGTGCCTGCTCCCGACGAGGAACGCGACGCGCAGCGCGAAGCGTTCGAAGCCGGAGAGACCATGTAAGTCAGTTTGGTCGGGGCGTCATGGCGCAGCCGTGACGCCCCGACCTCCCCATAAAATCAAAGCGCGTTTTTGCCGAAGAGGGGCTCTCAGTGTCGCCGACACTCGTCATATCGATCGTGCTGCTGATCGGCATAGCCGGTTTCGTTCTCGGCAGGCAGCGCGCCGTTTCGCAGCAGGCGGGAGCTTCGGAGAAGCCTCATTCGCGTGTCCATTATCATGGCTGGTGGGTCTTTCTGGCGGCCGTCCTTCCCGCCTTGATCTTCATGGCCATCTGGTCGGCGGTGAGCACCACTTATATCGACAATGCCACGCGATCGGCTCTGCCGGAGCAGACCCAGGAAAGTGCTGTTGCAAGCCGTGCGCTTGCGACCGGCATGGTGCAGAATCTCGCGAGGGGACTGCGCGTTCTCGGTGTCGACAATGCCAGCGACGCTCCGCAGACTTTCGAGGAACTGCAGCCGCGTCTCAGGGAAAGGGGCATCGCCGTCGCCTCCGATACGCAGGACTACATGATTCCTCTGGCGCTTCAGAGAAACGCCATGGAGGACCGCTCGTCATTGCTTCGCAGCGTGTTGACCATAGCGTTCTCCCTTGCCGGAGCCGCATATGCCTTTTCGACGATCGGGGTCCGGGCTCGCGCAAGAAACAAGGTCGAACGTGTCACGCTACTGGCGCTTGTAGCCGCTTCGACCATCGCCATTTTGACGACAATTGGCATCGTCTTTTCGATGCTGTTCGAGACGATCCACTTCTTCCAATCCGTTTCGCCCGCGAATTTCTTCTTCGGCACGGTATGGGATCCGCGCTTCGCCGCTGCCGGTTCGGGCGGTGCGGAAGGCCAGTTCGGCCTGATCCCGCTTTTGGCCGGCACGCTCTATATCGCTTTCGTGGCGATGCTATTCGCCGTCCCTGTCGGTCTCATGGCCGCCGTCTACATGGCTGAATATGCGACGCCCGGTGTCCGGTCCGTCGTCAAGCCGCTGCTGGAAGTGCTCGCCGGCATCCCGACCATCGTCTATGGCTTCTTCGCCCTGGTGACCGTCGGGCCTTTCCTGCGCGACCTCAGCGCGGACATCGCTGGCGGCCCGTCCTTCATTCAGGCTCAAAGCGTGCTGACGGCCGGCCTGGTGATGGGCATTATGCTCATTCCTTTTGTCTCGTCGCTTTCCGACGACATCATCACTGCCGTGCCTCGGGCGATGCGTGACGGCTCGCTCGGTCTCGGCGCGACACGCTCGGAAACGGTCAAGCGCGTGATCCTGCCGGCAGCCCTGCCCGGCATTGTCGGCGCGCTGCTTTTGACGGCTTCGCGCGCCATCGGCGAGACAATGATCGTTGTCATGGCGGCCGGCGTGGCGGCGAGGCTCACCTGGAATCCCTTCGAGACCATGACGACGATCACGGTCAAGATCGTCAACCAGCTGACGGGCGACCTCGAATTCACGTCGCCTCAAACACTCGTGGCCTTCGCACTTGGCATGACCCTGTTTGTGCTGACCCTCGCCATGAATGTCTTCGCCCTTTACATTGTCAGGAAGTACCGGGAGCAATACGAATGACCGATGCCATCATTCCTGCCGGCACCTCCCAGCCTGCCAGGCCCCGGCGTGATATCGGGCTGAAGCGGCGCTACGCTGCGGAACAGAGATTCAAGATTTACGGCATTGTCGCCATTGCGATCGGCCTTTTTTTCCTGGCCGCCCTTTTGTGGTCGGTCTTCTCCAACGGCTATACAGCTTTCTGGCAGACCTCAATCAACCTGCCCGTCAATTTCGATGAAAGCGTCATAGATCCCGATAACGAGCGCGGAACGAACCCGAACATTCTGTTCACCGCCAACTATCCGAAGCTGGCGCGCGATGCGCTGGCCCAAAAGCTGGGCATCGATCCAGAAGACCGCGCGCAGATGCGCGATGTCGGAAAAATGATCTCCGACGGTGTACGCGGCCAGTTGCGGAACGTAGTGATGGCGAATCCGTCAGTAGTAGGCACCACGCAGAATGTCTGGGTGCTGGCCTCCGCCGACATCGATTCCGCCCAAAAAGGGCAGATCAATCTAGAGATTGGCGAAGACAGGCGCAGGGTCTCCGATCAGCAGGTCGCCTGGATGCGGCAACTCGAGGAGAGCGGTGATCTGGAACAGCGCTTCAATAGCGGTCTGTTTACCTTCGGTGCCTCGAGCCGTCCCGAGACGGCTGGCGTGGGTGTGGCGCTCGTGGGCTCATTCTATATGATGCTGATCGTGCTCGTGCTGTCATTGCCGATTGGCGTCGCCGCCTCGATTTACCTGGAAGAATTCGCGGCCAAGAACCGCTGGACTGACCTGATCGAGGTCAACATCAACAATCTGGCAGCCGTGCCGTCGATCGTGTTCGGCCTTCTGGGCCTGGCTGTATTCATCAATTTCATGGAGCTGCCGCGCTCGGCGTCCATCGTCGGAGGTCTGGTTCTGACACTCATGACGCTGCCAACGATCATCATTGCAACGCGCTCAGCCCTGCGAGCCGTGCCTCCTTCCATACGCTCTGCGGCGCTCGGCATTGGCGCTTCGAAGATGCAGATGGTTTTCCACCATGTGCTGCCTCTCGCTGCCCCAGGTATTCTGACCGGAACGATCATAGGTCTTGCACAGGCGCTGGGCGAAACCGCTCCGCTGCTTCTGATCGGCATGGTTGCCTTTGTCGCGAACTATCCGGCCACGCCGATGGATCCTGCCACGGCGCTTCCGGTTCAGATCTATATGTGGGCAGGAGAGGCTGAGCGTGCCTTTGTCGAAAGGACCTCGGGAGCCATCATCATCCTGCTCGGCTTCCTTGCTATCATGAACATAACCGCGATCATTCTTCGCCGTCGGGTCGAACGCCGTTGGTAACGGAGCCGAGGAAAATGAACATGTTGACGGACCATGCAGTCGAAAAGGCCCTTCAGGGCACGCCCAAGGAACCCGCCCTGAAGATGGAAGGCTCCAAGGTGAAAGTCTTCTACGGAGAGAAGCAAGCGCTTTTTGATGTCGACCTGAAGGTGCGGGCAAACCAGGTGACAGCGCTGATCGGCCCTTCCGGCTGTGGCAAGTCGACTTTCCTGCGCTGCCTCAACCGCATGAATGACACCATCGACAACGCCCGGGTCGAAGGCAAGATCACGCTCGACGGGGAAGATATCTACGACTCCAGGATCGACGTGGTCGAACTGCGCGCCCGCGTCGGGATGGTGTTCCAGAAACCGAACCCCTTTCCGAAGTCGATCTATGAGAATGTCGCCTATGGGCCGCGCATCCACGGGCTTGCCAGGAGCAAGAGCGAGATGGATGCGATCGTGGAGTCAAGCCTGCAGCGAGCCGGGCTCTTCAACGAGGTCAAGGATCGGCTGCACGAACCGGGAACGGGCCTTTCCGGCGGACAGCAGCAGCGGCTGTGCATCGCCCGCGCCATTGCGGTTTCGCCGGAGGTGATTCTGATGGACGAACCTTGCTCGGCGCTCGATCCGATCGCCACGGCCCGCGTGGAAGAACTGATCGATGAATTGCGCGAGAACTATACCATCGTGATCGTCACCCACTCCATGCAGCAGGCGGCGCGTGTCTCGCAGCGCACGGCCATGTTCCATCTGGGCAATCTGGTGGAGGAAGGGCCGACGGAGAAGATGTTCACCAATCCGGACGACAAGCGGACTCAGGATTACATTACCGGCCGCTTCGGTTGATCTCACTCGGACAGGCGGAAGGAAAGATCATGGTCGGACATACGGTTACATCTTTCGACGAGGAACTGGAGCATGTCGACCGGCTGATCCGGGAAATGGCCGACCTCTCGGGGTCGATGACGGCAGCATCCACCCAGGCCCTGCTCGGTTCGGACAATGCGCTCGCCCAGCGGGTCGTGTCGGATGACGCCATCATGGACGCCAAGCAGCGTGAACTGGACGAACGCGCCATCACGCTGATCGCCAAGCGGCAGCCGATGGCTCAGGATCTCAGGGCCGTGGTCGGCGCCATCCGCATGGCCTCCGATCTTGAACGCATCGGCGATCTTGCCAAGAACATCGCCAAGCGTGTCGGTGCCGTCGGGCAGAGCGCCACGCCACGCGGTCTTTCCCATTCCATCAACACCATGGCGATGATGGTTCTGGATCAGGTCAAGGCGGTCATCGACCGCTATGTGGCGAGAGAGGCCGAGGAACTGGTCCGCCTGCGCGACGAGGACGAGAAGATCGACATCCAGTATACGGCGGTTTTCCGCGAGCTTCTCACCTATATGATGGAAGATCCGCGCAACATAACGGCCTGCACCCATCTGCTCTTTTGCGCCAAGAATCTCGAGCGCATAGGCGATCACGTGACGAACATCGCCGAGAATGCCTATTACGTGATGACCGGTGAACAGCTTCCCGTTCAGCGGCCGAAGCTCGACGAGACACAGATGACTGTGGCGACGAACTGATTGCGGGAGAACCAGCCGATGATCGCTCCAAAAATCATGGTCGTGGAGGACGAGGAGCCGCTTTGCGTATTGCTCCGCTACAATCTTGAGGCGGAAGGCTATCAGGTCGAGGTCATCACGCGCGGCGATGAGGCAGAGATCAGGCTGCAGGAGAACGTGCCCGATCTTCTGGTGCTCGACTGGATGGTCCCGGCCGTATCCGGCATCGAGCTTTGCCGCCGGCTCAGGATGCGTCCGGAGACGGAAAGGCTGCCGATCATCATGCTGACGGCGCGCGGCGAGGAAAGCGATCGCGTGCGCGGTCTTTCGACGGGCGCGGACGACTATCTCGTCAAACCTTTCTCGACACCCGAATTCATCGCGCGTGTGCGCGCGCTCCTGCGCCGCGCCAAGCCCGAGATTCTGTCGACCGTGCTCAAGGTCGGCGACATCATGCTCGATCGCGAGTCGCATCGCGTCTACCGCAAGAAGAACGAGATCAAGCTCGGGCCGACCGAGTTCCGGCTGCTCGAATTCATGATGCAGCATCCAGGCCGCGTATTCTCGCGTGGGCAGCTCCTCGACAATGTCTGGGGCGAGACGATCTATATCGACGAGCGCACGGTGGACGTGCATGTCGGACGCCTGCGCAAGGCTGTGAACCAGGGCAAGATGCCTGACGTCATCCGCACCATACGGGGCGCCGGTTACGCCATCCGGGAAGCGTGACAGCGCTGGCATCAGGCGATGGAGGAAGGCCGGCCCTGTCCGCGGGACCCTCTATGCTATGCCACGTCGCGGCGCGGGACGGAAATTGCCGCACCCGCGCCGAACACCGCATGATCCAGGCTTGTTAGCGCTGTCATCGCGCAGCCTTCGCGGATGAGCGGCATCTCGTTGAGATCCGTGTCGAAGCTGATGGCGGCGGAATGCTGCCCGCCTGCGGTCTTGCCGATCGCCTCGCGTATGACCGGCTCGAGGATATCGAAGGCAGAAACACCCTGTCCGACGATTGCCACCGGTGCCGGGTCGATAAGCGCGAAAAGGCCCCCGATGCCGAACCCGATTGCTTCTCCGGCCGCCCTGAAGGCGTCGCGTTCTATGCCCTCGCGGCTGCGGGCGGCCTGCGCCAGTTCCTCCATTGCCGAGGCATCGATATCGGAAGGCGGCGGCTCGTATTCGCTTGTCCCGCGCGCCTTGCGCCAAATGGCATAGTTGCCGGCATAGGCTTCGATGCAGCCGTTGCGGCCGCAGCGGCAGAGCGCGCCATCCGGCTTGTGGATCATATGGCCGAATTCCCCGGCTGAGGAATGCGGCCCGGTGAACAGCCTGCCCTTCAGCATCAGGCCCATGCCGATGCCGTGCGACAGGAGGATGGCGATGAAATTGTCGCCATAACGCTCCGGATCGCGCCAGTTGAGAGCGACCGTGATCATGTTGCAGTCGTTGTGGACGGTGACGGGCAGGCCGAAAGCCTTTTCCAGGGCGGCGCCGAATTCGACATTGCGATGCGGCGTGATCGGAGACCATAGCAGCGTCCGCGCCTCCGAATCGGTAATGCCTTGCACGGCAAGGGATATGCGCAGGATCGGTCCGCCTCGCTTCGCATGCCCGGCAATGATTTCGGAGACGGCCGCCATCACAGTGCTGATCAATTCCTGCTTCGCCATGGTCAGTGTCGGCAGGCGTTTCGTGACTTCACGGATCGTGCTGCCCGCATAATCGACCAGTGCCACCGATAGTATGTTCAATGACAGGACTGCCGTGACGACCGTTGCCGCCTGCGGGCTGAGCGCCAATGCGACCTGCGGCCTGCCGCGCCGTGCGGAAGACGCTCCCTCGCCTTTGGCTTCGACGAGAATGCCTTCGCTGATCAGATCCGCGGCTATGGCCGAGATGGTCGAATGGCTGAGTTCGGTAGCCCGGACGATTTCGGTGCGTGACGGCTGGACGGCGCGGCGAACGGCGGAAATCACCATGGCGCGATTGCGCTTCCTCAGATCATCATGGCGGATTCCGATTGACATGCCCCATCTCCTCCCAATCGACGGGCGGCACCGTCTGAAGAGCGATATTGACATAGGCAGCGGGGTGAGTCATTCTTTTTTTCGAAGCTCGAAAAAAAGAGCTTCCCGCATTAACAGCGCTGTTTGCGTAGGGAGGAACTCATGAAAAAGGCTGCAACCGCCATCCTGGCGGGTCTTGGCTTGTCGTTTGCTCTTTCGACCSCCGCTTTGGCGGAAGGCATGGTGATCGGCGTCTCCTGGTCCAATTTCCAGGAGGAACGTTGGAAGACCGACGAAGCCGCCATCAAGGAACAGATTGAAGCCGACGGGAACAGATATATTTCCGCCGACGCCCAGTCCTCTGCCGCCAAACAGCTTACCGATGTCGAATCCCTTATCGCCCAGGGCGCCAATGCCCTGATCATCCTGGCGCAGGATTCTTCGGCCATCGGTCCGGCCGTCCAGAAGGCTGCCAATGAAGGCATTCCCGTTGTCGGCTATGACCGGCTGATCGAGAATCCGGATGCGTTCTATATCACCTTCGACAATATGGAAGTCGGACGCATGCAGGCTCGCGCCGTGTTCGAGGTGCAGCCGGAGGGCAATTATGCCTTCATCAAGGGATCCTCTGCCGACCCGAATGCCGATTTCCTGTTCGCCGGCCAGATGGAAGTCCTCAAGGAAGCCATCGATTCCGGCAAGGTCAAGAATGTCGGCGAGGCCTATACTGACGGCTGGCTGCCGGCCAATGCGCAAAGGAACATGGAGCAGATCCTGACTTCCAACAACAACGAGATCGATGCTGTCGTGGCATCCAACGACGGGACTGCGGGTGGCGCGATCGCGGCGCTGGAGGCGCAGGGCCTTGCCGGTTCCGTGCCGGTTTCCGGTCAGGATGGCGATCACGCGGCTCTGAACCGGATCGCGCTTGGCACCCAGACGGTATCGGTATGGAAGGACTCGCGCGAACTCGGAAAGCAGGCCGCGATCATCGCCAACGCGCTCGCCGAAGGCACGCCGATGGATCAGGTCGAGGGTGTGCAGAAGTGGTCCGATGGTCCGAACGGCGTGGAGATGAATGCGATTTTCCTGAAGCCGCTGCCCATCACCAAGGACAATCTCGACGTGGTCATCGACGCCGGTTGGGTTTCCAAGGACGTCGTATGCCAGGGTGTCGAGCCGGGCAAGGTGGAAGTCTGCGGCTGAAACCAGGACCGGAAAACCCGACGTCGCGGTTTGACGAAAGCCGCGGCGTCTTCCTAAACTCAAGCTTCAGGACCGGATGCCGATAGAAAACAAGAAGCGGCGCTGGATTTGTCCTGGGGAGGGCACCGATGTCTGAAGCCACGTCGCAAGCGCCGGCGGACAGCGCCCGGGAAAGCACGCTCGGTCCATTCGCGCGTTTCCTCAAGGCAACCGAACTCGACACGCGAATGCTCGGCATGATCGGGGCCCTGATCATCATCTGGATCGGCTTCGACATACTTTCCGGCGGGCTTTTCCTCACGCCGCGCAATCTGTGGAACCTGTCGGTCCAATCCGCCTCAGTCGCCATCATGTCGACGGGCATGGTGCTCGTCATCGTGACGCGCAACATCGACCTCTCCGTGGGCTCGATCCTTGGCTTCGTAGGCATGGTCATGGGCGTCACCCAGACCGCGTTCCTGCCCGGCATCTTGGGCTTCGGACATCCCGCGACATGGATATTGGCGCTAGGGGTCGGACTGCTGACCGGCCTGCTCATCGGCGGCCTGCACGGCTATATCATCGCCTATCTCAAGGTTCCGGCCTTCATCGTCACCCTGGGCGGGCTTCTGGTCTGGCGCGGTGCTGCATGGTGGGTGACCAGCGGCCGGACTGTGGCGCCCATGGACCAGACGTTCCGGCTGATGGGTGGTGGCCCGCAAGGTGCGATAGGCTCCACATGGAGCTGGATCGTCGGCATCCTCGCCTGTGCCGCCCTGGTGCTCCTCCTTGTGGCGGGCCGCAATCAGCGCAGGAGATTCAAGTTCCCGCTGCGCCCGATCTGGGCCGAGGCCTTCCTCGCAAGTGTCGGATGCGCGATCATCCTGGCCGCGGTCGCGGTCGCAAATTCCTATCCCTGGCCATCCGGAATAGTCCGCCGCTATGCGCAGGAGAACAACATCACCCTGCCGGAAGGCGGCCTTTTCATTGCCCACGGAATAGCCATACCGGTGCTGATCGCCGTGGGTGTCGGCGTCGTGATGACGTTCATTGCCACGCGCACCCGGTTCGGTCGCTATGTCTTCGCAATCGGCGGCAATCCGGAAGCGGCCGAACTGGCCGGCATCAATACGCGCTGGGTGCTGATGAAGATTTTCATGCTGATGGGCGTGCTTGCCGCAATCGGCGCAGCGATCTCGACCGCGCGCCTCAACGCGGCCACGAACGCTCAGGGCACCCTAGACGAATTGCTGGTGATCGCCGCGGCCGTCATCGGAGGCACTTCCCTCAGTGGTGGTGTTGGAACAATTGCCGGAGCGATGATCGGTGCCATCCTCATGCAATCACTTGCCTCCGGCATGATCCTTCTCGGCGTGGACACGCCGCTTCAGAACATTGTCGTCGGCGTCGTCCTCGTGATCGCGGTATGGCTGGACACGGTCTATCGCAGCCGGCTGCAATAGAAGGGGCAGAACGATGGCGTCCTCGACACCTCTGGTCGAAATGAAGAATATCTCCATCGCCTTCGGCGGGATCCACGCCGTCGACAACGCCTCGGTTCATCTCCATGCAGGGGAGGTGGTTGCGCTCCTCGGCCACAACGGCGCCGGCAAGTCGACGCTGATCAAGATCCTGTCCGGAGCCTACAAGCGCGACGCCGGAACCATTTTCGTCAATGGCGAGGAGGCCCAGATCTCCAATCCACGCGACGCCAAGAAATACGGTATCGAGACCATCTATCAGACGCTTGCGCTGGCCGACAATGTGGACGCGGCGGCGAATGTCTTTCTCGGCCGCGAATTGCGCACGAGATGGGGCACACTCGACGACGTCGCCATGGAATCGGAAACCCGCAAGGTGATGGGACGGCTTAATCCGCGCTTCCAGCGCTTCAAAGAGCCGGTCATGCGGCTTTCCGGCGGCCAGCGGCAGTCGGTGGCGATCGCCCGCGCGATCTATTTCGATGCCCGCATACTCATCATGGACGAGCCTACCGCCGCCTTGGGGCCGCAGGAGACGCAGCAGGTCTCCGAACTGGTAAGGCAGCTGAAGAGCGAAGGTATCGGCATTTTCCTGATAAGCCACGATATTCACGACGTATTCGGCCTCGCCGATCGCGTGGTGGTCATGAAGAACGGGCAGGTGGTGGGCACCGCCCGTACGGAAGATGTCACCGAGGACGAAGTGCTCGGCATGATCATTCTGGGGAAATGTCCGGCGGGCGCCATTCCTGGCCCCGGCGCCCTTTCATCGACGCCTGCGGCGGCCTGAATTTTCCTTGCAGATATTGCCCGACACCGTTTCCGCTATCAGCGGGCCCGATGCTGCTCGTTGGCATATTCACCCGCGCGTTCGTGGGCGTTCGATGCAACCACATAATCCGTCATCGGCTCAATGGACGCGACGAGCTCGCCTTCGGGTGTGATGTCCCAGACCAGTTCGGCATCCTCATATTCGAGAGCGGGGTCAAGCTGGATGCAGGTGGCGAGCACCTTGTCGAACCGGCCCTCGAACTGACGTTTTGAAACCGGCAGCTGCTCGTCGCATTCGACCGAGGTTTCGAAGACAGTGGKGGGAGCCGGCAATTCGCGACAGGAATCCGCGCTGCCGGAACAGCCAATGATCAGTAGAAGGGCAGCGATATGTTCCATGGTCATGTTCCTTTCATCAGGAAACGACCTTGAGGCCTCGAGGGTTCCAGAAAAAGAGGAATTTGGGCGCTCGTTCCGGTCCCAAATTACCCTGCAGATTCAATATATTATGCATCCGTCCGGGCAAGCGCAAACCTCCGGGTCGCGTTGCGGCCCGGAGGCTCTGAAAACCGAATTGAGGGGATTCGGTTTCCTCCCGGAGCCTTCTCGTTCCGGGATTCTTCAATGTCTTGGTCTACCGCGCGCTGCGGAAGAAGCCGGCCAGGAGCGAAATCACCAGCAACACCAGGAAAACAAAGAAAAGTATCTGTGCGATGCCTGCCGATGCACCGGCTATGCCGCCAAATCCCAATGCGCCGGCAATCAATGCAATGACAAGGAATACAAGCGTCCAATAAAGCATAGCGTCTCTCCTTCGACAGTCCGGAGACAAACGCTGCGGCAAGTATTTGGTTCCTGGGAGAGAAAAGCCGCCCTGGCGGCGGCTTTTCATTCTTGCCCAATCTACGACAAATTATGCAGCCGCCTTGGCCTGCCGGTCGAAGAACAGGGCCTGGCTTATGAGCGCCTTCACCATATCGGCGCTGAACGGCTTGGTCACCAGGAAGGCCGGTTCGGGCCGCTCCCCGGTCAGAAGCCGTTCGGGAAAGGCCGTGATGAAGATCACCGGAACCGGCGTCGTTGCCAGAATCTCGTTGACGGCATCGATGCCGGAGCTGCCGTCGGCAAGCTGGATGTCGGCCAGGACCATCTTGGGCTGTGTCTTGTTGAACAGGGCGGTTGCCTCGGCATGGGTCCTTGCCGTGCCGACGACGCGATGGCCGAGGCTGCGCACCATCTCCTCGATATCCATGGCGATCAGAGGCTCGTCCTCGATGATCATGATATCGGTGGCCACCTGCCGTGAGATCTCCTCGCTCGCTTCCCTGACGAGCCTGTTCAGCCCGTCCTCATCGATATCGAGGATTTCGGCGGCCTCCGACTGGTCGAAACCTTCCACCGCAACCAGGAGGAATGCCTGACGGGGGCGCGGGGCAAGCGCCGAAAGATTGGTTATCGCCCGCTGCTCCCAGGCCGATGCCGGCCGCTCTTCGGGAACGGGGATATCGAAGGTGTCGAAGAGCTTGGTGAACAGCTTGAAAAGTGCAACCCGGTCGCTGGAAGCCTTTGGAAAGATATCGATATCGGCGATGATCGTTTCCAGAGTCGCGGCAACAAGCGCATCCCCGCTGGTCTGCGAGCCGGACACTGCCCGTGCGAATCGGCGCAGATATGGCAGATGCGGGGTAATTCTTGCGGACAAACCCATGCTATGGCGTCTCCCTCAACGACGTTAGCAAAAAAAAGAGATAGATGGTGCGCACAGCCTTATCAACGCGCACCAGATAGAAAAGTTCCTGGGTGGGAACTAAATCCGCCCGCAAGCGTTTGCAAATGAATTGGACACTGGGTGGTTGTAGGGCAACTGCGACAATGGTGGGTGATAGTGGATATATATTCGGGCAAAAGGCGCGAAGAGACGAAGCATGACGGATAACAAAGGCGCCGGGCGGCGTAACAAGGGAAAACGGACGGGGGCCGACGGGGTTTTGGGCTCCAATTCCGAAATCGGGCGGAAACTCAAGCAATATTATGATGAACTGGTCTCGGACGAGATTCCGGACCGGTTCATGCACTTGTTGAGCCAGCTTGAACAAAAGGAAGCGTCGAAGTCTGCGACGGAAAAGGAGTGATCCGTATGGCAGATGCTTCGAATTTCAGAGCCAGCCTGCTGGAAGCCATACCGAGCTTGAGAGCTTTTGCCGTCTCGCTGACGAAAAATTCCGATCGGGCCGACGATCTTGTGCAGGAAACGCTGGTCAAGGCCTGGGACAAGCAATCGAGCTTTCAGCCGGGCACCAATCTCCGTGCATGGCTCTTCACGATCCTGCGCAACGAATTCTATTCCCAGATGCGCAAGCGCGGGCGCGAGGTCCAGGATAGCGACGGCTCCATCACGGCGCGGCTGTCGATCCATCCCAGCCAGGACGGTTCGCTCGATCTCGATGACTTCCGCAAGGCGCTCGAGCTCCTGCCGGAGGATCAGCGCGAAGCGATCGTCCTCATCGGTGCATCCGGTTTCTCCTACGAGGAAGCTGCCGAAATCTGCGGCTGCGCGGTGGGCACGATCAAGAGCCGTGTCAGCCGCGCCCGGACCCGTCTCCAGGAAATCCTGCACATAAGCGGAGAGGGTGATTACGGCCCGGACGGCGTTTCCGCCCAGGTCACTTCCTCAAACATCGTCGCGTAGGGAGGCGGCATCCGCCAGCGCAGCGGCCAGGGCTTCGACGAGTTCGGTTCCCGGATATGGCTTTCCTACGACCCGGACCCCCGGAAACTCCTCGAAAACGGAAGTCATTTCGGAATAGCCGGTGGCGAAGATGAACGGAATGCCGCTCCGTTGCAGCATCCGGGCGAATTCGACCGTCCAGTTTCCTGAGATTTTGATGTCGAGAATGGCTGCGTCGATCTCTTCAGAAACAAGGCTGAAAGCATCGAGTTCGGCCTGGTTCGGAATAATCCGCACCGTTTCGGCACCGTGATCGCGGCAAAGCTGCTCGACATCCATGGCGATCAGGAATTCGTCCTCTACGAGGAGGATCCGGGCAGCGTCCAGCAGTCGCGTCGTCAAAGAAAATGCCCCCTCGAAATGATTCGCACCCCGTGGCCAAGCACTACAAATCGGGCGCTTCATTGTCTGTCATTAAAAAATGACATCCAAAGGGGTGACAAGCTGCATCTTTGGAGAAGCCGATACGCGGCTGGTCCAGCAATCGCCGACTGATGATGCCAGTTTTCGATCTGGAGAAACTATCGGCAACCGCAGGGGGCAGGGGACCGCTCAGGGGGGCAGGCGCCTTTGCCCGCGGGCCATGGGCATGGTCTCGGGCGGCGCCCATTCTATGCTCGGGATGATGTTCCTGCAGATGGCATAGACGATCAACAGGGCGGGAACGGCCACGAACCCGCCGATCGGTCCCCAGATCCACAGCCAGAATGCGATGGCCAGGAAGACGATGAAGGGGTTCATCGTCATTGTCCTGCCGATGACGGTCGGGGTCACGAACTGCGCCTCGATCATGTTGAGCACGAGGTAGACCATCGGCGGAACGAGGCTGCCCAGCAGCGTATCGTAAGTGGCAAGCCCGACCATGAACAGGATGAGCGCCATGATGGCAGGGCCGATATAGACGACGAAGTTCAGCAGTCCTGCAAGCGCGCCCCATAGCAATGCCGAAGGTACGCCGCAGACCCACAGCGCCAGGCCTACCGCGGCTCCCAATCCGAAATTTATGAAGGTGATGGACAGAAGATATTTGGAAACGAGCGCTTCGACGTCGCGGAAGATGTGGGCGGTGCGCCAGCGCAGTTTGCGCGTCAGGCACAGCTTGAGCACGGCGGTTCTGGTCTGGTGGCGGGTCGCCACGAAGAAATAGAGGCTGGCAAAGAAGACCAGCGTCTGAGCCAACAGTGCCGGCGCGAGGACGGCCATGCTTTCGACCGCTGAATTCTCCTCGACCTGCACCGTCAGGTCGGCATTCCCCATTACCGAACGGACCTCGTCGCGCAGGGATTTGAGCGTGTTGAGGGGCTCCTGCAGATTAATGAGCTTGAGCTGCAATTCGCTCCATATCTGAGGGATGCGCCCCGTCCAGTAGGATAGGGGTGCCGCCACGGCGGCCATGAAGGCGATCATGGCAAGAATGAAGACGAATACGACCGCCAGGGCGGACAGGGCCGGCGGAGCCCCCCGTGCCTCCAGCCTGGTTGCGATCGGACCGAGCATGAGCCCGACGACGACCGCCATGGTGAAGGGAGCAAGCATCATCTTGCCCGCATGCAGGGCAAAGATGAATGCGATCAATCCAATGACTATCATCGCCACCTGAGAGCCGCGCGCCAAAAGCAGCTCCAGATTCGATTTCGGCGGCAGCCGTACGACCGGCGGCCTTTTCCTTTCGATGAGGTTCATCAAGATTATCCGGCTGGGACTCCCGCCACCAGAACGGATTGTGATGCTTCTTGGTTCCGTGGCCGGTTTCCATGCAGCGGGAATGGAACCCCGATCGTGGTTGTGGCGTTTGCATGGGATATTCGATCGTGAATATTCAAGAAGGGAGAACTTTCATGGCCGCAAGCTCGAGCAAGCCCGCCGGGACGACCGGAACCGCCGGTTCATCCGTTAAGGATCTGGAGGCAGATATCCAGAAGCTGCGGGACGATATTTCGCTTCTGACGAAACATCTCAAGGACGCAGGCGACCATTCCTTGCGGACGGCGCGGAAGGCGGCCTCGGAAGGGGCGGAACATCTGAGGGCTCAGGGCGAGGCAACCATCGAAGGGCTGCGGGACAATGCAAAGGATCTCGAAGTCCAGCTCACGAGCACAGTCCGGGAAAAGCCCATTACCTCTCTCGCCCTTGCTGCGGGAGTGGGGTTTCTTCTGGCCGTGATCATGCGCCGGTAGGCGACCGGGAATGCTGGCAACTCTGCTCGCCTCCATCGCGTCGGGTGAAGCTCTCGATGCGTTGAAAAGACTGCGCTTGACGGCCATCCTTTATGCCATCGCGGGGCTGTCGGGGCTTTGCGGCATCGGCTTCCTGATCGGTGCGGGATTTATCGCCGCTGCGGACAGATGGGGAACCTTCGAAGCGTCCATCGGCTTCGGGATCGGGTTCATCACCCTTGCCTGTCTGATCCTCCTTGTCCAGAAGCTGGTCTCCAGCGCCCAGGCCAAGCGTGCTGCGCGGCGGCGCAGTCTTGATGCGACGGCGCTTGCCGGGACGGCGGCGATAGCCCTCTTGCCGGCCCTGCTGGCGCGGAAGGGTGCGCTCGGCGCCCTGGGCCTCCCCCTGCTGGGGGCTCTCGGCTATGCCATTTATCGCGAGAACCGCAAGCCGGGTCAGCCGCCGAAGCGGGATCCTGAATAGATTATCCGGGCTCCCAGCTTTTTTGCGAAGCTCGGTCCGAGCGTGGAACCATGCCGACCAGCAAGCATTCTCCTTACGGGTGCGGGGAGCGTGCTGTTCGGTCGTTGGAGATCACTTCATGGCGAAAAACTTGCCCGAGGAAAAGGCGAAACAGGGCAGGCGCGGCTTTCCCGTCTTGCTGGTTCTTGTCTGCGGCCTGCTGCTGGCAGCGGCGGTCTGGTGGGCGGTGGAAATATACGGCCAGAGAATTGACGAGCAGCAGCCAGTCGAACTCGAACAGTCGGAGGATGCGCCCGGCGATACCGGGCCGTCCACGCAGCCGGCGCAATAGTTACCGCTCCGGCCTGCATCTCAAGGAGGAAAGGAGCTTACTCACATGCCTCAAGCTGCCCAGGTTCTGAAAGCCAAGATACATGCCGACCGGATGAATATCGGCCTCTCCGATGCCGAGCGGAAGGAGATTTCCAACCGATTGTCCGAGATATTGGTGGACACCTATCGACTGCTGATCAAGACGCATATCTATCACTGGAATGTCGTGGGACCGCTGTTCCATTCCCTGCACATCTTGACCGAAGAGCAGTACAATACCCTTTTCGAGGCCACCGACATCATTGCCGAGCGTATCCGTGCTCTCGGCCATCATGCTCCGGTGCTTGCCGGCAAATCGATCGACACATCCATCGAGCTGAAGGCATCAGGACAGTCGGCACTGGAGATGGTGAAGGATCTGATCGCCGATCACGAAGAGGCGGTGCGCAAGATGCGTGAGATCGGGACGATGGCCGACGAAAAAGGCGACCTTGTCACTGCGGATATGCTGACCGACCGTCTTACCTTCCACGAGAAAGCACTCTGGATGCTGCGGGCGACCATTTCGGACTAGCGAGACAGATCAGGGCTGTCGGCCCCTTCAGGTTGCGATTGGCTGCATCCGGGAACGAGCCGCAACGATGGCCATGCTGTCGGAAGATGAAGGCGTACCAACGGGTACGGTTGCCGTAACTCGGCTGATTTCTCGCGCAAGGATTGCCCAAACTCCGCGAGATTTTAGTCAAAAAGCCTGCCTTTTCAATTCTTTGCAACCGTATCGGCCGGTACGCCGAGAATCTTTTCTAGGTCAGGAACGCCAAAATCAACCGGATACTTGCGATCTCAACTGCATGAGCAGGCGGCGCGGACATTGTTCCTGCTGGCGCACAAGTAAAAGCGCCGGGAACAACTTCACGGGCGTTGCGTTGTGCAAAGGTAAAAGACCGCGCTCCATTCATCCCTTGGATAGTGCGAATGGAAGACGCGGCCAGCACAGGAACACTGCACAAGGAGAGTTTAACATGATCCGCAATCTGTTGGCGACCACCGCCATAGCTACACTTTTGGCTACTGGCGCGTATGCGCAAACCACTCCAACGTCCCCTGCGCCGAGTGCCGCGCCGGCCGAATCGGCGGCGCCGATGGTCAAGCATGCAAAAGGGCATCTTGCCTCCGAACTTATCGGCAAGCGGGTCTATAACAGCACCGGCGACGACGCCCAGAATATTGGCAGCGTGAGCGACCTTGTCATGGATGAGCAGGGCGCCGTGCAGGCGATCGTGGTGGGTGTCGGCGGCTTCCTCGGCATCGGCCAGAAGGAAGTGGCGCTCCAATACGATCTCGTGCAATGGGCCGAGCGGGACGGTGAGGAATGGCTCATCGTCGAAACGACTGCCGATGCTCTGAAGGCACAGCAGGAATTCGACCGCGCCGCCTATAGGCCGATGCCTGCCGATGCCGAGGTGTCCGAGACCAAGCCGGTCACGGCGGAGGATCTGGCCAATGCGCCGGTGGTTCCTGAGGAAGGCGAGGCTGCAGACGATTCGGCGTTGGCTCCGGCGGATGACCAGTCGACGACAGGCATGGCCGCTGCTCCGACCGATGACGGCGCGGCCCCGGCCGACGATACAGCCTCGGCACCGGCGGATAGCGGCGCTGCAACCGATGACACGGCTTCGGCCACCGACGATGCGGCTTCGGATACGACTGCCGCCGCCCCGGCTGATGACGGTACGGCGCCGGCCGACGACACGGCCTCGGCAGACAGCGCTTCTGAAACGGATGATATGGCGGCTTCAGACACGGCCACCGACGATCCGGCTTCGGACACGGCTGCTGCCCCGGCCGATGACACGGAGACCGATACCACGGCAGCGGCACCGGGTGACGACACCCAGACCTCGGGCGAATCCGCTTCTTCGGCAGATACCCAGACTACCGATGACAGCATGGCCGCGGCACCCAGCGATAGTGGCGAAGGAACCGACCAGACCACGACAGGCGCGGTCGATCGTTCCAGCCTGCAGGAAATGCCGGTGGAGGAGATCCGGTCGGAAGAGCTTGTCGGGACGGCTGTCTATGGCGCCAATGAGGAGAGTGTCGGCGAGATCGGAGATGTCCTCCTTTCCGAGGACGGCAAGGTCGACGCCATTCTGGTCGATGTCGGCGGTTTCCTGGGCATTGGCGAGAAGGAAGTCGCGATCGGCATGGACAGTCTCAACTTCATGTCGGATGCCGACGGCAACCTCTATCTCTATACCGGCCTGACCAAGGAACAGCTCGAGCAGCAGGCATCCTATGACGAAAGCACCTATGCCGAGAACCGGGACGAGATGCGCATGAGCGCCCCCGAAGCCCAATAGTCGGCCTGCTCATGGCAAACCGAAAGGCCCCGCGCCGGTAGTGGTGTGGGGCTTTTCTTTCATGTTCCTTTTGAACGATAAAACAAGATTGTTCAATATCGCCGAACGAACTGTCGTGGCCGCATGATCTTTTCGCCATGGTCCCTTCAACCCAAAATATGCTCTTGAAAAAGCGCGTGTTGCGCTTGGCATCTGCCGAAAGGAGCTTGTCATGCTCAGCCAGATCAAGGGTATCCATCACATCACATCCATGGCGAAGGATGCGGACGAGAACAACCGTTTCTTCACCCATACGCTCGGCCTGCGCCGGGTCAAGAAAACCGTCAATTTCGACGCTCCGGACGTCTACCATCTCTACTATGCCGACAGGACCGGCACTCCCGGCACGGTGATGACCTACTTCCCGTTTCCGGGAATTGCGCGCGGCAGACCGGGCACGGGAGAGGTCGGAACGACGGTATTCTCGGTTCTTCAGGGATCCCTCGACTATTGGCAGGACCGCCTGACACAGAACAATGTCGCCGGCCTCAAGAAGGAAGAGCGTTTCGGCGAAAACCGGCTCCTGTTCGAGGGACCGGACGGCGACGGCTTTGCCCTGGCCGAAGTTGAAAGCGACGGCCGGGCACCATGGACGGAAGACGGCGTGCCGGAAGATAAGGCGATCCGCGGCTTTCATTCGGCTTCGCTTCGCCTCCGCGACGGCGGCCCGACCGAGGAACTGCTGAAGTTCATGGGTTATGAGGAAGCCGGCCAAAGCGGCAATATCCGCCGGCTGACGGTCCCCAACGGCAATGGCGCAAATGTCATCGATATCGAGACATTGCCCTCCGCGAACCCTGCACGTCAGGGTGCCGGATCGGTGCATCACATCGCCTTTGCAGTGGAGAATCGCCAGCGTCAGTTGGAAGTGCAAAGGGCGCTTGCCGAAAACGGGATGCAGGTTACGCCGGTGATCGACCGGGACTATTTCTACGCGATCTATTTCCGCACGCCCGGCGGCGTGCTGTTCGAGGTCGCCACGAACGAACCCGGCTTCGACCGGGACGAGCCGGTCGAGCATCTCGGCGAAGCCCTCAAGCTGCCGACGCAGCACGAGCATCTGCGTCCTTATCTTGAAACCCATCTTGCGCCGATAGGCGATTGAGGCCGTCCCATGTCCATCGACGCCTATAAGCACAAGCATGTCGCGGGCGGCGACAACCGCCCGCTCTTCTTCCTCTTCCACGGGACGGGCGGCGACGAGAACCAGTTCATGGATCTCGCCCCCCACCTTGTTCCCGGCGCAGGCATTGTTGCGCCGCGTGGCGACGTTTCCGAATACGGCGCGGCGCGCTTCTTCCGGCGCACGGGCGAGGGCGTCTACGACATGCAGGACCTTGCCCGCGCGACGGCTAAGATGGCGGATTTCGTGCGCGCCCATGTCGAGGCGGCCAAGCCCTCGGCGGTTCTCGGGCTCGGCTATTCCAACGGCGCAAATATTCTGGCATCCGTTCTTTTCGCCGGGACCGGCCTCTTCGACGCGGCGATCCTCATGCATCCGCTGATACCTTTCGTGCCCAAGATCGGGGACAGGTTGGGTTCCACGGAGATTCTGATAACGGCGGGGCGGCATGATCCGATCTGTCCGCCGGATCTCATCTTGAGGCTGGAAAGCTGCCTCAAGGCCGCCGGAGCGGATGTGCGGCTTGCCTGGCACGAAGGCGGGCACGAACTGCGCCAGAACGAGATCGATATGGCCTATCATTTCCTCGCCCGCTATCGTGGCGAGGAAAACGCGGAGAGTGCAGATGGCAAGTGACGCAACGGGTATCGTGCTGGAGGACAACGGCAGCAAGGGCCGCTATGTCTTCACCTCACCGGATGGCGACGAAGCTGAGATGACCTTCACGCGTGCTGGCGAGACGCAGATGATTATAGATCATACGGCAGTTCCCGACGCATTTCGCGGGCAGGGAATAGGCTTGAAGCTCGTCGAGCGGGCGGTGGAGGATGCGCGAAAGACCGGAGTGAAGATCATTCCGCTCTGCCCCTTTGCCGCCGCTCAGTTTCGCCGTCACCCGGAATGGGCTGACGTGCTCAAACAGTAGCTCCCCAGCCGCCGCCGTTTGCCGTGCGGATAAGGATCTCGTCACCGGGCTCGATGACGAGGCCGCTGACGAAGGCGTAGTCCTCGCGCTTGCCGTCGCTACGGAAAACAGTCAGCCCGTTGGTGCCGCCCGGTTTACCTCCGTTCAGGCCCCATACGGGCTGGCGGTTGCGGCTGTAGCCGGCCGAAAGGATCGCCTTGCCGCGCGGTCGGTAGCTGACGGTCAATCCCTTTCCGCCGGAATGCAGGCCCATGCCTTCCTCGGTCTCGTTGAGACGCTTGTGGCCGACATCGATGCCGTAGCGAGCCTCGCAGATCTCCACCGGGCAGTTGAAGGTCTCGCCGTGATTGGTGGAATACATGGCATCGAGGCCGTCGCGCTCGGCGGTCGCGCCCCAGCCGCCCATTTGCGGCTCGACCATGGTGTATCGGCGTCCGGTGTCGGGATGATTGCCGGCGATCACGGTGCCGCAGATGGAGGCGAAGCTTCCGGCCGGCATTCGTTCCGGCATGGCGCGCGCAATGCACTGCCAGAGCATGTCGGCAAGGCGAATGCGCGTCTCGAAATAGTAGCCGTGCGGTACAGTGCCGGTGGCGTGAAAGACCGTTCCCGGCTCGGTGATGACTTCGAGGGCGCGGAAAGAGCCGCCATTGGTGAAGAGCGTCGGGTCGGTCAGCGCCTTGAAGATCATCTGCGCCGAGATCACCGCGCCGTCGCGGCTCGTATTGTAGGGTGCGTTCCGCTGCTCCGGATTGTCGCGAAGGTCGACAAGGAAACGGTCCTTGCTGACCGTGATCGCTGCCCGCCAGACTGCGCCGTCGTCCTGTTCCTCCTCGATTTTATAGGTGCCTTCGGGCAGGGTCGCGAGGCCAGCGCGAGCCCGCTTCTCGCCTTCCTCGAAAAGCGAGGCAAGGGCGCTGCGATAGGCGTCCAGCCCATAGTTTTCGATGATGTGCCGGATGCGGCTCTCGGCTTTGCGACTTGCCGCCACCTGAGCCCACAGATCGCCGGTCACGAAATCCGGCAGGCGCGAATTGGACGAGATGATGTCGAAGACGGAGCGGATCGGCTTGCCATCCTCGAACAGCTTAACCGCCGGCAGGCGGAGACCTTCCTGGAAAATCTCCGACACGTCGACCGCCATCGATCCCGGCGTCTTGCCGCCGACATCATTCCAGTGGGCGATCGAGGCAGCCCAGGCCACCAGTCCGCCGGAAGCGAAGACGGGAAGCGCGATCACCACGTCGTTCAGGTGCGTAACGCCGCCATAATAAGGGTCGTTGGTGACGTAGACGTCGCCTTCGCGTACCTTGTCGAGGCCATGGATATCCACGATCCGTTTCACCGCCTTGTCGAGGACGCCGACAAAGGTCGGAATGCCGGCGCCGGAGCTGACCAGTTCGCCCTCGGCATCGGTGATGCCGGTGCCGACATCCAGCACCTCATAGATGATCGGGCTCATGGCGGTCTTCTTCAGCACCGCGAACATCTCGTCGGCCGCCGCCACCAGGCTGGCCTGGATGACGGTGGCGGTGATGGGATCGTGCGTTTTCATGTTCAGCTTGCCGCCACGTGGAGGTCGCGCGGGAGCGTCGAGAGGATTTCCGGCCCGTCCTCCCGCAGGATGACGATCTCCTCCAGTCGGATACCGAAGCGGCCCGGGATGTAGATGCCCGGCTCGATGGAAAACACCATTCCCTCTTCAAGGATGGTCTCGGACGTCGCCGTGATGAAGGGCGGCTCGTGGCCGTCGATGCCGAGGCCATGGCCGGTCCGGTGGACGAAATATTCGCCATAGCCGGCATCGGAAATGACCTTGCGCGCCGCCGCGTCCACCTCCTTGGCCTTGACGCCGGGACGCGCAGCCTGCAATGCCGCTTGGACGGCCTTCTCCACGATGGTGTGGATCTGGCCGTAGCCCTCGGGGGGCCTGCCCACCGCGGCCATGCGGGTGATGTCGCTCGGGAAGCCGCCCTTACGGGCACCGATATCGATCACGACCGCATCGCCTTCCTGCAGCTTGCGACTGCCGGTCTGGTGATGGGGGAAGGCGCCGTTCGGGCCAGAGCCGATGATGCGGAAGAGCGCTGCGGCCCCTTCGGAAGAGAAGGAGGCGCCGACCACTTCGGCAAGCTCGGTCTCGGTCATGCCCGGACGGATGGCGGCGAAGGCCTTCTGCATGGCGCGGTCCGCAACTCCCGCACTCGCCTTCAGTGCCTTGAATTCGCTCTCGTCCTTGCGCATGCGCAATGCGCCGACCGTTTCCGAAGTGAAGGCGTGGCCGGCACTGGGTAGGTTGTCGAGCAGCAGAAGCGCGAAATCGGCGCGCATGGTCTCGTCAAGCACCACGCGGCCGGCATTGCCGGCGTCGACGGCGGCCAGCGCTTCGACCAAGGCACGCTCCGGACCTTCATCGTCGCTCCAGGTATGGAAGGCTATGTCCGTCTTCTCGCGCGAGCCCTCGGCATTGAGGACCGGCATCAGGAAGGCCTCCGCCGTGGACGAGACGAGCAGCAGGCACGGGCGTTCGTCGGCGTGCGGGTGGAAGCCGAGCAGCCACTGCATGTGCGAGCCCGGTCCGAGCGCGACGAGATCGGTCTCTGTTTCGCGCATTTTTTCGCGCAGCGCGGCGAGGCGTTTTGCAGTGTCGGTCATGCCTTCATTCTCCTTGATCTGTCGTCCCACACCCGGTCCGCTGCGCGAACCATCCTCGCCCTGACGGCGAGAGGAGGGCGGAGCCATTGCTGCTTCCTCTTCTCCCCATCGGGGAGAAGGTGGCCCGAAGGGCCGGATAAGGGGCTTCAAGCCGCCTTGCGGGCAGGCCCCGGTTCTTCCGCTTCAACGACGATGCGATTGCCGAAGATCTCACCATCGTCGAAGCCGCCGATATAGGCGATCTCGTCTTCCGGCGGCGCCTCGCTCGACCATTTGCGACTCGGCTTCCAGCCGCACTGGCGCTTCAGGATGGCGGCATACTCGGCACGCTTCAGCGCAGCGATCGAAGGATCGATGACCGGAACGCCTAGCTTCTTCTCGACATCACGATAGAAGCCGACCTCCATGGTGCAGCCGAGGATGAGGGATTCGGCAAAGCCTTCCTCGACCGCCTTGCGCCCGGCCTCGATCAGGCGGCGTTCCGTCTCGGCGTGATCCTTCTGAAAATCGGTGACGCCAAGCTCGACATGATAGAAGCCCGCGAGCCGATGTTCGTGGCCGTGTTCGCGCACGGTGGCGCTCATCTGGTTCACCCATTTGCGCCGGCCGACGATGACGCCGAAGCGGTTGGAGATGCTGGCCGCGATCTCGCAGGAGGCCACGCAGGGTGCAGTCACGATCATGTCGCCGGAGATCTCGCGCGCATCGTGAAGCGCCGTGTCGTAGAAGCAGCCGATGGCGAGCGCATCGAAGCCTTCGCGGGCTGCTTGTCGCGTGGCGCGGATGATGCCCCTGGTCACCATCGCCTCATAGGCGCGGAACTCGATATGGCTGAACCGGCCCTGACCCTCGGGCAGTGAGGCGACATGGACCTCGGTGCCAGGGAGCTTGTGCTCCCGCGCCATCTTTGCGAACACGTCGTCATGCGCCCCGCTGCCTGCGACGGGGCTCAGATACATGATCTTCAGCGGCTTCTCGCTCATCGGTACCTCCTCTTTGCGATTGGTGTCATCCGGTAAAGCCGTAGACCTCTTTCGCCCGCTCGAGGGTGATCAGGCCGTTGCGGATGTCCTCCGCGACCAGCTTCGGATCGCGCTCTTTCGGGTCGCCGAGGCCGCCGCCATTGCCGGTGATGACGCGGATGACGTCGTCGGTGTGCGTGGTCAGTTCGGAGACGAAGGAATATTCCTCTTCCGAGCCGTCCTTGCGGATCACCTTCACGTAGTTGGGAGAGCCTTCGCGGCCGCCGTCGAGCGACCAGGCAGGGAACTTCGAACGGGTGTAGCCGACAGTCAGGAACCCGTTGTCGGCGCGCACGCGGTAGTCCATGACGATGCCCCGCCCACCGGTGAACTTGCCTTCGCCGCCCGGCTCCAGGTTGAGTTCCATCCGGTCGACATAGAGCCCGTTGCGCGCCTCGTTGATCTCGGCCGGGCAGTTGTAGGTCTCGCCGTGGAAGCCGCAGAAGATGGCGCTGTTGCCGTCGCGGTCGCGGTTGGCGCCCCAGCCGCCGAGCTGCGGCTCGATGATCGTGTACTGCCGGCCGGTATCCGGGTGGATGCCGCCGATGAAGGTGCCGCAGACGGAAGCGAAATGACCGGCGGCGAGCCGCTCGGGCATATGCTGGGCGAGGCAGCGCCACATCAGGTCGTAAACCCGCAGCTCGATCTCGTAATAGAAGCCGATCGGCGCCGGCTCCTTGGCCTGGAAGACCGAGCCTTCGCGGGTGAGCAGGCGGATCGGCCGGAACGAGCCTTCGTTCGCCGCCGAATATGGATCGGTCAGCGACTTGAAGAGCATCTGGGCCGAGACCATCACGCCATCGCGGCTGGTGTTTACCGGGCTCACCGACTGGTCCGGGTTGTCGCGCAGGTCGACAATAAATTCGGAGTCGGAGATGGTTATCTTAACATTGAAGATGCGGCCATCGTCCTGTTCCTCGGAAAGCTCGAACGTGCCTTTGGGGAGCTTTGCGAGTTCCTTCAGGGAAACCTGCTCGCCATAGTCCATGAAGGAGGACATGGCGGTCTCGAAGGTCTCCACACCGTATTTCTCGGCGATCTCGACAAGGCGCTTGGCGCCGATGCGGACCGAGGCGATGGCCGCCCAGACATCGCCTTCCAGCACGTCCGGCATGCGCGAATTGGTCTTGATGATCTCCATGACAGAGCGGATCGGCTCGCCCCTGGAGATGATCTTGATCGCGGGAAGGCGCAGGCCCTCCTGGAAGATCTCGGTCGCCTCGCCGGTCAGCGAGCCGGGCGCCATTCCGCCGACGTCGGAATTGTGGGCGATGTTTGCCGTCCAGGCGATGATGCGGCCGCCGGCAAAGACAGGCATGGCGACAATGATGTCGTTCAGATGGGTGACGCCGCCCCAGTAGGGGTCGTTGGTGGCAAATACGTCGCCCGGCTCGATATCGCCCGGCTTGTCGAACTTGCCGACAATGACCTTTACGGCCTTGTCGAGCACGCCGACGAAAGCGGGGATGCCGGCGCCCGAAGAAGCAAGCGCGCCCTTGGCATCGGTGATGCCGGTGCCCATGTCGAGCACCTCGTAGATGATGGAACTCATCGCCGTCTTCTTCATGACGGCGAACATCTCGTCTGCCGCTGCCTGCAGCGAGTTCTGGATGATCTCCAGCGTGATCGGGTCGTTGGACTTGTTGGTCATGTCCGCCTCACTCGGCCGTCAGATGGATCTGGATATTGCCGTAGCCGTCGATCTCGACATGGCTGCCGGGATGGATGACCACCGTCGTACCCGGATCCTCCACCACGGCCGGGCCGTCGAACGTCATGCCGGGTTCCAGCCTGGTGCCGTCATAGATGGCCGACTCGTGAATGCCTTCGAGGGCGAAATCGACCTTGCGGCTGCCCTTGAGCGCGACCTCGGCTTTCGTGCCTGTCGGCTCACGCTTGGTCATGGACAGCTTGCCGACCTCGGCAGAGGCGACGAGATGGATGCCGACCATCTCGACCGGCGCGTCGAGCCGGTAGGTGTATTCTCGCTCATAGGTCTCGTGGAAGGCCGCCTCGATCGAAGACAGGCGATCGTCGGTCACCTTGCTCGCATCGAGCAGAACTTCGGTCGTGTGCTCCTGGTTCTGGTAGCGGAACTTGCCGTAACGCAGGAACTTCACCTTGTCGGCGGCGATGCCTTCGGCCTCGAACTGCCTCCTCGCACGTGCTTCCGTCTCGGCGAAAATCTGCTCGATGCCTTCGGCCGCGCCTTTCTTCAGGTCGGCAAGGCGGGTTACGAAATAATCGCGTCTGAGATCGGACATCATCATGCCCCAGGCTGAGAAGACGGATGCCGCCGCCGGCACCACGACCTTCTTGACGCCGAGCTCGGCCGCCAGCGCCACCGCATGCATGGCGCCGCCGCCGCCGAAGGCGACCAGCGTGAAGTCGCGCGGGTCGTGGCCGCGATTGAGCGACACCAGCTTCAGCGCGTTGACCATGTTGTTGTTGGCTATGCGGATGATGCCGCGTGCCGCCTCGTTTGCATCGACGCCGAGCTTCTGGCCGATGGCGGTGATCGCCTTTTCGGTCGCCTCCATGTCGGCCTCGACCTCGCCGCCGCAAAAATAGTCGCGGTTGATGCGGCCGAGCCAGAGATTGGCGTCGGTGGTCGTGGCTTCCGTGCCGCCGCGACCATAAGCGGCAGGACCGGGCTTGGCGCCGGCCGACTGCGGACCGACATGCMGCTTGCCGAAATCGTCCACCCAGGCGATGGAGCCACCGCCATTGCCGATCTCGACCAGGTCGACCACCGGCACCATGATCGGATAGCCGGCCGTGGTGCGGTCGCGCTCGATCCAGTAATCGGTCATGATCTTGACCTGACCATCCTCGATCAGCGAGCACTTGGCCGTGGTGCCACCGATGTCGAGCGCCAGCACGTTCGGCTCGCCGATCAGCTTGCCGAGCTCCGCAGCGCCCCAGAAGCCCGAAGCCGGGCCGGATTCCACCATGGTGATCGGGATCTGTGAGACCGTCTCCAGGGAATCCACGCCGCAGTTCGACTGCATGATATAGGGGCTCTTGCCGAAGCCTTTTTCCTTCAGACCACCCGCCAGCCGCGACAGATAGCGCTCGGCGGTCGGCTGAACATAGGCCGAGAGCACGGCGGTATTCGTGCGCTCATATTCGCGCCATTCACGGGTTATCTGGTGCGAGGCGACGACCGAGACCTCCGGCCAAAGCTTGCGCACTTCAGCCAGCGCCGCCTGCTCGTGCGACGGATCGGCATAGGAGTGCAGGAAGCTGATGGCGATCGCCTCGACGCCGTCGGCCTTGAAGTCGTCGAGGATGGCGCCGAGACCGGAAAGATCAAGCGCGCGCAGTTCCTCGCCCTTGTAGCTCACGCGGCCGGGAATCTCGCGGCGCAGATAGCGCGGCACGAAGGGCTTCGGCTTCTCGTAATGAAGATTGAAGAAATCGGGCCGGTTGCCGCGCGCGATCTCCAGCGTATCGCGGAAACCTTCGGTGGTGATCAGCCCGACCTTGACGCCCTTGCGTTCGGTCAGAGCGTTGATGACGACGGTGGTGCCGTGGGCAAGGAAATCGACCGATGCCGGATCGACGCCGCCTTTGGCCAGGACATTCAGCACACCCTCTTCGAAGTTCGGCGGCGTGGTGTCCGACTTGGCCGTAATGATGCGCGGAACGGGGTTTCCCTCTTCCGTCTCGAAGGCGACCAGATCGGTGAACGTGCCGCCGACATCGGTCGCGACGCGGATCGTCTTGTTGGCCATCATGCGGCTCCCATGGTTTCCTGGCGTTCTTTGAGGAGGAAGCAGACCGCGCCGGGCAGCTTCAGGGCATCGGCGGCGGCGACCTTGTCGTCGGTGTAGTAGCCGGCCTCGTGCAGGCAGTTGATCGTGCCGATCACGTTGCCGCCGATGACGACCGGAATGTTGATCACGGATTCGCAGCCGAGCGACTTGATCAGTTCATGGTCGTAGAAGACCTCCGCGATACCTTCGATATCGTTGGCGACGAAGACCTGCCGCTCCTGCAGCACCTGCCGCGCCCAGTCGGTGGTGTTCACCGGTTTGGTGCCGGAGACCGGATAGGCGTCCGGCATGTTCGAATAGAAGCGCCCAGCGACGCCTGCGCGGAAATCGAAGCTCATCATGGTGAAGAGCTTCACGCCGATCGTCTCGTCGGTCAGACGGTAAAGGGCGTCGAAGACGTTTTCCGGCTTGCCCTCGGCAGTCTCGAGCGCTTTGGTGAACGTCGAATAATCAGGCATTTGCATTGTTCTCTTTCTCGGTCAGACTTGTTCTCAATGCTTCTTCTTCGCGCGTAACGACGGGTACGGCGCCGATCAGGCCGCGCGTATAGGGATCGGTCGGGTTGCTGAAGATCGTCTCGACGGTGTCCAGCTCGACCAGCTTGCCTTTCTCGAAGACCGCAACGCGATCGGCGATGTTGCGCACTACGGAAAGGTCATGCGTGATGAAAATGTAGGTCAGGCCGCGGCTTTCCTTCAGTTCGTTCAGGAGCCTCAACGTGCGCGCCTGCACCAGCACGTCGAGCGCAGAAGTCGGTTCGTCGAGCACGACGATCTCGGACTCGCAGGCAAGCGCCCGGGCGATCGCTACCCGCTGGCGTTGGCCGCCGGAGAGCGCTGCCGGCGAACGCGACCGGTAGTCCGCGGGTAACCCCACTTCCTCCAGAAGTTTCCCCACGCGCTCCCACCGCCGCGATCTGTCGCCGATCCCGTGCACGTCGAGCGCAAGGCGTAGCGATGCGCCGATCGTGCGTTTCGGATTGAGCGAGGACAGCGGGTTCTGCTGAACGAGCTGTATGGCGCGGCGGTGGGAGAGTTCGCGGCTGCTTGGGAGGACAGTACCGCGATAGGAGATGGTGCCCTCGGATGGCGGATAGATGCCGAGGATCATATTGGCGATCGTGCTCTTGCCGGAACCGGATTCGCCGACGACCGCCAGACACTCGCCCTTGGCGACATCGAAGGTGACATCGTCTACCGCCCGCACCTCGCGGGCGCCGACGTTGAAGGTCTTTGATACGGACTGGAGAGAGAGAATGGGGGTCATGCCACTCCTCCCGGTTCGCCGCAGCCTTCATGCACCACAAGAGGTGCGAGATACTCGTCGGAATTGTCCTGTATTTCCGGTATACCCTCGCCGGTGATGCGCGGGATCGCGTTCATCAATGCGCGCGTATATGGGTGGCGGGGATTGTCGAAGAGCTGGGTCGCCTTGCCGTGCTCCACGATCCGGCCCTTGTAGATCACATAGACGCGGTCGGCGAATTCGCGCACGACGCCGAGATTATGCGAGATGAAGAGCACGGCCGTGTTGTGCCGGGTCACCAGATCGCGCATCAGCTTGAGCGTCTGCGCCTGCACCGTCACATCGAGGGCGGTGCCCGGCTCGTCGGCGATCAGGAGCGACGGCTCGTTGGCAAGCGCCATGGCGATCATGACGCGCTGGTTCATGCCGCCTGAAAGCTGGAAAGGGTAGCTTGCCAGCACGCGTTCCGGCTCGGTGATCGACACATCCGCCAGCATGGCGGCGGCCTTGCGGTCGGCCTCGGCGCGCCCGATGCCGGGCACCATGCGCTTCAGCACCTCATGGAACTGCTCGGAAATCCGGTAGACGGGATTGAGCGACGAGGTCGGATCCTGGAAGATCATCGACATCTTCGTCCCACGCAAACGGTGCCGTTCACCGCGTCCCATTGCTTCGAGGTCGCGGCCCTCGAAATTGAGGGCGCCGGAAATGCGGGCGGTGCGCATCGACTGCAGGAGGCCGAGGATGATGCGCGCCGTGACGGACTTACCCGAGCCGGACTCGCCGACCAATGCGACGCGCTCGCCCTTGTCGATATGCAGGGAAATGCCGTGCAGTACTTCCACAAGGCCGGAATAGCCCTTGAAGGAGAGGCGCAGGTCGCGGATGAGAAGGGTGGGAGCCGTCATTGCTCCACCCCCAGGATTTCCCGCAGCGCATCGCCGAGCAGGTTGAAGCCGAAGACGGCGATCAGGATCGCCAGGCCGGGGAAGACCGTCAGCCACCAGGAATCCGGCAGGTACTTCGCGCCTTCAGCGACCATAGAGCCGAGGTCGGGCGTCGGCGGCTGTACGCCGAGGCCGAGGAAGGAAAGCGAGGAGGCGATCAGGATGACGAAGCCGAGGTCGAGGGTCATCTTGGTGAGGATCGACGGCACGCAGTTCGGCAGGATCTCGCGGAACATGACGTGCAGCTTGGAGGCGCCGATCACTTCGGCCGCCAGCACATAGCCTTCCTCCTTCTCACTGCGCGCAAGGTTGTAGACGAGGCGCGTGTACCAAGGCCACCACATAGCCGTCACCGCGATCATGCCATTGGTGAGTGTGGGCTCAAGGAGGCCCATCATGGACATTGCGAGCACCAGCGGCGGGATCGACAGGAAGACGTCGGTGATGCGCATCAGCACATATTCGGTCCAGCCGCCGACATAGCCGGCGACGAGCCCGATCGTGACGCCGATCGGCACCGCGATCGCTAGCACCACGACGCCGAGGATCAGCGAGATCCGATAGGCGTAGATGATGCGGCTGAACATATCGCGGCCGACGAGATCGGTGCCGAAAATATACGGCCACTGAGGCGGCTTGTTGAAGTTCACGAAATCAACCACCGCGCCGCGATGCTCGGGGAAGGGCGCGATGAAGTCGGCGAAAACGGCCAAGAGCACCACGAGAGCGATGAGCAACACGCCGACGGCTGAAAGCGGATTGGATGCGAGAATGGCGAGGGTTCGCTTCATTGGGCCCTCTGGGAAAGTCGGATGCGCGGATTGATCATTGCGATCAGGAAATCCACGACGATGTTCACGATCAGGAACAGGGCGGAGATGATCAGCACTGTCCCCACGATGGCGTTCAGGTCCTTGCGCAGGATGACGGCGACGCCGTAGCGCGAGAGGCCAGGCCAGGCGAAGACCGCCTCCACCAGGAAAGCATTGCCAAGCATGGCCGCGAAATCGAGACCGATGATCGTCAGCGAGGGGATCAGCGAAGGCCGGAAGGCATAGCGCCGGGCGATGCGCCCTTCGGGGAAGCCGTAGGATTCCGCCATCTCGATATACGGCTTGTCGTAGGTCTCGACCATGTTCGAGCGGGTCAGGCGGGCCGCCTGTCCGATGCCCGAAAGGGCGAGGGCGAAGGCCGGCAGCACGAGATGCCAGGCGGCGTTGCCGAAAGCCTTGATGTTGCCGGCGAGCAGAGTGTCGATCAGCAGGAAGCCGGTAACCGTCGGTACGGTCATGGAATCCGCGAGCCGGCCTGCAATCGGAAAGAGCGGCAGGAAATAGGCGAAGAGCAGCATCAGGATCACCGCCCAGACGAAGCTCGGGGCGGATACACCGAGCAGCGTGAAGATGCGGATCGTGCTGTCGGCCCATGATCCCCGATACCGGGCCGAGATCACCCCGAGCGGCAGACCGATCAGGATCATCATCAGACCAGCGACGATGATGAGTTCCAGCGTTGCCGGCAGGAATTGCGCGACATCCTGCGTCACAGGCCGGTTTGTATAGAGCGACACACCGAGATCGCCCTGCGCGAGATCGGCGATGAAGTGGCCGTACTGGACCGGTAGCGGCTGATCGAGATGCAGGCGTAGCCGCAGGTTCTCTACCTGCTCGGCCGTGGCGTTGGGGCCGAGCGCGATGCGCGCCGGATCGCCGGGAATGACCCGGGCGATGGCGAATATCAGCATCGAAACTCCGATGAGCACGATCAACGAAGTTCCCAGCCGCTTCAGAACGAGGCGGACAACAGGCGACATCGTATCTTATCCCTTGTGGGCGCGGGCCGCTTCCTCGCTGCGGCGCCGCGCGGCTATTGCCTTGCTATTCGCCGGTCATTTCCATCAGACGGAAGGTGAAGCCCATGCCGTCCATGCCGAAGGACTTCGACGGATCGGAAAGCGCCGGTACCTTCACCCGGTTCGACGCGGCAAAAACCGACTGCCGGTCATAGGCGTAGATGGTCGGCGCTATCTCCATCAGCCGGTCGTTGAGCTCCGAATATGCGGCTTCGCGTTCCTCGTCGGACATCACCGTGCGGCCCTTTTCGAGCAGGGCGTCGACCTTCTCGTCCTTCAGATATTCCGGCGATTGCCACGTGCCGGCGGCCGACGAATGATACATCGGATACATGAGCGTATCGGGATCGCCCGTGACCGCATTGACGAAGATCTGCGAGATATTCGGCGTGTTTTCGGGCTTCGTCACCTGCTCGGTGAAGAGCGCCCACGGCACCTTGCGGATTTCCGACTTGATGCCGAGCTCGGCGAAGTTGGCCTGCATCAGAAGCGCGAAGCGCTCTTCGATAGGCACCTCGCCGATCCACGAGATTTCCAGCGTGAACTCGGACGGATCATATTTGCATTCGGCGAGATACTTCTTCGCCGCTTCCATATCGCGCTGCATGACTTCCGAGGCTGGGTTGGCGCCATACATCCCGACGGGAATCGCGCCAGTCGAGGGGCTGCCCTGGGCGATCTCGTCGGTGATGGCAACCATCCTGATGCCCGTCGCGTAATCATAGGCAGCCGAAAGCGCGCGACGGCAGTTCACGTCGTCGAGCGGAGGCTTGGCGGTGTTCATCTTGATGTAGAAGGCTCCACCGCCCGTTTCGGTAAGGAATTGCGCACCGTCGGCCGCCAGCGACTTGAGAACTTCCGGCGGGAGCCATTGCGAGGAAATGTCGTGCTCGCCCTGGGAGATGAGGGTGCGGACGGTGGCAGCCTCCAGGCTGTAGCGCAGCCGAACTTGGTCCGGCGCCTTGTCAGGAACGCCGAGGAAGTAGTCGGGATTCTTCTCCATCACCGTCTCTTCCTGCGGATTGTGCGAGACGACCTTGTAGGCGCCCGAACCGGCCGAATGGCTGGAGAGAAAGGCCTGTCCCCAGTCCTTCATCTCGCCTTCGCCCTCGCCGAGATTCTCCATCACCAGTTTCTTGTCGACGATGGGCAGCCGCACGAGCGAGGCGATGAAGGGCGAATAGGGCTCGCTCAGGCGGAACCGCACCGTATGTTCGTCCACGGCTTCCGCGCCCTCGACCTTGGTGAACACGAAGGAGAGGCCCTGGCCCAGTTCCTTCATGCGGTCGAAGGAGAAGACGACATCCTCGGCGGTCAGCGGGTTGCCGCTCTGGAACTTCACATCCTGGCGCAGCTTGAAGATGAAATCGTTGCCTTCGGTCTCCCAGCTTTCGGCCAGATGCGGCGCATAGCCGACCTCGCCCTGCTTGGGCAGCACGAGCGTGTCATAGACATTGAACATAAGAATGGAGTCGGCATAGTCGGTCGCCTTGCCGGGGTCGAGCTCGCCCACGGCTACCTCGTCGAGGCGAAGAACCGTCTGAGCGGCTGCCTGGCCGGTCGTGGCCGCGACAGCCGTGGTCAAAGCCGATGCGGCCAGAAGTGCAGCCGCGAAGGATCTCACTGTCTTCTGCATGACTAATCCTCTCTGGTGGATTTGTTCTGATTTGCGGAGAGGTGGTCGCCGGTGGCGAGCCCTCTTTGTCGAACCGGCGGCTTCTTGCGGCTGCCGTTTCTCCTCACTGCCAGATCCGATCCGGCCGCTCCGGTCGCATGTTCGTCGCCGAACACGTCCATCGTGCAGGTGTGCAGGATGGTTGCGGGCCTGTCGGTGTGGTTCCAGGTGGAATGCGTGCGTGTGGATGGGAAGTGGATCGAATCCCCGGCTTCGAGGATCGTCCGCTCACCTTCGACTTCGACCGTTATGGAGCCGTCGAGGATGAAGAAGATCTCCTCGCCTTCGTGAGCGATCGGCTCGCTGCGATGGCCGGGAGGTTCATGGATGATGACGCTGCGCAGCACGTTTCCCGGAAAGGAAGCGGAAATGCGTTCATAGGTGAGCGAATTGCCGCCGACCGCATAGATCGGGCGCTCGTTGTGACGGGTCGCAGGCGTGTCACCGCGCGGCTGCGAAAGGAATTCACTGACATCCGTGCCGAGCACATGCGCCACGGATGCGAGGGAGGAGAGGGAAGGTGTCGTTATCGCGCGCTCGATCTGTGAGATGAAACCGACCGAAAGCCCAGCTGCGTCGGCCACCTCTTTGAGGGTGAAGCCGAGCTCCTTGCGTCGCTCGCGAAGGCGCTTCCCGAGCGGCACATGGGCCGTCTGTACCGTTTCGGCTCCGGTCGTGGTGTCCGTCACGCCTGTTCCCCGGTTTTAGTATTTCTAAAACTGTGAAACGGACGCAAAACGGAGTCAAGAGATTTTTAGTATTTGTAAAAAACGAGGATGCAGCGGTGTCGAGCTCCCCCTTCACAAGGGAACGGCCATACCGAAGGAGATGTTGCGGACCCCGGCCCCCAAGGATGACCGGCAATGCTGCGGAACTACGTCCTGAAACGCCGGATTTTCAGGAAGCGGTGAATTCTCTCCGGTGCTGCTGACTTAACGGCCGGTGCCGGATGCGAGGAACCTTTGGGTCTCGTCCGTATCCATGATCTGAACTTCGCTGACCCAGGGCTCACTGCGCCAGCGTGCAAGCACGGCTTCCTGGCTGCGGATGACCGGCGAGGGATTGGTCTCGCTCGGCGTCCAGAGCAGGCCGAGACGCCTGGCGATCGCTCCGCTGTAGTTCGTGGAGGTCAGCTGGATGAGAAATGGCGACGCTATGGCCGGTATGCCGACGAACAATATCCAGAAGACCACATCGGGAGCGAGCTGGTAGGCGGCGCCGAGCATGATCAGGCCGGCGGCACAGATCCACCAGCTTGCAGCCCATGCTTCGCCGAAGCTCACGGCATCCGCTTCACGATTGGCCGCCGGCCAGCCGCTGTCGGCGCCAAGGATCACCTGGAACACCGACCGGGTTTGATACATCAGCATTATCGGGGCGAGGATGCTGGAGCAGGCGAGTTCAAGCAGCATGCTGAAGAAGGCGCGGATATTGCCGCCGAAGGCGCGGTTGTCGCCGGTAGCAATGCCCCTGAGCACGATCAGCAGCTTGGGGCCCACGAGAAGGCCGAGCACGCCGGTCAGCAGCGTAAGCGCCTCGATCTTCTGCACGGTCGGGAAAACGGGCAGGCCGGGAACCGGGAAATAATCCGGGGTGCCGACCATCACCGGAGCAACGATGCTGGCGGCAAGAAAAAAGGCCCAGATGGGCGAGGCGACATAGGCCATGATGCCCTGCAGGAAGACGAAGCGGCTCCAGGGCTTCAGCCCGTCCGCCATCATGACGCGCGAATGCTGCAGATTGCCCTGGCACCAGCGGCGGTCGCGCTTGGCGAAATCGATCACGTTGTCGGGACCTTCCTCGAAGGAACCCTCAAGGTCGGGGTCGACCCGCACCTTCCAGCCGCTGCGCGCAAGCAGCGCAGCCTCGACATAGTCGTGGCTGAGGATATGGCCGCCGAAGGGCGGCTTGCCGGGAAGTTCCGGTAGGCCGCAGCTCTGGGCGAAGGCACGGGTGCGCACGATGGCATTATGGCCCCAGAACGGGCCTTCCGTGCCCTGCAGTTCAGCCACGCCGCCGGCAAAGACGGGCGAATAGTAGGAGGCGGAAAACTGCACGGCGCGGCCGAAGAGCGAACGCGCATGGATCACCTTGGGCAGCGTCTGCAGCAGGCCGAGTTCGGGATCGGCATCCATGCGGCGGACCATTTCCAGCATGGTCTCGCCCTCAAGCAGGCTGTCGGCGTCGAGGATGATCAGATATTCGTAAAGCGAGCCGGAGGTCTTGATGAAATCGGCGATATTGCCCGCTTTCTTGCCAGGATTGCTCTGCCGCCGGCGATAGAAGATCTCCACCTCTCCGCCCAGCTCCTCGTACAGGCGGGAAAACCAGAACTCCTCGCGCTGGGCGATGGCTTCCTTGTTGGTGTCAGACAGGATCGCGAAATGGAACTTCTCGCGCGCGCCGGCTTCCAGGATGCTGCGCGCCATGGCGGCCACATGGGAAAAGGTCTTGGTCGGATCTTCATTATAGACCGGCACCAGCACGGCAACGGTGGCTGCCGGAATGTCGTTGCCGACGCGGCGCGGACGCAGCCGGCTGGGCGGCGCAAGCAACCCATTCAGCGCCAGAGCGGCACCCCATCCGAGCCAGGCCGTGCTCATGGCCAAAAGGGTGATACGCACGAAATCCAGCCATTGCGCACCGTCGGAAAGAAAGACGTTGGTGGCCAGGACGCACGCGATCGTCGCGACGAGAACCGAAAAAAGCAGGGAAAGGGTGCGCCTTGTGGCGAGCATCGGTCATACCACCTGTCAGCCGGGCCGTCTGTTAGAGGGGCGCTGGAAGCGACCCCACCGCGTCAGAGCTTCTTCCAGGCGAAAAGCTGAAAGAGCGGCATGAGGAAAAGGCTCCGCGAACCCGCCACCTTCAAGGCCTGTTCGGGCATCGCCATGGGCGCGGAAGGCAAACCCCTCTCTTCCACCACCTTGCGATAATCACGACGGATCTGCATCACCTTCTCTCCATTGATAAAGCCAGGTCTCCGACAAGGCCTGGCCATCCCTGTTCAAAAGAGCTTTCATTTCGACCGGGCCCTTGCCCTTGGCCTTGAGGTCGATCACGAGGCGCCACACGCCGTTTGCATCGACGCGTGAGACGGTGGAATGAACGATTTCGCCGTTGCTGACATTCACCGTCGCTTCAACGCCGGAGTCCTGTGTAAGGTTCCGCAGGACTTCTCCTTCGAAGTCGACCACGAATTTCCTCAGACCCTTGTCGTTCTCCACGCCCGAGACGCCGCCCGCGCCGCTGCGCAGAGCGGTCACGCGCGCCAATTCCGTCGTGCTTTCCTCGATGGCACCCCAGGTCAGCCGGTATTTGTATTCCAGCTCCTGGCCGGCCTTGATATCGGTATCGGGAATCCAGAATGCAACAATGTTGTCATTGACTTCGAGCTCGGTCGGTATCTCGACCAGGTTGATCGCTCCCTTGCCCCAGTCTCCCACCGGCTCCACCAGCAGCGAGGGGCGCCGCTCATAGGCCGCGCCCGCATCCTGGTAATTCTCGAAATGCCGGTCTCTCTGGAAAAGCCCGAAGGCCTTGGGGTTCTCCTCGCCCAGGAAGGATTGTGCCAACTGCTTGGGATTGTTGAGACTTCTCCACATCTCCTCGCCGCTCTTGCGGACGATCTTGAGGCCGTCGCTGTCATGCACCTGGCCGCGATAGTCGTCAAAGGCGCTGTGGTTGTTCTCGGCGAAGAGGAACATCGACGTCATGGGGGCGATCCCGAGCCGCTCGATGTCCTGGCGGACAAAAAGTCGCAGGGTGACATCCATCACCGTGTTCTGCCCGGGCGTGATCTTGAATTCGTATGCTCCGGTCACGCTCTGGCTGTCCAGAGCGGCATAGACGGTGATATCGCTGCTCAGCCGGGTCGGCGCCACGACGTAGAAGTCGGTGAAGCGAGGGAATTCTTCTCCACGCGAAGTGGCGGTATTGACGGCCAATCCCCGTGCGGAAAGGCCATAGACATTGCCCATGCCCACGGCGCGGAAATAGCTGGCGCCGAGAAAGACGATGAGCTCGTCCATGACATTCGGGCGATTGAGCGGGTAATGCAGCCGGAAACCGGCCGTGCCCGGCATCTTGAGATCCTGGAATTTCGCCGGGTCAAGCGGCTTGCGATATTCGAAATCGCTGCCCTCGAAGACGAGGGTCTTTTCCTCGCCTTCATGGATCGAATGGATGCGCACCGGCTGCTTGAAGAGCCAGCCCATGTGAAAGGCTTGCAATTCGAACGGGGCCAGGCCCTTCCAGACGGCATGGTCCGGACGGAACCGGATCGCCCTGTGCTCGTCGTAGGAAAGATTGGCGATCACCTCCGGCAGTTCCACCTTCGGTTCCTCGAAGGCTTTGCCGGCGAGTTCCCTCATGCGCTGGGTCAGGATGTCGAATGAGAAAGGCTGGGCGGGCTGATCGCTCCTGGCGGGCGATTCCGCCGTCTCGGGAGGGGGCTCCACTTGCGCAAAAGCTGGCAAAGACATGCTCAAAATAGTCGTCGAGCCATAAAACAAGCTCGTCGCCGTACTCGCGAGAAAAGTGCGTCGATCCATAAATGTCAGTCTCGGTGCCTAAGGTGCCGCCCGATGAAGGCGTCAAAAGTGTGCGCTGCAAACAACGCACAAAATACGGTTTGGTTCGGGCGGCCTTCATAAAATTCGGAGAAAGCGTGTTAACAAATATGAAGTGGATGCCACTATGTCGCAGGCGATCTTGAGCCTGCACATGAACGGCGATCTCCGCCCTGACGGAAAGGCCTCGCCTATGGCGGAAAGCAGATGACAAAAAGAAGGGGAGGAGGTGCGTCTATGCGCACCTCATTTTGCAGCTCAACGGCGTCCGGGGACGCATGCAGAGACCACATTTCAGTTTATCTCAAAAGAGTGACGGACGGCTTCCTATTACCCCCAAAGTCTTCCACATGCAAATTCTTACAATGAAAAGAGTGTGTTATAGCGGCGGGGTCATCCGGCGGGAGTTCGAACTGCGGCTTGGAAGGAATTGGGGAATATCCGGCATCTTCCGGATCAAGCAGGCGTCGAGGGCGTGCGCTTGCGAGCGGAAAGCGCCCATATGACCAGGGCAAGGATATAAAGCCCTGTGCCTCCCAGCGGCATGATTACGATGCCGACTAAAAGCTCGCAGGAGGCGCCGTCAGGGCAGCCCGTCATACCGGTTCGAACGACAATCTGTCCGATGCCATAGGCCGCGATCCAACTGCCGACAAAAATGGCGAACAAGGCTGCGGCCCGCAGGATCGAGATGAGGAGATAGAGCACCGGCTTTTCTTTCTCATCGGAAGCCGGCTGGAAGTTCGATTTCAGGGAAGCGCAAGGAGTCGGCCTCGCATTTGTGCCATTCCGCGAAGGCGTTGGCCTGATTTTCCTTTCCTCGGCAGAGGCCGCGCTCGTTGAGGGCCATTCCGTAGATCGACATAGACGTGCAGGCGACAATTACCTGAACATCGCGACTCGGATTGCGGAGACACAGGTCCGCAGCCTGATCGTAAAGCTCTTTTAGTTGTTCGTCGGTTTCCGTGGCGTCAGAGAAATGGCTCGTTTCGGCCAAGGCGGTTCCGAAAGGAATGAGGATTCCAAGGGCCAAGGCAAGTTTCTGCATCCAACCTCCTCCTGCTCAAGGACATGGGTAAGCCGACAAATGATACTCAATCCCATCCGGCTCAGAAATGGCACTTCGGAAGGCACTCGTATCAATGGTTCTCGCTGTCAACCTGTTCGAGCGACACGCAGAGCTTTGCAAGCTCGGCAGGTCCGTTTCGTCCGACGATGTCCAGCAGCCGCTCATCGGCGGTCACGAACCGCAAGCGCCGGTGATGAGCGAGGGCGAGATAGACGCAATCATATGCCGGGTGTCCGAGATCGATTGCCAGTGCCGTGGCCTGCTCCATGAGACCCCGCACCGACAGGAACTCGATCCCCGATCGCTCCAAGAGTTGGGCGGCGAGCCGGGCTTCGTCCCGTGTAAGACCGCTGCGACGAACCTTCTTCCAAAGAATGTTCGAGCACTCCGCGACAAGCAGTTCCGGCGCGGCGAAGCGGAACCTCGATCGCAACGCAACGGCGGCATCCGTGCCCTCTTCTTCAACCACCCATTTGACCGCGATGCTGGCGTCGATGAGCAATGTTTCCATCAGCGCTCGTCACGCCCTTCGCGCAGCAGGACTTCCGAGGGCGTCTGCTTGCGCCCGGCTGTGAGCTTGCGCAACTGGGCGGCAAGTTCGTCGAAAGCGGGCTCCACTTCCGCCTCGAGGGCCTGCCTGAGGATTTCCCGATGCTCAGCTTCAGCGGACCGACCATGACGCGCCGCGCGAAGTTTCAGCTTTGCAATAAGGTCGTCATCAAGGTTGCGCACATGCAGACTGCCCGCCATCAATGCCTCCATTGTTTTCAATGCTATCAATGATAGCATCCGGCAATCGGCGAAACAATGGCGGGTAAAGCGCAAATCGATTTTATATTTACTTTTCAAGAAGTTAAGTAGTGATCCCGGCAGGATTCGAACCTGCGACCCTCAGATTAGGAATCTGATGCTCTATCCTGCTGAGCTACGGGACCACAGCCGCCACTCATAACCCGCTTGGCCTTTTTCGCCAAGCGGGCAAAACGGGCGGGAATGGACTATGCCGAAAGCGCCGTCTCGGTCAGGCGTACCCAATAGCTGACGCCGTGCGGGATCACTTCGTCGTTGAAGTCGTAATGCGGGTTGTGCAGGTTCGCGCTGTCACCATTGCCGATGAAGATGAAAGCGCCGGGACGCGCCTCCAGCATATAGGAGAAATCCTCGCCGCCCATCAGCGGCGCAATATCCGTCGTCACATTCGACGCGCCGGCGATCTCGGCCGCCACGCCGCTGGCGAAGGCAGTTTCGTCGGCATGGTTGAAGGTGACGGGATAGTTGGAATTGTACTGGACGGTGATGGAGGCGTCATGTGCCTCGGCTATCCCTTGGCAGAGTGTCCGCATCCGCTTTTCCGCCAGTGCGTTCACCTCCGTCCGCAGCGTGCGCACCGTGCCTGCCAGTTCGGCCGAATCCGGAATGATGTTGAAGGCGTCGCCGGCATGGAACTTGGTCACGGAAACGACGATGGAATCCAGGGGATCGGCCGAGCGCGACGCGATCGTCTGCAGGGCGCCCACCACCTGGCTTGCGATGACGATGGGGTCCACCGCCAGATTGGGCATGGCTGCATGGCCGCCCTTGCCAGTTACGGTGATGACGAATTCCGCCGTTGCGGCCATGATCGGCCCCGAACGGATGGCGAATTTGCCGACCGGCAGGCCGGGCATGTTGTGCATGCCGAAGACGGTCTCGATGCCGAAACGCTCCATCAATCCGTCCTTGACCATTTCCCTGCCGCCGCCGCCGCCTTCCTCGGCCGGCTGGAAGATCACTGCCACGGAGCCTTTGAAGTTGCGCGTCTCGGCGAGATATTTGGCCGCGCCGAGAAGCATGGCGGTGTGGCCGTCATGGCCGCAGGCATGCATCTTGCCGGGCGCCGTCGAGGCATAGCTCTTGCCGGTCAGCTCGCTCAGCGGCAGCGCATCCATGTCGGCACGCAGGCCGATGGTCTTGCCGGGGCCGAGCCGCCCGCGTATGACGCCGACCACGCCCGTGCGGCCCAATCCGGTCACCACCTCGTCACAGCCGAATTCGGCGAGCTTCTCCTTCACGAAGGCGGCGGTCTGGTGGACGTCGAAGAGCAGTTCGGGATTGCGGTGCAGGTGCTGGCGCCAACCGGTGATCTGGTCGTGAAGTTCCGCGGCTCGGTTCAATATCGGCATGAATCTTTATCTCTCGTTTCGGTGGCCGGCTGGGCTTTGCCATCATGGCGACACATAGGCTAAATAGCTGCAGGCCAGAAATGAATTCGGCGGGACATGATGATCAGGCGTAATATCGCCCGACGGGGATGCATCTTAGGGACCGCGAGGCGTTACGGGCAATAGGGCATTTTCGGTTTCATCCATGCGGTACAGGCTATCCGGTTTTGCGTTTGTGGCGGTATTCCTTGCCGGGCTTGCGGCATGGAGCAATGCGGCGAAAGCCAATCCGGCGCTCCTTTTCGAGCTGGACAGCGGCAAGGTCCTGTCGCACGAGGATGCCTTCAAGCGCTGGTACCCGGCTTCCCTTACCAAGCTGATGACGGTCTATGTCGCCTTCCGTGCGGTCGAAGCGGGTGAATTGCGACTCGATTCGCCCATCCATGTATCGCAGAACTCCGCCAGCGAGCCGCCGAGCAAGATGGGCTACAAGCCGGGCTCGGTGATGACCCTCGACAACGCCCTCAAAATGCTGATGGTCAAATCGGCCAACGACATCGCGACCGCCGTTGCCGAGACTGTCGGCGGCTCTGAACAGGCCTTCGTGGCGCGCATGAATGCCGAGGCCAAACGGCTCGGCATGACCGGGACGCATTACGTCAATGCGCACGGCCTGTTCTCGACCGGACAATATTCGACCGCGCGCGACCTGGCGCTGCTGGTGCGGGCCATCCGCACCGAATATCCGCAATATGCGGGTTATTTCTCGATCGAGGCGATCGATACGGGCAATCACGTCATCCCTTCCTACAACATCCTTCTGGGCCGCTTTACCGGCGCCGACGGCATGAAGACGGGCTTCGTCTGCGCTTCGGGGTTCAATCTCATCGGATCGGCGACGCGAAGCGGACGCACGCTCGTGGCCGTGGTGCTTGGAACAAGGACCCAGCTCGAGCGGGCCGAAAAGGCGGCCGAACTGCTTTCGCAGGGTTTCAAGATGCCGAGCCTTGCCGCGCCCACGATCTATTCGCTCAAGCCCTACGGGACGGACCTCGACGTGGCGACGGACATGCGCCCGATCGCATGTTCGCAGCAGGCGCAGTCGGAAAGGTGGGAGGAGCGCGACGAGGAAGGGAAACTGGTTATCCGCTCCGATCTTCTGCACGAGATGGACCGCGAACCGCGAGCCGTCAAGGTCGGGCTTGGCGGCGTCACCGGTCCTGAGACGACGCAGCCGCGCTATGCCGACGTTCCCATCCCGACCCCGAGACCGGATTACCCGCCCCGCAGCGGCACGGCCGCGGTCAGCGAAGGCGGATAAGCATGTTTTCGGCAGCCGCCATCAGCCCAGTCGCCGTGAGCATCGTCACCGGCTTTCTCGGCGCCGGCAAGACGACCTTGCTCAACCGCCTTCTGAAGGATCCCCGCCTCTCCGACACCGCCGTCATCATCAACGAGTTCGGCGATGTCGGGATCGATCATCTTCTGGTCGAACAGGCCTCGGACGGGGTGATCGAACTGTCCGACGGCTGCCTGTGCTGCACGGTGCGCGGCGAACTGGTCGATACGCTGGCCGATCTGGTCGACAGGCTGCAGACGGGGCGCATCGAACATCTGAAGCGCATTGTCATCGAGACCACGGGTCTCGCCGATCCGGTGCCGGTCCTGCAGTCCGTCATGGGCCATCCGGCGCTGGCCCAGGCCTTCCGCCTCGACGGTGTGATTGCCGTGGTCGATGCGGTCAATGGCGCCGCCACGCTGGACGCGCATGAGGAAGCGGTCAGGCAGGTCGCGGTGGCGGATCGCATCGTGCTGGCCAAGTCCGAGCTCGCCAATACCGCCGAAGCGGAAGGTTTGCAGAAGCGGTTGCGTGCGCTCAATCCCTCGGCTGCCATTCTGGAAAGCGCAGAGGCAGATTACGCGGCTCTCTTCGATTGCGGCCTCTACGACCCGGAAACCAAGACGGCCGATGTGCGCCGCTGGCTCGGCGAGGACGCGCACGGCCATGACCATGATCACGCCGGCCATGATCATGATGACCATGGCCATCACCATCACCACGATGACCGCATCCGCACCTTCTCGCTCGTGCATGACCGGCCGCTCCCTTATACGGCGGTGGAGAATTTCCTCGACCTCCTGCGCGCGACCAGGGGCGAGCAGCTCCTGCGCATGAAAGGGATCATCGAGATCGCCGAGGATCCGTCACGGCCGCTGGTCATCCATGGCGTTCAGAAGATGCTGCATCCGCCGGCGCGTCTTCCCGCTTGGCCGGAAGGCGGGCGCGGAACGCGCATCGTCCTCATCACCATGGATCTCGACGAGGATTACGTCCGCCGGCTTTTTGCGGCCTTTGCCGGCCAGCCGCGCCCGGATACGCCGGACCGTCAGGCCATGGAGGACAATCCGCTCGCCATTTCCGGCTTCCGTCCGTAGCGTCGAGCTTCCGTCCGCTCAGCCGCGTTCGACCAGAAACCGGTGCCCGCCGGAAACGGTTTCTGTTTCCACGAGCTTGTGGCCCTGCTCGGCGCAGAAGGCAGGTATGTCGATGACGGCGAGCGGATCGGTCGTCTCCAGCCACAGCCGTTCGCCCTTTTCCATCGCGGCAAGGCGCTTGCGCGCCTTCAGGACGGGAAGAGGGCAGTTCAGCCCCCGCAGGTCGTAGACTTCCGTCATGACGGGTCAGCCGCCAAAGAGGCTCCACAGGCGGCTGCCCAGCGGCCGCTTGGCGGAAGCGGCCTGTTGCGCGGGTGCTGCTTCCGGTGCCGGCACGGATGCTACCGCCGCTTCCGCGGCGCGCTGTGCGGCAGAAGGCTGCGGTATCGTCGGGGCGATCGCATTTCCTGCAGGCTGCGGCGCCGGTGCGGTCGCCTCTGCCGTGCTGGACGCAGTAACAGACCCGGTGGTGCGCGGCGCGGCATCAGGCCGGGGTGCTGCGGCGGCAACCGTGCTCTGCGCGGGTTGCGGCTTCGTCCTGGCGGCCGTCTGTGTCTGACGCGGCGCGGTCGCGGCAGGCTCGGCCTCGGCGACGGCGGTAAGCGAAGGCGGCTCGCGCGACACCCTCTCGCCACGGGCGCGGCGGCGGCTCCAGTCGGCCACGAGAGCGGCTTCCTTGAGGCCGGTGATCGAGGGTTTCGGCTTGGGCGTGCTGCTGTTGAGCGCGGTCGAGAAGGCGGCATCGAACTTCGACTGATAGGATTGGTAAGCCATCCTCAGCGAATCCGGCTGCGTGGTGACCGGGCAGGCGCCGAGCGGCGAGAATTCTGTTCCCGGAGGGGCCTGTCGGTTGAAGACATAGCGCCGCTCGCAGACATCGACCTTCGGCGGGATCCTCGTGATCTCGAAATGGTCGTAGCCTTCCTTCAGCATCTTCCAGAATTCGAAGTTCGGATCGTTGCGATAACGCGCCATGTTCTCGGCGGTCATGCGGAAGGGGAAAGCCTGGATCTGGAATTCGGTCTGCCCGCCTCTGAATGCGTCGCGCGCGAAGGCGTAGATTTCAGCCATCTGCTCGTCGGTCATCGAATAGCAGCCGGAGGACGAGCAGTCGCCATGCACCATCAGATGTTGGCCGGTGCGACCGTTGGCGCGGTCATAGGCATTGGGGAAACCGATATTGAAGGCGAGATAGTAGCTGGAATTCGGATTCATCTGATACGGCCGCACCGTATAGAACCCTTCCGGCGCCTGCCGGTCGCCCTCGGTGAATTTGGGACCGAGCTTGCCCGACCACTTGCAGATATCGTAGTTGGCGATGAGGTCGTAGCGGCCGGTATCCTTCTGCTTCCAGACCTCGAGCACGCCTTCTTCCTTGAAGATGCGTATCATGATCGGCGAAGTGGTCTTCATCCCCTTCGCCTTCATGGAAGTGAGGATTGCGGCCGGAAGCTGGCGCTCGGCCTTGGGAGCGATATCTTCCAGGGTCCCGTTGCATCCAGCCACAAACATGGCCGCAACAAGCATGGCGGCGCGCGCGAAACCGGTCGTCATGGCATCCCGATGGTGCTTGCGTTTTCTTTTACGGCTTCCCCGGTCATTCCGAGAGCAGGCCCGTCTCGACTCGGAACTATACCCATCATGCTTTAAAAATGCTTACCACAAAAAGCTGCATTTCCCCTCGGAACACAGCCATTGACGGAATTCTGAAGGCGATTTTGTGGCAAAAAGGGGCAAATTTGCCACAGTTCGCAGCCCGGCCGCTACAAATTGCGGCCGATTGCGAGGAATTTCTCACGCCGGTGCTCGCGGTAATCCATGTTGGCGCCGGTAAGTTCCTCGAAGGCCTTGTGGATCTGCTCGCCGGTGGCGGTGATGACGGCATCGCGCGCCCGATGGGCCCCGCCGACAGGCTCGGCGATGATGCCGTCTATGATCTTCAAGTTGAGCAGGTCCTGGGCGGTGATCTTCATGTTCGTCGCCGCGTCCTTGGCGCGCGTGGAATCGTGCCAGAGGATGGACGCCGCTCCTTCCGGCGAGATCACCGAGTAGATCGAGTGCTCCAGCATGTAGACGCGATTGGCCGTGGCGATGGCGATGGCCCCGCCGGAGCCGCCTTCACCGATGACGACGGAGACATTCGGCACCTTCAGCCCGAGACAGGCGGAGGTAGAGCGGGCGATTGCCTCGGCCTGCCCGCGTTCCTCCGCGCCGACGCCCGGATAGGCGCCCGCGGTGTCGACGAGGCTTACGACCGGTATGCCGAAGCGGTTCGCTAGTTCCATGATGCGCACGGCCTTGCGGTAACCCTCGGGGCGCGCCATGCCGAAATTGTGTTTCAGTCGGCTTTGCGTGTCGTTACCCTTTTCCTGACCGATGATGGCGATGGATTCGCCACGGAAGCGCGCGAAGCCGGCAATGATGGCATCGTCCTCGCCGAAAGCGCGATCGCCGGCCAGCGGCGTGAAGTCGGTGAAAAGGGCGCGCACGTAATCGAGACAGTGCGGGCGGTCGGGATGGCGCGCGACCTGCGCCTTCTGCCATGGGGTCAGCGCCCGGTATACATCGCGCAAGGCATCCTTCGACCGTTTCTCGAGCCGCGCGATCTCGTCGCCGACATCGACGGCCTCGCCGCTCTCGGCGAGCTTCTTCAGTTCGAGGATCTTGCCTTCAAGGTCGGCAACCGGCTTTTCGAAATCGAGATAATTGTACATTCGCCTGCCAGATACGGAACTCAAGTCACTGGCGGCCTTTTGCGTGCAATAGGCGAGGATGGCCACCGGATATGCCGGCCTCACATAACGATCGTGGAGCTAGTCGGCAAGCGGGTGATGCTTCTGGACCAGCTCGACAAGCCGCTTTTCGAGCACATGCGTGTAGATCTGCGTGGTCGAAATGTCTGAATGGCCGAGCAATTGCTGAACGGCGCGCAGGTCCGCCCCGTTCTGCAGGAGATGGCTGGCGAAGGCATGCCGCAGGACATGCGGAGAAACCTTCGCTGCCGGAATGCCTGCCCGCGCCGCCAGTGCCTTCAATTCGCGCGCAAAGACCTGGCGCGGCAGATAGCCGTTGTCGGACGAGGAGGGAAAGAGCCATGGGCTCCCGGCAAGGTCCGGGCGCCGCTTGCGCTCCGCCAGCCAGGTGCCCATGGCCAGCCGTGCCTTATGCGAAAGCGGCACGATGCGCTCCTTGCCACCCTTGCCGCGAACCGTGAAGAAACGGTCGTCGCGCGTGGCGACGCCGACGGGAAGGCTGACGAGCTCCGACACGCGCAGGCCGGTCGCATAAAGGACCTCGAGAAGCGCATGCAGGCGGCAGGCCGCAAGGCGTGCCGGCGTGTCGGATGCCGCGGCATCGGCTTCTGCTGCCGCCTGCGTCAGGAGCCTGTCCGTCTCGCCTTCGTTCAGTACCTTCGGCAGCGGGCGTTCCTTTTTCGGGCTGTCGAGCGTCCCGGTCGGATCGTCGCCGCGCAGACCTTCCGCATAGAGGAACTTGAAGAACTGCCGCAGCGTCGAGAGCTTTCTTGCCTGCGTGGCGGCGGCAAAGGATCCGGCGATATGATCGAGATAGGTGCGGAGGTCGCCCGGCGCGGCGCCCGCAAGGCCGCCGGATCGGGAGGCGAGGAATTCCGCCGCGTCCTCCAGATCCCGTCGGTAGGAAGCCAGTGTATTGTTGCTGGCGCCTCGCTCTGCCGCCATCATTTCCAGAAAGGCTTCAATTCGCGCCGAGGTGCTCATGGGTTTCAGCGGGGCGGGTTGAGCTTTTCGGGCGGTATGCGCACGCTCATCTCGCCCTTGTTGGGTTTGACGAAAGTGGCAAGGGCATACATTCCGCCATAAACCAATCCGACCATTATCGCCATCACCACCAGCAACCGAAAGAGCGTCGGCATCGAACTTCCAAATCCCGCTATTGAGGCCTCTGGCGTGCACCCCGTCCCGTTATGGGGCGCGTGCCGACGCATTGCAAGGGCCGGGAAAGGCGCGCGGATGGTCCATCGCGCCGCTTGACCTTGAAGCCGTTTCATGTCGATACCGACCGGGTGATGACGGCAGCAGAAACCTCCGCGACCTATGATATATCCGCCCTGCGCGAGCGGCTCGGCGGCCGCAGTGTCGTCTTCGTCGGCCTGATGGGGGCGGGCAAGACGGTCATCGGGCGTAAGGTTGCCGGAATGCTCGGCCTTTCCTTCATCGACAGCGATCACGAGATCGAGGCCGTCTCGCGCATGACCGTCCCGGAGCTTTTCGAGACCTATGGCGAAGCGGAATTCCGCTCGCTCGAGCGGCGGGTGATCGGCCGCCTCTTGAAGGCCGGCCCGCAGGTGGTTTCGACCGGCGGCGGCGCCTTCATCAACGAGAGCACGCGCCGGGCTGTGGGGCGCAACGGCGTGTCCGTCTGGCTGCGCGCCGATCTCGATACGCTGATGGAGCGGGTGTCCAAGCGTCAGGACCGCCCCCTGCTGAAGAATGCCGATCCTCGCGCCGTCATGGAGCGGCTGATGCGCGAGCGTTATCCCATCTACGGGCTTGCGGATGTGACGGTGCAGACGCGCGACGAGCGCAAGGAAGTCATAGCCGACGAGGTCATCGTGGCGCTGGCGCAGTATCTCGAGGCCGCGCCTCGAAACAGGATCGACAGGCGATGAGAACCTCCCATTCGGACTCAGTGGAGACCGTCGAGGTCGGTCTCGGCGACCGCGCCTATGACATCATGATCGGTTCCGGGCTCATTGCCCGTGCCGGCCAGGAGATCGCCCGCAGGATGCCCGGTCTACGGGTCGCCGTCGTGACTGACGCCAATGTGGCGGCCGCGCATCTCGCACCGCTTTCCGACAGCCTCTCCGAGGCAGGCATAGGCGCGACTGCGATCACCCTTGAGCCAGGAGAAAAGACCAAGAGCTTCGAGGCGCTGCAGGCCGTGGTCGACGGCATCCTTTCCGCCCGGCTGGAACGGCGGGACGCGGTGATCGCGCTTGGCGGCGGGGTGATCGGCGATCTCGCCGGCTTCGCTGCCGGCATAGCGCGCCGCGGCATGAGCTTCGTGCAGATTCCCACTTCGCTTCTGGCACAGGTCGATTCCTCCGTCGGCGGCAAGACCGGCATCAATACCGCGCACGGCAAGAATCTCGTCGGTGTCTTCCACCAGCCGAAGCTGGTGCTGGCAGACACCGATGTGCTCGACACGCTGCCCGAACGCGAATTCCGCGCCGGCTACGCGGAAGTGGCGAAATACGGGCTGATCGACAGACCGGATTTCTTCGCCTGGCTGGAGGCGAACTGGCGCGACGTCTTTGCCGGCGGTGCGGCGCGCCGCCGCGCCATCGCCGAGTCATGCCGGGCCAAGGCGGATGTCGTCATGCGTGACGAGTTCGAGACGGGTGATCGTGCGCTTCTCAATCTAGGCCATACCTTCGGTCATGCGCTCGAGGCAGCCACCAATTACGACGGCCGGCGCCTCGTGCATGGCGAAGGCGTTGCGATCGGCATGGCGCTGGCGCATCGCTTTTCGGCCCGGCTCAATCTTGCCAGCCCCGACGATGCGGAGCGTGTGGAGGCACATCTGAAGGCGGTGGGCCTCCCCACCCGCATGGCCGATATCGAAGGCACGCTGCCTGACGCCGAGGCGCTGCTGGGCTTCATCGCGCAGGACAAGAAGGTCTCGCGCGGCGCCCTGACCTTCATCCTCACGCACGGCGTCGGGCAGGCATTCATCGCCAAAGACGTGCCGGCTTCGGAAGTCCTGGCGTTTCTGAAGGAGAACCATCCACGATGACGACGGAGATCTGGTTCACCGGGGGCGCGATCCTGTTTCTCGTCATTCTGTCTTTCCTGTTTTCGGGAACGGAAACGGGCATGACCGCCGTCTCACGGGCGCGGCTCCATACCCTGGAGGCGAACGGCAACGCCCGTGCCGGGCTGGTGAGCCGGTTGATCACGCGGCGCGACCGGCTCGTCGGCGCGCTGCTGATCGGCAACAATCTCGTCAACATCCTGGCCTCGGCGCTCGCCACCAGCCTGCTCCTGTCGATCTTCGGCCAGGCCGGGGTGGTCTATGCGACGATCGGCATGACGATCCTGCTCGTCATCTGCTCCGAGATCCTGCCGAAATCCTGGGCGCTGGCCAAGCCGGAGCAGTTCGCACTTTTCGTGGCGCCTTTCGCGCGGGCGGCCATTTTCGTCTTCGGTCCCCTGTCTTCCGCAGCCAATCTCATCGTGCGCGGGCTGTTGTCGCTGTTCGGCGTCAATCTGGGGCGCGATGCCCCCATGCTTTCCGCCCATGAGGAATTGCGCGGCACGGTCGAGGTGCTTCACCGGGAAGGCGGGGTGGTCAAGCAGGACCGCGATCGCGTCGGCGGACTGCTCGACCTGCACGAACTGGAAGTTTCCGACATCATGATCCACCGCACCAATATGCGTTCGGTCAATGCCGACGAGGCGCCGGAGACGGTGGTGCGGGAGATCCTGCGCAGCCCCTATACCCGCATCCCGATCTGGCGTGGCTCGACCGACAACATCGTCGGCGTCGTGCATGCCAAGGATCTTCTGCGGGCGCTGCACGATGTCGGCAACGACTTCTCGCAGATCGACATCATGAAGGTTGCCTCCAAGCCGTGGTTCGTGCCCGACACCACCACGCTCGAGGACCAGCTCAACGCGTTCCTGCGCCGCAAGGCCCACATTGCCATCGTGGTTGACGAATATGGCGAGGTGGAGGGGCTCGTCACGCTGGAGGACATCATCGAGGAGATCGTCGGCGATATCACGGACGAGCATGATGTCGACATCCAGGGCGTGAAGCAGGAGGCGGACGGCTCGATCGTCGTCGAGGGGTCCGTGCCCATCCGCGATCTGAACCGCGCCCTCGACTGGAACCTGCCCGACGACGAGGCGACGACCATTGCCGGGCTGGTCATCCACGAGACGCAGACCATCCCGGAAGAGAAGCAGGCCTTCACCTTCTTCGGCAAGCGCTTCATCGTCATGAAGCGCGACAAGAACCGGATCACCCGGTTGAGGATAAGGCCCGCGGCGGAGGAGTGACTATGGTCATTGACCATGGTCACGCAGGAGCATATCTTTGGAATGTAACAGGAGGCGATGGTGACCGCTCAGGTGTCGAAATCGCAGTTCAAGGCAAAGGCGCTTGAGTATTTCCGTCAGGTCGAGGCCAGTGGTGAACCCCTGATCGTCACCGATCATGGCAAGCCGACGCTGGAAATTCGCCGCATTAATGACGAGAAGCAGGATCCCTTTGAAATTCTGAAGGGCTCGGTACTCTGGTACGACAGGCCTTTCGATCCCGCGGTGGACGAGGATGAGTGGAACGCGTTGAAGTGATTGTCGTCGATACACACGTCCTGTTGTGGTGGTTCGGCGGCGAAACGCGAAAACTCAGCGCAAGAGCAAGGAAATCACTCGAGTCGGAGCGAAGCGGCGGGACAATCTTCGTATCCTCGATTTCCGCTTGGGAGATAGCTATCCTCGCCGCCAGGAAACGGATCGGCCTGTCCAAGGACGTGCTTGACTGGCTGGAAACGGTCAGCTGGCTCGACGCCATCAAGTTCGTGCCGATCGATAACGAGATCGCTGTAAGGAGCACTCAACTGGGACCGGAGTTCCACAAAGATCCGGCAGACAGGTATATCGTAGCGACCTGTCAGAAACTTGCTGCTCCTCTGGTCACCGCCGATCGCAAGATACGCGCCCATCGTCAAGTCCAGACAATCTGGTGACGGTTTTCACCACCGCGTCGGCTCGCCGGGAGCGGCCGGTTCGATCGCCAATGCGTGGACGCCGGTGCCCAGTTCGTCGGCCAGCAGCGTGTTGATGGCGCGATGCCTTTCCACCCGGCTTTTGCCGGCAAAGGCTTCCGCCACGATGCGGACACGAAAATGCGTTTCTCCGGTGCCGTCGAAAACTTCCTCATGGCCGGAAGCGGTATGATGATGGCCCGCATGAAGGTGGCTCTCGTTGATCACAGCCAGCCGTTCGGGAGAAAAAGCTCTGCGAAGTTTCGCTTCGATGGTCTCCTGGATGGACAAGGCGACCTCCTCATACCATATGGGGGCTATCCCCCGGTTCATCGTCGATTCACGCGTTAGGGCGATCATTGGCGAAATGTCAATTCTTGTTTCGCGATGACCGGTGCCCATAATCAGGACAGTTTTGGATCGCTCAGACTTTCGATGAAACCCTACTCGAAATATTTCGAGAAAATCCGCGTCCGGCCGGATCCCCAGGCAGAGGTGAAGGCGGAAGCGCCGCGCTGCCAATGGGACGGCTGCGAGGAGCCTGGCACGCATCGCGCGCCTGTCGGCCGGATGAAGGAAGGAGAGTATTTCCGATTCTGCTTCGAGCATGTGCGGGAATACAATAAGGGCTACAATTATTTTTCCGGGCTTTCGGACGGCGAGATCGCGCGTTTCCAGAAAGAGGCGCTTACCGGTCACCGGCCGACCTGGACCATCAGCGGCAATTCCAGCGCGCGGGCGGCTCCCGATTTCTCCACCGTGCGGTCGGGCCGCGCCGGCTATTACAGCCGCATCGGCGACCCCTTCAATCTCTTCGGTTCCGAGGGGCGCGAGGCGATTGAGCCGCGGCAGCGGAAAGTGAAGCCGCTTGAGGCCAAGGCGCTGGAAACGCTTGGTCTTGACGCAAAGGCGACTGGCGCAGACATCAAGGCGCGCTATAAGACACTTGTGAAGCGCCACCATCCGGATACGAATGGCGGCGACAGGGGTTCGGAAGAACGCTTCCGCGACGTGATACAGGCCTACCGCCTCTTGAAGCAGGCGGGTTTGTGTTGACTGCCGCGTCTGCTAAGACAACCCCGGATGACGAGACGAGCGGCACGGGCACCGGGCCTGCGCCTGCTGGAGGCATGATGAACAGAATGGACCGTGATATCGCCAATCTCCCCGATACGACCGTGTCGGTTAAGGAGACCTTCGGCTTCGATTCGCAAATGGTGGTTCCCGCCTATTCGGTGGCGGACCAGCATGTGCCCGACATCGATCCCGACTACCTGTTCGACAGGCAGACGACCCTGGCGATCCTTTCCGGCTTTGCCTACAACCGGCGTGTGATGGTCTCGGGCTATCACGGCACCGGAAAATCGACCCATATCGAGCAGGTGGCCGCGCGCCTTAACTGGCCCTGCGTGCGCATCAATCTCGACAGCCATGTCAGCCGTATCGACCTCGTCGGCAAGGATGCGATCGTCCTGCAGGAAGGCGTGCAGGTGACCGAGTTCCGCGACGGCATCCTGCCCTGGGCCTATCAGCACAATGTCGCCCTGGTCTTCGACGAATACGACGCCGGCCGGCCGGACGTCATGTTCGTCATCCAGCGCGTGCTGGAATCCTCGGGCCGCCTGACGCTGCTCGACCAGAGCCGCGTCATCCGTCCGCATCCGGCCTTCCGCCTCTTCGCCACGGCCAACACGGTCGGTCTGGGCGACACCACCGGCCTTTATCACGGCACGCAGCAGATCAACCAGGCGCAGATGGACCGCTGGTCGATCGTCACCACGCTCAACTACCTGCCGCACGACAAGGAAGTCGACATCGTGCTGGCCAAGGCCAAGCATTACCGCAACGAGAAGGGCCGTGAGATCGTCAACAAGATGGTGCGTGTCGCCGACATGACGCGCTCGGCCTTCATGAACGGCGATCTCTCCACCGTGATGAGCCCGCGCACGGTCATCATGTGGGCCGAGAATGCCGAGATCTTCGGCGATGTGGGCTTCGCCTTCCGCCTGACATTCCTCAACAAATGCGATGAGCTGGAAAGATCCGTGGTTGCCGAGTTCTATCAGCGCGCATTCGGCGAGGAACTGCCCGAGTCGGCGGCGAATGTGGTGCTTGCCTGACGAAGCGGACGATTATGGCCGGTCCCGGTGACAATTCACGTGCAAGGGCGAAGGCGGCGGCGGATACGGACACGTTCAAGCGCGCCGTCACCGTCTGCATGCGCGCCATGGCCGGCGACCATGAGCTGGAAGTCTCCTTTGCCAAGGAGAAGCCGGCGCTGACCGGCAGCCGGGCCAGGCTGCCCGACCTTCCGAAGAGGGCCACGGCCGACGACATCAGCGTGACGCGGGGGCTTGGCGATTCCATGTCGCTGCGCCGCGCCTGTCACGATTCCCGTCTGCATGGCCGTCTTGCCCCGCAGGGCAAGCAGGCGCGCGCCATCTTCGATGCGGTCGAGCAGGCGCGCGTGGAGGCGATCGGCGCCCGCGCCATGCAGGGCGTCGGCGACAATCTTGCCGCCATGCTGGAAGACAAATATGCCCGCGCCAACCTCGCCGATGTGCGCGACCAGGCCGACGCGCCGCTGGAGGAGGCGGTGGCGCTGATGGTGCGCGAGAAGCTGACGGGCCGGCCGGCGCCGAAAAGCGGCGAGCAGCTGCTCGGCCTCTGGCGCGACTGGATCGAGGAGAAGGCCGGCGGGGGGTTCGATTCGCTCCTTCCCCATCTGGAGGATCAGGACGCCTTTTCGCGTGTCGTCCGCGACATGCTCGCTTCCATGGATATGGGCGAGGAATTGGGCGAGGAGGAAGGCTCCGAATCCGACGATAGCGACGACCAGCCGCAGGGCGAGGATAAATCCGAGGAGGGCGGCGAGGAGGATAGCGGCGCCGAGCAGTCGCAGCCCGAGGAGTCCGACACGTCGGGCGACGAGGCGGAGGCCGGCGAGACCGAGGCCGCCGATGCCAGCGCGGATGACATTTCCGAGGATGAGGATCTGGACGCCGAGACTCCGGGCGAGGCGAAGCGGCCGGAACATCCCTTCACCGCACTGACGCGCGAGATCGACTACAAGGTCTTCACCGGCGAGTTCGATGAGACGGTGGGCGCGGAAGATCTGTGCGACGAGGAGGAACTCGATCGGCTGCGCGCCTTCCTCGACAAGCAGCTTGCCAACCTGCAAGGCGTTGTCGGCCGGCTGGCCAACCGTCTGCAGCGCCGTCTGATGGCGCAGCAGAACCGTTCCTGGGATTTCGATCTGGAGGAAGGCTATCTCGATCCGGCGCGACTCGTGCGCGTCGTTATCGACCCCATGCAGCCGCTGTCCTACAAGCAGGAGCGCGACACCAAGTTCCGCGATACCGTGGTCACTCTCCTCCTGGACAATTCCGGCTCCATGCGCGGGCGACCGATCTCGGTTGCCGCCACCTGCGCCGACATCCTCGCCCGCACGCTCGAGCGCTGCGGCGTGCGGGTGGAAATCCTCGGCTTCACCACGCGTGCGTGGAAAGGCGGCCAGGCGCGCGAGAAATGGCTGAAGGACGGCAAGCCCGTCAATCCCGGCAGGCTGAACGATCTTCGCCATATCATATACAAGTCCGCCGATGCGCCCTGGCGCCGGGCGCGGCGCAATCTCGGCCTGATGATGCGCGAGGGGCTGCTCAAGGAGAATATCGACGGCGAGGCACTTCTGTGGGCGCATCAGCGCCTGATCGCGCGGCCGGAACAGCGCAAGATCCTGATGATGATTTCCGACGGCGCGCCGGTGGACGATTCCACGCTTTCGGTCAATCCGGGCAACTATCTCGAACGCCACCTGCGGGCCGTCATCGACCTCATCGAGACGCGCTCGCCCGTCGAGCTTCTGGCGATCGGCATCGGCCATGACGTTACGCGCTACTATCGGCGCGCGGTGACCATCGTCGATGCCGAGGAACTTGCCGGCGCCATGACCGAGCAGCTTGCGGCCCTCTTTGAAGAGGAGGACGCTCGCGGAAGCCGCCGCGGCGGTATTCTCCGGCGTACCGGCTGACCTCGGATGGGGGGCAGGGGGCGTATCTCGCTGTCAGCCCTGGCGCTCGCCATATTCACGTTGTCGCAGGTCTCCGTCGCGGGCGATCTTTCGCCGGCTTCCGTCACCGTCAACAGCCGGCCCATAACCGAGTTCAGGATCGGCTCCCAAGAGCGGCGCTTCGGACCGCTGGAATTCGTAGGCGGCCTGGAGATGACGGCCTCGTCGCGAAAGTTCGGCAGCATGTCCTCCTTCCGTTTCCGCTCGCCGGGCGGCGCGTTCATAGGGGTGGCGGATACGGGTTTCTGGTTCTTCGGACGGGTGGCAAGAGATTCCGAGGGCAGGCCCGGCGGCTTCGCGGATTTCCGGGTCGAGCCGATTGCCGATCCCGACGGGCAGGTCACCGGCGACAAATGGACGACGGATGCGGAAGGCATCGGGATTCTTGGCGACGTGGCGAGTGTGAGCTTCGAGCGCGAGCATCGCATCTCCGAGTACCGGATAGATTCGGAAGGGGTTGAAGGGCCGCTCAGGCATCTCGATTTCCTCGTGCCGGCCTATGAATTACGCCGCAATGGCGGTTTCGAGACGGTCGTCTACGCGCCCGAAGACCATCCCTTGACGGGCGCGCGGGTGGCCCTGACCGAAAAAAGCGTCGACAAGGCCGGAAACATCTTCGCCGCCGTTCTGGAGGGGCCGAGGAAGGGCGTCTTCACGGTCGCCCGCCATGATGCGTTCGACATCACCGACGGTGCCTTCCTGCCGAATGGCGACCTCCTGCTTCTCGAACGTTATTATTCCCCGGCTTCGGGCGTGGCGATGCGCCTGCGCCGGATTGACGGTTCGACGATCGAAAGCGGCGCGGTGGTTGACGGGCCGATCCTTCTGACCGCCGACATGGGCTACCAGATCGACAATATGGAAGGTCTGGACGTGTGGCGGCGCGACGACGGCGCGACCATGATCTCGATTCTGTCCGACGACAACCAGTCGATCCTCCAGCGCAACATCTATCTGGAGTTCCGGCTGGCGGAGTAGGGAGCGGTGRKGSAGGSCACCTTTCCTCTCCCCGCAAGCGGGGGAGAGGTGCCCCGCGCAGCCCTGAGCCTGTCGAAGGGGCGAGAGGGAAGAAGGATGAAGGGCAACGCTGTGAAGGAAGAACACGCGGGGATAAATCCGCCGCCCTCTCCGCGCCAAGCCGTTGTCGCCATTCACCATTCACCAGTCCCCATTCCCCATTTCATCCCCGCCTTCTTAACCTGCGCTATCCTTGCCCCATCCCTTTCCGCGGGAAAGCGGRTCGCGACGGCGRTCCCGYGGGAAAGGGACCGGCGCCTCCGTCCTGCCCTCGTAAGGCRGGGCCGGGGAGGTTCCGTCCAAGGGTTCCCCTCCCGGTACTACGGCCGGGGCGTGCTGGACGAGCACACAGCCCTGCGATGGCAAGCAGGGGCAGCGGAACGGGC